>JAGTSE010000049.1 GCA_018261615.1 Pseudomonadota bacterium | reverse complement strand
CAAAATGGTTGTTACCCTGATTCACCCGATTGCGATGGACGATGGTCTGCGTTTCGCAATCCGTGAAGGCGGCCGTACCGTTGGCGCGGGCGTTGTAGCAAAAGTTCTCAGCTAATCGCTGATAACATTTGACGCAATGCGTAAGAAAAGGGCATCATTTGATGCCCTTTTTGTACGCTTTCGAACCAGAACCTGGCTCATCAGTGATTTTTTTTGTCATAATCATTGCTGAGACAGGCTCTGTTGAGGGCGTTAGTCCGAATCTCGCCAGAGTATTTCGGTTTGGTTGCCTCGCTTATGCGGGGCAAAAATGTTTGTATGAATTCTTGTGACAGGTTGGTTTATGAGTGCGAATACCGAAGCTCAAGGGAGCGGGCGCGGCCTGGAAGCGATGAAGTGGGTTGTTGTTGCAGTACTGCTGCTCGTGGCTATCGTTGGCAACTATCTTTATCGTGACATGATGCTGCCACTCCGCGCGCTGGCAGTTGTTATTTTGATTGCTGCAGCAGGTGGTGTCGCGCTGTTGACGACGAAGGGTAAAGCGACTGTTGCATTTGCCCGTGAAGCGAGAACCGAAGTACGTAAAGTGATTTGGCCTACTCGTCAGGAAACGTTGCACACCACATTGATCGTGGCTGCGGTAACCGCGGTCATGTCACTGATCCTGTGGGGACTGGATGGTATTCTGGTCCGCCTGGTTTCCTTTATCACTGGCCTGAGGTTCTGAGATGTCTGAAGCTCCTAAAAAGCGCTGGTACGTCGTTCAGGCGTTTTCCGGTTTTGAAGGCCGCGTAGCAACATCGCTGCGTGAGCATATCAAATTACACAACATGGAAGAGTTGTTTGGCGAAGTTATGGTTCCAACCGAAGAAGTGGTTGAAATCCGTGGTGGCCAACGTCGCAAAAGTGAACGTAAATTCTTCCCGGGCTACGTGCTTGTCCAGATGGTAATGAATGATGCCAGCTGGCACCTGGTACGCAGCGTTCCGCGCGTTATGGGCTTCATCGGTGGTACGTCCGATCGTCCCGCGCCGATTAGCGATAAAGAAGTCGATGCGATTATGAACCGCCTTCAGCAGGTGGGTGATAAGCCGCGTCCGAAAACGCTGTTTGAACCGGGCGAAATGGTCCGTGTTAGCGACGGTCCGTTCGCTGACTTTAACGGCGTGGTTGAAGAAGTGGACTACGAGAAGTCCCGTCTGAAAGTTTCCGTTTCTATCTTTGGTCGTGCGACCCCGGTAGAGCTGGATTTCAGCCAGGTAGAAAAAGCTTAATTCTTCGGCGATCAAACATTGCACAAGGCGCGAAATTGACATACAATTTCGCGCCTTTTGTTTTTACGGGCGATATGCGCGTAAAACATATTTAACACGGGAAGCCTTTCGGGGCGCTATACCCAAACGAGGAAATTTCAATGGCTAAGAAAGTCCAGGCCTACGTCAAGCTGCAGGTTTCAGCTGGCATGGCAAACCCGAGCCCGCCAGTCGGTCCGGCTCTGGGTCAGCAAGGTGTTAACATCATGGAATTCTGTAAAGCGTTCAACGCCAAAACAGAATCCCTGGAAAAAGGTCTGCCAATTCCGGTAGTTATTACCGTTTACGCTGACCGTTCCTTCACTTTCGTTACCAAAACGCCTCCGGCAGCGGTTCTGCTGAAGAAAGCGGCTGGTATCAAGTCTGGTTCCGGCAAGCCGAACAAAGACAAAGTAGGCACAATCTCCCGCGCTCAACTGCAGGAAATTGCTCAGACTAAAGCCGCGGACATGACCGGTGCTGACATTGAAGCGATGACTCGCTCAATCGAAGGTACTGCGCGTTCCATGGGCCTGGTAGTGGAGGATTAAGAAATGGCTAAACTGACCAAGCGCATGCGCGTGATCCGTGACAAAGTTGATGCGACCAAACAGTACGACATCAACGAAGCCATTGCTCTGCTGAAAGAGCTGGCCACTGCTAAATTCGTAGAAAGCGTAGACGTTGCCGTTAACCTCGGTATCGATGCGCGTAAATCTGACCAGAACGTACGTGGTGCAACTGTACTGCCGCACGGTACTGGCCGCTCAGTTCGCGTTGCCGTATTTGCACAGGGCCCGAACGCTGAGGCTGCTAAAGCGGCTGGCGCAGAGCTGGTAGGTATGGAAGATCTGGCTGACCAGATCAAAAAAGGCGAAATGAACTTTGACGTTGTTATTGCTTCTCCGGATGCAATGCGCGTTGTTGGCCAGTTGGGCCAGGTTCTGGGTCCGCGTGGCCTGATGCCGAACCCGAAAGTTGGTACTGTAACTCCGAACGTTGCTGAAGCAGTTAAAAATGCTAAAGCTGGCCAGATTCGTTACCGTAACGACAAAAACGGCATCATCCATACCACTATCGGTAAAGTGAGCTTTGACGCTGACAAACTGAAAGAAAACCTGGAAGCTCTGCTGGTTGCGCTGAAAAAAGCAAAACCGACTCAGGCGAAAGGCGTGTACATCAAGAAAATTAGCATCTCCACCACCATGGGTGCTGGTGTTGCGGTAGACCAGGCTGGTCTTAGCGCAGTAGCGAACTAATATTCGCCTTTACGTGGGTGGTGAATTTGTCTACAATCTTACCCCCATGATTTGTTAGCGTAAGCTAGCAAGAAAAGATTTGTTCGTTGGAGCCTGGCCTATCCAGGCCTCCGTCGAAGACCGCAGGTGTTTCGTAAGAAGCTTAATTCCCTGCGTAGACGGTGACAGAACCTAAAGATTATTTTTAAAGTACTCTTTGGCTTGTTTCTGCTCACCGTATTAAGACGCTCTTTTCTTTGAGAAGAGTGAAGTGAGTTCCAGGGCATGAGCCCTGGCAAACATCCAGGAGCAAAGCTAATGGCTTTAAATCTTCAAGACAAACAAGCGATTGTTGCTGAAGTCAGCGAAGTAGCCAAAGGCGCGCTGTCTGCGGTTGTTGCGGATTCCCGTGGCGTGACCGTAGATAAAATGACTGAACTGCGTAAAGCAGGTCGCGAAGCTGGCGTTTACATGCGTGTTGTTCGTAACACTCTGCTGCGCCGTGCTGTTGAAGGTACCTCTTTTGAGTGCCTGAAAGACGCGTTTGTTGGTCCGACCCTGATTGCATACTCTATGGAACACCCGGGCGCTGCTGCTCGTCTGTTCAAAGAGTTCGCGAAAGCGAATGCAAAATTTGAGGTCAAAGCCGCTGCCTTTGAAGGTGAGTTGATCCCGGCGTCCCAGATCGATCGCCTGGCAACCCTGCCGACCTACGAAGAAGCAATTGCACGCCTGATGGCAACCATGAAAGAAGCCTCTGCTGGCAAACTGGTTCGTACTCTGGCTGCTGTACGCGATGCAAAAGAAGCTGCTTAATCGCAGTTTTCTTTATAAAGCATTTGCTTACGTATAAACTTATTCTGATATTCAGGAACAATTTAAATGTCTATCACTAAAGATCAAATCATTGAAGCAGTTGCCGCTATGTCCGTAATGGACGTTGTAGAACTGATTTCTGCAATGGAAGAAAAATTCGGTGTTTCTGCTGCTGCTGCTGTAGCTGTTGCTGCAGGTCCGGCTGCTGAAGCTGCTGAAGAGAAAACTGAATTCGACGTTATTCTGAAAGCCGCTGGCGCTAACAAAGTTGCTGTTATCAAAGCAGTACGTGGCGCAACTGGCCTGGGTCTGAAAGAAGCTAAAGACCTGGTAGAATCTGCTCCGGCCGCTCTGAAAGAAGGCGTGAGCAAAGATGACGCTGAAGCTCTGAAAAAATCTCTGGAAGAAGCTGGCGCTGAAGTTGAAGTTAAATAAGCCAACCCTTCCGGTTGCAGCTTGAGTAATCAAGCTGATGGCTGGTGACTTTTTGGTCACCAGCCTTTTTGCGCTGTAGAAGGTGCCGGTAGCGTTTCACACTGTTTGACTACCAGTAGCCTTTACAATGCTTGTTTCTATCGACGACTTAATATACTGCGACAGGAGCTCGCTTCTGTGTAAATCGCAATGAAATGATTTAAGCGTGATAGCAACAAGCATTGCGGAAAGTGCTCCACTTTCCGGTCAAAAAAATAGTGTTGCATAAACTGTCCTTTCGACGGGCAGAGTGGGTCGACTTGTCAGCGAGCTGAGGAACCCTATGGTTTACTCCTATACCGAGAAAAAACGTATTCGTAAGGATTTTGGTAAACGTCCACAAGTTCTGGATATTCCATATCTCCTTTCTATCCAGCTTGACTCGTTCCAGAAGTTTATCGAGCAAGATCCTGAAGGGCAGTACGGTCTGGAAGCTGCATTCCGCTCCGTGTTCCCGATTAAGAGCTACAGCGGTCATTCGGAACTGCAATACGTCAGCTACCGTCTTGGCGAACCTGTATTTGACGTTAAAGAGTGTCAGATCCGTGGCGTCACGTATTCCGCGCCACTGCGCGTAAAACTGCGTCTGGTGATCTACGAGCGCGAAGCGCCGGAAGGCACAGTCAAAGACATTAAAGAACAAGAAGTCTACATGGGCGAAATTCCGCTCATGACTGACAACGGTACCTTTGTTATCAACGGTACTGAGCGTGTTATCGTTTCTCAGCTCCACCGTAGCCCGGGCGTCTTCTTTGACAGCGATAAGGGTAAAACTCACTCATCTGGTAAGGTGCTTTATAACGCACGTATTATTCCTTACCGTGGGTCCTGGCTGGACTTTGAATTCGATCCGAAAGATAACCTGTTCGTTCGTATCGACCGTCGTCGTAAGCTGCCGGCTACCATTATCCTGCGCGCGCTGAGCTATACCACTGAGCAGATCCTTGACCTGTTCTTTGAAAAAGTGGTCTTTGAGATTCGCGACAACAAGCTGCAAATGGAACTGGTGCCAGAACGTCTGCGCGGCGAAACCGCGTCCTTCGACATCGAAGCGAACGGCAAAATGTATGTTGAGAAAGGCCGCCGTATTACCGCGCGCCATATTCGTCAGCTGGAAAAAGACGAGATTCAACATATCGAAGTTCCGGTTGAGTACATCGCAGGTAAAGTGGCGTCTAAAGACTATATCGACGAATCCACTGGCGAACTGATCTGCCCGGCGAACATGGAACTGTCGCTCGATCTGCTGGCGAAGCTGAGCCAGGCGGGCCACAAACGTATCGAAACGCTGTTCACCAACGATCTGGACCACGGCCCGTACATCTCTGAGACTGTACGCGTCGATCCGACCAACGATCGACTGAGCGCACTGGTAGAGATCTACCGTATGATGCGTCCGGGCGAACCGCCGACTCGTGAAGCGGCTGAAAGCCTGTTCGAGAACCTGTTCTTCTCTGAAGACCGCTACGATCTGTCTGCAGTTGGTCGTATGAAGTTCAACCGTTCTCTGCTGCGCGACACCATCGAAGGTTCCGGTATCCTGAGCAAAGAAGACATCATCGAAGTGATGAAAAAGCTCATCGGTATCCGTAACGGCATTGGTGAAGTGGATGATATTGACCACCTCGGCAACCGTCGTATCCGTTCTGTTGGCGAAATGGCGGAAAACCAGTTCCGCGTTGGCCTGGTGCGTGTCGAGCGTGCGGTGAAAGAGCGTCTGTCTCTGGGCGATCTGGATACCCTGATGCCGCAGGATATGATCAACGCCAAGCCGATCTCCGCAGCCGTGAAAGAGTTCTTCGGTTCCAGCCAGCTGTCACAGTTTATGGACCAGAACAACCCACTGTCCGAGATTACGCATAAACGTCGTATCTCTGCACTTGGCCCAGGCGGTCTGACCCGTGAGCGTGCAGGGTTCGAAGTTCGAGACGTTCACCCGACCCATTACGGTCGCGTATGTCCTATCGAAACGCCTGAAGGTCCGAACATCGGTCTGATCAACTCCCTGTCCGTGTATGCACAGACTAACGAATACGGCTTCCTCGAAACACCGTACCGTAAAGTCACTGACGGCGTGGTAACTGACGAGATCCATTACCTTTCTGCAATTGAAGAAGGTAACTATGTCATCGCTCAGGCGAACACCAACCTGACGGAAGAAGGTCGTTTTGTAGACGATCTGGTAACCTGCCGCAGCAAAGGCGAATCCAGCCTTTTCAGCGCAGACCAGGTTGACTATATGGACGTTTCCACCCAGCAGGTAGTTTCCGTCGGTGCGTCCCTGATCCCGTTCCTGGAACACGATGACGCCAACCGTGCATTGATGGGTGCGAACATGCAACGTCAGGCGGTTCCGACTCTGCGTGCTGATAAGCCGCTGGTTGGTACCGGTATGGAACGTGCTGTTGCCGTTGACTCCGGTGTAACCGCAGTGGCGAAACGTGGCGGTACCGTTCAGTACGTGGATGCTTCCCGTATCGTTATCAAAGTTAACGAAGACGAGATGTACCCGGGCGAAGCAGGTATCGACATCTATAACCTGACCAAATATACCCGTTCTAACCAGAACACCTGTATCAACCAGATGCCGTGTGTTTACCTGGGTGAACCAATTGAGCGCGGCGACGTGCTGGCAGACGGCCCGTCTACCGACCTTGGTGAACTGGCACTCGGCCAGAACATGCGCGTAGCGTTCATGCCGTGGAACGGTTACAACTTCGAAGACTCCATCCTTGTCTCCGAACGCGTTGTTCAGGAAGATCGTTTTACAACGATCCACATTCAGGAACTGGCGTGCGTGTCTCGTGACACCAAGCTGGGGCCGGAAGAGATCACCGCTGACATCCCGAACGTAGGTGAAGCAGCGCTCTCCAAACTGGATGAATCCGGTATCGTTTACATCGGTGCGGAAGTGACCGGCGGCGACATTCTGGTTGGTAAAGTAACGCCGAAAGGCGAAACTCAGCTGACGCCAGAAGAGAAACTGCTGCGCGCGATCTTCGGTGAGAAAGCGTCTGATGTTAAAGACTCTTCTCTGCGCGTGCCGAACGGTGTTTCCGGTACTGTTATCGACGTTCAGGTCTTTACCCGCGATGGCGTGGAAAAAGACAAACGTGCGCTGGAAATCGAAGAGATGCAGCTGAAGCAGGCGAAGAAAGATCTGTCTGAAGAACTGCAAATCCTCGAAGCTGGCCTGTTTAGCCGTATCCATACCGTGCTGGTTTCCGGCGGCGTTGAAGCTGAGAAGCTCGACAAACTGCCACGCGACCGCTGGCTGGAACTCGGCCTGACCGACGAAGCGAAACAAAATCAGCTGGAGCAACTGGCTGAGCAGTACGACGAACTGAAACACGAGTTCGAGAAAAAACTCGAAGCGAAACGCCGTAAAATCACTCAGGGCGACGATCTGGCACCGGGCGTGCTGAAGATTGTTAAGGTTTATCTGGCTGTTAAACGTCAGATCCAGCCTGGTGATAAGATGGCAGGTCGTCACGGTAACAAAGGTGTTATTTCTAAGATCAACCCGATCGAAGATATGCCTTACGATGAAAACGGCACGCCGGTAGACATCGTCCTGAACCCGCTGGGCGTACCGTCTCGTATGAACATCGGTCAGATCCTCGAAACCCACCTGGGGATGGCTGCGAAAGGTATTGGCGACAAGATTAACGCCATGCTGAAACAGCAGCAGGAAGTCGCGAAACTGCGCGAATTCATCCAGCGTGCATACGATCTGGGCGCTGACGTTCGTCAGAAAGTTGACCTGAATACCTTCAGTGATGAAGAAGTTCTGCGTCTGGCTGAAAACCTGCGCAAAGGCATGCCGATCGCAACGCCGGTATTCGACGGTGCGAAAGAGTCCGAAATCAAGGAACTGTTGCAGCTGGGTGGCCTGCCGACTTCCGGTCAGATCACCCTGTTCGACGGCCGTACCGGTGAGCAATTCGAGCGCCAGGTTACCGTCGGCTACATGTACATGCTGAAACTGAACCACCTGGTTGATGACAAGATGCATGCGCGTTCCACCGGTTCTTACAGCCTGGTTACTCAGCAGCCGCTGGGTGGTAAGGCACAGTTCGGTGGTCAGCGCTTCGGTGAGATGGAAGTATGGGCACTGGAAGCTTATGGTGCCGCTTACACCCTGCAAGAAATGCTTACCGTTAAGTCTGATGACGTAAATGGTCGTACCAAGATGTATAAAAACATCGTGGACGGCAACCATCAGATGGAACCAGGTATGCCGGAATCCTTCAACGTATTGTTGAAAGAGATCCGTTCTCTGGGTATCAACATCGAACTGGAAGACGAGTAATTCTCGCTCAAACAGGTCACCGCTGTCGGGGTAATACCCGGCAGCGGAATGTGCTAACTCCGACGGGAGCCAATCCGTGAAAGACTTATTAAAGTTTCTGAAAGCGCAAACTAAAACCGAAGAGTTTGATGCGATCAAAATTGCTCTGGCTTCGCCAGACATGATCCGTTCCTGGTCTTTCGGTGAAGTGAAAAAGCCGGAAACCATTAACTACCGTACGTTCAAGCCTGAGCGTGACGGTCTTTTCTGCGCCCGTATCTTTGGGCCGGTAAAAGACTACGAGTGCCTGTGCGGTAAGTACAAGCGCCTGAAACACCGTGGTGTGATCTGTGAGAAGTGCGGCGTTGAAGTGACCCAGACTAAAGTGCGCCGTGAGCGTATGGGCCACATCGAGCTGGCGTCACCGACCGCGCACATCTGGTTCCTGAAATCCCTGCCGTCCCGTATCGGCCTGCTGCTGGATATGCCGCTGCGCGATATCGAACGTGTTCTGTACTTCGAATCTTATGTGGTTATCGAAGGCGGTATGACCAATCTGGAACGTAACCAGATCCTGACCGAAGAACAGTATCTGGACGCGCTGGAAGAGTTCGGTGACGAATTCGACGCAAAAATGGGTGCCGAAGCTATCCAGGCCCTGCTGAAAAGCATGGATCTGGAGCAAGAGTGCGAACAACTGCGCGAAGAGCTGAACGAAACTAACTCCGAAACCAAACGTAAGAAGCTGACCAAGCGTATCAAACTGCTGGAAGCCTTCGTACAGTCTGGTAACAAACCGGAATGGATGATTCTGACCGTTCTGCCAGTGCTGCCGCCGGATCTGCGTCCGCTGGTTCCGCTGGATGGTGGTCGTTTCGCGACGTCGGATCTGAACGATCTGTACCGCCGCGTGATCAACCGTAACAACCGTCTGAAACGTCTGCTGGATCTGGCGGCTCCGGACATCATCGTACGCAACGAAAAACGTATGCTGCAGGAAGCGGTTGACGCCCTGCTGGATAACGGCCGTCGCGGTCGTGCGATCACCGGTTCCAACAAACGTCCGCTGAAATCTTTGGCCGATATGATCAAAGGTAAACAGGGGCGTTTCCGTCAGAACCTGCTCGGTAAACGTGTTGACTACTCCGGTCGTTCTGTAATCACCGTAGGTCCATACCTGCGTCTGCATCAGTGCGGCCTGCCGAAGAAAATGGCACTGGAGCTGTTCAAACCGTTCATCTACGGCAAGCTGGAACTGCGTGGCCTCGCCACCACCATCAAAGCCGCGAAGAAAATGGTTGAGCGTGAAGAAGCTGTCGTTTGGGATATCCTGGACGAAGTTATCCGCGAACACCCGGTACTGCTGAACCGTGCACCAACCCTGCACCGTCTGGGTATTCAGGCATTTGAGCCAGTGCTGATCGAAGGTAAAGCTATCCAGCTGCACCCGCTGGTTTGTGCGGCATATAACGCCGACTTCGATGGTGACCAGATGGCTGTTCACGTACCGCTGACGCTGGAAGCCCAGTTGGAAGCGCGTGCGCTGATGATGTCTACCAACAACATCCTGTCTCCAGCGAACGGTGAGCCAATCATCGTTCCTTCTCAGGACGTTGTACTGGGTCTGTACTACATGACCCGTGACTGTGTTAACGCCAAAGGCGAAGGCATGGTGCTGACTGGCCCGAAAGAAGCTGAGCGTATTTATCGCGCTGGGCTGGCCTCTCTGCATGCGCGCGTTAAAGTGCGTATCACCGAATATGAAAAAGATGAAAACGGTGAATTCGTAGCGATTACCAGCATTAAAGACACGACCGTTGGCCGTGCCATTCTGTGGATGATCGTACCGAAAGGTCTGCCTTTCTCCATCGTCAACCAGGCGCTGGGCAAGAAAGCGATCTCTAAAATGCTGAACACCTGTTACCGCATTTTGGGTCTGAAGCCGACCGTTATCTTTGCTGACCAGACAATGTACACCGGCTTTGCTTATGCAGCCCGTTCAGGTGCATCTGTTGGTATTGATGACATGGTCATCCCAGAGAAGAAACATGAAATCATCTCTGAAGCGGAAGCTGAAGTTGCTGAGATCCAGGAGCAGTTCCAGTCTGGTCTGGTAACCGCGGGCGAACGCTATAACAAAGTTATCGATATCTGGGCTGCGGCGAACGATCGTGTATCCAAAGCAATGATGGACAACCTGCAAACTGAAACCGTGATTAACCGTGACGGCGTAGAAGAGCAGCAGGTTTCCTTCAACAGCATCTACATGATGGCCGACTCCGGTGCGCGTGGTTCTGCAGCACAGATTCGTCAGCTTGCTGGTATGCGTGGTCTGATGGCGAAGCCAGATGGCTCCATCATCGAAACGCCGATCACCGCGAACTTCCGTGAAGGTCTGAACGTACTTCAGTACTTCATCTCTACTCACGGTGCGCGTAAAGGTCTGGCGGATACCGCACTGAAAACCGCGAACTCCGGTTATCTGACGCGTCGTCTGGTTGACGTTGCGCAGGATCTGGTTGTAACCGAAGACGATTGTGGCACTCTCGAAGGTATCACCATGACCCCAGTAATCGAGGGTGGTGATGTTAAAGAGCCGCTGCGCGATCGCGTTCTGGGTCGTGTAACTGCGGAAGACATTCTGAAGCCGGGTACTGCAGACATTCTGGTTCCACGCAACACACTGCTGCACGAACAGTGGTGTGACCTGCTGGAAGCGAACTCTGTTGACTCAGTGAAAGTACGTTCTGTTGTATCTTGTGACACCGACTTTGGTGTATGTGCGCACTGCTACGGTCGTGACCTGGCGCGTGGCCACATCATCAACAAAGGTGAAGCAATCGGCGTTATCGCGGCACAATCCATCGGTGAGCCGGGTACACAGCTGACGATGCGTACGTTCCACATCGGTGGTGCGGCATCTCGTGCTGCTGCTGAATCCAGCATCCAGGTGAAAAACAAAGGTAGCATCAAGCTAAGCAACGCGAAGTCTGTTGTTAACTCCGCAGGCAAGCTGGTTGTGACCTCTCGTAACACCGAGCTGAAACTGATCGACGAGTTCGGTCGTACCAAAGAAAGCTATAAAGTGCCTTACGGTGCGGTAATGGCGAAGGGTGATGGTGAGCAGGTTACCGGCGGTGAAACCGTTGCAAACTGGGATCCGCACACCATGCCGGTTATCACCGAAGTAAGTGGTTTCATCCGCTTCACTGATATGATCGACGGCCAGACCATTACTCGTCAGACCGACGAGCTGACCGGTCTGTCTTCTCTGGTGGTTCTGGATTCCGCTGAACGTACTGCTGGTGGTAAAGATCTACGTCCTGCGCTGAAAATCGTTGATGCTCAGGGTAACGACGTTCTGATCCCTGGTACCGATATGCCTGCGCAGTACTTCCTGCCAGGTAAAGCGATTGTACAGTTGGAAGATGGCGTACAGATCAGCTCTGGTGACACCCTGGCGCGTATTCCTCAGGAATCCGGCGGTACCAAGGACATCACCGGTGGTCTGCCGCGCGTTGCGGATCTGTTCGAAGCTCGTCGTCCGAAAGAACCGGCAATTCTGGCTGAAATCAGCGGTATCATTTCCTTCGGTAAAGAAACCAAAGGTAAACGTCGTCTGGTGATCACGCCGGTTGACGGTAGCGATCCGTACGAAGAGATGATTCCGAAATGGCGTCAGCTCAACGTGTTTGAAGGTGAACGCGTAGAACGTGGTGACGTGGTTTCCGACGGTCCGGAAGCGCCGCACGACATTCTGCGTCTGCGTGGCGTTCACGCGGTAACCCGTTATATCGTGAACGAAGTGCAGGACGTTTATCGTCTTCAGGGCGTTAAGATCAACGATAAGCATATCGAAGTTATCGTTCGTCAGATGCTGCGTAAAGCCACCATCGTTAACGCAGGAAGCTCCGACTTCCTGGAAGGTGAGCAGGTTGAATACTCTCGCGTTAAGATTGCCAACCGCGATCTGGAAGCGAGCGGCAAAATCAGTGCAACTTATGCACGCGATCTGCTGGGTATCACCAAAGCGTCTCTGGCAACCGAGTCCTTCATCTCCGCGGCATCGTTCCAGGAGACGACTCGTGTGCTTACCGAAGCAGCCGTTGCGGGCAAACGCGACGAACTGCGCGGTCTGAAAGAGAACGTCATCGTGGGTCGTCTGATCCCGGCCGGTACCGGTTATGCGTACCACCAGGATCGTATGCGCCGTCGCGCCGCTGGCGAACTGCCAGCAGCACCGCAGGTCACTGCGGAAGATGCGACTGCGAGCCTGGCAGAACTGCTGAACGCAGGTCTGGGTGGTTCAGATAACGAGTAATCGTTACGCCTAATAAAAAACCCGCTTCGGCGGGTTTTTTATGCCTGCGACACAGGCGATGTTTGCTCCGTCAATTACGCAGAGGCAGACGACGATACAGCTCAATCATGTCACCTGCCAGATCCTGAATCACCATCGCGTTCATCAGATGATCCTGTGAATGGACGGTAATCAGATTGACCGGCAGTTTACCAGTCCCTTCATCCAGACCGATCAACTGAGTCTGAATTTTATGCGCGGCTTTAACGAACTCCCGCGACTCTTCCATCGCTTGTTCCGCCGCGTCAAAATCGCCTTTACGTGCCTGTTGCAGCGCAGTCAACGCCTGGCTGCGCGCGGCACCCGCGTTAACCAGCAATTCCATAATGATAGTTTCTAAATCTTCCATGTGCTCACTCCAGAAGCTTAAGGGCTTTCTCAAGTACGACATCGCCTTTCATCATGCCGTAATCCATCATGTCGATAACCGCTACCTTTTTACCTAACGGTTCCGCTTGCGCCTGTAGTTTTGCCTGCTCGTATTTCACTTGTGGCCCCAGCAACACGATATCCGCCGTTGCAATCTCATCCTTAAATTCGGCAACAGGAACCGCTTTGATAGAAACTTCGAGTCCTTTCTTCTGTGCTGCATCTTTCATCCGCTGCACCAGCATGCTGGTGGACATACCCGCAGCACAACATAAAACGATGTTTTTCATAGTCAGCCTCGTGTTGATGGGATTGTTGATAATTATCCAGCGCAGTTGAGATCAACAACCGCTTTACCGTGATTGTGTGTATGGCATCACAAAGAAACCCGGGTTTACTTGAAACCGGTTACAACTGGTGTGCCGCAATGGGTAATGTATATCAATATGCATGGTTTTTTATTCCGTTGGGGGGGAAAAACGGAGCGATATGAGGGGAAAGTAAAGCGATCGCTCCGGTCAGACAGTGAAGCTGACACAGACACTATGCAGGATCGGCTGACGGTGTGCGACAGTCCGATCCTGCTTTTACGCGGCACGCCGCAAGGTTTTAACCCGTTATCAGCGTATTGCTGTTTTTTTGCGGCGAACGTCCCAGCCAGCTATCCCAGTCTTTCCATACGGGTTGCAACCCGCTTGCAACTAATGCGTCAGCAACTTCTTGCGGGCGGCGTCCGTCGTGCGGCGAAAACTGCTCCAGTTCCGGATGGTCATCGGCGTAACCTCCAGGCTGTGTTTTAGAAAACGCGCTGACATTGTTGATGGCCAGTGGGATCACATGATCGCGGAAGTGTGGCGATTCGCGCGTCGAGAGTGACAGTTCCACATCCGGCGCCAGCAGGCGGAAAGCGCAAATGGTTTGTACCAACTGACGCTCATCCATCAGTGATGCGGGTTCAATGCCGCCTGCACAGGGGCGCAGGCGCGGGAAAGAGACGGAAAAGCGGCTTTGCCAGTAGTGCTGCTGCAACCATAGCAGGTGTTCCGCCACCATATAACAATCTACGCGCCAGCTATCGGAAAGCCCCATCAGGGCGCCGAGGCCGATTTTGTCGATCCCGGCGCGGCCAAGTCTGTCCGGCGTTTCCAGGCGCCAGAAAAAATCCTGCTTCTTGCCCCGCAGGTGGTGCCGGGCATACTGGGCTTCGTGATAAGTTTCCTGGTAGACCATTACGCCATCCAGCCCAAGGGTTTTCAGCTCGGCATACTCTTCTTCGGAGAGCGGCTGTACTTCCATCTGTAGTGAGGCGAACTGGCGGCGAATGTCGGGTAAATGGCGACGAAAATAGTCCATTCCCACTTTGCTCTGATGCTCGCCGGTTACCAGTAGCAGATGCTCAAAGCCCAGATCGCGCAAGGCTGCACATTCACGAGCAATCTCCTGTTCATCCAGCGTCTTGCGTTTCAGATGGTTACTCATCGAAAAGCCGCAGTAGGTACAGTCATTGGCGCAGAGGTTCGACAAATACAGCGGAACATAAAAGCTGACTGTGTTACCAAACCGTTGTCGGGTCAGCCGTTGCGCGCGCTGCGCCATGGTTTCAAGAAAACCGCTGGCAGCCGGGGAGAGCAGCGCCATCATATCGTCGCGCGTCGGTTGCCTGGCGTTCAGCGCACGTTCAACATCGGCTGCGGTTTTACTGTGGATACGCAGACCAATATCATCCCAGTTGAGTTGCCGCCAGTAATCGCTAAAGGTGCTCATAAGGCAGCCTCCAGAAAACCGGTCAGCGGGCTGGTGGCCGCTGCAAAGCGCTGGCGCACACCCGGTACGGCCTGACGCGCAAGCGTTCCGGCTTCTACTGCCAGACGAAAAGCACGCGCCATGATGACCGGATCGTCGGCGACGGCAATGGCGGTATTCACCAGCACGGCATCTGCGCCCATCTCCAGCGCTTGTGTAGCATGGCTGGGCGTACCAATACCGGCGTCAACCACCACCGGGACATTCGCCTGTTCAATGATGATCTCCAGCATGGCGCGGGTTTCCAGCCCCTGGTTTGAACCAATCGGCGCGCCCAGCGGCATGACTGCCGCGCAACCGACCTCTTCCAGTCGTTTGCACAGCACCGGATCGGCACCGCAGTAGGGCAGCACCACAAAACCCTGCTGCACCAGCTTTTCTGCCGCGCGCAGGGTTTCGATCGGATCCGGCAACAGCCAGCGGGCATCCGGGTGGATTTCCAGCTTTAACCAGTGGGTTCCCAACGCTTCACGCGCCAGTTGCGCGGCAAAAATGGCATCCTCAGCATTCTTCGCCCCGGATGTGTTCGGCAGCAGCGTGACGCCTGCATCACGCAACGGTTGCAGGATGCCATCACTTTGTTTACGTAGATCCACGCGCTTCATGGCCAGAGTGACCAGTTCGCTGCCGGAGGCGCGGATCGCATCGATCATCAGTTGCGGCGAGGAAAATTTACCGGTGCCGGTAAACAGCCGCGAGGTAAACGTTTTATCTGCAATACGTAACATCTCAACCCCCTGCGATAACCTGAAAAAGCAGGATCTCGTCGCCGTCCTGCACAAGATGACAGTCCCAGCGCTCGCGCGGCAGGATCTGCTGATTCACCGCCAGCGCGGCACCGGGTTTTAGCTGATTGATTTGCTGCAATAGCGCAGCAACGGAAAGCCCGGACGCACACTGCATTTGCTCATCATTGAAGCGTATTTGCATGCCGCCCTCCGCATACCGGGCATCCCTGTGCGCGATGCAATACCAGCGTGCGCCAGAGATTGGTACGGGCATCAAATAGTCGTAACTCGCCGCTAGTGGTGCTGATGCCGCTTAATAATTTGATGGCTTCCAGCGCCTGCATGGCACCCATAACGCCGACCACCGGGCCAACAATGCCCGCCGTACGGCAGTTGCGATCCGGTTCGCTTTCATCGGGCCACAGACAGCGATAACAGCCCTGTTGCCAGGGCGGTGTCAGTACCATCATCTGTCCGCCAAAGCCAACAGCACTGGCGCTGATCAACGGTGTTTCCTGCTCCACGCAGGCGGCATTAATCGCCTGGCGAGTGGCTATATTGTCGCTGCAATCGAGCACCACATCGGCCTGCGCGACTTGCTGTTGTAGCACTTCACCGCTGAGCCGCTGCTCAAGGGTAATCAGTTCGATATCCGGGTTAAGCTGGTGTAGGCGTTGCGCGGTGACGCCCGCTTTCGGTTGGTTGATATCGTCCGTGGTGAACAGGATTTGCCGTTGCAGGTTACTCAGGTGTACTGCGTCGTCATCGGCCAGCGCCAGCGTGCCGATGCCCGCGCCAGCAAGGTAAACCGCAGCGGGTGCGCCAAGACCGCCGAGACCAACAATCAGCACCCGGCTGGCGAGCAGCTTTTGCTGGCCGACAACAGCGATATCTTCCAGCAGGATCTGGCGGCTGTAGCGCATAAAATCGCGATCATTCATCACCCACCCCCGCAAGCGCCAGTAATTGCTCGGTGGCCAGACGCCAGTCAGCGGCCTGGGTGATTGCACTGACCACCGCGATGCTGCCAACGCCCGTCGCCAGTACTTCTGGTGTGCGCGTGAGACTGATACCGCCGATTGCTACGGTAGGATAATCGGCCAGCCGCGCAATATGTCGTGTCAGTTGTTCCAGTCCCTGCGGCGCGGAAGGCATCTGTTTGGTTTGCGTGGGGAAAACATGGCCCAGCGCGATATAAGACGGACGCGCCGCCAGCGCCACGTCGATCTCCATATCGTCATGGGTCGACACGCCAAGACGCAAACCTGCCGCGCGAATCGCGCTAAGATCCGTGGTTTCCAGGTCTTCCTGGCCGAGGTGAACGCCGTAAGCCTGGTGTTTGATCGCCAGCCGCCAGTAGTCATTGATAAACAGCCGCGCGTGGTAGCGGCGGCCAAGCGCAATGGCGGCAATGACATCCTCTTCGACCTCGTTATCACGCTTATCTTTAATGCGTAATTGCAGGGTGCGTACTCCGGCATCCAGCAGTCGGGCCAGCCATTCGACGCTGTCGACGACCGGATAAAGCCCCAGACGGAAAGGTACCGGCGGGAAATCAGGCTGGTACATCAGGCTTCCTCCCGTTTCAGGTAGATCTCGCCGCCGCGGGCGCGGAAGTCGTTCGACTTGTCTGCCATGCCGACTTCAATAGCCTGGGAAGCAGCATAATCGCGCACTTCCTGGGAGATTTTCATTGAGCAGAATTTCGGCCCGCACATCGAGCAGAAGTGGGCGACTTTGCCGGATTCCTGCGGCAGAGTTTCATCGTGATACGCACGGGCGGTGAAGGGGTCGAGCGCCAGATTAAACTGGTCTTCCCAGCGGAACTCAAAGCGCGCTTTCGACATGGCGTTATCGCGGATCTGCGCGCCGGGATGCCCTTTGGCGAGGTCAGCCGCGTGGGCGGCGATCTTATAGGTGATAAGCCCCTGTTTCACATCCTCTTTGTTCGGCAAGCCAAGGTGCTCTTTCGGCGTGACATAACAAAGCATTGCGCAGCCAAACCAGCCAATCATCGCCGCGCCAATGCCGGAGGTGAAGTGATCGTAACCCGGAGCGATATCCGTAGTGAGTGGCCCAAGCGTGTAGAACGGCGCTCCGTGGCAGTGTTCCAGTTCTTCGGTCATATTGCGGCGGATCATCTGCATCGGCACATGCCCCGGGCCTTCAATCATCACCTGTACGTCATACTCCCAGGCGATTTTGGTTAGCTCGCCCAGTGTGTGCAACTCCGCGAATTGCGCTTCGTCGTTGGCGTCCTGAATAGAACCCGGACGCAGACCATCGCCCAGCGACAATGCAACGTCATAAGCGGCGCAGATCTCGCAGATTTCGCGGAAGTGGGTGTAGAGGAAGTTCTCCTGATGATGGGAAAGGCACCATTTCGCCATAATCGAGCCGCCGCGCGAAACAATGCCGGTCAGACGACGGGCGGTCATCGGCACGTAACGCAGCAGCACACCCGCGTGAATGGTGAAGTAATCCACCCCTTGTTCCGCTTGCTCCAGTAGTGTGTCGCGGAACGCCTGCCAGTTCAGATCTTCGGCGATCCCGTTGACCTTCTCCAGCGCCTGATAGATCGGTACGGTGCCGATCGGCACCGGACTGTTACGCAGGATCCATTCGCGGGTTTCATGGATATAACGCCCTGTGGAGAGATCCATCACCGTGTCCGCGCCCCAGCGGGTTGACCAGACCAGCTTTTCCACCTCTTCTTCGATGGAAGAGGTCACCGCTGAGTTACCGATGTTGGCGTTCACTTTAACTAGGAAGTTGCGACCGATAATCATCGGCTCCGACTCCGGGTGGTTAATATTGGCAGGAATAATGGCGCGACCAGCCGCCACTTCATCGCGGACAAATTCCGACGTGATGTTTTCCGGCAGGCGAGCGCCAAAGCCTTCGCCCGGATGCTGCCTGCGCAGCACTTCGCTGCGGATGCGCTCGCGGCCCATGTTTTCACGGATAGCGATAAACTCCATTTCCGGCGTCACGATCCCCTGGCGGGCGTAGTGCAACTGGGTCACGCAGCAACCTGCTTTGGCGCGTTGTGGCGTTAGCAAACCGCTAAAACGCAGCTCATCAAGGCCGTCATCGGCCAGCCGCTCTTTGGTGTACGCGGAGCTGCGTTCATCGAGCGTTTCAGTGTCGTTGCGGGCGGTTATCCACGGTGCACGCAGCTTTGCCAGCCCCTGTTGCACATCAATTGTGACCGCCGGATCGCCATACGGGCCGGAGGTGTCATATACCGGCACGGCCTCGTTTTCTTCATACTGCGGCTGCGCTTTGGTGCCGCCGATAAGCGTCGGGCTGAGCTGGATTTCACGCATGGGCACGCGGATATCTGGCTGCGAACCAGTGATGTAAATGCGTTGCGAATTGGGGAAAGCGGTGCCTTCCAGCGTATCAATGAAGTGTTGCGCCTGGGCGCGCTGTTCACGGCGTGTAACAGTTTTTGCAGACATAGCTCATTCCATAATTATGAGATGGCTTGTCAGACGACGGATGGAGTAATGGCAGCAAACCGCCCGTGAGGGTGGTCGTTGTGAATGGATTACTCTTGTTCCCTTCGCAGGTCTTAACCCGATCAGGTTCCGCGGATCCCGAATTAACGGTCTCAGCCTTTTTACACTTCATCTTTCGCACTGTGTCTGTGTTGGCTGCATCTGTTCACCCCGGTCACTTACTTGATGTAAGCTCCCGGGGTGAACAGATTTGCCGCCTTGACACAGAACGAAAGCTTTTGTGTAAAACAGTGGCACTCCGACAAGAAAAACCCCGTCCAAGAACGGGGGACTGCTTTTTAAACTACGCGCTAATACTTAAGAACTCAAGCAGGGCGCGCCATTCCACTTTCGGCATTGACGCTCTCGTTGAGGTTGTTATCAAGGGCCAGCACAATCAACTTGTCTTCCAGCATAAAGCGGGCGGCAAGCGCTTCGCCGATATCTGATAGTGCCTGTTGGAACTCCAGACAGTTGTCGTCATTGATGGCGTTTTCCAGGCTGGAGTCATAGTAATTCATGAGTTCCACTGTGTTGGCTTCGAGTTGCGGATATAGTTGCGTGGCGGCTAAAAGTGGGTTGGTACCTTCCATTTCGCTGATGATACGTTCATAAATATTGAAATGTCCGGCGGAGAGGTATTCCACCAGGTTGTGACAAAAATCGTCCAGAGCTTTTTCATTGAGCTGCATGTACGATCCTTTGCCCGGTTTAATGCCAACCAGATTGTAGTAAGAAACAAGAAGCTGCTTACGAACAAGTAGCCAATGGCCGACAAGTTTGTTACTTCCTCCAACGCGCTCTGTCAGATTTTCTAACTGGTCTAGCATAAATGGCTCCGCAAATATGTAAGTTCAGAAAAATGTAATAATAATGTTAATAACATGCCAGTGAAGCTAAGGTAGTGCAATGGTACGTATTATTGAAGCATCTGATCATGGCTGGTGGATCGTGAGCCATGAACAAAAATTATGGTTGCCCGGTGGAGAATTACCATATGGTAAGCCGGGAAATTTCGAACTTGTGGGCCAAAGTGCGCTTCACATTGGGGAATGGCAGGGCGAACCGGTGTGGATGGTTCGTCAGAGTCGTCGACATGATATGGGCTCCGTGCGACTGCTGATCGATCAGGATGTCGGTCTTTTCCAGTTAGCCGGGCGCGGCGTGCAACTGGCCGAGTTTTACCGTTCGCATCAGTTTTGCGGTTATTGTGGGCACACCATGCACCCGAGCAAAACCGAGTGGGCGATGCTCTGCGACCACTGTCGGGAGCGTTATTATCCGCAAATTGCCCCCTGCATCATTGTCGCGATTCGCCGCGACGACAGCATCCTGCTCGCGCAACATACCCGTCACCGCAATGGCATCTACACTGTGCTTGCCGGGTTTGTTGAAGTCGGTGAAACGCTGGAGCAGGCGGTAGCGCGTGAAGTGATGGAAGAGAGCGGTATCAAGGTGAAGAACCTGCGTTATGTCACCTCACAGCCATGGCCCTTCCCGCAATCGCTGATGACGGCCTTTATGGCGGAGTATGACAGCGGTGAAATTCATATCGATCCGAAAGAACTGTTAGATGCGGGCTGGTATCGCTATGACGCCTTGCCGCTACTGCCGCCGCCGGGCACAGTGGCGCGTCGTCTGATTGAAGACACCGTGGCGATGTGTCGGGCAGACGATCAATGACGTGATACAATAACGGTCTGACGCTTAAGGAACTGAAAATGACCGAACTGAAAAACGATCGTTACCTGCGCGCGCTCCAGCGCCAGCCCGTAGACATGACGCCAGTATGGATGATGCGCCAGGCTGGCCGCTATTTGCCGGAGTACAAAGCGACGCGTGCGCAAGCAGGCGACTTTATGTCGTTGTGTAAAAACGCTGAGCTGGCCTGTGAAGTGACGCTTCAACCGTTGCGCCGCTACAAGCTTGATGCGGCGATCCTTTTCTCGGACATTCTCACCGTGCCGGACGCGATGGGGCTGGGCCTCTATTTTGAAGCCGGCGAAGGGCCGCGCTTCACGTCGCCCATCACCAGCAAAGCTGATGTGGATAAGCTACCGATTCCGGACCCGGAAAACGAATTGGGCTATGTGATGAACGCGGTGCGCACCATTCGCCGCGAGCTGAAAGGCGAAGTGCCGTTGATTGGCTTCTCCGGCAGCCCATGGACGCTGGCGACCTATATGGTGGAAGGCGGCAGCAGCAAAGCGTTTACCGTGATCAAAAAAATGATGTACGCCGAGCCGCATACGCTGCACGCGCTGCTCGATAAGCTGGCGCAGAGCGTCACGCTGTACCTGAACGCGCAGATCCGCGCTGGCGCGCAATCAGTGATGATTTTTGATACCTGGGGCGGCGTGCTGACCGGGCGCGATTATCAGCAGTTCTCGCTCTATTACATGCATAAAATCGTTGATGGCCTGCTGCGTGAAAACGAAGGGTGCCGCGTGCCGGTAACACTGTTTACTAAAGGCGGTGGGCAGTGGCTGGAAGCGATGGCGGAAACCGGTTGTGATGCGCTGGGCCTGGACTGGACCACCGATATCGCCGATGCGCGTCGTCGCGTGGGCCATAAAGTCGCTCTGCAAGGCAACATGGATCCTTCCATGCTGTATGCGCCGCACGCGCGCATCGAAGAGGAAGTTGCCACCATTCTGGCGGGCTTTGGCAAAGGCGAAGGCCACGTGTTTAACCTCGGTCACGGTATTCATCAGGATGTCGCGCCGGAACATGCAGGAGTCTTTGTCGAGGCGGTACACCGTCTGTCGGCCGCCTGGCATCAGTAAGGAGGACGTATGGATCTCGCGTCATTACGCGCACAGCAACTTGAACTGGCGTCTTCGGTGATCTATGAGGATCGCCTGGATACGGATCCTCCCCGACTGATCGGCGGTGCCGATGTCGGGTTTGAGCAAGGCGGCGAACTGACGCGGGCTGCGATGGTGCTCCTTGCCTGGCCATCGCTAGAGCTTGTCGAATATCAGGTGGCGCGCATCGCCACCACCATGCCCTATATTCCGGGCTTTCTCTCCTTTCGCGAATATCCTGCGCTGCTGGCGGCGTGGCAACAACTGTCGCAAAAGCCGGATCTGCTGTTTGTTGACGGGCACGGCATTTCGCATCCGCGCCGTCTGGGGGTCGCCAGCCACTTTGGGCTGCTGGTGGATGTGCCGACGATTGGCGTGGCGAAAAAACGGCTGTGCGGCAAGTTTGAGCCTCTTGCCGATGAGCCAGGAGCGCTGGCGCCGCTACAGGATAAAGGCGAGAAGCTGGCATGGGTATGGCGCAGTAAAGCGCGCTGCAATCCACTGTTTATCACGACCGGGCATCGTGTCAGCCAGGATAGCGCATTGGCGTGGGTGCAGCGCTGCATGAAGGGTTACCGGCTACCGGAGCCGACGCGCTGGGCGGATGCGGTGGCGTCCGGGCGGCCTGCGTTTTCGCGTTGGCAGGAAATCCAGCGCAATATCAGGTAAACTGCCGCCATTACTGATATTGAGAAACAACCATGTTACAAAACCCAATTCACCTGCGTTTGGAGCGGCTGGAAGGCTGGCAGCACGTTGTCTTTATGGCGTGTCTGTGCGAGCGCATGTATCCCAATTACGCCATGTTCTGCCAGCAGACGGAGTTTGGCGACGCGCAACTTTATCGCCGTATCCTCGACTTAGTCTGGGAAACGCAGATCGTTAAAGATGCGAAAGTGAATTTCGACAGCCAGCTTGAGAAGCTGGAAGAGGCGATTCCGGCTGCCGATGATTACGATCTGTACGGCGTTTACCCGGCGATTGATGCCTGCGTAGCATTGAGCGAACTGGTTCATTCTCGCCTGAGTGGTGAAACGCTGGAGCATGCGGTTGAAGTCAGCAAGACGTCTATCACCACCGTTGCGATGCTGGAAATGACCCATGCGGGTCGTGAAATGACTGACGAAGAGTTGCGACTAAACCCCGCCGTTGAGCAGGAATGGGATATTCAGTGGGAAATTTTCCGTCTTTTGGCGGCCTGTGAAGCACGTGATATTGAACTGATTAAAGGGCTACGCGCAGACCTGCGTGAGGCTGGCGACAGCAATATTGGTATAAATTTGCAGCAATGAGGCAATAAAACGTGATTTAGGGCCAGTTTTGTCGCGCCGGAAGGCTTCCCTTCCTACCCCCGTCTGGTCTACATTTGGGGGGCGAAAAAAAGTGGCTATCGGTGCGTGTATGCAGGAGAGTGCTTTTGAGGCATTTCCGTCGCACTCGATGCTTAGCAAGCGATAAACACATTGAAAGGATAACTTATGAATAAGACTCAACTGATTGATGTAATTGCAGACAAGGCTGATCTGTCTAAAGCGCAGGCAAAAGCTGCACTGGAATCCACACTGGCTGCAATTACTGAGTCTCTGAAAGAAGGCGATGCGGTACAACTGGTTGGTTTCGGCACCTTCAAAGTGAACCACCGCGCTGAGCGTACTGGCCGCAACCCGCAGACCGGCAAAGAAATCAAAATCGCTGCCGCTAACGTGCCAGCATTTGTTTCTGGTAAGGCACTGAAAGACTCTGTTAAGTAAGACAGCGTGCCAGTGAACGGTTTTATCGAAGGGGCGGTTTCGCCCCTTTTGTCATCCTGGCGTCGCTCATTGACGTTGGCTGGCGCACTGTTGCTGACGGCCTGTAGCCACGATACTTCCTTGCCCCCGTTCACCGCCAGCGGTTTTGCGGACGATCAGGGCGCGGTGCGGATCTGGCGTAAAGATTCCGGCGGTGAGACGCATCTGCTCTCCGCTTTTAGTCCGTGGCATCACGGCAACACTTCCCTCAGCGAATACCGCTGGCAAGGTGATACCTTAACCCTTGTCGAACTCAATATTTATAGCCAGCCGCCTGAGCATGTACGCGTGCGTTTTGACGATCGCGGTGAGCTGAGCTTTATGCAGCGTGAGGTCAATGGGCAGAAGCAGCAGCTCTCCAGCGACCAGATTGCGCTGTATCGTTACCGGGCTAAACAGATCCGCCAGACCAGCGATGCGCTGCGCCAGGGGCGTGTGGTGCTGCGTCAGGGACGCTGGCAGGCTAATCGCACCGTTCAGACCTGTGAAGGCAAGACGGTGAAACCGGATCTCGACAGTCAGGCGATAAGCCATATCGAGCGCCGCCAGAGCCACTCCTCGGTGGCGTTGAGCGTGGCATGGCTGGAGGCGCCGGAAGGGGCACAGCTGCTACTGGTGGCGAATGAAGATTTCTGTACCTGGCAGCCGAAGGAGAAAACCTTTTAAATCTGGCGCGGTTTACCAGTGCCCCATGCCTCCCATATGACCGCCACCACCGCATCCGCTATAGCCCATACCGCCTCGCGGTACGCCTGCCTGTGCCAGCGCGAGATCGCGTTTAACACGGCTTTCGTCCAGCGACTGGTTTAACGACGCCATCTCTTTGGCAACTGCGTTGATTTTGTTGCTGTCCGGTGTGCTGGCGGTGAGCAGCGCGTTATATTCATAGCGTTTAGACGCCAACTGCTGGCGCAGCGCGCTGGTTTGCGTGTAGTAGTCATCATGGATTTTTTGCGCCGCAGTCTGCTGCTCTGTGGTTAACGTGCTGGCGCCCTGCTGCCACATGCCGCCGTGATTGCCCCAGCCGTCTCTGGCGAGAGCGGAAGTGGAACCCATCGCCATCAGCGCCATCGCAACCAGTGCCAGTCCAATCTGTTTATTTTGTTTCATGTTGATTCTCCAGTTTGTTGTCTCACTACCGGTATTGCATCTTCCGTGCCAGCGGTTAAAACCACTGTCTGCGGGCGCAGGAGCGCGGCGACAGCGGTGAATGCGAGTAAAAATGACCCGTCGGGTTGTTACTGCGGGTCATTTTTACCCGCATGGGCATCATGTTCTTGTCCGGGGGCAGGGTTAACAGGAGGAAAAGGTGGCATGATTTCTGCTCATGATTCCTACTCAGAAAAAGGAATCGACATAGCAAAGGATGTTTGGATGCGCATGATACGTCTACATAAGGACAGCGCGGCACGTTGGCTTAGCGGTGTATTGCCTGCCGTGGTGCTCCTGCTGGTGGCACTGTTCTCGGTGATGGTGATTCGGGACTATGGACGGGAGAGCGCCGCCGCCCGTCAGACGCTGCTGGAAAAAGGCAACGTGCTGATTCGCGCGCTGGAGTCTGGCTCGCGCGTCGGCATGGGCATGCGTATGCACCACGCGCAGCAGCAGACGCTGCTGGAAGAGATGGCGGGCCAACCGGGCGTGCTGTGGTTTGCGCTAACGGATGCCAGAGGTAACATTATCACCCACAGCGACCCTGCTCAGGTAGGTAAACCGCTGTATTCGCCGGACGAGATGCGTGCGCTGGCTGTGGATGAACAGGAGCGCTGGCGGAGCATTAGCGTTGCCAGAGGGGAGGCTGAGCCGACGCCTGCGCTGGAGATCTACCGGGAGTTTCAGCCGCTTCATGCGTCGGGCAAACATGCAATGCCGCGCTGTAATGCCGTTCTGCCTCCTGACGTCGGCCATCAGGCTATCTTTATCGCCTTTGATGCCCGTGAGCTGGTGACCGTCCAGGCGCGCGAATGGCGTAATACGCTGATCATGCTCTTCGCGCTGGCTGCTGTGCTGCTAGCGACGATACTGACCTTTTTTTGGTACCGGCGCTACCAACGCTCTCGACTGCAATTGCAGGAGGCGATGAACCGCAAAGAGAGGCTGGTGGCGCTCGGGCATCTGGCGGCCGGGGTCGCGCACGAGATCCGCAACCCGCTCTCGTCCATTAAGGGGATCGCGAAGTACTTTGCTGAGCGAACGCCACAGGGCGGTGAATCACACGAACTGGCTCAGGTGATGGCCAAAGAAGCTGACAGGTTAAACCGGGTGGTGAGCGAACTGCTGGAGCTAGTGAAACCGGCGCATCTGGCTCTGCAGTCGGTCAATCTGAACGACGTCATCTCGCACTCGCTGCAACTGGTGAGCCAGGATGCGCAAAGCCGGGAGATTGCGCTGCACTTTGCTCCCAACGCCAGCTTGTGCCGGGTGGAGGCCGATCCGGACAGACTGACGCAGGTGTTGCTGAATCTCTATCTGAATGCCATTCATGCGATCGGACGTCAGGGGACGATTCAGGTCGAGGCCTGCGAATGTGACGGGCAGCGGGTGAAAATTGTGGTTCGCGATAGTGGTAAAGGCATTGCGCCCGAGCAACTGCAGGCGATTTTTACGCCGTACTTCACGACAAAAGCCGACGGAACGGGGTTAGGGTTAGCTGTGGTGCAAAACATCATCGAACAGCACGGCGGAACCATTCAGGCGACAAGCGTTGCCGGAAACGGGGCAGTATTTACCCTCTGTCTGCCAGTGAAAGTAAAACAGCAGAAGGACTTACAGGGATGAGCAACGTGAACATCGACGTGCTGGTGGTAGATGATGATGTCAGCCACTGCACAATTTTACAGGCGCTGCTGCGCGGCTGGGGCTATCAGGTTGCGCTTGCCAATAGCGGCAAAGAGGCGTTGTGCCAGGTGCGCGAACACGTTTTTGACGTGGTGCTCTGCGACGTGCGGATGGCGGAAATGGACGGTATTGATACGCTCAAAGAGATTAAGATGCTGAATCCGGCGATCCCTGTGCTGATCATGACCGCTTACTCCAGCGTTGAAACCGCGGTGGAGGCGATAAAAAGCGGCGCGCTGGATTACCTCATCAAACCGCTGGATTTTGACCGCTTGCAGGAAAGGTTAGCGCTTGCACTTGCGCATACCCGTGAGGTAGGGGGCGAGTCGTCCCCTGTTTCGGCGTCGCAGTTCGGTATGGTTGGCCGCAGCCCGGCGATGCAGCATTTACTCAATGATATCGCGATGGTTGCGCCTTCGGACGCAACGGTAATGATTCATGGCGACTCCGGCACCGGTAAAGAGTTGGTTGCACGGGCGCTGCATGCCAGCAGCGCCCGTGCCGACAAACCTCTGGTGACGCTGAACTGTGCGGCGCTCAATGAATCCCTGCTGGAGTCAGAGCTGTTCGGCCATGAAAAGGGGGCATTTACCGGCGCGGACAAGCGTCGGGAGGGACGCTTTGTCGAGGCGGACGGCGGTACGCTGTTTCTCGATGAGATTGGCGATATTTCGCCACTGATGCAGGTCCGGCTTCTGCGGGCCATTCAGGAACGAGAAGTGCAGCGTGTCGGCAGTAATCAGACGATTTCCGTCGATGTCAGGCTTATCGCCGCCACGCACCGCGATTTGGCGCAGGAGGTGAGCGCCGGACGCTTTCGTCAGGATCTCTACTACCGGCTGAATGTGGTGACTATCGAGATGCCGTCGTTACGCCAGCGCCGCGAAGATATCCCACTGCTGGCGGAGCACTTTCTGCAGCGCTACGCCGGGCGCAACCGCAAAGGGGTGAAAGGGTTTACGCCACAGGCAATGGATCTGCTGATTCATTACGACTGGCCGGGCAATATTCGCGAGCTGGAAAACGCCATCGAGCGGGCTGTCGTTCTGCTGACCGGAGAGTTCGTCTCTGAACGCGAACTACCGCTGGCGATTGCTACCACACCGATAAAAACCTTGCAGGGACATGATATCCAGCCGCTGGTGGAGGTGGAGAAAGAAGTTATACAGGCGGCGCTGGAGAAAACGGGCGGCAACAAAACCGAAGCCGCCCGTCAGTTGGGGATCACGCGCAAAACGCTGTTGGCAAAACTGTCGCGTTAGTGCTGCTCGCGCGCGATGGCGCGATAGCCGATATCCTTGCGGCTAAAGCTGCCATCCCAGTGAATATTGGTCATCAACTGATAGGCGCGTTGCTGAGCTTCGGCAACGCTGTTACCCAGCGCAGTAACGCAGAGTACGCGGCCGCCGTTGGTCAGCACCTGGTCGTCGCTGGAGAGTTTAGTGCCCGCGTGGAACACTTTACCATCTGCCACTTCTTCCACCGGCAGGCCGTGGATCACATCGTCCTTGCTGTAGTCACCCGGATAACCACCGGCAGCTATCACCACGCCCAGAGACGCGCGTTCATCCCACTCTGAGGTTTTCTCGTCAAGCTTGCCTTCGCAGGCGGCAAGGCACAGTTCAACCAGGTCTGACTGCATGCGCATCATGATCGGTTGCGTTTCCGGATCGCCAAAGCGGCAGTTGAACTCAATCACTTTCGGATTGCCCTGTTTGTCAATCATCAGACCGGCATACAGGAAACCGGTGTAAGTATTGCCTTCCGCCGCCATACCGCGCACAGTCGGCCATATAATGCGTTCCATCGTACGTTGATGCACGTCATCGGTGACGACTGGCGCAGGCGAGTAGGCGCCCATCCCGCCAGTGTTCGGCCCTGTATCGCCATCACCCACTCGTTTGTGATCCTGGCTAGTGGCCATCGGCAGAACATGCTCGCCATCAACCATGACGATAAAACTGGCTTCTTCACCGTCGAGAAACTCTTCAATAACGATACGGTGGCCAGCGTTGCCAAAAGCATTACCTGCCAGCATATCGTTCACCGCCGCTTCGGCTTCTTCCAGCGTCATGGCGACAATCACGCCTTTACCCGCAGCCAGACCGTCCGCTTTAATGACGATTGGCGCGCCTTTCTCACGTAGGTACGCTAGCGCCGGTTCAATCTCGGTGAAGTTCTGGTATTCCGCCGTCGGGATCTTATGGCGTGCCAGGAAGTCTTTGGTGAAGGCTTTCGAGCCTTCGAGTTGCGCGGCGCCCTGTGTTGGACCAAAAATTTTCAGGCCAGCGGTGCGAAAGGCGTCTACTACGCCAATAACCAGCGGTGCTTCCGGGCCAACGATGGTCAGATCGATTTTCTCGTTCTGCGCAAAGCTGAGCAGCGCCGGAATATCGGTAACGCCAATCGCCACATTTTGCAGCGCCGGTTCCAACGCGGTACCGGCATTGCCCGGTGCAACAAAAACGGTATCGACCAGCGGCGACTGCGCCGCTTTCCAGGCCAGCGCGTGTTCGCGCCCGCCGTTACCAATTACTAATACTTTCATTGTCTGCTCCGTGGATTAATGGCGGAAGTGACGCATATCGGTAAAGATCATAGCAATGCCGTGTTCATCGGCAGCGGCAATCACTTCGTCATCGCGGATGGAGCCACCCGGTTGGATCACGCAGGTCACGCCAACAGCGGCAGCGGCATCAATACCATCGCGGAACGGGAAGAATGCGTCAGACGCCATCGCAGAACCTTTCACTTCCAGCCCTTCGTCGCCGGCTTTGATCCCGGCGATCTTCGCCGAGTAGACGCGGCTCATCTGGCCAGCACCAATACCGATGGTCATATTCTCTTTCGCATAAACGATAGCGTTGGATTTCACGAATTTCGCTACCTTCCAGCAGAACAGCGCATCACGCAGCTCTTGCTCCGTCGGTTGGCGCTTGCTAACAACGCGCAGTTCGTTGTTGCTGACCATGCCCAGATCGCGATCCTGAACCAGCAACCCGCCATTGACGCGTTTAAAGTCGAGCCCAGGCACGCGTTGCGACCACTCGCCGCAAACCAGTACGCGGACATTCTGTTTGGCTGCCGTGATTTTCAGCGCTTCTTCTGTCGCAGACGGCGCGATGATCACTTCCACAAACTGGCGGGAGATGATCGCTTGCGCGGTGGCGGCATCTAGCTCGCGGTTAAAAGCGATGATGCCGCCGAATGCGGAGGTCGGATCGGTTTTGTATGCGCGATCGTAAGCCGCAAGAATGGATCCGCTAACTGCCACGCCGCAAGGGTTTGCATGCTTAACGATAACGCAGGCAGGCTCGCTGAACTCTTTCACACACTCCAGCGCCGCATCGGTATCCGCGATGTTGTTATAAGAAAGCGCTTTACCCTGCAACTGCTGCGCGGTAGCCACAGAAGCCTCTTTCACTTTTTCTTCTATATAGAAGGCAGCTTGCTGGTGGCTGTTCTCACCGTAGCGCATATCCTGTTTCTTGATGAAGTTCAGGTTTAGGGTACGCGGGAAGCGGCCTGATGGCTCTTTGCTTTCACCGTGATAGGCCGGAACCAGGCTACCAAAGTAGTTGGCGATCATGCTGTCGTAAGCGGCGGTGTGTTCAAAGGCTTTAATGGCCAGATCGAAACGGGTTTCTAACGTCAGCGAGCCTTCGTTCGCATCCATCTCATTAATGATGGTGCTGTAGTCGCTGCTTTTTACTACGATGGCAACATCTTTATGGTTCTTCGCCGCAGAGCGCACCATCGTTGGGCCGCCGATATCGATGTTTTCTACTGCATCTTCCAGCGAGCAACCTTCACGGGCGACGGTTTGGGCGAACGGATAAAGGTTAACAACAACCATATCGATTGGCGAGATCGCATGTTCTGCCATGATCGCGTCATCCAGGCCGCGACGACCGAGGATCCCGCCGTGTACTTTTGGGTGCAGGGTTTTTACGCGTCCATCCATCATTTCCGGGAAACCGGTGTAGTCGGAGACTTCAGTCACCGGCAGACCTTTATCTGCCAGCAGATGAGCGGTTCCGCCAGTAGAGAGCAGTTCTACGCCACGCTGAGAGAGCGCCTGTGCGAATTCGACAATACCGGCCTTGTCAGAAACACTGAGCAATGCGCGGCGGACTGGACGACGTTGTTGCATGGTAAATCCCCTGGGTTTGACTTGAACAGAGAGCATTAGATGAATTTTTGGATCTTTTACGATCCCAAAACTTAGCTAATACCCCATGTGACGCTCATGATTTTTGCGCGGGCATTGTAACGAAAACGTTTGCGTAGCGCTCGCGAATTTTTAGCCTTTTGCAGGATTGTGGATAAGTCTGTGTGTAAATGGGTATAAAGCCGTGTTTTGCTGTGGAATGCAGCGATCAGTCATTTTTATGTCATTTTTCTATTGCGGGGTGCGGAGAACTCCCTATAATGCGCCTCCATCGACACGGCGGATGTGAATCACTTCACACAAACAGCCGGGCCGGTTGAAGAGAAAAATCCTGAAAATCAGGGTTGACT
>JAGTSE010000048.1 GCA_018261615.1 Pseudomonadota bacterium | reverse complement strand
CGTCACCAATGTTAACGATGCCCCGGTGCTGTCCGGCACACTGAATGCACAAACCGCGACACAAAACAGCAGTTTCAGTTTTACCGTCCCGGCGGGCACGTTCACCGATCCGGATGTGGGCGACACACTGACGCTGAGCGCCACACAGGCAGACGGTTCAGCGCTCCCCGGCTGGCTGAGCTTTAATCCGGCGACCCGCACCTTTTCCGGTACACCCGCGAATGGCGATGTCGGAGGTTTATCCATCCGCATCACCGCTACCGACGGCAGCAATGTATCAGTCAGTACGGCCTTTAATCTGACGATTGCGGCCAGCAACACTAGCGGCGGCGACCCGGAATTCCGCATGAATCCCGGCGGCTCCCAGCCATCAGTAACGCCTCCAGCGCCAATGATCACGGTGGTCGCCAATGCGCCCGTAACGTTAGGCGCGTTGTTCTCCCCACAGTCGCTCGGCGCACTGAGCACCGCAGGAACAGCAGATGTCGCGACAGTCACGTCGACGATTTTCCAGTCATCTCAGCGGACAACACCAGACAACAACACACCGGTCAGCCAGGTTGCGGGCACGTTTGCGCAAGGTACCGCCTCCAGCAGCGCCAGCCTGTTCGAAAGCTCCCTTGGTTCGTTCCCCAGCTTTAACAGCGGTGGAGCACTGGGGGGAACTTCTTCACTGGCGGGGATGTTTTCGGGAAGCAGCCTGCCTTCTCTGTCGCCGATGGTGGTGTTCTCTGGAGGGAGCTGGCGCAATATCAATGCTAGTGATGGCGCAGGCGCGCCCATCGCCGCATTGATGCATTTCGCACCCGATCTGGAGTGGCAATTACACCGTATTGGGGACGATGCGCAGCAGCGGCTGGTAGCCATTGATCAGGCGTTGAGGGATGTCGGTCAAATTACCGACGACAAACAACGCATATAAACGCGCCTCAGGGTCAGGCGTGGGTGACAATAACAACAAGAGTCAGCAGGGGTGGAATCGTGTTAAAGGGTCGAAAACTTTTCAGTCTGAGTCTCATCGTGGTGACCATGAGCGGCTGCGCCGTCAACAGCCAGCCGGTTTCCAAAGCGGAAGGTGAGCAGCGTATTCAGCAGGACAAGATCGCCATGTTCAGCAAGCAAGAGCCGGTGACAGCACCGATAACGCTCTATGATGCTATGGCGAGGGCGCTTAAATACAACCTGGAAGCCCGTCTTAAAGTGATGGAGCAGGCATTATCGCAACAGCAACTGGAGCTTGCACGCTATGACATGCTGCCGCAAATTGCCATGTCGGCAGGCTACGTTGGCCGCAGCAATGTCAGCGCATCCAGTAGCCGAAGCGTTGAAACCGGGCAACAATCGCTGGAGCCATCCACCTCTCTGGATAAGAACCGTGACGTCGCCGATCTGACTATGGTCTGGAACGTATTAGATTTTGGCGTCAGCTATGTCAGTGCTAAACAACGGGCCGATCAGCGCTGGATCGCCGATGAACGCAAACGCAAGGTTGTGCATACCATTATTCAGGATGTACGTTCTGCCTACTGGCGGGCCGTAGCGGCGGAACGTCTGCTGGGCCGCATCGACAGCCTGATAGACCGGGTTAACCAGGCGCGTGAAGCCAGTGAGCATATGAGCGCACAGCAGGTGGGCGATCCTGTCGAAGTACTGAGTTATCGCCGCACGTTGATTGATGCCGTGCGTCAACTGGAAGAGCAACGTCGGGCGTTATCGCTGGCAAAAACCGAGCTGGCAACCTTAATGAACCTGCCGCTGGATACCGCCTATACGTTGGCCTTGCCGGAAAAAGATGACATGCCAGTGCCGCAACTGAATGTCGATTTCGCCACCCTGGAACAGACCGCACTGTTAAGCCGCCCGGAACTGAGGGAGCAGGATTATCAGGTGCGCATCCATGCAGCCGAAACCCGTAAAACGTTGCTGCGCATGTTGCCGGGGCTGGAGGTCAGTGCCGGGGGACATTACGACAGCAACTCTTTTATGGTGAACCAGAGCTGGGCAGATGTTGGTGTGAAGGTTACCTGGAACCTGTTTAATCTGCTGTCCGGACCGGCGGCTTATAAAACGGCAAAAGCCAATGAGAGCGTATCGGAAGTGCAGCGCCAGGCCATGTCTCTGGCAATTATGGCGCAACTGTATGTCGCCCGTGCGAATTTCAACGAAGCGCAGCGCCAGTACAAAACCAGCGAGGAGTTGAACGATCTGGATGGTCAGATTGCCGGGCAGTTGAGAAACCGCTACAAGGCAAACAGTATCGGCGAGTTGCAGCTGATTCAGGGGGAACTCAACGCGCTAAACGCCAATCTTCGCCAGGATCTTGCCTACGCAGAACTGCGCAACACCTATGGACAAATACTCTCAACTGTTGGACTGGATTTGCTGCCTAAAACGCTACCGTCCGATCGTCTGACCGATATCAGCAAGGCGTTACGCCAGTCTGAAAGCAACTGGCAACAAGGCAATATCAGTGCCATGCAGTCGTTCTGAATCGCGGAATTTTCTGGCGTCTGGAAACCGACGCCAGCCTTAAGGCCAAGAAACCTAAGCAGAATATTAGTAATGCGATGCCCACACTGGCCAGGGACAAATTACTCACAGTAATTCTTTTGCACACTATACAGCTCAGATAACCTACAACGGTTCCAGCATCTGAACCACCATCAGCAGAGCCAATATAGCGCTGACCCTGGTCCAAAATCAGTACAATGCTAAATCAGAGATCTTCGTCTTTTTGCAGACTCCGGATAAATTCAGACGAAGTCATGTCATTTAATGATGAATGCGTCCTCTCATGATTATATTCCCTGCGCCAGTTGTCGAACGCCGCTTGCGGCGGCCCTTTAGGGCGAGCGAAGCGAGTAATCCTCACGTACTACGTAGGCGTCCCCATGTATGGCCTGACGTTAAACTTCGATTACCCGGATCCCAATATTTTGCGCCATTTTTATGCACTCCGCGGTGTCCTCTCCGCCAGGAAAGGCCAGCAGTACGTCAGGACGGCTGTCTTCAAGCATAAACAGGTTACGTCTGGTTTCCGCATATTTACCATGCAGTGCCCAGTTTGCCGGATAGCGGATGACGTGAATATCTGTGTCTCGTGCCCAGGTTTCAATGGCACTGCCCAGCGCATGGTGACCTCCATGAATAAGCACATCTATAGTCTGCGTACGGGCATATAAATCCAGTACGCGAGTGAGGGTGTGGATGTCGGCATAAAATCGACCGGAGCAGATTAAAACTCTCACTATTATTTCCCTTAAAATTGTTTTTATTGAAAAGAAGGCTATACGCACCATGGTGGTTATTATTTTTAAATGACCGGAGGCGTTTTAATAAACTGCAGGGACTTATTACCAAGGCGCTCAATGACTGGATATGCTACAGCGGCAATATGGTGGTGCACGCGGCGGTAGTCCCGTAACACACGCTGGAATATATCGCCGGATTCCGCCCAGGTATTTTTGTCCTCACGCAGATTTTTGAAATGCTCGCGGCTGGCGGAGGCCTCGAGTTGACGTATGGTTTCCTTACGCTTTACCAACTCGAGGGCGGCCGATAAGTCTTCACGCATGAACGCGGCTATACCAAGACGCAAGCTGGTAAGAATCTCCTCGTGTAGCAGGTGGATATTGTGTAACTCAAAGTCGCTAAACATCTCCCCACGGCGTGCGCGGCGAGTTGCCAACTGGGTCAGGTTGCTGGAAAGAATATCTCCCGCGTGCTCAAAATTGATAATGAACATCAGTATTTCCTGCGCACGGTCGGCATCTGCGTCATTCAATCCATCCTGACCAATGTCCGCAAGGTAGGCGCGAACCGCTGCGCTGAGCAGATCGACTGACTGATCAAGGTGGCGAATATCTTCTGCGGCCTGTTTCTCCTGAGTCACAAATAGTACTAGCAGGCGGTCCAGCATGGTCGTGAGCATATCTGCAGCCCGCAGTGACTCACGAACTGAGTTAGACAGACCTATATAGGCGACCTCCAGACCTGCGTCGTCCAGATACATCGGCATACCGGGGTCGCCTGGACGCTCTTCTTCCGGGAAAACTCGTTCCAGGAAGTGAGCCATCTGCGCAGTCAAGCCAATAAACAGCAGCGCGAGCACGGCACTAAACGCGGTGTGGAACCAAACCACCAGTTGCGGCGTACTCAGTCCTGACTTTTGTACATAATCAGTTAGCAGCGGCAGCAGCAGTAATGCCAGAGCACATCCAGACAGGCGAATTATTAGGTTGCCAATCGGCAGCCGACGAGCCATGCCTGAACCTGCGTTCAGAACCGGCGGCAGAGCACCGCCTATGTTTGCACCAAGCACCAACACTATTGCCGTCGCAGGCATCATTGCGCCGGTAGCGGCAAGGGAAGCTATCAATAAAACAATCGCTACGCTGGAGTGGCAAATCAGTGTCAGGATAGCTGCTACCAGCAGAGCGATGAGGATATCTCCCTGCAGCCCCTGCATTACAGCATGGAAAACCGGTGTGACTTCAATTTCGGCCAAAGTTCCGCCAAGCAGATGCAGGGCGAGCAGCATCAGTCCAAGCCCAATTAGCGCGCAGCCCACGCTCTCGAAATTGGAATGGTCGCGCAGCTTAAAGACCACAAATCCGATCAATAAAAGCAACGGAATGGCGATTTCAGTGTTAAAACTCATCAACTGCACGACTAGCGTGGAGCCAATATTAGCGCCTAGCATCACCGCAAGTGCGGGTGCCAGACTGAGCGTTCCGGCGGCGGTAAACGATGTGGCCATCATGCTTACAGCGGTGCTGCTTTGCAGAATACCGGTAATGCCAATGCCAGAGAGCAGTGCGGTGAAGCGGTTGGTGAGGTGGCGCTCCATCCAGTTACGCAGCGGCGTGCCAAATCCACGCTGCAGTGCTGTAGCGATCATATGGCTGCCCCAAAGCAGCAAAGCAATGGCGCCAGCCAGGCTAAGTAACAGAGCAGTTCCGGACATGATTAATTCCCCCTCTTATGGGCGGGTGTAGTCACACAACGCAGTAGCCTGATCGAAAAACGATTCATGGTGCAGGCGAAAATGAGTAACAATTTAGTATGCCGATAGCTAATTTTTCCCCCGGCGTACCATGCCAAAGCACGTACACGCAAGGCGCGGGTTATTTTCATTAAAAATAAGATCATCAACCTGATGGTCTTATTTTTAATCAGGAAAATAATGGGTGTTTGCTTTTCCATAATGCTTTCCAGCTTGTGTTACCTGTCAGAGCGGTACCGCCGAAGCGGCACCGTATTACTGGGTTTAACGCGAAGTTAATACCACTGTTTGAAGCGACGGATGTAAATGGTCTTCATTGCCTGAGCCACACAGCAGTATGCGAGAAGGGTGCCTGCCAGCCACGGGAAGTACTGCCACGGCAGCGCCTGGAGCCCAACCAACGGCCCGAGCGGAGAGAACGGCACGTAAATACCGATAGCCATAATCAGACTGGTCATCATCAATACAGGCCAGGCAGCGGTGCTCTGAATAAACGGTATTTTCTGGGTGCGCAGCATATGAACCACCAGCGTCTGCGACAGCAGGCCTTCAATGAACCAGCCAGACTGGAACAGCGTCTGCATATGTTCGCTGTTGGCGCTGAACACAAACCACATCAGGGCGAAAGTGGTCATGTCGAAAATGGACGATGTCGGGCCAATCCAGAGCATAAAGCGTCCGATGTTTTTTGCATCCCACTTGCGAGGCTTGCTAAGGAACTCTTTATCCGTTTTGTCCCACGGCAGCGCGAGCTGGGAGATGTCATACATCAGGTTTTGCAACAGTAATTGAATCGCAAGCATTGGCAAAAACGGGATGAACGCGCTGGCAACCAGCACCGAGAATACGTTGCCGAAGTTAGAGCTGGCGGTCATATTCAGGTACTTCATAATGTTGCCAAAGGTCTCGCGACCTTTAATTACGCCCTCTTCCAGCACCATCAGACTCTTTTCAAGCAGGATGATGTCAGCGGACTCTTTGGCGATATCGGTGCCACTGTCTACCGAGATGCCCACATCAGCATCGCGCAAGGCAGGAGCATCGTTAATGCCGTCGCCGAGGAAGCCGACGGTATGGCCGTTGGCCTGCAACGCTTTCAGTACGCGTGATTTCTGCAGCGGCGTCAGCTTGGCAAACACAGTACGTTCTTCTACTAACTGCTGCAGGGACGCGTCACCCAATCGCTCAATCTGGGTACCAAGAACCGGTTCGCCCGGCTCCAGACCGACCTGGCGGCAAATTCGTGTGGTAACTATCTCGTTGTCGCCGGTCAGCACTTTTACCGCTACGCCAACATCCAGAAGAGCGGCGATAGCCGGGCCTGCGCTCTCCTTCGGTGGATCGAGGAAGGTGAGGAAGCCACGGATAATCAGGTCGTGCTCATCATCGGTGCTGTACTGCTTTTTAACCTCTGCGCCAGGTATGTCGCGAGTGGCCACAACAAGTACGCGGAAGCCGTCTTTGTTGTAATCGTTCGCCATCGTCAGCATCTCGTCACGGCGCTGATTATCCAGCGCCACAATCTTGCCGCTTTCTTCCATGTGTGTGGCGATGCTCATCATCTCTTCTACTGCGCCTTTACACACCAGCAGGTGGTTGCTTTGGCTGTCCTTCACCACAATTGAAAGGCGGCGGCGAACAAAATCGAACGGCATTTCATCGACCTTACTGTAACCCTGAGGTTTGACGAAGCCCGGCTCATTTTCAGAGAAGTAAATCACCGCCTGATCCATCAGGTTCTTGATGCCGCTTTGATGGTGGCTATTGAGCCAGGCCAGTGCCAGCACGGACTCGTTTTTCTGACCATGCGTGTCGACATGATGTTCAAGGATGATTTTGTCCTGCGTCAGCGTACCGGTTTTGTCGGTACACAACACATCCATGGCCCCCAGGTTCTGGATAGCATTAAGACGCTTTACCACCACTTTGTGTTTTGCCATGCCTACCGCGCCTTTTGCGAGGTTTGCACTGACGATCATCGGCAGCATTTCCGGTGTCAGGCCGACTGCAACCGCCAGAGCAAACAGCAGGGCATCCCACCATTCGCCTTTCAGCACGCCGTTAATCAGGAATACTACCGGCACCATCACCAGCATAAAGCGGATCAACAACCAACTGACGCTGTTAACGCCGCGGTCAAACGCCGTTTTCGCCCGGGTACCGACAATGGCTTTTGCCAGCGAACCGAAATAGGTTCGTGGCCCGGTGGCGACCACCACAGCCTGCGCGGTACCGCTGACCACGTTAGTCCCCATAAAGCAGATATTAGGGATATCGAGCAGATTTTCGGTTTCGCTCGCCTCGTCGTGTGCTGACTTTTGCGCCACGTCGCCAAGGGTATCGTACTTCTCAATCGGCAGCGCTTCACCGGTCAGGACGGCCTGGCTGATAAACAGGTCGCGTGATTCAATCAGGCGAACATCAGCCGGGATCATATCCCCTGCATATAGCTGCACGATATCGCCCACGACCAGCTCACGCATCGGGATCTCACGCAGTGTACCTTTTTGCCCCGCGTGTTCGCGACGCACTACTGTTGCGGTTGTGCGCACCATTGCTTTCAGGGCTTCGGCAGACTTCGCCGAGCGGTACTCCTGCCAAAAGCGTACCAGGCCGCTGAGTGCCACCATGGTGCCGATGATGATAACTGTGGTTAGATCACCTTCCTCACCGTGGCTGGTTGGCAACCAGTAATCGGTAAAGAAGCTGATCCCTGCCAGAATACCCAGTACGTAGATAAACGGATTATTGAGCGCCATCAGCAGTTGGATCAGCGCGTGAGGCGGTTTGTCGTGAGCCACTTCGTTCAGGCCGTCCCGCTCCAGCCGGGCATTGGCCTGAACTTCCTGCAGCCCTTCCCGGGTGGTGTTAAGGTTGACCAGGGTTTCAGCAATGCCATTTTTGGCTTCCTGGACGGCACGCATAGAATGCATATTTTTTTTATTACGGTTCTTGGTTTGTACTGTCATGGTGGTGCTCCTGTCGCCGGACGGCAGCAAGCTTTTTTACGGTTAATACCGGATTAAGGGCGGCCGAAAATAGCCCGATGTCGCATCAGCGATCGGTTTTTAATTAATTTCGCACAGGGCTTCCCACTATTTATTTTTCTAAATAAACAGGTGAGAAATTTATTATTTTTTATCTGGACGTGACTATTTCGGCTGCTGTTTCTGTTCGAACACATCAGGAAATAAACATGTACCAATAGCAACGTAACTCAGCGTGACACTCGGGCACAGGCAGCGGCATAGCACGCCGATACCCTGAGCAGCGTAACGGCTGAATCAGGCAATGAAGGGTCTACTTTGCGGGTCTTCGCTGTCAGAGAAGCTGCAACGACGCTCCAACTGACCGGTGACAGGGCTGACACGCCAGTTAGTGATGCGCTTCTTCAACCCAATGATTTTCGAAGAGAAAATTGAGTTTGATGGTTTTTTACGTGTAGAAACCCCCCTATCGTGGGGCGTCCGGACACGTAGTGTTGATGTCACTGTTTTGACACCTGGAAAAAAGGTAGATTTGAAGTTCATAACACACCTCGGGACCGTGATACCCCTGGTCGAGGTGGCACAACACAAGAGCCTCAGGCTCCGGCGAGACACACCAAAACGAAGAAGTGATCACAATCGATTTCATGTTTACTTATCCGAACAGCCACTGAGGCATTATTCGGGCAGCTACTAAATTCAGTATCCATTTGTCTCTTATGTCAGGTTAGGAAAGGCCTCAACTTAGGCATGTGAAATCTACTCATAGCAAATATTATTGTCAACCCACCAATGTAAATTAAATTCTTTCGTTTATACTCTGTATAGAAATATTAATTTTCAGGGAAAATGATTGGTAATTTTAGGGTATTAGTGAAATGGAGTCGTTCCAAAAGGCGTTTTTTGCTTTTGTGCGATACAGTACAGCATTCGCGGCAAACGCTGCACGAAGAAAGTGTCTGATTGTTTTCTAGCGATTTTCCAACGATAGTGACTTTTTTGCCGAAGCGGACATTCCGACGATTAAGCATGTGAATTGCGCTGCGCTGAACACGGCAGCGTGTTGCTGCCGGGGCGCTGGCATACACACTTGCTTAAAAAGTAAAACGTGCGCTGAGGGTGGAGGCGGATATCTTCACCGCCTATACTGCGAAAATCATTCTTAATCCCCTGAATTCTATGACCACGCAAATTCTGAGCCGCGACTGGCGATGGCCGGTCGCATTCGCCGTGCTGGCGGTAGCAGTAGCGGCTTTGTTCACGCTGCACGCCCACTGGGCGGCATTTCTGCAATGGTGCCTGGCGACGCAAATCACCCTGCACCGTTACCTGGTCATGTATCTGCTTCAGCTCAATAATCACCAATATAGCGGCGGAGTATGGCTGATGGTCGGTGCGTTTTTTTACGGCGTACTGCATGCTGTCGGGCCAGGCCACGGCAAATTTATTGTGACAACCTATCTCAGCACGAATAAAGAAAGCCAGATCGCCGCGCGTGTCATCCCGGTGCTGGGCAGCCTGATGCAGGGCGTCAGCGCCATTCTGTTTGTCTTCGTGCTGGCGGTGGGGTTTAACCTCGCCTCCGGCGATCTCAGTGAAAGCCGCTGGTACGTGGAGAAAGTCAGCGCCGTAATGATCGGCGGCTTCGGTGCGTATGTGGCGTGGAATGCCGCGAAAAGCCTGCGCCCGCGCAAACTAAAATTCAACGCGTTTTCCCCGTTACATCACCATGATGCCGATTGCGGCTGTGGCCATCATGGCGTCAGCGCCAGCACGCAGGGCGACTGGAAAACCCGCCTCGGTGTGATCCTCATCATTGGCGCACGGCCATGCAGCGGGGCAATCATGATTTTACTGTTCTCGAACGCACTCGGCATTGTGAGCTGGGGAATTGCGGCGGTGATGACCATGGCGATTGGCACTGCGCTGTCAATCCTCGGCTTGTCGCTGGCCGTGCGCTATGCACGCAACCGGACAGCCACCATTTTTGGCGACGACGCAAGCCAGATGCGCTGGCTGGTGCCCGTGCTAAAAATTGCCGGTGGCGTGGCGCTGATACTGTTTGCCGTGGTGCTGTTCCTGACGGTGATCCCGGTCAGCGCAAACGGCGATTTTATTGCAGCAGGTTGTTAAGCCGCGCGAGCCTTATTGCTGCGCCAAAAAAACGCTTACTCGTTAATGCGCGGGTGTTGATCCACCAGACGCGTGCGCTTCACCTGTAACTCGGCGATCTCCGCGTCAATATCTTCTATTTTCTGTTCAATATTGTCGTGGTGCTCACGCAGGATCTCTTTCGCTTCCTGAATATCCGATGCGGCGGGCGTCGCACCTTTCAGAGGCCGGTTCGCTGTCTCTTTCATCGTCAGGCCGGTAATCAGACCAATCACCGCTACAATCATCAGGTAGTAAGCAGGCATTAACAGATTTTCTGAGCTTTCTACCAGCCAGGCCGCCAGAGTCGGCGTCAGACCGGCAATCAGAATCGAGATGTTAAAGGCGCTCGCCAGCGCACTGTAGCGAATATGCGTCGGGAACATGGCGGGCAGCGTAGAAGCCATCACGCCGGTAAAGCAGTTGAGGATCACCGCCAGCACCAGCAGGCCCGCAAAAATCAGCCCAATCACATTGCTGTTAATCAGAATAAAACACGGAACGGCGAGAGCAAACAGCGCCACGCTACCCAGCAGCACGAACGGGCGGCGGCCAAAACGGTCACTCAGCAGCCCCATTACCGGCTGGACAAACAGCATACCAATCATGATAGCGATGATGATCAACACGCCGTGATCTTCCGAATAGTGCAGGTTATGCGACAGGTAGCTCGGCATATAAGTCAGCAGCATGTAATAGGTGACATTGGTGGAAATCACCAGACCAGTACAGGTCAACAGCGCGCGCCAGTGTTTGATGGCGATCTCTTTGAACGAGACTTTCGGCCCTTCTTGCAGTCCCTGACGATCGCCCTGTTCCAGCTTATCGACATGCTGCTGGAACGCAGGCGTCTCTTCCAGCGCGTGGCGCAAATAGAGGCCGATAAGTCCGAGCGGCAGCGCCAGGAAGAACGGAATACGCCAGCCCCACTCAAGGAAGTTCTCCTCGCCCACCACTGTGGAGAGCAGTACGACCACGCCCGCGCCAAGCACAAAACCGGCAATCGAACCAAAGTCCAGCCAGCTTCCCATAAAACCACGTTTACGATCCGGGGAGTATTCAGCAACGAAGATCGACGCGCCGGTATACTCGCCACCAACGGAGAAGCCCTGAGCCATCTTACACAGCAGCAGCAAAATCGGCGCCCAGATACCTATCGTGGCGTAGGAGGGGATCAGACCGATACAGAAGGTACTGATCGACATGATGACAATAGTGATGGCGAGGATTTTCTGCCGCCCGTACTTATCACCCAACATACCGAAGAACAGACCGCCCAGCGGGCGAATCAAGAAGGGAACGGAGAATGTCCCGAGTGCAGCAATCATCTGTACGCTGGGGTTTGCATCGGGGAAGAACACCTTACCAAGAGCGTAGGCGACAAAGCCGTAGACACCGAAATCAAACCACTCCATCGCATTACCGAGTGAAGCGGCGGTAATCGCTTTGCGCAATTTCGCATCGTCAATGATGGTGACATCGCGCAATGTAATGGGTTTAACTTTTTTCCTTTTTAGCATGCATGTTTTCCTCTTTAGCTTGCGCCCTGAACCACCCGACGCTTATCCCTGCCGGGTGTTTTTACAGCTTTTCAGCCTTCCTGTTCAGGCGTAGCAGGTTTACTTACACTGGCGGTTTTCCGCCGTACAACCGAACCTGTTGACGCCTGTTGGGCAGTGAATGACTTATTTACCCTAACAGGGTTTAAAAGTGTGATCAAATTCACACAGTTTTGCCCACTGATATTCAGCCTCTCCTTTTCATCCTATTCACACCTTTTTTCCACAGCACAACGCTGCTTATATCCACACAAAGAGCCAATCCCACCAGGCATATATTGTTGCAGCCAGTTTGGACACGGACAGCGCGCAACAACCGGAGCGTCGTACACGCAGTACGTGAGGATTTTGAGCACTGCCCAGGGCCAAAATGGAAAATAAAATAGCCTAATGGTATAGGCTCTAACACCATGACTTATCACTGCGGTGATTATTACTTTTCTAGTGTCCTCGCCGCTCTATTCAGTCACAACCTAATGACATTTCTAATAACTGGAAAAGAACCAACAAATATTTATAAGAAATATAGGATCAATATAAATAAAACGTAATTTTAATATTATTGAGTCAATACTAGATAGAAAGCATGATACGCCTATAAGAAGCGGAACTACGAAATGCCGTACAAAGATTACCCATCATTTTTAGCGCGTTCCGTGAAAGTCGATAGTGAATAAAGCCGATCGAATTCACCGGGGATTAATCCCCATAAAAAATCTCCTGACGGTTTTTTTGCTGTTTGCTATATCCTGTGATTACCAGCCCGGCCAGCCAGACAATTGCAGAGCACACCGTTTACTCACCGAAGATCTCTTCCACCATCGCTGTAGCGATACGTGATGCCGAACAGAGACGTGGCATTCCGAGGGCTATTGTCTGCCAGCTCTGCGTGACCGACCAACAAATAGGATGGCGTTCGGCATCGCACCAGTCGCCAAGCCAACCGAGTAAATCCTTATAATCCATCAGCCCCGGCGTGGAAGGTGTTGCCAGCCACTGATGATAAAAATGGCGAGTCGCCGGAGCGGCGTTGATCCCCTGCGCCAGAAAATCAGCAGCCATGGCGCACAAATTGTCTTTCAGCATCTTCGCCACATCGTCGTTGCCCAGACGACAGGCATCGCCGAAAGCCCCCCAGCGCAACTCCTCCAGTGCCACATAACAACGCCCGACCATCGACCAACCGTTGTAGTTCCCAGCGCGCCAGTGGGCAAAAACCTGCTCGCTGTGATGCCCGGCCTGTACCGCCAGCCCACGCTGTGTCAGCGCTTTTTCTTTCCAGATGGCACGCTGGCTGAAATGACCCAACAATTCTTCATACTGTTGTGCGCTGCCGGGATTTACCGGACGCCGTTCTGCCTGCTGCAATGTGGTAAGCCGCTGGGTAATGCGCGTAAGCGCCAGATGTCCGGGGTCGAGCATGCTCGCCAGCTTCTCCGCCAGCCCTAAACGTAGGGTATCGTTTTCATGTAATACGCCGGACATCGCCCACGGCCGCAGTTGAGTTTGCGCTAAGATCTCCTGCGTCAGGCGTTCACGAAACAACTGCTGCTGAGGCACAATCGACGACTGGCGCGCAGTGTCTGCGTCCTGTACCAGATCAACGATAAATTTTGGATGAATACACTCAAGCACCCGTCCGGGGCCATCCAGTAGTTGATTTTTCATGGCTGCTCTGCTGCGAATAAGGTTTGTATATCATCGCGTAACAACCGGGCATCTTCATGGATCCAGTTAGCCGTCCTGATGCACTGTTGCAGATGCTGACGCAACATCAGCACTGATGATTCGTTTTGCTGACGTATCGCCAGGCTGTCACGCAAACTTTCCTGTAGTCCCGCCAGACTTAACGAAAATTCTGCGAAAAATGTCGCCATCCCTGCCGTAACAGAAACATCGACCTGCGCTGCCAAAGCTTTACGAATTTGTTCACAAAAATGAGCCACATGGCCGATCAGCTTTTTATGCAGCGCGGCAATATCAATCACGTAACGGGTGCGGGTAGCGACATAATCATCCCCCCCCCAACTGGGGTTATTTAACCAGCGCGACACGGTTTCCCGCATACTGCCGGAACGCGGTACCTGCCCGACAGGCGTATCTTCCGGCGCGATCACGTTGGTGAACAGGGAACGGGTATTAAAGTTAAGCGTACTGGGCTGGAATGCCGGGAAACTGATACGTGCGTGGAAACCGGCATGGTTAAGATCTTCTTTGATACGCGTTTCAATCGGACGCATGGCATCGTTCAGCGAACGCGTCAGCGTGTTTTCCAGCTCATCAAAACGCAGCACCAGTTCACGGCTGATGCGCTCCTGCGCCGCCAGCAGAATAGTTTCACAAGCCGAACGGATCTTGCTGAGGGCAATTTGCGCCTGGCCTTCGTTTTCCAGCACCAGTTGACCGGGGTTATAATTGTCATCAAGGCGCAAATCAGCCTTACCGTCGCCAAACGTCTCCATCATCTGCCCATCGTGGAACCAGGCATCAATGGCCTCAACAATTTCGAACTGCTGGCCGTGGATAAAGATCTCCGCCGCCGCCAGTGCCTCTTCGACTTCATGTTCGATCTCGTCGCTGACGGAAGCCTGGCTGGTGCGCAGTAGCGCCATATCCTCTTCCAGCCGCGTAATATTTTGCTCCAGTTGCCCGTAAGCTACCGTCAGCCCCTGATAGCGAAAATCGAGATATTCGCGCGCACTTTGGGTGTAATTCAATAGCTTATGTGATGCAGAACGCAGCGCGTACAGCGAGGCGTTGGCATGCGCGGCGTGCAGTAACTTACGGATCGGTTTCTCGAACAGCGAATCTTCCCACAGCAGCTCTGCCGCGTGATGAATATGCTCAATATCATCCAGATCGGCGGTGCGCCAGCGTCGGCCCAGCGCCGCTTCGGCAAAATCCTGCACCCAGCGCTGCTCCTGCGGATCCGGCAACTGGCCGCGATGTTTTAACTCATGCCGCGCGCGGTTAGCCAGATATCCCCACATGGAAGAGACCGGAAAGATCTGCGTCGGGTTGATATTCCCTTTCATTAGCGTTCCGGAAATCAGCGCCCGCACCTGATCTTCGTCATCGCTGTTCCGATCCTTCTGATCGAATTTATTCACTAACGCGTACAGCGGCACCGAACGCCCCACAGCTGAAATCGCGCGGCGTACTTCTTCATCGGAGATAGATTTAAGCTGTGTGTAATCCATCACCGCCAGCACGGCGGAAGCGCGCGCCAACTGGTCGTTGAGCATTTTTTGCAGATGTGGCTGCCCGGCTTCATTCGGCCCGGGGGTATCCAGCAAAGTGAGTTGGCCGAGTTGATTATCCAGCCCGGCCAGATGCACAAACTCCACTTCAATCACCGGGATATGTTCAATCGACGCGTAGGCGGAGAAGGGAAAATCCACATCCAGCGCTTTCGACAGGCGCACCAGGTCATTGAGGCTTTTTAAGCAGTGGAAAATAGGTTGCGCACCGAGATAATGCTTATCAAATGCATCGCCTTGCGAAATACGATCCAGCAGCGCAGCCATGTCTTTATCGATCTCGAGCGCCTGCGCCAGCTTTGCCCGGTCATAGTTGAACAACCGGGTTTGCAATTGTCGCGCAAGCGCGTCAATCGGACCGACATGGGAGAAATGCAGGATCGGCTCTTTCTGACCCGGCGTATGACGAATAAGCGTCGGCAATGCGGTCATTGGCCGGTTGCGGTTGGGCAATACTTCCGTACCCACGATCGCATTAATAGTAGTGGATTTGCCGGCTTTCATAGTACCGACGATCGCCAGCACCATCTCCAGTCGGGTGATTTTCCGTAATTCGTTATGCAGCGTATCCTGTTGCGCCTCTACGCCGCGAGCGCTGAAATGCAAAGGCAGCACATTGGCATTTTCTGCCTTACCGACTGCGTTCGTCTCATCAAACGTCGCTGCCGGCATTTTTTTCAGTGCCTGGAGATTATGCAATGAAAGTTGCAACAACCTTTCTGCTTCCTGGCTTAATTCAAAAATTGTTTGTGTGTGCATGAAAAAGCCTTTCCTTAACGCAAATTTTCTTACTTTTATTTAGCCGGAATGTTCTATGAGTGAAGTTTCGGCTTTTATAATTACGTGTGGAAAATATCTTCAAAAACATAAGTACCTGATGAAAACCAGGAAAATATAATTTTTATCTCAAAAAATGGCAGCGTCGTACCTCCGGCTTTTAAAGACCAGAGAGTCAGAGCGTAGCTCATTTTCAGGAACAAACAGGATATATCGTCATTATTTACCCACCCGATTTGAGAGGAAATTATCTGTCGCTGAGACAGACATAGTAGGCATGACAGTTTAGTTATCTAATGGCACCGTATACTACACGCCACCATATCTGAATTACTAAATGGTGGCAATTTCCGCCATAAAATATTCTAAATATTATCTCAGGAAGTTTGCTTCCGGCCTTTCTGCGATAAGCATTACTTAAGCGAATGACAGGTTATGTCAGCGCCCACACTTTTTTATCCTGACGACTGAAACATAATAACAACGGCAATTGTGCGGTTTTGCTGTATAATTGCCGCCTTTCAGGCATTGTGCCTTTTGTGCTGGCCACTGCCAGCGTTGTAATACACCTATGAAGATAACGGCATGTTCATTTGCCCGGAATGCGCTCACGAGTGGAGCAATTCTGAACCGGCACACGAAGCCGATGAATTAATCGTCAAGGATGCCAATGGCAATCTGCTGGCCGATGGCGATAGCGTAACAGTAATTAAGGATTTGAAAGTAAAAGGCAGTTCTTCAATGTTGAAGATCGGCACTAAGGTTAAAAATATTCGTCTGGTCGAAGGCGATCATAATATCGATTGTAAAATCGACGGCTTCGGTCCGATGAAACTGAAATCAGAATTCGTTAAAAAGAACTGATGATTCGGCGGGAAGTTCATACTTCCCGCCTGGCTTTCTTTCACTATTGCTCACGCCAGCCTGCACATCGCCGGTGGTGAGATCATGATGAGCGACGGCAAACAAGGCGCTGCAGCGTATGCCGGTTTTACCTTAAGCCTCGCCACCCAGCATGTCGCACAGGGCAAAGCCTGGTTTGAGGCGCTTGCCGCCGAAGGCCACATCACGATGCCCTGGCAGGAAACCTTCTGGGCGCACGGTTTTGGTATGGTGACGGATAAATTCGGCATCCCGTGGATGGTCAACGTCGCCAAACCGCCGCAAGCCTGATTCACAGCATATTCCCCAACGAGAGCCGTCAACGACTCTTTTTTTGCCCGTTGCGGATCACTCTTCATCTCTCAGCAACGATTGCATAACCCAAATGAAACATTAGTCCGCCAGCATGGGCTCACGATGTGATGACTGCTATAAGGCAGCCGTTTTTTATCCGTGAGGTTCAGATGACCATGCACTTGTCCAGACATCCGACCAGCTACCCCACGCGCTATCAAGAGATTGCCGCCAGGCTGGAGCAGGAGTTGCGAACTAACTATCGCTGCGGCGACTGGTTGCCGGCAGAACAGCAACTGGCTGCACGTTTTGAGGTAAATCGCCACACTTTACGCCGCGCCATTGATCAACTGGTAGAGAAAGGCTGGGTGCAGCGCCGCCAGGGCATCGGCGTACTGGTGCTGACGCGCCCGTTTGATTACCCACTCAATGCCCAGGCGCGCTTTAGCCAGAACCTGCTCGATCAGGGCAGTCATCCCACCAGCGAACGCCTGCTGGCGGTGCTGCGCCCGGCTTCTGAGCATATCGCCGAGGCATTAGGCATCAGCGAAGGCGACAACGTGGTGCATTTGCGCACGCGCCGCCGGGTGAATGGCGTGGCTCTCTGTCTTATTGATCACTACTTCGCCGATCTCACGCTGTGGCCGTTGCTGCAACAGTTCGACCACGGTTCGCTACATGACTTTTTGCGTGAACGCGCGGGGATCAGTCTGAAACGTACCCAGACGCGCATCAGTGCGCGTCGTGCGCAGGTGAAAGAGAGCCGCTGGCTGGAAATTCCCAATATGGCGCCTCTGCTCTGCGTGCGCACCCTTAACCATCGCGAAGGCGACGTCAACGCGACGGAGTACTCCGTCAGTCTGACCCGCGCCGACATGATCGAATTCACCATGGAGCACTGAGATGCACTTTGATACGCCTACTCGTCAACGCTGGATGGCAGCGCTTGCCCAGTCCACCCCAGAGATGCTGCGAACACGGATGCGTACGTTGGGCCTGGCGCCCGACTATGAGCATGTCCGCGAGCCGCAAACCGGGCTGGTACAGGTACAGGCACGCATGGGAGGCACTGGCGATCGCTTCTTCCCCGGCGACACCACGCTAACCCGCGCCGTCGTGCGCCTGAGCAGCGGCCAGCTCGGCTTTAGCTGGGTGCTCGGACGCGACAAAGGCCATGCCGAACGCTGCGCCGTGTGCGACGCGTTATTGCAGGAGCCAACTCATTTCCAGACGCTGATGGAAACCCTAATTACCCCGCTGGAAGCGGACCGCGCCGCGCGCATTGCAGCGCGTCTGGCCGAAGTCAACGCCAGCCGGGTCGACTTTTTCACCCTGGTTCGCGGAGATAACGCATGACCTTACAACCCGCTTTCGCATCGGCGGTTCACGATGCTCAACACTGTTTTCGTCGTCTATTAAAAGCCATGAGCGAGCCGGGCGTCATCGTCTCGTTGCCACATCTGAAACATGGCTGGCCGCCGCTTAACCCGGCATCCACCAGCGTATTACTGACGCTAGTCGATAACGACACGCCGATCTGGCTCTCCGCTGCCGTCGACAACGATTTGGTGCGCCAGAACCTGCGTTTTCACACCAATGCACCGCTGGTTGACCAGCCACAGCAGTCGCTTTTTGCCGTCGCCGATCACACCCTGAGCGCCGAACAACTCAGCGCCTTGCCCTGCGGTACGGATACCAGCCCGGAAACCAGCGCCACGTTGATTTTACAACTACCGTCACTGAGCGGCGGCCGCATGCTGCGCCTGACCGGCCCCGGTATTCTGGAGGAGCGCATGATTGCACCGCTGTTGCCGGAGTGCATCACCGACGAATTTACCGACCGTCCGCACTCGTTCCCCACAGGCATTGATGTGATCCTGACCTGCGGTGAACGCGCACTGGCGATACCACGAACCACATTGGTGGAGGTGTTCTGATGTACGTTGCTGTCAAGGGTGGTGAAAAGGCAATAGCCGCAGCCCACGCGCTACAAGAACATAAGCGTCGCGGCGACAGCGAGCTTGCGGAACTGAGCGTTGCGCAAATTGCTGAACAGATGCATCTGGCCGTTGATCGCGTGATGACCGAAGGCGGTATTGCCGATCGGGAACTGGCGGCGCTGGCGCTGAAACAGGCAAGCGGCGATAACGTCGAAGCCATCTTTTTGCTGCGCGCCTACCGCACGACGCTACCGCGCCTGGCTGTCAGCGAACCCATTGACAGTACAAAGATGCGTTTAGAGCGCCGGATTTCAGCAGTGTACAAAGATATTCCCGGCGGTCAGTTACTTGGCCCGACTTACGATTACACCCACCGTTTACTCGATTTTGCGCTACTGGCCGAAGGCGAAACGACGTCGTTGCCGAAACGCGAAGCGCCGCCGGAAACCACGCCGCACGTCTTTGCTCTTCTCGAAAAAGAGGGGCTGGCGAAAGCCGAACAGGAGAGCGGTGCCACGCCGGACGATATCACCCGCCAGCCGCCGGTTTACCCCTGCTCCCGCTCTGCGCGCTTGCAGCAACTGGCGCGCGGCGACGAAGGCTATCTGCTGGCGCTGGCCTACTCCACCCAGCGCGGTTACGGGCGTAATCACCCCTTCGCCGGGGAGATCCGCAGCGGTTATATCGACGTGGAAATAGTGCCCGAAGAGCTGGGTTTTGCAGTGAACGTCGGTGAATTGCTGATCACCGAATGTGAAATGGTCAACGGCTTTGTCGCCCCGGAAGAGGACGCGCCGCACTTTACCCGTGGCTACGGGCTGGTGTTCGGCATGGGCGAACGCAAAGCGATGGCGATGGCGCTAATGGATCGCGCCCTGCAAGCCGCCGACTATGGCGAAATGATTAAAAGCCCGGCGCAGGATGAAGAGTTTGTTCTGGCGCACGCCGATAACGTCGAGGCGGCGGGCTTTGTCTCGCACCTCAAACTTCCCCACTACGTCGATTTCCAGGCCGAACTGGACTTGCTCAGACAGCTGCAACAGGAGAGCTCCCGTGACTAACGCGCTGACCGGTTACAACTTTGCCTTTCTTGATGAGCAAACCAAACGCATGATTCGCCGGGCGCTGCTGAAAGCAGTTGCTATTCCCGGTTACCAGGTGCCGTTTGGCGGGCGTGAAATGCCGATGCCCTACGGCTGGGGCACTGGCGGTATTCAGTTAACCGCCAGCGTAATTGGCGAAGACGACGTGCTGAAAGTGATCGATCAGGGCGCGGATGACACCACCAACGCTGTCTCGATCCGCCAATTCTTCACCCGCGTCACCGGCGTGGAAACCACCGAACGCACAGCCGACGCGACGCTGATTCAGACTCGCCACCGCATTCCTGAAACGCCGCTGGTTGAAGATCAGATCCTGATTTACCAGGTGCCGATCCCGGAGCCGCTGCGCTTTATTGAACCGCGCGAAACCGAAACCCGTACCATGCACGCGCTGGAAGAGTATGGCGTGATGCAGGTGAAGCTGTATGAAGACATTGCGCGCTTCGGCAACTTCACCACCCGCTACGCCTGGCCGGTGAAAGTGAATGGCCGCTACGTGATGGACCCGTCGCCGATCCCGGCGTTTGATAACCCGAAAATGCACTTCATGCCAGCACTGCAACTGTTCGGCGCCGGGCGTGAAAAACGCATTTACGCCGTTCCGCCGTATACCCAGGTCGAGAGCCTCGACTTTGAGGATTACCCCTTTGTGCCGCAAAAGTGGGATCAGCCGTGCGCCATCTGCGGTTCCACCCACAGCTATCTGGATGAAGTGGTGCTGGATGATACCGGCACACGCATGTTCGTCTGCTCCGATACCGACTACTGCCGCCAACAGAGCGAGGCTTTACGCAAATGACCCAACCGCTGCTTTCGGTGAATCAACTCTCCCATCTCTACGCGCCAGGCAAAGGGTTTCAGGACGTCTCATTCGATCTATGGCCGGGTGAGGTGCTGGGCATTGTCGGCGAATCCGGTTCCGGTAAAACCACTCTGCTGAATGCCATTTCAGCACGGCTGGCGCCACAACAGGGACAGGTTATCTATAACGACCGCGATCTGTACGCCATCAGCGAAGCCGAGCGTCGCCGCCTGCTGCGAACCGAATGGGGTGTGGTACACCAGCATCCGCTGGATGGTCTGCGCCGCCAGGTTTCCGCCGGGGGCAATATCGGCGAACGACTGATGGCGACCGGCGCGCGACATTACGGTGATATCCGCGCCTGCGCGCAACAGTGGCTGACGGATGTCGAGATCCCACCGTCACGCATTGACGACTTACCCACCACCTTTTCCGGCGGGATGCAGCAGCGACTGCAAATCGCCCGCAACCTCGTGACGCGGCCAAAACTGGTGTTTATGGATGAACCCACCGGCGGGCTGGATGTGTCGGTACAGGCGCGTTTGCTGGATCTACTGCGCAGCCTGGTGGTGGAGATGAATCTTGCGGTGGTGATGGTGACCCACGATTTGGGCGTCGCTCGCCTGCTGGCAAATCGCCTGTTGGTCATGAAACAGGGCCTGGTGGTGGAAAGTGGGTTAACCGATCGCGTGCTCGACGATCCCCATCATCCCTATACCCAGTTGCTGGTTTCCTCGGTATTGCAAAATTAAGGAGTCTGCGATGTCTGTTTTGCGTGTGGAAAATGTCAGCAAAACCTTTGTCCTGCACCATCAGAACGGCGTGCGTCTGCCGGTGCTGCGCGACACCTCACTGGAGGTGAACGCCGGGGAATGCGTGGTGCTACACGGCCACTCCGGCAGTGGCAAATCGACGCTGCTGCGCTCGCTGTATGCCAACTATTTGCCGGACGCCGGGCATATTCATGTCAAACATGGCGATGAATGGGTCGATTTAGTACAGGCCCCGGCGCGAAAAGTACTGGACGTGCGCCGTCATACCATCGGCTGGGTCAGCCAGTTTCTACGCGTCATTCCACGCGTCAGCGCGCTGGATGTGGTGATGCAGCCGCTGCTGGAACTGGGACTTTCCCGCGATGTCTGCATCGGCAAAGCCAGCCAGTTGCTGACGCGGCTTAATGTGCCGGAACGCTTATGGCACCTTGCGCCGGCAACGTTCTCAGGCGGCGAGCAGCAGCGCGTCAACATCGCCCGCGGCTTTATTGTTGACTACCCGATTCTACTGCTTGATGAACCTACCGCCTCGCTGGATGCGAAAAATAGCGCCGCTGTCGTTGAACTGATCGCACAGGCCAAAGCGCGCGGCGCAGCGATTGTCGGCATCTTCCATGACGAGGCTGTGCGCGAAAATGTCGCCGATCGTCTGTTTCCGATGGGAATCTCCGCATGATTATCAACAACGTAAAACTTATCCTTGAAGACGAAGTGGTCGACGGTTCGCTGGAAGTGCGCGACGGCGTGATCCGCGCCTTCGCCGAAAGCCAAAGCCGCCAGCCAGGCGCTCATGATGGCGACGGCGGCTGGTTACTGCCGGGTCTTATCGAACTGCATACGGACAACCTCGACAAATTCTTTACCCCGCGCCCGAAAGTGGACTGGCCCGCCCACTCCGCGATGAGCAGCCACGACGCACTGATGGTCGCCAACGGCATCACCACGGTGCTGGATGCAGTCGCCATTGGCGATGTGCGCGATGGCGGCGATCGGCTGGAGAATCTGGAGAAGATGATCAACGCGGTGGAAGATTCGCAAAAACGCGGGCTGAACCGCGCGGAACACCGCCTGCATTTACGCTGCGAATTGCCGCACCACACCACGCTGCCGCTGTTTGAAAAACTGGTCGGCCGCGAACCAGTAACACTGGTATCGCTGATGGATCACTCACCAGGCCAGCGTCAGTACGCCAGTTATGAAAAATATCGCGACTACTTTCAGGGCAAATATCACCTGACCAACGAGCAGATGGATGTGTTTGAACAGGAGCAACTCGCACTGGCCGCCGAATGGTCACAGCCTAACCGGCTGGCGATTGCCGCGCTCTGCCGGGCGCGTAACCTGCCGCTGGCCAGCCACGATGACGCCTCGCGCGAGCATGTGGTGGAATCCCACCAGTTAGGCAGCGTGATCGCAGAATTCCCGACTACCTTTGCTGCCGCCGAAGCCTCACGCGAGCTCGGCCTGAGCGTGCTGATGGGCGCGCCTAACATCGTGCGCGGCGGCTCGCACTCCGGCAACGTGGCGGCGCATAAACTGGCACAACTCTGCATGCTGGATATCCTCTCATCTGATTATTATCCCGCCAGCCTGTTAGACGCCGCCTTCCGCATTGCGGCGGATGAGCAGAATGATTTCACCCTGCCGCACGCTATTCAACTGGTAACGAAAAATCCGGCGCAGGCGCTCAAGCTTGACGATCGCGGAACCCTCGGCGAAGGGAAACGGGCCGATCTGGTGCTGGTGCACAACAAAGGCGACCACGTCCGCGTCGATCACGTCTGGCGCGAGGGGAAACGGGTGTTCTGATGGGCAGACTGATCTGGTTGATGGGGCCATCCGGCGCCGGAAAAGATACACTGCTGGCCGCGCTGCGCAGCCGTGAGCATCCCCAGTTGCTGGTGGCACACCGCTATATCACGCGCCCGGCAGATTCCGGCAGCGAGAACCATATCGAGCTGAGCGAAAAAGAGTTTTTTACCCGTGCAGGGCAGCATCTGTTTACCCTGAGCTGGCACGCCAACGATCTCTACTACGGTATCGGCATGGAGGTTGATCTCTGGTTGCAGGCGGGGTTTGATGTGGTGGTCAATGGCTCGCGCGGGCATCTGCCGAAGGCGCAGGCGCAATACGGCGAGGTGTTGATGCCGGTTTATGTGCAGGTATCGCCGGAGATTTTGCGCCAGCGGCTGGAAAAACGCGGGCGCGAAAGCAGCATGGAAATTACCGCGCGGCTGGAGCGCGCAGCCCGTTACTCTCCGGGTAATTGCCTGACGCTGAACAACGACGGAAGTCTGCTACAGTCAGTGGAAGGATTGATCTCGTTGATACGCGCGCAACAAGGGAAAAGTGCGTAATGCTGCCGGCGCATTCATCGTGCGCCGTTTACGTTAACTCAACCGTTAAAGCGAGGCGCTATGAACCTGATCCTCACCCTGACCGGCACCGGCGGTGCGCAACTGGTTCCGGTATTCGGCTGCAATTGCGCAGCCTGCTTACGCGCGCGCCAGCAGCCGCAATATCGTCGCCAGCCTTGCAGCGGCGTGGTGCAGTTTAACGACGCGGTGACGCTGCTGGATGCCGGGCTTGCCGATTTAATGGAGCGTTTTCCGGCGGGCCAGTTTCAGCAGATTCTGTTGACGCATTACCATATGGATCATGTGCAGGGCCTGTTTCCGCTGCGCTGGGGCTTAGGCGCGAAAATCCCGGTTTACGGCCCGCCGGATGAACAAGGCTGCGACGATCTGTTTAAACATCCCGGTCTGCTTGATTTCAGCCATACCGTTGAGCCATTTGTGGTGTTCGATCTGCAAGGATTGCAGGTCACGCCGCTGCCGCTGAACCACTCGAGACTCACCTTTGGTTATCTGCTGGAATCGGCGCACAGCCGGGTCGCCTGGCTCTCGGATACTGCCGGTCTGCCGGATAAGACGCTTAAGTTTTTACTCAATAATCGCCCGCAGGTGGTGATCATCGATTGCAGTGAACCGCCCTGCGCAGAGACGCCGAAAAATCATAATGACCTGCGCACCGTTATCGCCCTGAATGAGGTGATTGGCTGCCCGCGCGTCGTGCTAACCCATATCGGGCATCGCTTTGATGCCTGGTTGATGAATAACGCTCTGCCGACGGGATTTGAGGCAGGTTTTGACGGCATGCGGATTGTACTGGATTAGACCGCACAATATGGATATATTCGTCCCGTTGCTTACCGGCATGGGGTAAGAGACGTAGCCTGTAAAGAGGTCGTTTGAAGGACAAAGCGTACAGACTCGCACTGATAGGGTTGTGGATAACGCAACCGGGTCTTAAATACCCGCGTGTGACCAATAAATAATTAGCACATCGCGGCTTACAGAGTATCACTTGCCATGAATGTGCTTTTTATTTGTAGCCGCAACCAATGGCGCAGCCCAACCGCTGAGCATGTGTTTCGTCGCTACCCCGGGGTAAATGCTCGATCTGCTGGCACACAACGCCATGCGAGAAAAACCGTCTCGCCCGCCATTCTCTCCTGGGCAGACGTCATCTGTGTGATGGAAGAAAAACACAAAAACAGCATCCTTGCCGACTTTAGCCGCCTGGTGCAGCATAAACCTGTTCATGTGCTTGATATTCCGGATCAATATCATTTCATGGATCCGCAATTAATCACACTGCTTGAGGATATCGTTCCGGAACGCCTGGGTTTGCGCATCCCGTCGCTGGCGCGTTAGTTGTTCCAAAACTCTCACTGCGCGAATGGTGGACAACGAGAAATCGACCTTAATAGCCAGTGCTTAGCGATTGAAATCATCAAATCCGGTAAATTCTTTTGTGGTTCCAGGTGAAAACTTTTACGTTGCTCAGATACAGATAACACAGGCCAAAGCCTAATGCTGGTCACTTAAGGAAATAAGGCCCGAGAATTCGGGCTTCTGATGAAGTAAAACAGGGCTGAAACCCTGATACCTTCGTTTTCCTTCTAAGCATAATTATGAATTTATATTCATTAAAATGCTTAAGTGACCGGAATTAGGCCAAAGCCCCAGTTTTACTGGTTGTCAGTGATGTGAATCAGTCAGCGATTATCTGATTTTCCTGACTCATTTCGGCTTTAAGAGCCTATCCCACCAGGCGTATATTGTTGCAGCCAGTTTGGACACGGACAGCGCGCAACAACCGGAGCGTACACGCAGTACGTGAGGATGACTCGCTTCGCTCACCCTAAAAGGCCTCCGCAAGCGGCGTTCAAAATGCCAACACATTTTGTGTCAGCACTGTCCTGGACCAAAATGGCAAAAAAATAGCCTAATGGGATAGGCTCTAAGTCGCTCTTCGGCATACATTTTTCAGTCGATAAAAGGTGGAAATTTAAGAATGAATAATTGAAATTACAAATTCCAGTTCTTTCCTCAGTAATTTTAAATCTTGAAAATAGGACATAGCATCTGCCTTAGCAAACCCATAGCGACTAATATCTGTCGCATGATTTTTCAAACATTCAGTAATTTCACTATAAACGTAACGGAACGCCTGCATGCTTAAAATATCTTCATTACAGATATGGAGAAGATATTTCATGGCGTTTTCGCACTCAAGAAATCCATAAGCATTAAGGCGAGTTAAAATATGTTCCCTCGTTAACTTTTCCCTTATACCCACTCACTCCCCCTATTAAAATTAAGTGGATGTTATAGCAGGAGGTCACGAAATCATACGCTCCCATAATGGAACTATCATTCATCCACAATCGTCATAATGGAACATAAATCTTTTAATATTACATGTTTAGATAAATATACTGTTTTTTGTATGATGGTTATATTTTTATGCCGCATAGTGGCGAAAGCCTCGCCGATACAGTCATGGTGAAATGGGATAAGATATTCCCCATGATTATTTCCTGCTGAACCAGTAATCTTAGCGGCTAAATTTAGCCATCAGGCAGGGTTTATTTAACACATGCAAATGAAATGGGTGTTTTATAACTAGAATCAGTCAACTGATGTTGATATGAATAGCAATTATCCACGAAGATAACCAGAAAATGAAAAGTCAGTAATCCCCAGCAGCTTACTTCAGTAAGTGACTGGGGTGAGCGACAAATCTGCCGGGAGCAGATTTGAACGCTGTAAGCAGCGGCCCCGAAGGGCTAAGGCTCAGGGATGAGCTGAATAAAAAAGCCAACGCACATGCAGCTTGAAGTATGACGGGTATATCAGGTGACTTGCGGATCTGATCGCTAAATTCGTTTCAACATCAGGTTCCCATGGCAAAGCAACAGTTTAAAATCACCAACTGCCCCGATTACTCTATAGTCAGCAGGAGGGCAAAGAGCGGCAGTATCAGCATAAAGACACCAACACGGGGGGAAATTTCGCACCTTGTTATTGCCAGGCGGCCATCTAAGCCTGCAAAACTATGACGCACAGGTGGGTGAAGCGATGGCGACGGTCAAAGCGCTAAACCGAATGACATTGTTGGGTACGCCGCACAGCGTCCGGCTCACATAACCGGTGTGCCAGCGGAGGCCTCCCTATCTGGTTAACTCTGATTTATTCAACAAAGCCAAAGCCAGTCTCAAAGGGGGAACTGGCTGTACGTTAGTGCAGAGTCGGCCTTAGCGGGTAGCGGAGGAATCTCAATTGCGGGTGGAAGGTGACTGCTTCTCAATCTGTGCAATCGCATCCACACGTAACTGATGGCGACCGCCTTCAAACTCGGCGCCCAGCCAGCTATCAACAATCATTTTCGCCAGCTCAAGACCGACCACGCGTGAACCGAATGCCAGCACATTGGTGTCGTTATGCTGGCGCGAAAGCTGTGCGGAATAAGGCTCGCTACACACCACTGCACGGATACCGGGGAATTTATTGGCGGTGATGGAAATGCCAACGCCGGTACCGCAAATTAAAATACCACCGTCTGACTCGCCGTTCAGTACCGCCTGCGCCACCTCGCTGGCGAAGCGGGGATAATCGGTGCGTGTCGTCGACCATGTACCTTTATCAATGATTTCAATACCTTTTGCTGACAGATGCGCCAGGATATCCGCCTTCAGGATAAACCCGACATGATCGCAGCCGAACGCAATCTTCTTCATATATCCGCCTGGTTAGTGTACAAACTTTACGAACCCGGTGAGTTTTGTGATTTTTGACCGGTTAACTGCTGAATAAAACCGCAAAACCACCGGGAGAAGCGCCTGTTCTACACGGCTTGAATTCACAAATCAATAGCTACATGTGCATGAAACACCATACATCTCAGGTATGACATATTGCATAAATTATTATAACTTTATGTTTTTTAACATAAAATAATAATAACAGCCAACCAGTTCATTACAGCAAACTTCACAGAGACACAAACTTTATGAATTTATTAATTTTGTGAAGTTGATGGCATATTTATGGTTCCGGATGTGGTGATATAGTGTCGTCTTCATTTCAAGGACAAGAGAAAACGATGAGTCAGACAGAATTCGACCACGGTCTTCCCAACGGCATCGGTCTCGCCCCTTACCTGCGCATGAAGCAGGAAGGGATGACGGAGAACGAAAGCCGCATCGTGGATTGGCTACTAACACCGGGCAATATCAGCGATGCCTCCGCGATTAAAGATGTCGCGGAAGTGCTGACAGTGTCGGAAGCCATGATCGTGAAAGTGTCGAAACTGCTGGGTTTTAGCGGTTTCCGCAATCTGCGCAGCGCGCTGGTGTCGTACTTCACCCACTCGCAGCAGGTGCTGCCCGCCGAGCTGTCGTTTGACGAAGCGCCGCAGGATGTGGTGAACAAAGTGTTCAATATTACGCTGCGCACCATTATGGAAGGCCAGTCGATCGTTAACGTGGATGAAATCCACCGCGCGGCACGCTTCTTCTATCAGGCCAAACAGCGCGATCTCTACGGCGTTGGCGGCTCTAACGTTATCTGCGCCGATATTGAACACAAACTGTTGCGCATCGGGGTACGCTGCCACGCTTACCAGGACGCGCACATTATGATGATGTCCGCATCGCTACTTAAAGAGGGCGATGCCGTACTGGTGGTGTCGCATTCCGGGCGCACCAGTGATTTAAAAGCGGCCGTTGAGCTGGCGAAAAAAAATGGGGCAAAAATTATTTGTATTACTCATAGCTACCATTCGCCGATTGCCAAAATGGCTGACTTTATTATTTGCTCGCCAGCACCAGAGACCCCTTTATTAGGGCGAAATGCCTCAGCACGAATATTACAATTAACATTACTTGATGCTTTTTTTGTTTCGGTTGCACAACAGAACATTGAACTGGCCACACAAAATATGCAAAAAACCGGTGCCATCGTTGATTTTTTCTCACCGGGCGCATTGAAGTAAAAATAAACACTCATCCCGCCGCAACGGGATGAGTAAATTTACCCTACAATGAGAAGACCACTATGAATAACTATCTGAAATTATTCATCGGGGCTGCTATCGGCCTGATGATGAGCACCAGCGTATTTGCCGCGGCTGAATATGCCGTCGTCTTAAAGACATTATCCAACCCGTTCTGGGTAGATATGAAAAAAGGTATCGAAGATGAAGCGAAAACACTGGGTGTCAGTGTGGATATTTTTGCCTCGCCTTCGGAAGGTGATTTTCAGTCGCAATTACAATTATTCGAAGATCTGAGCAATAAAAATTATAAAGGCATCGCCTTTGCCCCGCTCTCTTCCGTTAACCTGGTGATGCCTGTCGCCCGCGCCTGGAAAAAAGGCATTTATCTGGTGAACCTCGATGAAAAAATCGATATGGATAACCTGAAAAAAGCTGGCGGAAATGTCGAAGGTTTTATTACCACCGATAACGTTGCGGTCGGCGCAAAGGGAGCAAGCTTTATCATTGAACAGCTTGGCGCACAGGGCGGTGAAGTGGCAATTATCGAAGGTAAAGCAGGCAACGCCTCGGGTGAAGCACGCCGCAACGGTGCCAGCGAGGCATTTAAGAAAGCCAGTCAAATTAAGCTCGTTGCCAGCCAGCCAGCTGACTGGGATCGCATTAAGGCGCTGGATGTCGCCACCAATGTGCTGCAACGCAACCCGAACCTGAAAGCCTTCTACTGCGCCAACGATACCATGGCGATGGGCGTCGCCCAGGCGGTAGCGAATGCGGGTAAAACCGGCAAAGTTCTGGTCGTCGGCACCGATGGCATTCCGGAAGCACGCAAAATGGTGGAAGCCGGGCAGATGACCGCCACCGTTGCGCAAAATCCAGCAGATATTGGCGCTTCGGGTCTGAAAATGATGGTTGATGCGGCAAAAACCGGCAAAGTTATTCCGCTGGATAAAACCCCGGAATTCAAGCTGGTCGATTCAATTCTGGTCACTAAGTAAGCCATCAACGCCGAGTGACGCTTGCGCGCATCCGGCCTGAAAAGTGTGCAAAGAGGTTACTTATGGTCACGCCATATATCTTGATGGCGGGTATCGGCAAATCCTTTGGCCCGGTCCACGCATTAAAGTCCGTTGATTTAACTATTTATCCTTATGAAATTCATGCGTTATTAGGAGAGAACGGTGCCGGTAAATCAACGTTAATGAAAGTTCTCTCGGGAATTCACGACCCGACCAAAGGCACCATCACCATTAATAACGTTAATTACGACAAACTTGACCATAAACTGGCGGCACAACTTGGCATCGGCATTATTTATCAGGAACTCAGCGTTATTGATGAGTTAACTGTGATGGAGAATTTATATATTGGCCGCCACATCACCAAAAAGGTATGCGGCGTCAATATTATCGACTGGCGAGAAATGCGCGTACGGGCAGCAATGATGTTATTGCGCGTCGGCTTAAAAGTCGATCTCGATACCAAAGTGGCGAATTTATCGATTAGTCACAAGCAGATGCTGGAAATTGCCAAAACATTAATGCTGGATGCCAAAGTCATTATTATGGACGAGCCCACCTCTTCGCTGACGAATAAAGAGGTGGATTATCTTTTCCTGATCATGAATCAGCTGCGTAAAGAAGGCACCGCCATTGTTTATATCTCGCATAAGCTGGCGGAAATTCGCCGGATCTGCGATCGCTATACGGTAATGAAAGACGGCAGCAGCGTCTGCAGCGGCATGGTCAGCGACGTCACCAATGACGACATCGTGCGGCTGATGGTCGGGCGCGAACTGCAAAACCGCTTTAATGCGATGAAAGAGAACACCGGCAATATCGAGCACGATACGGTGTTTGAGGTGAAAAACGTCACCAGTCGCGACAAGAAAAAAGTCCGTGATATCTCCTTTAGCGTGAACCGTGGCGAGATCCTCGGTTTCGCCGGGCTAGTCGGCTCAGGCCGCACCGAACTGATGAACTGCCTGTTCGGCGTCGATAAGCGCAGCAACGGTGAAATTCGCCTCAATGGTCATGCTATTTCCCCACGCTCACCGCTGGATGCGCTGAAAAAAGGCATGGCGTATATCACCGAAAGCCGCCGCGACAACGGTTTCTTCCCTAACTTCTCGATTGCGCAAAACATGGCGCTCAGCAAAAGCCTCAAGCACGGCGGTTACAAAGGCGCAATGGGGCTGTTTAACGAACACGAAGAGCGACAGATTGCCGAAGCGCAGCGCGAGCTGCTAACGCTGAAGTGCCACTCGGTGGAGCAGAGCATCACCGAGCTTTCCGGCGGTAACCAACAGAAAGTGCTGATCTCCAAATGGCTGTGCTGCGAACCCGAGGTGATCATTTTCGATGAACCGACCCGCGGTATCGACGTCGGCGCGAAGGCCGAGATCTACAAAGTGATGCGCCAGTTAGCGGATGACGGAAAAGTCATCCTGATGGTGTCATCCGAACTTCCCGAAATTATCGCCGTCTGCGACCGCATCGCCGTGTTCTGCGAAGGGCGGTTGACGCAAATCCTGACCAATCGCGACGACATGAGCGAAGAGGAGATTATGGCATGGGCATTACCACACGAGTAAAAAGCGAAATGAGCGAGAAAAAGCCCTTCAACTTCGCGCTGTTCTGGGATAAATACGGCACCTTTTTTATCCTCGCGATCATCGTCGCCATCTTCGGCACGATGTCGCCGGAATACTTCCTCAACACCAACAACATCACGCAGATTTTTGTTCAGAGTTCGGTAACAGTGTTGATCGGCATGGGTGAGTTCTTTGCCATTCTGATCGCCGGGATTGATCTCTCCGTCGGTGCGATCCTTGCTCTCTCCGGCATGGTAACCGCCAAACTGATGCTGGCGGGCGTCGATCCCGTGCTGGCGGCACTGATTGGCGGCGTGTTGGTGGGCGGCGTGCTGGGGGCGATTAACGGCTGTCTGGTCAACTGGACCGGCCTGCACCCGTTCATTATCACCCTTGGCACCAACGCGATTTTCCGCGGTATTACACTGGTTATTTCCGACGCCAACTCGGTGTACGGATTCTCTTTCGGCTTTGTGAATTTCTTTGCCGCCAGCGTGGCAGGCATTCCGGTGCCGGTGATCTTCTCGCTGCTGGTGGCACTGCTGCTCTGGTTCCTCACTACACGCATGCGGCTGGGGCGCAATATTTACGCGCTGGGCGGCAATAAAAACTCCGCCTTCTACTCCGGTATTGATGTGAAGTTTCATGTGCTGGTGGTGTTCATTATCTCCGGCGTTTGTGCCGGGCTGGCGGGCGTGGTCTCCACCGCGCGTCTCGGTGCGGCGGAGCCGCTGGCGGGAATGGGGTTTGAAACCTACGCCATCGCCAGCGCCATTATCGGCGGTACCAGTTTCTTCGGCGGTAAAGGGCGTATTTTCTCGGTGGTGATTGGCGGGTTGATTATCGGCACCATCAATAACGGCCTGAATATCCTGCAAGTTCAAACGTACTACCAGCTGGTGGTGATGGGCGGGCTGATTATTGCCGCTGTTGCGCTTGACCGGCTTATCAGCAAGTAAGGAATGAATGAATGATGAAAATCTCCCCCTCCCTGATGTGTATGGATCTGCTCAAGTTTAAAGAACAGATCGAGTTTATCGACAGCCACGCGGACTATTTCCATATCGACATTATGGACGGCCACTTTGTGCCGAACCTGACGCTGTCGCCGTTCTTTGTCAGTCAGGTGAAGAAACTGGCCAGCAAACCGCTGGATTGCCATCTGATGGTGACGCGCCCGCAGGACTATATCGGCCAACTGGCGCGCGCGGGCGCGGACTTTATCACCCTGCACCCGGAGACGATCAACGGCCAGGCGTTTCGCCTGATCGATGAGATCCGCCGCCACGGCATGAAAGTCGGGCTGATCCTTAATCCGGAAACCTCCGTCGAAACGATGAAATACTATATTCATAAGGCGGACAAAGTGACGGTGATGACGGTCGATCCAGGCTTTGCCGGGCAGCCGTTCATTCCGGAAATGCTCGACAAGGTCGCCGAGCTGAAAGCCTGGCGCGAGCGCGAAGGGCTGAGTTATGAAATCGAGATCGACGGCTCCTGCAACCAGGCCACTTATCAGCGTTTAATGACCGCAGGCGCGGATGTCTTTATCGTCGGCACCTCCGGGTTATTCAACCATGCGGAAAACATCGACGACGCCTGGACGGCAATGACCGAACAGATTCTGGCGGCTAAAAACGAGGTACTGCCTCATGCACGAACCGCATAATCAGCTGGTGGCAGGCGTTGATATGGGTGCGACCCATATTCGTTTCTGCCTGCAAACCGCCGCAGGCGAGGTGCTACATTGTGAAAAGCAGCGCACCGCAGAGGTCATTGCGCACGGCGTGGTAAACGGCATTACTGCGCTTATCCAGGCGCAGCTTAACGCGCGTGATGCCCGCTGTTATGGGCTGGTAATGGGCTTTCCTGCGTTGGTCAGCAAAGATAAACGCACCATTATCTCCACGCCCAATTTACCGCTGGCACCAGGTGAACTGAGCGGGCTGGCCGGGCAACTGGAAAATGCGCTGGGCTGCCCGGTGGAGTTTTCCCGTGATGTGAACCTGCAACTCTCTTTTGATGTGCAGGAGCATCACCTCACGCAACAGCAGGTGCTGGCGGCCTATCTCGGCACCGGCATGGGTTTCGCCATCTGGCTGAACGGTGCGCCGTGGACAGGCGCGCACGGCGTAGCGGGCGAACTGGGGCATATTCCGCAGGGCGACAGGCAACTGCGCTGCGGCTGCGGCAATGCGGGTTGTCTGGAAACAGTGTGTTCTGGCCTTGCGCTGCGCCGCTGGTATGAACAGCAGACGCGCGAGTACGATCTTGGCGACCTGTTTATCCATGCAGCACAGGATCCTTTTGTGATCGATCTGCTGGATCACGCAGCGCGCGCCATCGCCACCAGCATTAACCTGTTCGATCCTGATGCGGTGATCCTCGGCGGCGGCGTCATGGATATGCCCGCATTTCCGCGCGAAGCGTTGATCGCGGCGATCCGCACGTATCTGCGTAAACCATTACCGTGGGAAGCGGTGCGTTTTCTGGTAGCCTCATCATCAGCGTTTAACGGTGCGCAGGGCGCGGCAACGCTGGCGCGCAGCCGTTTTACGCCGCAATCCGTCGCAGCGCCTGTGCAAGCTCTGCACGGGTAAAAGGTTTACGCAGCAGTTCCACGTCCGGCAACGCAGGGTTGTGCGCCGGGCGCAGATCCTGGCCGCTGATTAGCAGCATCGGCAAATGCGGATGGTGCTGGCGCGCCTGGTGAATCACTTCCGCGCCGCTGAGCGCGCCCGGTAGCATTAAATCACTGACCAGCACGCCAATCTCCGTCGAAGCAGCCAGTAACTGCAGCGCCTGCTCACCGGTTTCCGCCTCCAGCGTCAGATAGCCCAACTCATGTAGCTGTTCGCACAATGTCTGGCGCACATCGGCCTCATCCTCCAACACCAGAATCAACGTGTCGCTGCTATCGCGCGCCTGCGCGGCATCCGGCTCACGGTTTTCCACAGCCTGCACCGCCGCGCGCGGCAGTTGCAGACGCACGGTAGTGCCCTGCCCCGGCGCGCTCTCAATCTCTACCCGTCCACCGGACTGGCGAACAAAGCCATATACCATCGACAAGCCCAGCCCGCTGCCGCTGCCGGTCTGTTTGGTGGTGAAAAAGGGTTCGAACACCTGCGCTTTGACCTCCTGCGACATACCGCAACCGCGATCGATCACCTCCAGCGCCACCATATCCTGGCGGCGTCCATCGCTACGGGTGACGCGCTGGTTCCAGGTGCGAATTTTAATGGTGCCGCTCTCGCCCTCCATCGCATCACGGGCATTCATCACCAGATTGATGATGGCATTTTCCAGTTGTCCAACATCGATCCACGCGGGCCATGCCGGGCTTTGTGCTTCGATATCCAGCGTCAGTGTGCCGGGTAACGAGTGACGCATAAGCTCACCGAGATTCTCCAGCAGCGGCTGCATATCTACGGCATGGGGATGCAGCGACTGCTTGCGGGAAAAGGCCAGCAGCCGCTGGGTCAGCAGCGCGCCGCGCTCGGCGGCTTTCAGCGCCCGGGAGATACGCGACGCATCCGGCGAGCCGGGCGTCACCAGCTCAAGGCTGCCGATTATCACTGCCAGCAAGTTATTGAAATCGTGCGCCAACCCACCAGTCAGTTGGCCGACGGCTTTCATCTTCTGGCTGTGCAGCAGCGCCTCTTCCAGCCCTTTACGCTCAGTGCGATCCAGTACCACGTTAACCATGCCACGCCCCGGCACCGGGCTAAAACGCAGCTCAATGGTGCGGTTGTCCGCCAGCCGTAATTCCTGCGGTTTGGGCAGCAGACGAGCCAGATTCTCCTGTACGTGGCCGGGAAGATCGCTCACCTGCTGTAACAGGCTCTGATAGTACTGGCCGCGTTGCAATGCCTCTGCCGTCAGACCGAGCAGCAACGGATATTGCGGGTTCCACACCACCAGACAACCCCGATTATCGAACAGCGCAAAGCCATCGCGCATCGCGAGGAAGGTGGTTTCCAGCTGGGTGCTTTTCTCTTTCAGTAATTTAGAGGTGTGTTCCAGTGAAGCGGTATTACGGGCAAACACGTTAAACGCGCGCGCCAGTTCACCCAGCTCATCGCGCCGTTGCAGCGCCGGAACCGACACGTCCTGCTCGCCGCGCGCCAGCCGCGACATGGCGCGCGAAATGGCCGTCAGATTCGAGCCCAGATTGCGGTAGATATACCACCCGGCAAAGCCGGTGATCACCAGCGCCAGCAGGGCGAAGACGCTGATAAACAAAATGATCGAGTGCATCTCCTGGTGGCTTTGCGCCGTTCGCAGTTCCGACGCCTGTGCTACCTGCGCAACGTACTGGTTGATGTCGCTGTTGAGCAGCGCCACCAGCGCTTTAATATGAAACATCGACCAACTAATCGCCAGATCGCTCTCTTCCAGCCGGAGCGACAGCGGCTCCAGCTTGCGCAGTTCGGCGCTGAAATCCGGCAGGATAAAATCCACCGTCGGGCTGACGGCACGCAACGGCAACTGCCCCATGATGTCGGAGATCTGCTTGATTGTCGGCCTGGGAGACGGCGTCTGAATGGCGGCGATGATCAGCCGGTCCATCTCGGCGAGCAGGCGGCTATCCGGGATGTTGCTCGCTTCCCGGGCGGTGATCATCTGTAAATGGCGCAGATAACTTTGGTTCTGATACAGCGAACTGAGCAGTGCATTACGCTCCAGATGGCGCTGTTGTCCGCGTTGCAGCATCACGGTGACGCTTTGCTGCAATTCGTGGCTGCGGCGGGTGATCTGCGCCACCAGTTGCGGTTCCTGCTGCGCCAACGGCGCGCGGGCAAGCTGGCTGAGCGAGTGTTGCAGCGCACTCTGCGTCGCTTTCAGGCGTTCGGCTTCGCCCTGGTACTCCAGCGCCCCCACCACTTGCGACAACCGCACGGCCGCTGTGGCGACGCTGGCCGTATCGCGGGCCAGATTCATGCTGCCAGTCATGTCGTCCAGCGTCTGTTGCTGCGCCAGTTCCTGAATCTGGCTGGCGTGGCGAAAGCCCAGCACTGCTACGCCGCAGACCATTAAGGTTACCGCCACCACCAGTAAATTGAAGAACAACAGACGCCCGCGAGCGCTGCTGAAAAACGGGTTCGCGCGATACGACATAGTGGCTCCGGTGCAATGTTGACCCTGGCGCAGGGCGGCAGGGAACGATTTCCTCAGATAACTATGACAAATATGAACAGAACCTGACATTGTGCATTTACTAACGTGTGATGAAGTGCGGATATCGTTCCTCCGAGGAAGCCCGCTGATGAGCAACACGCCCGTACTGGAGATGCGCAACATTGCCAAAGCTTTCGGCAAATTTTACGCCCTCAAAGGAGTCGATCTGACGGTCTGGCCCGGCGAGATCCATGCACTGATGGGGGAAAATGGCGCGGGGAAAAGCACGCTGATGAAGATCCTCGCCGGGGCGTATAGCGCCACCAGCGGCGAGATCCTGATTGACGGCCAGCCTTACACCATCAAAAGCCCGAAAGATGCGCTCGCCGCCGGTATTACACTGATTTACCAGGAGATGCAGTTAGCGCCGAACCTGACCGTAGCGGAAAACATCTTTCTTGGCAGTGAAATCGCACGCGGCGGGCTAGTGCAGCGCAAAGAGATGGTGGCGCAGGCGCAGGCGGTGATTGACCGTCTTGGCGCGAATTTTAACGCCACCGATCGGGTGATGAAGCTGACTATCGCCGAGCAGCAGCAGGTGGAGATCGCCCGCGCTTTACATCGCAACAGCCGCATTCTGGTAATGGATGAACCCACCGCCGCCCTCTCCTCGCGCGAAACGCATCGCCTGTTCGAACTGATCCTGCGCCTGCGCGATGAAGGGATGGCGATTATCTACATCAGCCACCGCATGGCGGAAGTGTATGAACTCTCCGATCGCGTCAGCGTCCTGCGCGACGGCCAGTATGTCGGCAGCCTGACGCGCGACAAACTCAATGCCTCTGAACTGGTGCGCATGATGGTCGGGCGCCCGTTAAGCGACCTGTTTAACAAAGAGCGCGATATTCCGCTCGGCAACCCGCGTCTGAGTGTTCACCACCTGACGGACGGCGAGAAAATCCAGCTGGTCAGCTTGCAGGTGTGTGCCGGGGAGATCGTCGGCCTTGCCGGGTTGGTCGGTGCCGGGCGCTCCGAACTGGCGCAACTGATCTTCGGCGTACGCAAAGCCACCGGCGGCATGATCGAAGTGGATGGCGAGCCGGTGGTGATCCACTCGCCGCGCACCGCCATCGATTTGGGCATCGGTTTCCTGACCGAAAACCGCAAAGAGCAAGGCCTGTTTCTGGAACTGGCGGCGCAGGAAAACATCACCATGGCGACACTGGAGCGCGACGCGACCTGGGGCATGCTCGACCGCAAAAAAGCGCAGTCAATCTCCGATGACGCTATCAAGTTATTGAATATTCGCGTGCCGCACGCGCAGGTGCGGGCGGGCGGCTTATCCGGCGGCAACCAGCAAAAGTTACTCATCTCCCGCTGGGTGGCGATCGGCCCGCGCATTCTGATCCTCGATGAGCCAACGCGCGGCGTGGATGTCGGTGCCAAAAGCGAGATCTACCGGATCATGAACCAGATGGCGCGCAAAGGCGTGGCGATCCTGATGATCTCCAGCGAGCTGCCAGAAGTGGTCGGCATGAGCGATCGCGTTTATGTGATGCGCGAAGGCAGCATTGTCGGCGAGTTGCAACAGCATGAAATCACGCAGGAAAACATTATGACGCTGGCCACTGGCGTTAACGAATCCCACCACCAGGCGGTACACCATGACTGATGCCAAAGAGAACGCAGCGAAAAGCCCTTCCGCCAAAAAGATGTTGATGGGCGATCTGATGCAAACCGTCGGTATTTTGCCGATTCTCATCCTGATCGTCGCGGTTTTTGGCTTTATCGCGCCAAACTTTTTTACTGAAAGCAACCTGCTGAATATTACCCGCCAGGCGTCGATCAACATTGTGCTGGCGGCAGGCATGACCTTTATCATTCTGACCGGCGGCATCGATCTGTCTGTGGGTTCGATTCTCGGTACCACGGCGGTAGCGGCGATGGTGGTTTCGCTGATGCCCGAACTGGCATTGCTCTCCGTCCCGGCGGCACTGATGCTCGGCCTGGTGCTCGGCCTGTTCAATGGCGCGCTGGTGGCATTTGCCGGTTTGCCGCCGTTTATTGTCACTCTCGGCACATATACCGCGCTGCGCGGCGTGGCCTATCTGCTGGCAGATGGCACCACGGTGATTAACTCCGATATCAGTTTTGAGTGGATCGGTAATAACTATCTTGGCCCGGTGCCGTGGCTGGTGGTGATTGCGCTGGCGGTGATTGTACTGTGCTGGTTTATTCTGCGCCGCACGACGCTGGGCGTTCATATCTACGCGGTGGGCGGCAATATGCAGGCGGCGCGCCTGACCGGCATTAAAGTGTGGCTGGTGCTGCTGTTCGTCTACGGCATGAGCGGTTTGCTCTCTGGCCTTGGTGGCGTGATGAGCGCCTCGCGGCTGTACAGCGCCAACGGCAACCTCGGCACCGGCTATGAGCTGGACGCCATCGCCGCAGTGATCCTTGGCGGCACCAGTTTTGTCGGCGGCATCGGCACGATTACCGGCACGCTGGTTGGCGCACTGATTATCGCCACCCTTAACAACGGCATGACGCTGATGGGCGTCTCCTACTTCTGGCAATTGGTGATCAAAGGGGCGGTGATCATCATAGCAGTGCTGATCGACAAATACCGTACCCGGCATCATCAGGCAGCATAACAATACCCTACAAAACAGTAACATAAGTGAGGATTACAGCATGCGTCTTAAACCTCTTGTCACGGCGCTCTGCGCCGCTGCTCTACTGACCAGCGCGCCGTTTGCGCAGGCCAAAGATCTGAAGTCCATCGGCGTTACGGTGGGCGATCTGGCGAACCCCTTCTTCGTGCAGATAACCAAAGGCGCGGAGCTGGAAGCGCGCAAACTGGCGGGCGATAACGTCAAAGTGACGCTGGTCTCCAGCGGTTACGATCTGGGCCAGCAGGTAGCGCAGATCGATAACTTTATCGCCGCCAAAGTGGACATGATCATCCTCAACGCAGCGGATTCCAAAGGTATCGGCCCGGCAGTGAAACGGGCAAAAGAGGCCGGGATTGTGGTGGTGGCGGTTGACGTGGCGGCAGAAGGCGCCGACGCCACCATCACCTCCGATAACACCCAGGCAGGGGAAATGGCCTGTAAGTACATTACCGACCGCCTGAAAGGTAAAGGCAATGTGGTGATCATCAACGGGCCGCCGGTTTCTGCGGTGCAAAACCGTGTTGAAGGCTGCCAGACCGAGTTTAAGCGCCACCCGGATATCAAAGTGCTCTCTGATAACCAGAACGCGAAAGGCAGCCGCGAAGGCGGGCTGGAAGTGATGACCTCGCTGCTTGCCGCCAATCCGAAAATCGACGGTGTCTTTGCGATTAACGATCCGACGGCGATCGGTGCCGATCTGGCCGCCAAACAGGCACAGCGTCACGAGTTCTTTATTGTTGGCGTCGATGGCAGCCCGGACGGCGAAGAGGCGTTGAAACGCAAAAACTCGCTGTTTGTCGCTACTCCGGCACAGGATCCGCAAGTGATGGCCGCCCGCGCGGTGGAGATCGGCTACGACATTCTGCAAGGCAAGCCTGCGCCAACCGCGCCGGTGCTGATCCCGGTGACGATGATCGATAAACAGAACGTCGGCAGCTACAAAGGCTGGACGGTGAAATAGGATTTTCCCCCGCTTTATCCGGCGGGGGATCTTCTCTGGAGGTGAAATGAAACGCTCCGCCATTAATGAAATTCTCGGCCACACGCGGCAGTTTTTCTCCATGCACGATGTCCATTTGCCGCCATTCGCCAGCTTCCCGCCAACCAAATGGCAACAGCTGGATCGCGCGGCGTGGCGTGAAGTGTTCGATCTGAAACTGGGATGGGATGTCACTGCGTTTGGCGGCGACAATTTCTTTACCCAGGGATTGACGCTGTTCACTCTGCGTAACGGCTCGCCCAACGGCACGCCGTATGAAAAATGTTATGCGGAAAAGATTATGCATGTGCGCGACGGCCAGCTTACGCCGATGCATTTTCACTGGCGCAAGCGCGAGGACATCATTAATCGCGGCGGCGGTAATCTGATTATTGAACTGTGGAACGCCGGAACGCATGAAGAGGTGATTGACTCCGACGTTACCGTGGTCATTGATGGCTGCCTCCAGACCCATGCGGCGGGCAGCCAGTTGCGCCTCTCACCAGGGGAAAGTATTTGTCTGACGCCGGGGCTGTATCACAGCTTCTGGGGCGAACCGGGCTTTGGCGATGTGCTGGTTGGTGAAGTGTCGTCGGTGAATGATGATGAGCACGACAACCACTTCCTGCACCCCGTCGATCGCTTTACTGCTATTCAGGAAGACGAACCGGCACTGCTGGCGCTGTGTAACGAATATCATCTATTTCTCGGCTAAAGGAGGATGCTATGCCTTTGATTTCACTCGCCGAAGGTCTGTCGCGCGCCCGTGAACACCGCTATGCTCTGGGCGCGTTTAACGTGCTCGACTCGCACTTTTTACGCGCGCTGTTTGCCGCCGCAAAGCAGGAGCGCTCGCCCTTTATCATCAACATCGCCGAAGTCCATTTTAAATATGTCTCGCTGGAGTCGCTGGTCGAAGCGGTGAAGTTCGAAGCCGCGCACCACGACATTCCGGTGGTGCTGAACCTCGATCACGGGCTGCATTTTGAATCGGTCGTGCGCGCGCTGCGCCTCGGTTTCAGCTCGGTGATGTTTGACGGTTCCGTGCTGGAGTATGAAGAAAATATTCGCCAGACGCGGGAAGTGGTGAAGATGTGCCATGCGGTCGGCGTTTCAGTGGAAGCGGAGCTGGGCGCGGTTGGCGGCGATGAAGGCGGCGCGCTGTATGGCCATGCTGACGAAGCCTGTTTTACCGACCCGGCGCGGGCGCGGGATTTTGTCGACCGTACCGGCATCGACACGCTGGCGGTGGCTATCGGCAATGCCCACGGCAAATACAAAGGCGAACCGAAGCTGGATTTTGAGCGTCTGGACGCCATTCGCCAGCAGACCGGGCTGCCGCTGGTGCTGCACGGCGGTTCCGGCATCAGCGATGCGGATTTCCGCCGCGCCATTTCGCTGGGTATCCATAAAATCAATTTCTACACCGGCATGTCACAGGCCGCGCTCGGCGCAATTGAGCAGCGCATGGCGGATCGCCAGCCGCTGTACGATGAGTTCGCTCAGTTACTGTTAAGCGTCGAAGAAGCTATCACCGATACCGTCGCCACACAGATGCGCATTTTCGGCAGCGCGGGGCAACTCTGATGGCGCGCAACGGAGTTATCGCCGCTGGCAATATGCTGGTCGATCATGTTCACCAGATCGTGCAGTGGCCGGAGCGCGGCTGGCTGGCGGAGATCACCCAGAGCGAGCGCTCAACGGGCGGCGCGCCGCTGAATGTGCTGCTGACACTGGCAAAGTTGCATGTGGGAATGCCGTTGCAGGCGGTGGGATTAGTGGGCGAAGACAGCGATGGCGATTACATTATGGCGATGCTGGATCAGTACCACGTCAATCGCCAAGCGGTGCAGCGCACCTCTTCTGCGCCGACATCAATGTCGCAGGTGATGACCGATCCTTCCGGGCAGCGCACCTTTTTCCACTCGCCCGGCGCGAACCGCCTGCTGGATATACCGGCGTTTGAGCAGCTGGACGGCAGCATGAAGATTTTCCATCTCGGCTATCTCTTGTTACTTGATAGCCTTGATTTGCCGGACGAAGAGTACGGAACACGCAGCGCGCGGCTGCTGGCGCAGATGCGCGAGCAGGGTTTTCTCACCTCATTGGATTTGGTGTCACGCAAGGGCGATCCGCGTTACCAACCGCTGGTACTGCCGTGCCTGAAGCATCTTGATTTTCTGGTGATTAACGAGCTGGAAGCCGGGGAATTTAGCGGGCTGCCGATGCGCACCGAAACCGATGAACCGCATATTGAGCATATCGCTGCTGCCGCCGCGCAACTGCTTGCCGCTGGCGTACGCCAGCGGGTGGTGATCCACTGCCCGGAAGGCGCATGGGGCGAGGAGGTTGATCAGGCCGGAGCGTGGATCCCATCGCGCACGTTGAGCCAGTCGGAAATTATCGGCAGTGTCGGCGCGGGCGATGCCTTTTGCGCCGGTTTTTTATACGGCTGCCACGAAGCCTGGCCGCTGCAAAAGAGCATTCAACTGGCACATGCTTGCGCGCGCGCCAGTCTGCTGTGCGCCAATGCCATTGACGGCGCGAAGACGCTGGAAGCGTTATTGCAAGAGTGCTGAGAAGAGTGCTGAGAAGAGTGCTGAGTTTCAGGCGGCTTTATCGCTGTGCGCTACGTCGGCGGCAAAGACATAGCCGAGGCCGCGCAAGGTTTTGATCAGCGCTGGTTGGTGGGGATTGGCTTCAATTTTTCGGCGTAAGCGCATGATTAACACATCAATGGTGCGATCAAACACTTCCACACTTTCGCTGTGTGTTAAAGTCAGCAACTGCTCGCGGTTCAGCACCCGCCGCGCATTTTGCACCAGCGCCAGCAACAAGCTGTACTCGCCTTGCGTCAGGTCAACCACCTGATGCTGCGGGTTAAACAGCTCGCAGCGTTCAGGGTCGAGATGCCAACCGTTAAAGGTAAAACCAGACAGCTTTTCCATTGATATTTCTGCCGCCAGTATGCCGCTGCGCCGCAGTACCGCATTGACGCGCGCCACCAGCACACGGGCGTTAAACGGTTTGCCGATATAGTCGTCCGCGCCCATCTCCAGGCCGACCACCACGTCCGACTCGCTACCAAGCCCCGTGAGCATCACCACCGGCAGCGACGGACGCTGTTTTTGCAATTGCTGCAACACCCGCAGGCCGTTGATATCCGGCAGCATCATATCGAGCAGCACCAGCGCGATATCCGCATGCTGCGCGCTGAGCGCCAGCGCATCCTGCCCGTTATGGCAGACGTAAACCGTAAAGACGTGTTCGCTCAGCACCTCTTTCAACAGTTCGCACACCGCGCTATCGTCATCCACCACCAGAATTGCAGGTTTCATTGTCCGCTTCCGTCAGGCTCGTTTGGGTAAGTCTGATCCATTCTGTTGGCGGTCATTTATAAATGCAGCGACTAAATGCCGAATTTTTAACCGTGGTCACATCCCCTCGCTCTTCGTCACGTCACTTTTGACGACAGCCTGTTTTTCGTCAGTATTTTGCGCAAATTTCCGGCGTAATATCGGTAAATACCCCCAGTATTGTTATGGCATAGAAGATGCATAGTGGGGGCGACACTGTTAACTGGAGCGAAAGTGATGAAAAAAGTCGTCACGGTTTGCCCGTATTGCGCCTCGGGATGCAAAATCCATCTGGTGGTCGATAACGGCAAAATCGTTCGGGCGGAAGCCGCACAGGGCAAAACCAATCAGGGCACTCTCTGTCTGAAAGGTTATTACGGCTGGGATTTTATCAACGATACCCAGATCCTGACGCCCCGGCTTAAAAGCCCGATGATCCGTCGCCAACGCGGCGGCAAACTGGAGTCGGTTTCCTGGGATGAAGCGCTCGATTATGTCGCCAGCCGTTTGCGCGCCATTAAAGAGAAGTACGGCCCGGATGCCATTCAGACCACCGGTTCTTCCCGTGGTACGGGTAATGAAACCAACTACATAATGCAAAAATTCGCGCGCGCCGTTATTGGTACCAATAACGTCGACTGCTGCGCTCGTGTCTGACACGGCCCTTCGGTTGCAGGTCTGCACCAATCGGTCGGCAATGGCGCGATGAGTAATGCCATTAATGAAATCGATAACACGGATTTAGTGTTTATCTTTGGTTACAACCCGGCGGATTCTCACCCTATCGTCGCTAATCATGTGATTCGGGCGAAACAGAATGGGGCGAAAATCATCGTCTGCGATCCGCGCAAAATTGAAACCGCGCGAATTGCCGACATACATGTCGCACTGAAAAACGGATCCAACATCGCCCTGCTTAACGCCATGGGCCATGTGATCATTGAAGAGAACCTCTACGACCAGGCGTTTGTCGCCAGCCGGACGGAAGGGTTTGAAGAGTACCGGAAGATTGTCGAGGGCTACACTCCAGAATCGGTCGAAGAGATCACCGGCGTCAGCGCGCAGGAGATCCGCCAGGCCGCCCGTATGTATGCCGGAGCGAAAACCGCAGCCATCCTGTGGGGCATGGGCGTGACCCAGTTTTATCAGGGCGTGGAAACGGTGCGTTCACTCACCAGCCTTGCCATGCTGACCGGAAACCTGGGGAAAGCGCACGTTGGGGTCAACCCGGTGCGTGGCCAGAACAACGTGCAGGGCGCGTGCGATATGGGCGCACTGCCGGATACGTTCCCGGGTTATCAGTATGTGAAAGAGGATGCGCACCGCGAGAAATTCGCCAAAGCGTGGGGCGTGGAAAGCCTGCCTGCGCATACTGGCTATCGCATCAGCGAACTGCCGCATCGTGTTGAGCATGGTGAAGTGCGCGCCGCGTATATTATGGGTGAAGATCCGTTGCAAACGGATGCCGAACTGTCGGCAGTTCGTAAGGCATTTGAAGGGCTTGAACTGGTGATTGTGCAGGACATTTTCATGACCAAAACTGCAGCCGCGGCGGATGTCATCCTGCCTTCCACCTCCTGGGGCGAGCACGAAGGTGTTTATACAGCGGCCGATCGCGGTTTCCAGCGCTTCTTTAAAGCGGTTGAACCGAAGTGGGATCTGAAAACGGACTGGCAAATCATCAGTGAAATCGCCACCCGTATGGGTTATCCGATGCATTACAACAACACGCAGGAGATCTGGGACGAGTTACGTCATTTATGTCCCGATTTCTACGGCGCCACTTACGAAAAAATGGGTGAGCTGGGCTATATCCAGTGGCCGTGTCGCGATACGTCGGAGGCCGATCAGGGTACCTCTTATCTGTTTAAAGAGAAGTTCGACACGCCGAACGGGCTGGCGAAATTCTTCACCTGTGACTGGGTCGCGCCGATGGATAAACTCACCGACGAGTATCCTATGGTGCTCTCCACCGTGCGTGAAGTGGGCCACTACTCTTGCCGCTCAATGACCGGTAACTGTGCGGCGCTGGCCGCGCTGGCGGATGAACCAGGCTATGCGCAAATCAACACCGCCGACGCCGTAAGGCTGGGCATTGAGGATGACACGCTGGTGTGGGTTAATTCGCGTAAAGGCAAAATCATCACCCGCGCGCAGGTCAGCGAACGCCCGAACAAAGGTGCGGTGTATATGACCTACCAGTGGTGGATTGGCGCCTGTAATGAACTGGTAACGGAGAACTTAAGTCCGATAACCAAAACGCCAGAGTACAAATACTGCGCCGTGCGCATTGAGCCGATCGCCGATCAGCGTGCCGCCGAGCAGTATGTGATCGACGAATATAACAAGCTGAAAACCCGGCTGCGCGAAAGCGCGATGGGCTGACTGCCGCGTTTGTCGAAGTCAAAGCGGAGTGATCTTCACTCCGCTTTTTTATTTACCTTCCGTTGATCATGCCGCGCGTGAGCAGCACCTCAATTAACTTTCTGAAAAATCATCGTTATTAACGAACTGAAACATAGTTCTTCTGTCATCTGCTGACATGTTTACCTATAACTAACAGGAAAATGTGCTCATTGATGACTGCCGCGAAAACCCAATGCCCCCTGTAAAAAAGCACCACAGAGAAGATCACCCCAGTTCCTCATTTAACCTGAACAGGTATCACCTGCTTTCTCTTGTGATTCTGGTGTTTTTGGCGCTCCTGCTGGCACGCGTTGCCGACCTGCAACTGCTCAATCACCCGATGCTGGAGCATGAAGCCGACCAACGTTCATTACGCACCATTGCATTACCGACCAACCGTGGAACGCTGGTGGATCGTGATGGCCAGGCGCTAGCCCTGAGTGTTCCCTCGCGCGACATCATTGCCGATCCGAAACACATTCTCGAGGCGAATCCTAATTTTACCAGCCCTAAGTGGGCTTACCTCGCCGCAGCGCTCAATGTCAGCCCGGAAGCCCTGCGGGCGCAGCTTACGGCGAATCCCAATAAGCACTTCCTCTACCTTGGCCGAAAAATCGAACTGGGTATCGCCAAAGATATTGCCGCGCTGCATCTGAAAGGGATCACTACCGAATATGACGACAGCCGTTTTTATCCCATGGGGGAAGCTGCCGCGCCACTTTTGGGCATCGTGGGCGCCGATAACACGGGGCTGAATGGGCTGGAAAAAAGTTATAACACCATTCTGGAAGGCAAACCGGGGCAGGAAGAGTACCGCCAGGACGGTGACGGCCACCTGATTTCCGTGGTCAATTACGAACCGCCGCAGCAACCGCCAACCGTTCAGCTCAGCATCGACAAGTTCGATCAATACACGCTTTACAGCGCATTACGAGATGGCGTGCTGCTTAACAAGGCGGATTCAGGTGCGGCAGTGCTGGTGAAAATCGACACCGGCGAGATTCTGGGAATGGCTTCTTACCCTTCGTTTAATCCCAATAATTACGAAAGCGCCACTCCGATGCAAATGCGCAACACGGCCATTAACGATAGCTATGAGCCGGGTTCAACCGTGAAGCCGCTGGTGGTTCTCGAAGGGCTGGAGCGCCATTTAATTCAACCAAACTCGGTTCTTGATACCTCGCCTTACGTCGTAAACGGGCATTTGATTCGTGATGTCGGGCACTGGCCGCGCCTGACGATAACCGGCATTTTGCAGAAATCGAGCGATACGGGCGCTTCCCACATTGCGCTGGCCATGCCTGCTCAGGCGCTGGTCAATACCTACCAGGCGTTTGGCCTCGGCAAACCTACCGGGCTGGGCTTAACGGGCGAGAGTGTGGGTTACTTTCCCTTACACCGCCAGCGCTGGGCCGATATTGAACGTGCGACGTTTTCTTTTGGCTATGGCCTGCGCGTAACGCCGCTGCAGATCGCGCGGGAATATGCGACGCTGGGCTCGTTCGGTATCTATCGCCCTCTTTCTATCACCAAAGTAACGCCGCCGGTAATGGGCGTCAGAGTGGCGAACCCGGTCACCGCGAAAACCGTCGTGTATATGATGGAAAGCGATGTTTTACCGGGCGGCTCAGGTTTACGTGCGGCGGTACCGGGATATCAGCTCGCCACGAAAACCGGTACGGCGGAAAAAATGGGCACCGACGGAAAGTACGATGGCGGCTACGTCAACTACACCGCAGGCGTTGCACCGGCCAGCCACCCGGAAGTGGCGCTGGTGGTGATGGTCAACCATCCGACAGTGGGCGATCACTTTGGTGGCTCGGTCGCGGCGCCGATTTTTGGCAAAATCATCGGCCCGGTATTGAAACATATGAACATCGCGCCCGATGCCATCAGCAATAAACCCTCCGTAAATGCATCCTGATGCCGGTGCGCTTAAGGCGGCTCACGCAGCGTTGGGATGTTGATGGCGGGGCGTAACGTCTAACAGGTGTGACAAACCGGCCGGTAGTGTAATGTCATCAACTGAATCCCCTGATAATGAGATCGCAGTTGTTGAACTCCACAGAAGCAGAATTACCGGTCAGCCAGCAGAACCATAACATTGTGCGCCTCGCGACAGCACAGGCGCTGGCTGGCGCTAACTCGGTCGTCTTTTACGCCACTGGCGCGATAGTCGGTAATACCCTCGCGCCCAGCAGCACGCTGGCAACGCTGCCCGTCACTGTTTTTGTTCTGGGGATGGCGGCCTGCATTTTGCCATTTGGCGCATTGGCTCGCCATCGGGGCAGACGGACTGTCTTTATGACCGGCACTGGCGCTGGCGTGTTGACCGGTCTGCTGGCCTCGCTGGCCGTCGTGCTCGACTCCTTTTCCCTGTTCTGCCTGGCGGCTTTTTTCGGCGGCGCGTACGCGGCTGTTGCGCTCTCGTTTCGCTTTGCCGCCACCGACGGCGTGGGCAGCAAACGACGGGCGCGGGCGCTGTCGCTGGTGATGGGCGGCGGTGTCGTAGCGGGCGTCCTTGGCCCGATGCTGGTCACCAGCACCATGAACGCCTGGCCGGAGCATACTTTTGCCGTCACCTTTCTCGCGCAGGCAGCGGTCGCGGTGATTGCCGCAACAGTGCTGCTCGGTGTGAAATCTCCTGCCGTTGCCGATCACGCGCAGCACGGCGGTCGCGCGCTTCACGAGATCGCCAGCTTGCCAGGCTTTCGTCGTACCGTGTTTGGCGGCGCGGTGGCTTATATGGTGATGAACTTCCTGATGACCGCCGCACCGCTGTCGATGCATCAGCACGGTCTTTCTCTGCAGGCGGCGAACCTGGGCATTCAGTGGCATGTGATTGCGATGTATGGGCCGGGGTTTTTTACCGGCAAACTGATTCAGCGCTTTGGCGCCAGCCGCATTGCCGCAGCGGGATTATTGATCACCGCCCTCTCCGTGATCGCAGGTCTGCTCGGTACCGACATCCTGCATTACTGGCTGTCGCTGATCCTGCTCGGCATCGGCTGGAACTTTGGTTTTACCGGCGCTTCGGCGAAGATCATTGAGTTTCACCGCCCGGAAGAGAAGACCCGCGTCCAGTCGCTGAATGACGTTATTGTCTTTGGCGTGATGATTATCGGCTCTTTCTCCTCCGGCGCGCTGCTCAATGCCTTTGGCTGGAATGCGGTGCTGTGGGGATCGCTGGTGCCGGTGGTGGCGGGTTTTCTGGCGATGATGGGCAAAAACAACACGGTAAAAGGATAAAAAAATCCCTCCGTGAAGGAGGGATCCGTAAAGGAGGGAGCGGTTTACTGACCGGCGGTTTTATCAAACTTGCCCAGCATTTCGCGCTCGTAAGCCAGCGCTTTTTTGCGGTCGAATTTGTGTTCCCACTTGGCAATCACCAACACCGCCAGCGCATTACCCACCACGTTCAGCGCGGTACGCGCCATATCGAGAATACGGTCAACACCAGCGATAAAGGCCAGTCCTTCCAGCGGAATACCGACGCTGCCCAGCGTCGCCAGCAATACCACGAAGGAGACGCCCGGAACGCCCGCGATGCCTTTTGAGGTCACCATCAGTGTCAGCACAAGGATAATCTCCTGCCACAGCGAAAGATCGATACCGTACAACTGCGCAATAAAGATGGCGGCAATACTCTGGTACAGCGTTGAACCGTCGAGATTAAAGGAGTAACCAGTCGGCACCACGAAGCTGGTGATGGAGGCAGGCGCGCCGTAGGCTTCCATTTTTTCAATAATACGCGGCAGCACACTCTCTGAGCTGGCGGTTGAGTAGGCCAGAATCAGCTCATCTTTCAGAATGCGGATCAGAATCCAGATGCTCAGCCCGCAGATACGCGCCACAATGCCCAGCACCACCAGCGCGAAAAACAGGATCGCAAAGTAAACCAGAATCACCAGCTTCGCCAGCGGCCACAACGAGGCAAAACCGAAGTTCGCCACCGTTACCGAGATCAGCGCGAATACGCCGACCGGCGCATAGCGCATCACCATATGGGTGACTTTAAACATGGTTTCGGAAACAGAGCGGAACACGGTCACCAGCGGCTCACGGTGCGATGCTGGCAGCGATGAAAGGCCCAGACCAAACAACACCGAGAAGAAGATGATCGGCAACATATCGCCCTTCGCCATCGACGCGATGATATTGGTCGGCACCAGCGACAGAATCGTCCCCATCAGGCCATGGGCGTGGCTTTGCACATCCGCAGTGGTGCTTTGGTATTTCGAAATATCCACCGTGGCAAGTTGCGACATATCGATCCCCGCCCCTGGCTGGAACACATTCGCCAGCGTAATACCGAGCACGATCGCAACCGTAGTGATCACTTCGAAATAGATGATGGTTTTCGCGCCAATACGGCCAAGCTGTTTTGCGTCACCAACGCCAGCAATCCCGACAATCAGCGTCGAGATAACAATCGGCACCACGATCATTTTGATCAGGTGAATAAAGATATCGCCCGCCGGAGACAGGAGATTCGCAATCAGCCATTCGCGGCTGTCGCTGTAATAATGCAGGTAACTACCCAGAAGAATACCCAGCACAAGGGCCAGCAGAATCTGCCAGGCCAGGCTGATTTTTATGTTTTTCATCACTACAGACTTCCTCAATGAAGCGCCATTCCATGCACGGGAACGACACATACTGAAACGTCGCACGGTATTGCGGGGTTTTCTAACGCGCATTATCAGTATCATTTGCAGGGTGTAACGCGCAACCCTATACCCGGAGGGGGTTTGACTGATTTTTTATCTAAAAACCATCTTTTATTTCAATTATTAGTAATAAGTGTTTGTTATACAAAATTTTTCAATTCGCTGAATCCTAATATTCCCGTCAGAAAATTATTCTGTAAAATAAATTCATTTGCATGTTTTTTAATCAACATAAATGTCACAAAGGTCACTCAGTAGCGGAAATTTCGTCTGCTATTTGTCATCAACACAGTGAATAGTACCAGATTAAAATAATTACGACGCTATTGGTTCCGCAGTGTATTTTCAGCGGGTTGCCACAGCGCGTTATTCTGCAATGCTATTAAGGTAATCAAATCGTTGAATTCCATAACCTTTTGTTATGAGTCATTTTTCTTCTTCCTGCCGTTATTTTTCATTTCTCCGCTACGCCAGCACATTTATTTTGCTGCTTTTTTACTGAATATCATCAATGCGTGATCTATCGCTCAAATAATAAACAAAGCTGGTAAAGGCCCTACAATTAACGTTATTTTGACATATTATTAACATCTTACAAGGAGAGCAATTGCCATGAGCCAAATACATAAACACGATATTCCCGCCAATATTGCGGAACGTTGCCTGATCAATCCGGAGCAGTATGAAGCCAACTATCAGCAATCCATCACCGACCCTGACACATTCTGGGGCGAGCAGGGAAAGATCCTCGACTGGATTACGCCGTATAAAACGGTGAAAAACACCTCCTTCGCGCCCGGCAATATTTCGATTAAATGGTATGAAGATGGCACATTAAACCTGGCCGCCAACTGCCTTGACCGCCATCTCGCCGAACGCGGCGACCAGACGGCCATTATCTGGGAAGGCGATGACGCCAGCCAGAGTAAAAAAATCACCTACCGCGAGCTGCACCGCAGCGTATGCCAGTTTGCCAATGTGTTGGTCGAGTTGGGGATTAAGAGAGGCGATGTTGTGGCGATTTATATGCCAATGGTGCCGGAAGCGGCAGTCGCCATGCTCGCCTGCGCCCGCATCGGCGCAGTGCATTCGGTGATTTTCGGCGGCTTCTCGCCGGAAGCGGTAGCCGGACGCATTATCGATTCCAGCTCCCGGCTGGTGATCACTGCCGACGAAGGCGTTCGCGCTGGTCGTAACATTCCGCTGAAGAAAAATGTCGATGACGCGCTGAAAAACCCGAACGTTAATAGCGTTGAACACGTCGTGGTTCTGAAACGTACTGGCGGCAAAATCGCCTGGAATGCAGGCCGGGATCTGTGGTGGAACGAGCTGACCGAAAAAGCCAGCGACCAGCATCAACCGGTGGAAGTCGGCGCAGAAGATCCGCTCTTTATCCTCTATACCTCCGGCTCGACGGGCAAACCGAAAGGTGTGCTGCACACCACCGGCGGTTACCTGGTTTATGCCGCGACGACGTTTAAATATGTCTTTGATTACCATCCGGGCGATGTTTATTGGTGTACGGCCGATGTCGGCTGGGTGACCGGCCACAGCTATTTGCTCTACGGGCCGCTGGCCTGCGGCGCCATCACGCTGATGTTTGAAGGCGTGCCAAACTGGCCAACCCCGGCGCGAATGAGCCAGGTGGTGGATAAACACCAGGTCAATATTCTCTATACCGCACCGACGGCGATTCGTGCGCTGATGGCGGAAGGCGACAAAGCCATTGAGGGCACTGACCGCTCTTCACTACGTATTCTCGGTTCAGTGGGCGAGCCAATTAACCCGGAAGCGTGGGAGTGGTACTGGTCGAAGATCGGCAACGGTAAATGCCCGGTGATGGACACCTGGTGGCAGACGGAAACCGGCGGATTTATGATCACCCCGCTACCCGGCGCAACGCGCCTGAAAGCCGGTTCGGCAACCCATCCGTTCTTTGGCGTGCAACCGGCGCTGGTGGACAACGAAGGAAACCGACTTGATGGTGCTACCGAAGGTAACCTGGTGATCACCGATTCCTGGCCCGGCCAGGCGCGTACGCTGTTTGGCGATCACGAGCGCTTTGAACAGACCTATTTTTCCACTTTCAAAAACTGTTACTTCAGCGGCGACGGCGCGCGTCGTGACGAAGAGGGCTATTACTGGATCACTGGCCGCGTGGACGATGTGCTGAACGTTTCCGGCCACCGCCTGGGCACCGCCGAGATTGAATCGGCGCTGGTTTCGCATCCGAAAATCGCCGAGGCCGCCGTGGTGGGCATTCCGCACAACATCAAAGGCCAGGCGATTTATGCCTATGTCACGCTGAACCACGGTGAAGAGCCGTCGCCGGAACTCTACGCCGAAGTGCGTAACTGGGTGCGTAAAGAGATTGGCCCGCTGGCAACGCCGGATGTACTGCACTGGACAGATTCACTGCCGAAAACACGTTCCGGCAAAATCATGCGCCGCATACTGCGCAAAATCGCAGCGGGCGATACCAGTAACTTCGGCGATACCTCGACGCTCGCCGATCCTGGCGTCGTGGAAAAACTGCTCGAAGAGAAGCAGGCGATTACCATGCCGTCTTAATAATCGTAATACCCTGCCGGATAAGGCGTCAGCCATTATCCGGCTTACAAACACAACCATAACGCTCTCCTTATAAGGAGAGAAAACAATCACCTCACCCTACAGTCCTCAATGGATTTCGTGTTGCAGGAAGACGGCAAACGTGCCCCCCAGGAGCATAGACAACTATGTGACTGGGGTGGGTATGTGCGGCCAGCGAACCTGCGGCGCGAAAGACAAAGGGGAGACCTCTGGAGAATTCTGTGATGAATAACATTTATCAACAGATAGAAAACAGTGCGCATTTCAGGGAGTTAGTTAAAAAACGGCAACGGTTTGCCTTTTTCCTTTCCATCATCATGCTGATTATCTACGTCTGCTTTATTCTGCTTATCGCTTTTGCGCCGCACTGGCTCGGTACGCCGCTGCACGCAGGCACCAGCGTGACACGCGGCATCCCGATTGGGATTGGCGTGATTGTGATTTCGTTTGTGCTGACCGCCGTCTATGTATGGCGGGCAAACGGCGAGTTCGATCGTCTGACTAAAGCCGTGCTAAGCGAGGTAAAAGCATTATGAAACGAGTCCTGACGGCGCTGGCCGCCACACTTCCTTTCACGGCGCACGCCGCCGATGCCATTACCGGCACGGTACAACGCCAGCCAACAAACTGGCAGGCGATTATCATGTTTGTGATTTTCGTAGCGCTCACCCTGTACATCACTTACTGGGCGTCGAAACGCGTGCGTTCGCGCAGTGATTACTACACCGCGGGCGGCAATATTACTGGTTTTCAGAACGGGCTGGCGATTGCCGGTGACTTTATGTCGGCGGCCTCCTTCCTCGGGATTTCCGCGCTGGTATACACCTCCGGTTACGATGGGCTGATTTATTCGCTGGGCTTCCTTGTCGGCTGGCCGATTATCCTGTTTTTGATCGCCGAACGGCTGCGCAACCTTGGGCGCTATACCTTCGCCGACGTGGCCTCGTACCGCCTGAAACAGGGGCCGATTCGTACCCTTTCCGCCTGCGGTTCGCTGGTGGTGGTTGCGCTGTATCTGATTGCGCAGATGGTGGGTGCCGGTAAGCTTATCGAACTGCTGTTCGGCCTGAACTATCACGTTGCCGTGGTACTGGTTGGCGTGCTGATGGTGCTGTATGTGCTGTTCGGCGGTATGCTCGCCACCACTTGGGTACAAATTATCAAAGCGGTATTGCTGCTGTTTGGCGCAAGTTTTATGGCCTTTATGGTGATGAAACACGTCGGTTTCAGCTTCAATAACCTGTTTACCGAAGCGACGGCGGTGCACCCGAAAGGTGCGGCTATCATGAGCCCTGGCGGGCTGGTGAAAGATCCGATCTCCGCCCTGTCGCTAGGCCTGGGCCTGATGTTCGGCACCGCCGGTTTGCCGCATATCCTGATGCGTTTCTTTACCGTCAGCGATGCGCGTGAAGCCCGTAAAAGCGTGCTCTACGCCACCGGTTTTATGGGTTACTTCTACATTCTGACCTTTATCATCGGCTTTGGCGCGATCATGCTGGTAGGCGCAAATCCAGCGTTTAAAGATGCGGCAGGCGCGCTGATTGGCGGTAACAATATGGCCGCGGTTCACCTTGCCGATGCCGTTGGCGGCAACCTGTTCCTCGGCTTTATCTCCGCCGTGGCCTTCGCCACCATCCTGGCGGTGGTCGCCGGGCTGACGCTGGCGGGCGCGTCGGCGGTCTCGCACGATCTCTACGCCAACGTGTTCCGCAAAGGCGCGACCGAGCGTCAGGAGCTGAAGGTGTCCAAAATTACCGTGCTGGTGCTCGGCGTGGTCGCCATTTTATTGGGCATTCTGTTTGAGAAACAGAACATCGCCTTTATGGTCGGGCTGGCCTTCTCAATTGCCGCAAGCTGCAACTTCCCAATTATTCTACTCTCGATGTACTGGTCGAAGCTGACTACGCGAGGCGCGATGATTGGCGGCTGGCTCGGCCTGTTGACGGCGGTGATTTTGATGATCCTCGGCCCGACCATTTGGGTACAGATCCTCGGCCACGCCGCACCGGTCTTCCCGTATGAGTATCCGGCGCTGTTCTCGATTGCCGCCGCGTTTATCGGTATCTGGCTCTTCTCCGCTACCGACAACACCGAAGCGGGCAAGCTGGAGCGCGAGCAGTTCCGCGCGCAGTTTATTCGCTCGCAGACCGGTATTGGTATCGAACAGGGCCGCGCACATTAATCCCCCTGCCCCGGTCAGTAATGGCCGGGGATCACATTTTCGCCTTTCTGCTCTATCCCTCTCTCGCCATCGCGCTACAGTATCATTATAAAAATGAAATAGCGTTTTTGATTCATGGATACATCGATTCATAAATGGATTGCGAGGATGAAATGAAAAAATATGCTCTTGTGGGTACGGGCGGGCGCGCCGGGTTATATATTGCCGCCATCGGCGGAGAGTGGCGGGAAAACGCCCGCATGGTGGCGTTTTGCGACAGCAACCAGACACGCATGGATTACGCCAATCAGTTGCTGAAAAACGAAGGTGCCGCCGCCGTCCCAACATGGAAAGCGGCGCAATTTGAAGAGATGATTGCGGAAACCCGCCCGGACATCATCATCGTTACAACCATGGATCGCACCCATGATGACTACATTGTGCGGGCGCTGCGCGCCGGTTGCGATGTGATCACCGAAAAACCAATGACCATTGATGAACAGCGCGCACTGCGTATTCTGGATGCCATCGAACAAACCGGGCGCACGGTGCGCGTGGCGTTCAACTACCGCTATGCGCCGCACCACAGCAAAGTGCGCGAACTGTTGATGAAAAATACCATCGGCGAAGTCTACTCGGTTCATTTCGAATGGCTGCTCAATACCGAACACGGCGCGGATTATTTCCGCCGCTGGCACCGGGAAAAACGTAACAGCGGCGGGCTGCTGGTACATAAATCGACGCACCATTTCGACCTGATGAATTTCTGGCTCAATAGCTATCCGCAACGGGTTTACGCCGAAGGCGGGCTGCGTTTCTACGGCAAAGAGAACGCCGAAAAACGCGGCGTCACCCATTTTTACCCGCGCGCCCACGGTTATGCCGCCGCCAAAGATGATCCTTTTGCGCTGCATATGGCAGATAACCCGCAATTAAAAGCGCTCTATCTCGATGCCGAACACGAAGATAGCTACTGGCGCGATCAGAGCGTGTTCAGCGACGGTATCACCATTGAGGACACCATGTCAGTACTGGTGAAATACCAGAACCAGTGTCAACTCAGCTACTCGCTGAACACCTATCTGCCGTGGGAAGGGTTAAACGTGGTCTTTAACGGTAGCCTTGGGCGGCTGGAGATGAAAATCGTCGAGAAATCTTACGTTAACGCAGGCGGCGAGCGCGCCAATGAAGGCAGCCTGGAATCCTGCGATATCACCGTGTTTCCGATGTTCGCAGCACCGTGGAAAGCGACGTTTTCCCTCGGCGAAGGCGGCCACGGCGGCGGCGATAACGCGATGCTGGCGGATCTGTTCGGCACGCCGGGCAACGATCCGCTGCAACGCGCCGCCGATCACCGCGCCGGAGCGATGTCGATTCTGACCGGGATCGCCGGGAACATCTCAATGCGGCAACAGCGCCCGGTCAACTTCAGCGAGTTTGAACTGGTCGCCCGGCTAAAAGCGTAGGTAAGTTGCCGGGCAAGCTAATACCGGTATCGCTTTTCCGCGATATCGGTTGTCTCGTTTAGCGCGCCATTAACGCAAAAACACCCCAGCCCAGATATTCCCTCGTCCAGGTAACGTGGCGTTCAGGCGCCAGCGTCAACGTTTCCCGCACTTCGGCGGCAAATTCATCGTCAGGGTTTTCCGCCAGCCAGCGGCGCAGGGTTAGCCATTTTGCCGCTTCATACCGATCCCAGCCTTCCTGGTCTGCCAGCACCATTTCCACCACGTCATAGCCGCGTTCGCCAAAGCTGGCGACAAGTTGCGGGAGCGTGAGAAAATCGGCTAACGCGCTGGCACCGCACGCTTTGGCATCCTCATCCGTTGCGGGTAACTGACGCCAGTACGGTTCACCAATAAGCATGATTCCGCCGGGTTTGAGGCTCTTTGCCAGCAGTGCGATGGTTCCGCTTACACCGCCCGCTATCCAGGTTGCGCCGACACAGGCAGCCACGTCACATTTTTTGTCGGCGATATAACCGGACGCATCGTTATGAATAAAATGCACATGCGCCGCAACTCCCAGTGCTTCGGCACGCAATTTTGCCTGCGCAGTAAAGAGCGGGCTCATGTCGATGCCGACACCGGTAATGCCGTAATCACGAGACCAGGTGCAAAGCATCTCACCCGAACCGCTGCCGAGATCGAGGATCCGCGCCGCCGGTTTCATACGTAACACGCGCCCAAGGGTGGCATATTTTTCTGGCGTAAATGGGTTATGGATGCGATGTTCACTTTCACTGATAGTAAAAATACGTGGAATATCCATTAGTTGACTCCTTTCGCGGTGATGACCCAAACGAGCGCAAAACACCCACCGTGGGTGAATGTCCCCATCTCTTTCTGTTCTATACACAAAATCATTCACACTGCGTCGAGGCGGCAAGACTGCGCAGCCCCAGGAGCTTACATAAGTAAGTGACTGGGGTGCAAAGGCGAAGCCAACAA
>JAGTSE010000047.1 GCA_018261615.1 Pseudomonadota bacterium | reverse complement strand
CGTATCATGACGTTGTTAAATACGTTATATGATCTCTACTGCCCGCAGACAGCCACCGGTAACGGAAGCCATAACAACGAATAATATGATTCTGCTTTCCCCGCAAACTATTTTATCAGTGGTTCATTAACCCTGTTCAGGCTGTAAAGCGCCTTCCCCGTGCCTGGCCGGAGTCTGCGATATTGTGACGGGGAAGCGATTGTAGACAGACGAACCTGCGAGGACTATCGACCAAAGAGATCCTCAGATGTCTAAAACGCTATATCGTCCGTGAACTTTATCCGCTGATTTTATCAGACCTGGCGCATGCAAATCGTCAAATCCTGGCATAGGCGCGTCAATGCGGTGGCCGAATCGTTCTTCAGTTCGCTGAAAAAAGAACGCATCAGAAAACGGATCTACAAAACCCGGGATCTGTCCCGGGCCGATATCTTCGATTGCATTGAAGTGTTCTACAGCCGCGCCCACGTCACAGCCATCCCGGCGCGTCAGCCCGCAGGCCTTCGAGCAGGCCCTGTCGTGAGGACAGAAAATGTCTACTGTCTGGGGGCAGCCCCATAGCCACGGTGCCGTCCGGCTCGCTAAAAAGCCATCTTAACCAATAAATGCTACCAGTCCAATACAAGCACCATCATGCTCTGAGAACCTCGCAAGCATGTTTTGTAATTTGAGAACACGCGGCATCCGAAAGATGTCGGTCGGTGATAATGACGCTAAACCGTGTCAGTGGCAGCGCCATAAAGGTGGCGACCTGATTGAATTTCGAGCTATCGCAGAGCAGGATATTCTTCGCACTGACCTGACTTACGGTCTCTTTCACTGTCACTTTGTTCTCATCAGGTGTAAAAATACCCCGGGTGTCCCAGCCGCTGGCGGAAATAAAAGCGGTATCAATTGCCAGATGACGCAACGTCCTGGCCGCAGACTCACCGACGCAAGAGCGGTTTTCCCGACATAGGGTACCTCCGGTATGAATAACGCCGCACTGGCTGGCGTTAATCAACAACTGGGTTATTTCAAAATCGTTAGTGACCACCTGTAAATCATCACGGTCAATTATGGCTCTGGCCAGCGCCAGTGTGGTGGTGCCCGCATCCAGATAGATACAGCTGTTTTCAGCAATTCTACTGGCAGCCAGTGCGCCAATCGCCTGTTTCTCTTCACTGTTTAATGCGCTTTTTACCAGATGGCTGGGCTCAATCGCCAACCGACTGACGGCGCGAACGCCGCCCGATACGCTGACCAGCAGCCCCTCTTCCTCCAGCTTGCTGACATCCCGGCGAATAGTCATATGAGAAACGCCCAGCGTTTCTGTCAGCTCATTGATGCTCACCGCCCCGCGTTGTTCCAGCAGGGCCAAAATACGCTGATGTCGCTCTATCGGAATCACAGCTATCCCCTTACCATTTTTTAACACCTGAATACTGAAAACCAGAGTTCCGGCGATGTAATATACCGTGTAATTATCGCGTTTAACTGCTGTTTTCCCGCTATTTTAGAGTAATACTGGCTTCTCCGCAGCACATTTCAGTGTGTGAATTTTTTATATTCATATGGTCTGTTCGTGATAATTATCACGTATTTTCACATTAAGACGCTTTAATCTATCATTAAATCACATTAATTAACTAATAATCACAAGGAGGCAGCATGTCTGCACACTACAACGTCTGCGTGATCGGGCTGGGTTCAATGGGGATGGGTGCCGCACGGTCTTGCATCCTGGCAGGGCTTAACACCTGGGGCGTGGATATCAACCCCGCAACCTGCCGTACCTTAATTGATGCGGGCGCCAAAAATGCCGGCGATAGCGCGGTACCTTTCGCGTCTGAACTGGATGCGGTGGTTTTGCTGGTGGTCAACGCTGCCCAGGTACGGACGATTCTGTTTGGCAAACACGCCCTCGCCCCGCACCTGAAACCAGGAACGGTCGTGATGGTGTCCTCGACGATTTCCTCAGCCGATGCGAGCGACATTGCCGTCTCGCTGGAACAGTATGGCCTGCTGATGCTGGATGCCCCGGTGTCGGGCGGTGCCGTAAAAGCGGCGGCTGGCGAGATGACCGTGATGGCCTCCGGTAGTGATGCCGCTTTTACGCGGCTGGCACCGGTGCTGGAGGCGGTTGCCGGCAAAGTGTATCGCATCGGCAGCGAGATTGGCCTTGGCTCCACGGTCAAAATCGTCCATCAACTGCTGGCTGGCGTACACATTGCCGTTGCTGCAGAGGCCATGGCGCTGGCGGCGCGCGCGGGAATTCCACTCGATACCATGTACGACGTTGTCACGCACGCTGCGGGCAACTCCTGGATGTTCGAAAACCGCATGCAGCACGTGCTGGATGGCGACTATTCGCCGAAGTCTGCGGTTGATATTTTTGTTAAAGACCTCGGGCTGGTGAATGACACCGCCCGGGCGCTGAAATTCCCGCTGCCGCTCGCCAGTACCGCACTGAACATGTTTACCTCAGCCAGCAACGCCGGCTACGGGCGCGAAGATGATAGCGCAGTGATCAAAATATTTGATGGCATCACTTTGCCTGGCCAGACCCAGTAAGGAGAAGCACGATGCAACTTGGTGTCATTGCCGACGACTTTACCGGCGCCACGGATATTGCCAGTTTCCTCGTTCGAAACGGTATGCCGACGGTACAGCTCAACGGCGTTCCTATGCGCGGGGGGCTGGTAGACAGCGATGCGGTCGTTATCAGCCTGAAAACCCGCTCCTGCCCGGCAGAAGAAGCGATAAGCCAGTCGCTTGCTGCACTGCGCTGGCTACAGGATCAGGGCTGCCAGCAGTTTTACTTTAAGTATTGCTCGACTTTCGACAGCACCGCCACAGGCAATATCGGCCCCGTGCTGGATGCGCTACTGGAGGCGTTAAACGAGACGCAGACGGTTATTTCACCTGCTCTGCCGGTTAACGGGCGGACGGTCTATCAGGGCTATCTGTTTGTCGGCAACCAGCTGCTGAATGAGTCCGGGATGCGCCACCATCCGGTTACCCCAATGGATGACGCCCATCTGGGCCGTTTAATTGAACGACAGGGGCAAGGGAAAGCCGGTCTGGTTGCCTACCCGACCCTTGAGCAAGGGCCCAAAGCCGTAGCCGCAGAGCTGAACGCTCTGGCCGACCTGGAGATTCGCTATATTGTGCTGGATGCACTGAACGAGCAGCATCTGCTGACGCAGGGTATCGCGCTGCGTGAGATGAAGCTGGTCTCCGGCGGGTCCGGTCTGGCCATCGGTCTGGCCCGTGATTGGGCGCAGCGCCATGGCGCTCAGCGTGATAGTTCTCAGGCGGGGATGCCCGTCGCTGGCCCGGCAGTGGTGCTCTCAGGCTCCTGTTCGCTGATGACAAATACGCAGGTCGCGGCCTATCGGGAGGTGGCGCCATCGCGCGCGGTTGAGTTATCCGCCTGTTTCGGGAATTTTACCGCTTATGTCGACACGCTCTGCGCGTGGGTCGATGCGCATCGCGCGTCGCCGCTCGCGCCGATGGTTTATGCCACCACCGAACCGGAAGCGTTGCAGCGTATTCAGCATGAATACGGCAATAAAGCCAGCAGCGAACGGGTTGAACAGCTTTTTGCCGCGCTGGCCGCAGCCCTGAAAGCGAAAGGTTTTAGTCGTTTTATTATTGCAGGCGGGGAAACCTCGAGCATCGTCGCGCAAACATTAGGCGTCGAGGCTTTCCATATCGGCCCGGTTATCTCGCCCGGTGTGCCGTGGGTACGTGATACGCAGCAGCCACTCTCTCTGGCGCTGAAGTCGGGTAACTTCGGCGATCCCCAGTTCTTTGCCCGTGCTCAGCAGGAGTTTCCGGTATGACAGAGCAGCAGCTGCGTGATGAAATGGTGCATATTGGTGCATCGCTGTTTTCCCGGGGCTACGCCACCGGTTCCGCAGGCAATCTTTCGCTACTGTTGCCGGACGGCAATGTGTTGGCGACACCGACGGGTTCCTGCCTGGGCGAGCTACAGGCGGAAATGTTGTCGGTCGTCACCCCGCAAGGCGAGTGGGTCTCGGGCCATAAGCCGTCCAAAGAAGTGACGTTTCACCGGGCCGTGTATTTGAATAATCCGGCGTGTAAAGCCATTGTCCACCTGCATAGCCACTATCTGACGGCGTTGTCATGTTTGCAGGATCTTGACCCGCAGAACTGTATTCGCCCGTTTACGCCTTATGTGGTAATGCGTATCGGCGACGTCCCTGTCGTCCCATACTATCGCCCAGGAGACGACCGCATTGCTCAAGCGCTGGCCACATTGGCGCCACACTATAACGCCTTTTTATTAGCCAACCATGGTCCAGTGGTAACCGGTTCATCATTGCGTGAAGCAACCAACAACACCGAAGAGCTGGAAGAGACCGCGCGCCTGATCTTTACCCTGGGTCACCGCGAGATTAGCTACCTGACGCCTGATGAAGTTGACGAACTGAGATAAATATCATGCCAAAATTCGCTGCCAATTTAACGATGCTATTTACAGAGATCCCCTTCCTCGATCGCTTTTCCGCCGCCGCCCGCGCCGGTTTTGAAGCGGTAGAGTTTTTATTCCCTTACGAGTATGAGGTGCAGGAAATTAAACAGCGCCTGCAGGAAAACAAGCTGCAACTGGTGCTTTTCAACACGTTACCCGGTGATGTCAATGCCGGAGAATGGGGTCTTGCTGCCGTACCGGGCAGAAGCGCGCAGGCCCGCGAACACATCCAGCTGGCGCTGGATTATGCCTGCGCCCTCGATTGCCCACAGGTGCATATTATGGCCGGGGTAGTCCAACCGGGAATGGATCGTGCTGAGTGCGAAGCCGTTTTCATCGACAATATGCGTTATGCGGCAGATAAGTTCGCGCAACACGATAAGCTGGTGCTGATTGAGGCGCTTAACCCGCAGACGAAACCGGGCTATCTTTACCACAGTCAGTATCAGACGCTGGAGATGGTAAAACGCATCAACCGACCAAATGTGGCCGTTCAGTTAGATTTGTACCATGCGCAAAAAGTGGATGGTAATTTAAGTCACATTATCACCGAATTTTCCGGCCAATATCGCCATATTCAGATTGCATCATTACCAGACCGACATGAACCAGATGAAGGGGAAATTAATTACCAGTGGATCTATGACTTACTGGATAATACAGGCTACAGCGGCTGGGTCGGCTGCGAATATATCCCCAGAGAGAATACCATTTCCGGGTTGGGATGGTTTGCCAGTTACCGTAAAAAATAAACGATTATTCTAATTACATAAAAACCTGTACTCCTGTTAATCCCGAGGCAAACCTATGTCTACATCGGCGCTGTTACTTATTGCGTTAGCCAGCGTACTGCTGTTGCTATTGCTGGTGATTAAAGCTAAAGCACATCCTTTTGTGGCATTACTGATTGTCAGCTTGTTAGTTGCTTTCGCCACCGGAATTCCGGCTGATAAAATTATCTCTACCATTGAAAAAGGGATGGGCGGCTTATTAGGCCATATTGCCAGCATTATTATTTTAGGGTCTATGCTGGGTGTCCTTATCGAAATTTCTGGCGGCGCCGAATCTCTGGCAAAAACGCTGACTGGCGTACTCGGTTCGAAACGAACCATTGCGGCATTAACCATAGTGGCATTTATTCTGGGAACGCCAGTATTTTTCGAAGTTGGTTTTATTATTATCATTCCATTAATCTATGGCTTCAGCAAAGTCGCACACGTTTCACCGCTGAAGTTTGGTCTGCCAATGGCCGGGGTGATGTTAACCGTGCACGTTGCTTTGCCGACACACCCTGGCGCCGCTGCTGCTGCGGGTATACTACACAGCGACGTAGGTTGGTTAATGCTGGCGGGGATTTGCGTCTCGATTGTGGTGGGCATCGTCGGCTATTTTGTTGCGCGCACCATAAATAAACGCAATTACCATCTGTCGATTAATGTTTTTGAGCAGCAGCAAACGGCCGAGGTGCCAGATTTATCACTGAGCGCCCAGCAAACTCGGTTAGCGCCGCCCAGCGCGCTTGTTATCGGTGGATTGATTATTGTTCCCATCGTACTGATCGTTTCCGGTACGCTGTGTCAGGCATTTATGATGCCGGAAAACGCAATCCGTCAGGTAATGACCGTCATTGGCACCCCACCGGTCGCCCTGCTGATTTCACTCGGGCTGGCAAGCTGGGCGCTGGGTATCCGTCGTCGGATGAGCCTGAAAAAGCTGGGTGAAGTCACTGGCAGCGCAATTCCTTCCTCAGCGGATGTGATTTTGGTAGCAGGCGCTGGCGGCGCATTTGGCGGCGTGCTGGTCGCTTCTGGTATCGGAAATGCGTTAGCTCAGGCACTTGAGACTATTCATCTGCCCTTGATGCCTGCGGCGTTCTTGCTCTCTCTGGTATTGCGGGCGTCGCAAGGTTCAGCCACAGTGGCTATCCTGACGACCTCGGGTCTGTTGTCCCAGGCGGTCGTCGGCCTTGCTCCCCTGCAACTGGTGCTGGTGACGCTGTCTACCTGCTTCGGTGCCCTCGGGCTGTCACACGTCAATGACGCAGGATTTTGGGTGGTGACGCGTTATCTGGGGCTCTCAGTACCCGACGGATTAAAAACCTGGACGGTGCTGACCACGATAATGGGCGTGACGGGATTTCTGATTACTTGGCTGCTATGGTTCGCTATTTAATATGCAGAGGGTGGCCATCAGCCACCTTTATTCTTATTGAGCACTGTCTCTTAACCGCATTGCTGAAGTGGTTAGTGTAGTTGCATAATTTTAATGGTTAAGAAAAGCCTCAAAACTGAAGATCAGTGAACCTATTTTAATAAAATTTGATAACCGTTCGATGTAATCCCCGAACGCTCTCATTTAAACCGGGGCAGTATTTAGCATGAGTATGCTACGGGCATACCGCACATGAACGATCACCACCTCCCTGGAGGTGGTTTATGGATAACAATAAAAAACGGGAACCAACCGGCTCCCGTTCTTATTTAACCCAGAAACTGGATTACATGTTCGCGATAATCGCGTCGCCAAACTCTGAACATTTCAGCAGTTTAGCGCCTTCCATCAGACGTTCGAAATCGTAGGTCACAGTTTTGGCGTTAATCGCGCCGCTCATGCCTTTAACGATCAGATCAGCCGCTTCAACCCAACCCATGTGGCGCAGCATCATCTCCGCGGAAAGGATCACTGAACCCGGGTTCACTTTGTCCTGACCTGCATATTTCGGTGCCGTGCCGTGGGTCGCTTCGAACAGTGCGCATTCGTCACCAATGTTCGCGCCAGGCGCAATACCGATACCACCAACCTGAGCTGCCAGGGCGTCAGAGATATAGTCACCGTTCAGGTTCATACAGGCGATAACATCATATTCAGCCGGACGCAGCAGGATCTGTTGCAGGAATGCATCAGCGATCACATCTTTAACGATGATCTCTTTGCCGGTTTTCGGGTTTTTGATTTTCTGCCACGGGCCGCCATCGATCAGTTCACCGCCGAACTCTTCGCGAGCCAACTGGTAGCCCCAATCTTTGAACGCGCCTTCGGTGAACTTCATGATGTTGCCTTTGTGAACCAGCGTCACAGAATCGCGGTCGTTGGCGATCGCGTATTCAATCGCGGCGCGCACCAGACGTTTGGTGCCTTCTTCGGAGCACGGCTTAATGCCAATACCGCAATGTTCCGGGAAGCGAATTTTCTTCACGCCCATCTCTTCGCGCAGGAATTTGATCACTTTTTCTGCGTCAGCAGAGTCCGCTTTCCATTCGATACCGGCGTAAATGTCTTCAGCGTTTTCACGGAAGATGACCATGTCTGTCAGTTCCGGGTGTTTAACCGGGCTTGGGGTGCCCTGGTAGTAACGAACCGGGCGCAAGCAGATATAAAGATCCAGCTCCTGGCGCAGCGCAACGTTCAGGGAACGGATGCCGCCGCCAACTGGTGTGGTCAGAGGGCCTTTAATCGCAACGCGGTATTCACGAATTAAATCAAGTGTTTCAGGCGGCAGCCAGACGTCCTGGCCATAAACGTGGGTCGATTTCTCGCCGGTATAAATTTCCATCCAGGAAATTTTACGCTCACCGTTGTAGGCTTTCTCCACGGCGGCATCCACCACTTTCAGCATGGCCGGGGTCACGTCAACACCGATACCGTCACCTTCAATGAACGGAATAATCGGGTTATTCGGAACGTTGAGCTTGCCATTTTGCAGGGTGATCTTTTTACCTTCCGCCGGAACAACTACTTTGCTTTCCATTCACCTCTCCTTCGAGCGCTTCTGGTTGTTTGCTCGCTGACTTCATGCCGGGGCGCTCAGACTTCGTCCGTTCACCTGTTATCTGAATCACACAGAGCAAACCGTTTTTTGTTAATGAATTGTAATGAGCCCGACAATACTAACCGATACTCAGGCTCCATGAAAGGCAATCGTTATTCCGCTATAATGCGGGAATTGATAACCGCTGAAAATACCATGAAGAAAACTTCTTTTAGAAATCACCGGGTTGAGCGATTCAGCTCGCGACAAGCATCTAAACCTTCCGGGCAAAACCAACCAAAACGCGTTATTTTGTTCAATAAACCCTACGATGTTTTGCCACAGTTTACCGACGAAGCCGGACGCAGCACGCTGAAAGATTTTATTCCGATCCAGGGCGTGTATGCCGCAGGTCGTCTTGACCGCGACAGCGAAGGGCTGCTGGTACTGACCAACGATGGCGCGCTGCAGGCAAGCCTTACCCAGCCCGGCAAACGTACCGGCAAAATTTATTACGTGCAGGTGGACGGCGAACTGACTGACGAGGCCATCGCCGCGCTGCGCGGCGGCGTCACTCTCAATGACGGTCCAACCCTGCCCGCAGGTATTGAGCGGGTTAATGAGCCAGACTGGTTATGGCCGCGCAATCCGCCGATCCGCGAGCGCAAATCGATCCCCACCGCATGGCTGAAAATTACGCTGTACGAAGGGCGCAACCGCCAGGTACGCCGCATGACCGCCCATGTTGGGTTTCCCACCCTGCGTCTCATCCGCTACGCTATGGGGAATTACACGCTGGATAACCTCGCCAACGGCGAGTGGCGTGATGCTTACCAGGGAGCCAGTCATGTTTAAACCGCATGTTACCGTCGCCTGCGTGGTTCACGCCGCCGACAAATTCCTCGTTGTAGAAGAGACAATCAACGGCAAAGCACTATGGAACCAGCCTGCCGGCCATCTTGAAGCTGACGAAACCCTCGTTCAGGCTGCAAAACGCGAGCTGTGGGAAGAGACCGGGATCTGCACCGAGCCGCAGCAGTTTATCCGCATGCACCACTGGATTGCCCCGGACAAAACTCCATTTCTGCGTTTTCTGTTTGCCATAGAGCTTGACGAAATGTGCGCCACTGAACCGCACGACAGCGATATCGATCGCTGCCTGTGGGTGGCTGCCGAAGAGATTTTGCAGGCGCCAAATTTGCGCTCGCCGCTGGTCGCGGAGAGCATCCGTAGCTGGCAGCGCGGGGATCGCTATCCGCTGGAGTTAGTCGGCGAATTTAACTGGCCGTTCACCGTATAAACGGCCACAGTGCTCCTTATCGCAACACCTCCACAACATGAATGGGCACAAAGGGATGCCTGCGCTGTCAGCCCGTGATAGAATATGCCGCCCTGAAGTTCTTAGTCGTGAGTATTCTATGTCTGATAGCCCAAAAAAAGTGATCGTCGGTATGTCCGGCGGTGTCGACTCTTCCGTTTCTGCTTACCTGTTGCAGCAACAAGGTTATAAGGTGGAAGGCCTGTTCATGAAGAACTGGGAAGAGGATGACGGCGAGGAATACTGCACCGCGGCGGCGGATCTGGCCGACGCGCAGGCCGTTTGCGACAAGCTCGGCATTGCGCTTCACACCGTTAACTTTGCCGCAGAATACTGGGACAACGTGTTCGAACATTTCCTGGCTGAATATAAAGCCGGACGGACACCGAACCCGGATATTCTCTGCAACAAAGAGATCAAATTTAAAGCCTTCCTTGAGTTTGCCGCCGAAGATCTGGGCGCAGACTACATTGCCACCGGCCACTATGTGCGCCGCGCCGATGTTGACGGCAAAAGCCGCCTGCTGCGAGGCCTTGATAGCAACAAGGATCAGAGCTACTTCCTGTATACGCTGGGCCATGAGCAAATCGCCCAGAGTCTGTTCCCGGTCGGCGAGTTGGAAAAACCGCAGGTGCGTAAAATCGCCGAAGAGCTCGGCCTGGCGACCGCGAAGAAAAAAGACTCTACCGGTATCTGCTTTATCGGCGAGCGTAAATTCCGCGAATTCCTCGGTCGTTACCTGCCAGCCCAACCGGGCAAAATCCTCACCGTTGACGGTGAAGAGATTGGCGAGCATCAGGGGCTGATGTACCACACCCTCGGCCAGCGCAAAGGTCTGGGGATCGGCGGTACCAAAGAAGGTAGCGAAGATCCGTGGTACGTGGTTGATAAAGACGTGGAAAACAATATCCTCATTGTCGCACAGGGTCACGAACATCCGCGTCTGATGTCCGTCGGGTTGATTGCCCAGCAGTTGCACTGGGTCAATCGCGAACCACTGCAAGGCACGCTGCGCTGCGCGGTGAAAACCCGCTACCGTCAGGACGATATTCCCTGCACCGTCACCGTGCTGGACGACGAGCGCATTGAGGTGCGTTTTGATACGCCGGTCGCGGCCGTCACGCCGGGGCAATCTGCTGTCTTTTATCTCGGCGAAGTCTGCCTCGGCGGCGGCATTATTGAGCAGCGTCTGCCGCTGCCCCTTTAACGAATTAGCGTAAATGCTGGACTGAAGAAAGCCCGCACAGCAGTTAACGATGCGGACAGTGGAAGGAGTGATTGTGGCGAAGAACTATTATGATATTACCCTCGCGCTGGCAGGCATTTGCCAGTCCGCACGGCTGGTACAGCAACTGGCGCACCAGGGCCATTGTGACGCCGACGCACTGCACGTTTCACTCAATAGCGTTATCGATCTCAACCCGGACTCCACGCTCAGCGTGTTCGGCGGCAGTGAAACCAACCTGCGTACCGGGCTGGAAACGCTGCTCGGCGTGCTGAACGCCAGCAGTCGCCAGGGTCTGAATGGTGAATTAACCCGCTACACTCTTTCTATGATGGTGCTGGAGCGTAAACTTGCTGGCAGCAAAGGGGCCATGGAAACGCTCGGTAACCGCATTGCCGGATTACAGCGCCAGCTTGAGCACTTCGATCTGCAATCGGAGACGCTGCTCAGCGCGATGGCTGCTATTTATATTGACGTTATCAGCCCGCTGGGGCCGCGCATTCAGGTCACCGGCTCGCCCGCCGTGCTGCAAAGCCCGCAGGTGCAGGCAAAAGTACGCGCCACGCTGCTCGCCGGGATCCGCGCCGCTGTGCTGTGGCATCAGGTCGGCGGGGGCCGCCTGCAATTGATGTTTTCCCGAAATCGCCTGTCGACACAGGCCAAACAAATTCTCGCTCATTGTTAACCTCCCGGAGTTGTGACTTATGGAATTATCCTCACTGACCGCCGTTTCCCCTGTCGATGGGCGCTACGGCGATAAAGTCAGCGTACTGCGCGGGATCTTCAGCGAATTCGGTTTGCTGAAATTTCGTGTTCAGGTTGAAGTACGCTGGCTGCAAAAACTGGCGGCGCACGCGGCGATCAAGGAAGTTCCTGCTTTTGCTGCCCACGCAAACGGTTACCTCGATAAAATCGTCGAAGACTTCAGTGAAGAAGATGCCGCCCGCATTAAAACTATCGAGCGCACCACTAACCACGATGTCAAAGCGGTCGAATATTTTCTGAAAGAGAAAGTGGCCGATATTGCCGAACTGCAAGCGGTATCTGAATTTATCCACTTTGCCTGCACCTCGGAAGATATTAACAACCTCTCCCACGCGCTGATGCTGAAAACCGCCCGTGACGAAGTGATCCTGCCTTACTGGCGCAAGATCATCGACGCGGTAAAAGATCTGGCGGTGCAGTACCGTGATATTCCGCTGCTCTCGCGCACCCACGGCCAGCCGGCAACGCCGTCCACCATGGGCAAAGAGATGGCCAACGTTGCTTACCGTATGGAGCGTCAATTCCGCCAACTGAACCAGGTGGAAATTCTCGGCAAAATCAACGGCGCGGTAGGTAACTACAACGCGCACATCGCCGCCTATCCGGAAGTGGACTGGCATCAGTTCAGCAAAGAGTTCGTAACCTCGCTCGGGATCCAGTGGAACCCGTACACCACGCAGATTGAGCCGCATGATTATATCGCTGAGCTGTTTGACTGCATGGCGCGCTTCAACACCATCCTGATCGACTTCGACCGTGATATCTGGGGCTACGTTGCACTGAACCACTTCAAGCAGAAAACTATTGCCGGTGAAATTGGTTCTTCCACCATGCCGCACAAAGTTAACCCGATCGACTTTGAGAACTCAGAGGGCAACCTCGGTCTGTCAAACGCCGTGTTGCAGCATCTGGCGAGCAAACTGCCGGTTTCCCGTTGGCAGCGCGATCTGACCGACTCGACGGTACTGCGTAATCTCGGTGTTGGCGTTGGCTACGCTCTGATCGCTTACCAATCAACGCTGAAAGGCGTGAGCAAACTGGAAGTGAACCGCGATCGTCTGCTCGACGAACTCGATCACAACTGGGAAGTGCTGGCCGAGCCGATCCAGACCGTGATGCGCCGTTACGGCATCGAAAAACCGTACGAGAAATTAAAAGAACTGACCCGCGGCAAACGCGTTGACGCCGAAGGGATGAAGCAGTTTATCGATAGCCTGGCACTGCCGGACGACGAAAAAGCGCGTCTGAAAGCGATGACTCCGGCCAACTATATTGGTCGTGCCATCACCATGGTTGATGAATTAAAGTAATCCGTTATTCTGCCTGCCAACCCTCTTTTCCCTGAAAAGAGGGTTTCTTCCCTCCTGGTTTAGTAAATGTTTATCCCCACAGCCTGACAATCAGCGTTAAACTATTTCATCAAAAATATACGGAGAGTTATGACGATGCGCGTTCTCGTTGTGGAAGATAATGCTCTGCTGCGCCACCACTTAAAGGTTCAGTTACAGGAATTGGGACACCAGGTTGACGCGGCGGAAGATGCCAGGGAAGCGGATTACTTTCTGAACGAACATCTGCCGGACATCGCCATTGTCGATCTCGGTCTGCCGGATGAGGATGGACTGTCGCTGATCCGCCGCTGGCGCAGCCATGACGTTTCACTGCCAGTGTTGGTTCTGACCGCCCGCGAAGGCTGGCAGGATAAAGTCGAAGTGCTGAGCGCGGGTGCCGACGACTACGTTACCAAACCCTTCCATATTGAAGAGGTAGTCGCGCGCATTCAGGCGCTGATGCGCCGTAACAGCGGCCTGGCCTCGCAACTGATCTCAATGCCGCCTTTCCAGGTTGATCTTTCCCGCCGGGAATTATCTGTTAATGATGAAGTGGTGAAACTCACCGCCTTTGAATACACCATTATGGAAACGCTGATCCGCAACTGCGGCAAAGTAGTCAGCAAAGATTCCTTGATGTTGCAGCTTTATCCCGATGCAGAATTGCGCGAAAGCCACACCATCGACGTGCTGATGGGCCGGTTGCGTAAAAAAATCCAGGCGCTGTATCCCAATGACGTCATCACCACGGTGCGCGGGCAGGGATATTTATTCGAATTGCCGAAATGAGACGTCTGCTGCGACACATCATGCCGCTGTCATTGCGGGTTCGCTTTTTACTCGCCACGGCAGCCGTAGTGATGGTGCTCTCGCTGGCGTATGGCGTAGTGGCGCTGGTGGGTTACAGCGTCAGTTTTGATAAAACCACCTTCCGTCTGCTGCGCGGCGAAAGTAACCTCTTTTACACCCTGGCGAAGTGGGAAAATAACCAGCTCAGCGTTGAGTTGCCGGAAAATATCAGCCTGCAAAGCCCGACAGTGGCACTTATCTATGATAAAAACAACAAACTGATCTGGTCGCAGAAAGATGTGCCGTGGTTGCAGCAGATGATCGAACCGGACTGGCTGACAGCCAACGGTTTCCACGAAATCGAAGCCGATGTTGATGCCAGCAGCACGCTAGTGGATGACGACCATTCCGTTGCGGAAGAGCTGAAAGAGATCCGCAACGACGATAGCAACTCGGAAATGACTCACTCCGTGGCAGTGAATATTTACCCCGCTACGGCACGCATGCCGCAACTGACCATCGTGGTTGTCGATACCATTCCTGTCGAGCTTAACCGCTCCAATATGGTCTGGAACTGGTTTATCTATGTACTGGCCGCCAATCTGTTGCTGGTGGTGCCATTGCTGTGGCTGGCGGCATGGTGGAGTCTGCGACCGATTGAAGACCTGGCGCGGGAAGTGCGCGAGCTGGAAGAACATCACCGTGAGCAACTCAACCCGGAAACCACCCGCGAGCTGACCAGTCTGGTGAGCAACCTGAATCGTCTATTGAAGAGTGAGCGTGATCGCTACGACAAATATCGCACGACGCTGACCGACCTCACCCACAGCCTGAAAACACCGCTGGCGGTATTGCAGAGCACATTACGATCACTGCGCAGTGAGAAGATGAGCCTTGGCGAAGCTGAACCCTTAATGCTGGAGCAGATCAGCCGTATTTCGCAGCAAATTGGTTACTACCTGCATCGGGCGACAATGCGCGGCAGTAGCGGCCTGTTGAGCCGCGAACTGCATCCCATTGCGCCATTGCTCGATAGCCTCACATCGGCGCTGAACAAGGTTTACCAACGCAAAGGTGTGAACATCACTCTCGATATCTCGCCGGAAATCAGCTTTGTTGGCGAGCAGAATGACTTTATGGAAGTGATGGGCAATCTGCTGGATAACGCCTGCAAATACTGCCTTGAATTTGTCGAAGTTTCCGCCCAGCAAACCGAAAATACGTTACATATTGTGGTTGAAGACGATGGCCCGGGTATCCCGATTGCTAAACGCGAAATGGTTTTTGATCGCGGGCAGCGCGCCGATACACTGCGTCCCGGTCAGGGCGTCGGGCTTGCCGTAGCGCGGGAGATCGTTGACCAGTATGAAGGGCAAATTCTAACTGGCGAGAGCATGCTTGGCGGGGCCAGAATGGAAGTGATTTTTGGCCGACAGCACACCAGCGCCACCAGTGACTGACCGCCATCACTTATAGCCATCACTTATAGTTATAGATTGTGCAAAAGGGGCGAATTCGCCCCTTTTTCTTGTTATTCCACCCTGTTACACAGACAAAATAGCGCATCAGCATTACTATAATCTTTTATTCAGCCACTGATTATTAGCCGGAAACGCATATGGAATATCATGTAGAGATAAACTGGCCAGACTTTATCCAACGCTACTGGCAAAAACGCCCGGTAGTGCTGAAACGCGGAATTAAAAATTTCGTCGATCCCATCAGCCCTGACGAACTGGCCGGGCTGGCAATGGAAAATGAAGTGGACAGCCGGCTGGTCAGCCATCTTGATGGCAAATGGCAGGTCGGACACGGGCCGTTCCAGAGCTATGATCATCTGGGCGAAAACAACTGGTCGCTGTTGGTGCAAGCGGTAAACCACTGGCATCAGCCTGCTGCCGCGCTGATGCGTCCGTTCCACGCTCTGCCCGACTGGCGTATCGACGATCTGATGATCTCTTTCTCTGTGCCGGGCGGCGGCGTAGGCCCGCACCTCGACCAGTACGATGTGTTTATTATTCAGGGCACTGGCCGTCGTCGCTGGCGCGTGGGTGAAAAAACGCTGCTCAAACAACACTGTCCTCACCCGGATTTGCTCCAGGTCGATCCGTTCGAGGCGATTATCGATGAAGAACTGGAGCCGGGCGATATTCTCTATATTCCGCCGGGATTCCCGCATGAAGGTTATTCGCTGGAAAACTCGCTGAACTATTCGGTAGGTTTTCGTGCGCCAAGCGGCCGCGAATTGATCAGCGGTTTTGCCGATTACGTTTTACAGCGTGAATTAGGCAGCCAGCGTTACAGCGATCCGGACGTGCCACAACGTGAGCATCCGGCGGATATTCTACCGGAGGAGGTGGATAAACTGCGTGAGATGATGCTGAACCTGATCAACCAGCCCGCGCAGTTCAGCGACTGGTTGGGCGAGTTTATCTCCCAGTCTCGCCATGAGCTGGATGTCGCGCCGCCGGAACCGCCATATCAGCCGGATGAAATCTATGATGCACTGCAACAGGGCGACAAGCTGGTGCGTCTGGGCGGCCTGCGCGTGTTGCGTATTGGCGAAGACGTCTTCGTTAACGGTGAGAAAGTGGATGCGCCGCACCGCCCGGCGCTGAATGCGCTGGCAAGTGACGTCGTGTTAACGGGAGAGAACTTTGGCGATGCGCTGGAAGATCCGTCATTCCTCGCCATGCTCGCCGCGCTGGTCAACAGCGGTTACTGGTTCTTCGAAGATTAATAAGCGCCGGATGGCGGTTGCGTCGAATCCGGCCTGGCCGTCAAAGTCCCGCCATATCACAGGCCCGGAGGTATAACGCCACCGGGCATTTACTGCGGGCTTATTGCCCTTTTGCGGTCAACCCGGCGATACGGACAATCACCCGCACCGCTTTTTCCATCCCTTCCAGCGTCACAAATTCATGCTTGCCGTGGTAGTTATAGCCGCCGGTAAACAGGTTCGGACACGGCAATCCCATAAAGGAGAGCTGCGCGCCGTCGGTACCGCCGCGAATCGGTTTCATGTCCGGTTCGATATCGCAGTCGCGCATCGCCTGCTGGGCGACTTCCAGAATATGCGGGAATTCCATCACTTTATCGCGCATGTTGTAGTAGCTGTCTTCAATCGCCAGTTCGATATAGCAATCAGGATGCAGCCCTTTACCCACTTTTTTGGCGATTTCCATCATTTTACGTTTACGCGCTTCGAAGGCTTTACGATCAAAATCACGGATGATGTAGTGCATCTCGGCACGTTCAACCGTACCTTTGATGCTGGTCAGATGGTAGAAACCCTCATAGCCTTCGGTCTGTTCCGGGCTCTCCTCTTCCGGCACCAGCGCATGGATCTTACTGGCGAGCGTCAGAGCATTGACCATCACCCCTTTCGCCGTGCCGGGATGCACGTTGTTGCCGACAATTTTGATATCCACCGATGCGGCGTTGAAGTTCTCATACTCCAGCTCACCTACGCCGCCGCCATCGACGGTATATGCCCATTTCGCGCCAAAAGCTTCAACGTCAAAATGTTTCGCCCCTTTACCGACTTCCTCATCCGGGGTGAATGCCACACAGATGTCACCGTGCGGAATATTTTCCTTTTTCAGCACCGCCAGCGCGGTCATGATTTCCGCGACGCCCGCTTTATCATCCGCGCCGAGCAGCGTTTTACCATCGGTGGTAATCAGAGTCTGCCCCAGCAACTGATGCAACACCGGGAACATCACCGGCGAAAGAATTTCATCGCCAACGCCGAGCGCGATATCGCCACCGCGATAGTTTTCAAGGATTTGTGGGTTGACGTTTTTCCCGCTGCAATCCGGGGAAGTATCAACATGGGAAATAAAACCGATCGCCGGAACCGATGTTTGCACGTTTGCAGGCAGCTTCGCCATTACCGTGCCTTTGTCGCTTAACGTCACATTTTCCAGCCCCATCTCGTCCAGTTGGGCCTGAAGTAAACGCAGGAGCTTCCACTGACCGTCCGTACTTGGCACCTGGCGGACGCCGGGCTTAGATTGAGTATCCAGAGAAACGTACTGTAAAAAACGCTCTAATAATTTGTCCATGAAGCCCCCCAACAAAATGTCACAACATTATCAGTAAGCATGAAAAGATAAATATTGCGTCAAGTCACCTTTACCCCGTAAACGGGTATATTTTCAAAATTGCTCTCACACCGGAAATGCCGTTACCGTAGAATGCCAGCCTTTAAATCGTGCATAACCCTTAAGGTGGTTAATCACAAATCCCGCATCCAATACGCCATTCGATGCACAAACACGGGACAGAGTAAATAGGGAAAATGGTCACGCCACCTGCTCGCAGCGGGCGCGAACTTTCTCGGCATGGTATGAAATGGCTCCGCGTATGTTACTCATCAGGCCGCTACATCGCTGGAAATGGTAAACGACAAATCGCTTTACCCGGATGCGGAAACCCTTAGCAAAGGTGAATGGCAAAATGATGTCGGCAGCGCCATTTATGAAGCGTATTACCAGAAGTGAAAAGCCGGACGCTAAGCCGCAAACCGCGGCCCGGAAGGTGGGCCGCGTCGCGTTAACCGGGGAGCCGAACCAATAGAGCCTGGCTCCTCGCGCCGCTAAAAATCGGCATCAATATCGACAACCGAAATCAGTTTATGATTGACGAACTCTTTAATCCCCAGCCCAGTTAATTCGCGGCCATAACCGGAACGGCGAACCCCGCCAAACGGGAGATCGGCCTTAACACGCGTTGGGTGGTTGATATACACCATGCCAGTAGAGATGCGGCTGGCCAGCGCTTCACCGTGCGCGGTGTCGCGGGTGAAGACAGAACCGCCAAGGCCAAACGGCGAGTCATTGGCAATCCGCACCGCGTCGTCTTCGTTTTTGGCTCTGAAGATCATCGACACGGGGCCGAAGAACTCCATATAGTAGGCCGGATTGTCTGGCGTCACATTGGTCAGGATCGTCGGCTGTACAAATGCCCCGCGTTCCGGGACCTTCGGTCCAACTTCCAGCGCCTGTGCGCCATGCGCAATGGCCAGGCTGATTTTCTCTTTGACTTCGTCAGCGGCCTGTTGCGATGAGAGGGGTGCCAGCGTTGTGTTTTCATCCAGCGGATCGCCCGCCTGCAACGCGGCAACACCGTTGATGTAATGACCAACAAACTGGTCATAGACCTCATCAACAACGATCATGCGTTTCGATGAGACACAAACTTGCCCGCCATTCCAGTGGCGACCAAATACGCCCCATTTCGCCGCTTTTTCGATATCGGCATCAGCAAGCACGATAAATGCATCGGCCCCGCCAAGTTCAAGCGTGGATTTTTTCAGCGCCTTAGCCGCTTGCTGAGCAACGGTTGCGCCCGCGCCCTCAGAACCGGTTAACGCCACACCCTGTACCCGTGGGTCATTAAGGATCAGCTCGATATGATGACGGGTTGCGTAGAGATTAATAAATCCGCCATCCGGTAGACCGGCCTCTTTCATCAGGCGCTCAAACCGCGCGGCACTTTGCGGAACATTCGACGCATGTTTTAACAGAATGGTGTTACCCGCGGAGAGTTGAGGAGCAATGATGCGGGCGATTTGATAGTACGGGAAATTCCACGGCTCGATCGCGAGCAGCACCCCCAGTGGTTCATGCACAATTTTCGCCGTGGCTTCTTTCGGGTTTGCCACCGGCAGAATCTCCGGCGCCAGAAGTTTTTCGGCATTATGCACATAGTATTCAAGAATTTGCGCCGACAGTTCGACTTCCGCTCGCGCTTCTGAAATCAGCTTCCCCATTTCAAGCGTAAGCAACTGCGCAAATTCATCTTTTTGCTGGCGCAACAGGTTGGCTGCGTTCTGTAAAATCGCGCCGCGCTGTGCAAATGAAACATTTTTCCACTCACTAAAAGCACGGTGAGATCGTTCTATCGCGCCGTTAACTTCAGTATCGGTAGCATCCGGGAACGTCTTAACGACTTCGCCGGTATACGGGTTTGTTGTTACATATGCCATGCTAACTCTCCTTTATGGACCGGGGATCCGCGTACGGCTTCCCGGTTTTAGCTCGGCCCTTTCTCATCTGGTGGTACTGTGCAGATCGAAATCCGGGCCGATCCGGTTGTTCGCCATGATCGGTGTATCACGGTTATCAACAGAGAGATACTACGTGTGTAACACCCGCAGAAAAAGTCAGGAGATTTGTTGGCAACCCTCAGAATATCTGAACATCATGCACGCCGGATCGAGATGCAGAAAGTGACACTCACTCCACCGTCACACACAACCTCAGCCGCAGACCGGTTTTCACATCTTCCGCCGTCAGCGACCCGCCATGGATCACGGCAATTCCCTGGTAGATCGCCAGCACCAGTCAGGCGCCGCTATCGCGCCAGTGCGCGCCGTGCCAGAAACGCGTGAGCAGTCTCCGGCAACGCCCGGACCACAATTACGAAGCGTAATGGTCTTGTGCATTCATTTCTACATGCACGCTGCTCCCCGCTGGCGCGAAAACGTGTTGTTACAGCCCTTTCAGCAATTTTTCCACGAACTCCGGCACCACTTCGCTTGCCAGCCCGTAGTGTTTCTCTTCGAACTCGCTGCCAACCTGGCTCGGTTCAAGGTTCAGCTCAACGGTGTGCGCGCCCTGTAGTTTCGCTTCGTGGACAAACCCGGCAGCCGGATAAACATGCCCGGACGTACCGACGGCAATAAATACATCCGCCATCGCCAGCGCGCTGTAGATCTCGTCCATGCCCAGCGGCATCTCGCCGAACCAAACCACATGCGGGCGCAGCGGCGCGGGGAACTGGCAGCAGTGGCATTTATCTTCGCGCGTGACATCGCCGATCCACTCGAGTACCTGCCCGCTCTGCGAGCAGCGCACTTTCAGTAGCTCACCGTGCATATGGATAATGTTGTTGTTGCCGGCGCGTTCATGCAGGTTATCGATATTTTGCGTGATTAGCAGGAAACGATCGCCCAGTGCCTGCTCCAGCTTCGCTAGCGCCAGGTGCGCGGCGTTCGGCACAATTTCCGGCAATTGCAACTGCCGACGACGGTCATTATAAAAAGTCTGCACCAGCTGCGGGTTGCGGGCAAAACCTTCCGGCGTTGCCACATCTTCCACATGATGCTCCTCCCACAGCCCGTCGGCAGCGCGAAAAGTACGAATGCCGGATTCGGCAGAAATGCCCGCTCCGGTCAGGACGACGACTATTGGTTTTTCCATCAGCTCCGGTACCACTCTGTCTCTGAAGAAAATTCGCTGACGCAACCGCTCGCGCTGGTGGCGTTTGTTACGGCGAAAACGACTGAGACGATGTAAACGACGCGATTGCATGGCATCCTCTCAGGATTTAATCAGTTAAGTGAAGGAAGGCCGCGCCACGCATGCCGCCAGCATCGCCGTGGCGAGCACGTTCAATACGCGGAACATCGCCTGCCGGCAACAGATGTGGCGCAATACGCTCCGGCAACAGCCGGGTCAGTGCGCTGAAGTTCGATAGACCACCGCCGATCACCAGCAGATCGGGATCGACAATGGTCAGAATATTACCCAGACACACCGCCAGCAAATCTACATAGCGCTCAACATGGGCCAGCGCTTTCGCCTCACCCTGCTCCCAGTGCGAAATGATTTCCGGCGCTGACAATGAGTGATGGTAGAAGTACTGGTACAGCCACGCAAAACCGCGCCCCGAGAGATAGTTCTCAATACAGCCGATTTTGCCGCAACCGCAGCGGGTTAACGGAAAGTCAAAACCCATCAGCCCCAGCGCATCCACTGGCAGGCGGATATGGCCAAATTCGCCGGTAATAAAACGACGCCCGGTCACCGATTTCCCGTTCACCACCAGCCCGCCGCCCATGCCAGTGCCGAGGATCAATCCCATCACCAGCGGATAGCGGCGGAATTCGTCATCCCAGGCTTCAGAGAGGGTAAAGCAGTTGGCATCGTTATCGATACGTACATCCCGCGCAAGCAGGGCGCTGAGATCGGCGCGTAGCGGCTGGCCGCTGGCGGCAGGAAGGTTGGCAGCATACAGCGTGCCGTCTGCGGTCTCTGGCATGCCAGGAATACCGACGCCGACGCTGCCTTTGCTACCGAAGCGTTTATCCGCTTCGGCAACCAGCCCAGTGATGGTACGCAGAAACGCGTCGTAACTGTCGTGGGGCGTGGCGACGCGCTTTTCCCACTGTAAGCGTCGCTCAGCGTCAAAGACGCCTAACGCGATTTTACTGCCGCCGATATCAAATCCGTAATTCATCGCCACTCCTTCGTTGTGGCCCTGTGAAAACGGCGGGATTACTGCCCGCTCAGCACTCTTGCCGGATCAATATTGCTCGCCCGACGCGCAGGATACCAGCTCGCCAGCAAGCTCAGAACTAACGCGGTCAACAGCACATACACCACATCCAGAGGGTGTAACTCTGACGGCAGGAAATCGATAAAGTAGATATCCCCCGACAGGAACTGATGACCAATTATCTTCTCAATCACGTTGATAATGGGTGTCAGTTGCAGTGCCACGATAACACCAATCGCTACGCCGCAAAGGCTGCCCAGCAGCCCGGCCAGCAGCCCATACCAGACAAATACCGCGCGAATCAGGCCATCTTTCGCCCCCAGCGTACGTAGCACGGCAATATCACCGCTTTTATCTTTTACCGCCATCACCAACGTTGAGACAATATTAAAACAGGCCACGCCAATCACCAGCACCATCGCCAGATACATAATGGCGCGGATCATCTGGATGTCACGGTACATATAGCCGTACTTGCCGATCCAGCTTTTGATATAGACATAGCTGTTCGTGACACTGCCCGCATCGCGCACCAGTTTATTGGCGTTAAACACGTCATTCACTTTGATATCGATACCGGTAATGCTGCTGCCCATCTCCAGATACTGCTGCGCATCCGCCATCGGGATCATCGCATAGCTGTGATCGAGCTGGCCGCTGAGCTGTAAAATCCCGGTCACATGCAAACGCACGCGTTTCGGTTGCAGCAGTTTGTGTGCATCGTCCGAGTTGGGGATCATGATCGATACCCAGTCGCCCTGCTTCACTTTTAGCGCATCGGCAACGCCTTTGCCGAGAATGATTTGCTGCTCACCAGCGCGGAAATTCTGCCAGGCATCGCCCTGCACAAATTTCGGCAGCGCGCTCAACTGGCTCTCCTGAGCCGGATCGACGCCTTTCACCTGGATGGCGCGCAAATTCGCCCCGCTTTCTACCAGCCCGGTAAAATTAATATAGGGCGCAGCGGCAGCAATGCCGGGAACTTTTTTCACTTTTTCCAGCGCCGTGTCCCAGTTGTTCCACGGCTGGTTCACCGGCTCGATCTCGCCGTGCGGCACCACCGCCAGAATGCGGTTGTTCAACTCGCGCTCGAAACCGTTCATCGCGCTTAAACCGACGATCAACACCGCTACACCCAGCGCAATACCGACGGTAGAAATCACCGAAATCAGCGACACCATTCCGCCGCGGCGGCGACCGCGGCTAAAGCGCAGACCAATTAATAACGACAGAGGCAACGCCATTAATCTGCCCCCATCAGCGTCACATCGGCGCTCAGGTGGCCGTCGCGCATCTCCAGTTGGCGATTCATACGCTTCGCCAGTTGCAGATCGTGCGTCACCACCAGAAAGGCGGTGCCCTGTGACTGATTTAGTTCCCCCAGCAGCGCAAAGATACTGTCGGCGTTGCGGGCATCGAGGTTACCGGTCGGTTCATCTGCCAGCACCAGACGCGGGTTGTTCACCAGCGCGCGCGCGATAGCGACACGCTGACGCTCACCGCCGGAAAGCTCAGAAGGACGGTGACTGGCGCGATGCTCCAGCCCAACGGCGCGCAGAATTTCCCGCGCACGGGCATCGATTTCCGCCGGTTTCTTTTTCCCGATCAGTAGCGGCATAGCGACGTTTTCCAGCGCGGTAAAATCGGGCAGCAGGTGGTGAAACTGGTAGATAAAGCCGAGTTCGCGGTTGCGCAACTCGGCTTTCGCCGCCGAAGAGAGTTTGCTCATCGGCCGATCGCGGAAAATCACATCGCCGGAGGTCGGCGTATCCAGCCCGCCCAGCAGGTGCAGCAACGTGCTCTTCCCGGAACCGGAGCTACCGACGATCGCCATCAACTCCCCTTCGCCCATGCTAAAGCTGACATTATGCAGCACGTCGGTTTGCACACTGCCTTCCTGATAGCGTTTGCACAGGTTGTCGCATTGCAACAGGATCTTATTCATAACGTAAAGCCTCAGCGGGTTGAGTGGCGGCAGCGCGCCAGGAAGGATAAAGCGTTGAAAGCAGCGCGATGGCCATCGCCACCAGCGCAATACCCACGACCTGCAGCGGTTCAATCGCCACCGGCAACGCCGCGCCGTCGAGCAGCGCGCCAATAATCGGCATCAGGTTATTGAGCTGGCTGGCGAGCAGTGCGCCAAGCACAGCACCAAGCAGCGCACCGATGATCCCGGCGCTGGCTCCCTGCACCATAAAGACCGCCATAATCTGGCGCGGCGTCAGCCCCTGGGTTTGCAGGATCGCCACCTCGCCCTGTTTCTCCATCACCATCAGGCCCAGAGAGGTGATGATATTAAATGCTGCAACGGCGACGATCAGGCTCAACAGCAGCCCCATCATGTTCTTTTCCATGCGCACGGCCTGGAACAATTCACCTTTGCGATCGCGCCAGTCATGCCATTTTGTGCCTTCCGGCAGCGTTTGTTGGCTCAGGACATCCACTTTTAGCGGTTCCTTGAGCCACAAACGCCAGCCGGTAATATTGCCCAGCGGGTAAAGCATCAACCGCGACGCATCATCAATATTCACCAGCATTTGATATTCATCGACTTCACTGTTGGCAGCGAAAGTACCGATCACCGTGAACAGACGCTGGCTCGGCAGACGCCCCATCGGGGTGAACTGGCTGGCAGCGGGCACCATTACGCGGATCTGATCGCCGCGATTAACGCCTAATTGCCCGGCCAGTTGCTCGCCGAGGATGATGTTGTATTTGCCTGCTTGCAGGTCGCTCTGTTTAACGTTCACCAGATACGGCGTCAACGGATCCTGCTGCGCCGGATCGATCCCCAGCATCACGCCGACCGCCACGCTGCGCGCGCTTTGTAGTACGACATCGCCGGTAGTCAGCGGCGCAATACGCGTTACGCCCTGCAATTTCACGGCGCTGGCGGGAAGTTGTTGCGGATTGAGGGAGCCGTTTTGCGTAGTGAGCGTGGCCTGCGGCATTAACCCCAGAATGTTGTTTTGCAGTTCGCGTTCGAAGCCATTCATCACTGATAACACAGTCACCAGCGCCATGACGCCGAGCGTGATGCCAATAGTTGATAGCCAAGAGACAAAGCGGCCAAAGCGGTCCGCTGCGCGTCCGCGCATATAGCGCAGACCTATGAAAAGAGTGACAGGCTGGTACATGAAATCCGTCTGATTGCTGATAGCAGACTCAGGAGTATATAAGCGAAAGCACATAGCGTAAATGAGAGGAACAGTAAGAATTCGTCAGCGTGATATGAAAAAAAGTCGGGAAATCAACTCAATAATTCCATTCTGCCAACGTTGAACTGCCGCCTGTTTGCACAGAGGTCAACCAGAAACGATCCTGCTCCTAATCTTAAAATGACAAAATACAGACACTTTAACGGCACATTCACTTCCTCAATGGTCAGGATTAAAGGCTTAAGTTTTTGTAATACAGGGAACTAAGGACGTGAAACAAAAAGCTTTGTGGCTTAACCAAATTAAAGGACTATGTATTTGTCTGGTGGTGATTTACCACTCCGTGCTTACCTTCTATCCGCAGCTTAATCTGTTCCAGCATCCATGGTCGCAAACACTCTCGAAGTGCTGGGTCTACTTCAATCTTTACCTCGCGCCTTTTCGCATGCCGGTGTTCTTTTTTATCTCCGTCTATTTAATCCGCCGTTATATTGATGAGGTGCCGTGGAAAGAGAGCATCGATAAACGCATCTGGAGCATTGTGTATGTGCTGGCGCTGTGGGGCGTGTTGCAATGGACAGGGTTGAGCCAGCTTAATGCGTGGCTGGCGCTGACTATCCTGTGCAGTCTGGCGATCTCTTTTTCACCCCTACGACAAAACTCCGCCAGCCCGCCGCCGCGCGCTGATCCATGCGTTGGCCTTGGCTAAAATGGCGCAATCGCTGATAATCAAGGGATTGCGTATCAGTGATATGCCCCCATGTGGGGGTATATCCACAAGAGACTCCGACACCTTCTATGCCTGAACAATATCGTTATTCACTGCCGACCAAAGTGGGTGACCAGCGCCAGTTTGGCGAACTCACCGGTACCGCCTGTGCCACCGAAGTGGCGGAAATCATTGAGCGCCATGCTGGCCCTGTGGTGCTGATCGCACCCGATATGCAAAACGCCTTGCGCTTGCAGGACGAGATAAGCCAGTTTACCGATAATCTGGTAATGAACCTGGCAGACTGGGAAACGCTACCCTACGACAGCTTTTCGCCGCACCAGGAGATCATCTCCTCTCGTCTTTCCACCCTTTACCAACTGCCCTCCATGCAGCGCGGTGTGCTGATTGTGCCGGTGAATACCCTGATGCAGCGCGTCTGCCCGCACAGCTATCTGCACGGCCATGCTCTGGTGATGAAAAAAGGGCAGCGACTGTCTCGCGATCAGCTGCGCGCGCAGCTGGACAGAGCCGGTTACCGCCATGTTGATCAGGTGATGGAGCACGGCGAGTATGCCACGCGTGGCGCACTGCTGGATCTCTTCCCGATGGGCAGCGATCAGCCGTTCCGTCTCGACTTTTTCGACGATGAAATCGACAGCTTGCGGTTGTTCGATGCCGATACCCAGCGCACGCTGGAAGAGGTTGCAGCGATTAATTTACTGCCCGCACATGAATTCCCGACCGACAAAAACGCCATTGAGCTGTTCCGCAGCCAGTGGCGCGATCGGTTTGAGGTGAAGCGCGATGCAGAACACATTTATCAACAGGTGAGCAAAGGCACCTTGCCCGCTGGGATAGAATACTGGCAGCCGCTGTTTTTTAGCGAACCGCTGTCGCCGCTGTTTAGCTATTTCCCGGCGAACACGCTGCTGGTTAGCACCGGCGATCTGGAAGCCAGCGCGGAACGTTTTCAGCAGGAGACGCAGGCGCGCTTCGAGAGCCGCGGTGTGGATCCGATGCGCCCGCTGTTGCCGCCGGAAAGCTTATGGCTACGCAGCGATGCTCTGTTCAGCGAACTGAAAAAATGGCCGCGAATCCAACTCAAAACTGAACGTCTCAGTGAAAAAGCCGCGCACGTTAATCTCGGTTATCGCGCATTGCCGGAGCTGGCGGTGCAAGCACAGCAAAAATCACCGCTGGATAATCTGCGTAAGTTCCTTGAATCCTTCAGCGGCCCCGTGGTTTTCTCGGTCGAGAGCGAAGGCCGCCGCGAAGCGCTGATAGAACTGCTGGTGCGCATTAAAGTTACGCCCAAACTCATTTTGCGTCTCGACGAAGCTTCAGCGCCAGGTGCCTGGATGATGATTGGCGCGGCAGAGCACGGTTTTATCGACACCCTGCGCAACCGGGCGCTGATATGCGAAAGCGATCTGCTGGGCGAACGTGTTGCGCGCCGCCGCCAGGATACCCGGCGGACGATTAACCCCGACACGCTAATCCGTAACCTTGCCGAGCTGCACGACGGCCAGCCTGTGGTGCATCTGGAGCATGGTGTCGGGCGTTATGCTGGCATGACGACGCTGGAAGCTGGCGGTATTAAAGGCGAATACCTGATGCTTACGTACGCTGGTGACGCCAAACTCTATGTCCCGGTTTCTTCGCTGCATCTGATCAGCCGCTATGCGGGCGGCGCAGAAGAGAATGCCCCGCTGCATAAACTGGGCAGCGATGTCTGGACGCGGGCGCGGCAGAAAGCGGCGGAAAAAGTGCGTGATGTGGCGGCTGAGTTGCTGGATATCTACGCGCAGCGTGCGGCAAAATCAGGTTTTGCCTTCAAGCACGATCGTGAACAATATCAACTGTTCTGCGATGGTTTCCCCTTCGAAACCACGCCTGATCAGGCGCAGGCGATCAACGCCGTGCTCAGTGATATGTGCCAGCCGCTGGCAATGGATCGTCTGGTGTGTGGCGATGTGGGTTTCGGTAAAACCGAAGTGGCGATGCGCGCAGCATTCCTTGCAGTCGAAAACAACAAGCAGGTGGCGGTGCTGGTGCCGACCACTCTGCTGGCGCAGCAGCACTTTGATAACTTCCGCGACCGTTTTGCCAACTGGCCGGTGCGTATTGAAATGCTCTCACGCTTTCGCAGCGCCAAAGAGCAGTCGCAAATTCTTGAACAGGCTGTTGAGGGCAAAATCGATATTCTGATCGGCACGCACAAACTGCTGCAAAGCGATGTGAAGCTGAAAGATCTCGGCCTGCTGATTGTCGACGAAGAACACCGCTTCGGCGTGCGCCATAAAGAACGCATTAAAGCGATGCGTGCTGATGTCGATATTCTGACGCTGACAGCAACGCCGATCCCGCGCACGCTGAATATGGCAATGAGCGGAATGCGCGACCTGTCAATTATTGCCACGCCACCGGCGCGCCGCCTGGCAGTGAAAACGTTTGTTCGGGAGTACGATAGCCAGGTGGTGCGTGAGGCCATTCTGCGTGAAGTACTGCGCGGCGGACAGGTCTATTACTTGTATAATGATGTGGAAAATATCCAGAAAGCCGCCGATAGGCTGGCGGAGCTGGTGCCGGAAGCGCGTATCGCTATCGGCCACGGGCAGATGCGCGAGCGTGAACTGGAACGGGTGATGAACGATTTCCATCACCAGCGTTTTAACGTGCTGGTCTGCACCACCATCATTGAAACCGGCATCGATATTCCGACCGCCAATACCATTATCATTGAACGCGCCGACCACTTTGGCCTCGCCCAGTTGCACCAGCTGCGCGGACGCGTCGGCCGCTCACACCACCAGGCCTACGCCTGGCTGCTGACGCCGCACCCGAAAGCGATGACTACCGACGCGCAAAAACGGCTGGAAGCTATCGCCTCGCTGGAGGATTTGGGCGCAGGCTTTGCACTGGCAACGCACGATCTGGAGATCCGTGGGGCGGGCGAACTGCTCGGTGAAGATCAGAGCGGCCAGATGGAAACCATCGGCTTCTCGCTGTATATGGAACTGCTGGAAAATGCAGTTGATGCGCTGAAGGCTGGTCGCGAGCCGTCGCTGGAGGATTTAACCAGCCAGCAGACTGAGGTCGAACTGCGCATGCCTTCGCTATTGCCGGACGATTTTATTCCTGATGTTAATACGCGTCTGTCGTTCTATAAACGCATCGCCAGCGCGAAAGATATGAACGCGCTGGAAGAGATTAAAGTCGAACTGATCGATCGCTTTGGTCTGCTACCGGATGCAGCGCGTAACCTGCTGGATATCGCCCTGCTGCGCCAGCAAGCGCAGAAGCTGGGGATCCGCAAACTGGAAGGCAATGAAAAAGGCGGCATCATTGAGTTCAACGAGAAAAATAAGGTTAACCCGGTGTGGCTGATTGGTCTGCTACAGAAGCAGCCGCAGCATTTCCGTCTGGATGGCCCGACGCGGCTGAAATTTATGCAGGATCTGAGCGAACGGAAAACCCGCATGGGCTGGGTACGTAATTTTATGCAGCAGTTGGCCGAAAATGCCATCGCCTGACAGTCTCAGCGCCGGGCCGTCTGGCCCGGCCTGTTATTTTTCGCAAGATTTACAAATATTTTGCAATCGCCAGGATTTCCCAACACCCTGACCAACCATAATCCCATCACAAAGTTGCATATAAATAACCTTATTATTTACATGGATTATTGTAATGAGAAAAATTGCACGTTTTACCTGCTGGATCACCCTACTCACCGTTGCGACAATCACCGCCCTCACCCTGCCCGCACGGGCAAATAGCTGGCAATTACCCGCAGAGGGTAGCCGTCTTGTAGGCGAAAACCGCTATCACGTGGTGCAAAATGATGGCGGTTCACTGGAAGCGATCGCCAAAAAATATAATGTTGGTTTTCTCGCGCTGTTGCAGGCAAACCCGGGTGTCGACCCTTATGTGCCACGATCTGGCAGCGTGCTGACGATCCCGCTGCAAACCCTGCTGCCGGATGTTCCGCGCAAAGGCATTGTGATTAACCTCGCGGAACTGCGCCTCTATTACTATCCGCCGGGAAAAAATGAAGTGAGGGTTTATCCGATCGGAATTGGTCAGTTAGGTGGCGACACTCTGACACCAACAATGGTCACCACGGTTTCTGATAAACGCGCAAACCCCACCTGGACGCCAACCGCCAATATCCGCGCGCGTTACAAGGCCCAGGGGATTGATCTGCCTGCAGTGATGCCCGCCGGGCCAGATAACCCAATGGGACATCATGCGATCCGTCTTGCCGCGTTTGGCGGAGTTTACCTTCTGCACGGCACCAATGCTGATTTCGGTATTGGCATGCGCGTCAGCTCCGGCTGCATTCGCCTGCGCGATGCCGATATTTCCAGTCTGTTTGCCAACGTGACGCCTGGAACGGTGGTGAACATCATTAATACGCCGATAAAAGCGTCGGTTGAGCCGGACGGTAAACGGCTGGTTGAAGTACATCAACCGCTGTCAAAATCGATTGATGACGATCCAAAAACGCTGCCCATTGTGCTGAATGCCGCGATGCAGGCCTTCAAAGACGATACCCGTAGCGATACCAGTATTATGAACCACGTAATGGAGATTCGCTCTGGTATGCCGGTTGATGTTACGCGTCATAGTGAGAGAGCCTTGCAGGCTATGTAAAACGGAACGAAAAAGAAAAGGCCCGACGATATACGCCGGGCCTTTTTTATTGCAGTGGCACAGGGAACAGAGGTAGGGTTTATTTGTAAAGCACTGCAGTACCGTGCAGGTTGTCAGAACCGGTCACTGATGTGATGCGGTAAGATCTCGCGCCCATCTCGTCGGCTTTTTGCACCAGTTTGGCTTCAACGGAAGAGAGATCGGAATCCACACAGACGCCAATGGCTGCAACTTCCTGCTGGTCTGCCAGGGCAGACTGAACTTCAACGGCAGTAAAGCCGGCGAAAGAGAGCGTATTGAGTGCAGCAGTGGTAAAAATCATAGTGATGTTTTTCATGATTTTTTTCCTGAATAAAGATAAAAATGTCGTTAAAAATTAAATTAACGATCGATATGTAAATGATGAATGTGATCTTCATCACTGGTAAATATATTTTTATAACGACCGTTAATTAACATGTTAATTGCTTAAATTTCATAAGCATATGTTTTATGAATATGTGCTGTTTTGCTGCTGGTCATTAGCGAAGATTATTTTTATAATGGTCGTTCAACAAACCAACAAAGGTTATGCGGCAATATGACCAGTGAAGTCACCAGTTGCACCAAAAAATGCCGTGGCCGACCGAAAGTGTTCGACAGGGAAGCGGCGCTCGACAAAGCCATGACGCTGTTCTGGCAGCATGGCTACGAAGCCACATCATTATCCGATCTCGTGGAAGCCACCGGGGCAAAAGCGCCGACGCTGTACGCCGAGTTCACCAATAAAGAGGGGTTGTTCCGTGCGGTGCTCGATCGCTATATTGCGCGGTTCGCCCGACAGCACGAAGCCCAACTGCTCTGCGAGGACAAACCGGTAAAAACCGCGCTGCTGGATTATTTCACCGCGGTGGCAAAGTGCTTCACCAGCACCGATACGCCAGCCGGTTGTTTTATGATCAACACCTCGGCGACGCTGGCAGCTTCTTCGCAGGCCATCGCGCAAACGATAAAGTCACGGCATGCGCAGCAGGAAGATACCCTGCTCCAGTTCCTCACCCAGCGCCAGCAGCACGGTGAGATCCCGATGGATGCGGATCCGCAGGCGCTGGCTGAATTCCTTGGCTGTGTTTTGCAGGGAATGTCGATCAGCGCACGCGAAGGTGCCAGCGTTGAGAAGCTGCTACAGATCACGCGCACCACCCTGCGGCTGTGGCCAAATTTGATCAAGGCGTAAAAAAATGAGACGGGAAACCGTCTCATTTTTCAGACTGCTGACAAAGTCCTGGCCGTAAGGTCAGGACTTTGATCTAATAAGGTCAGTGCAATTAACGGACTGACTGCCATGCTCAGAGAACCCGCCC
>JAGTSE010000046.1 GCA_018261615.1 Pseudomonadota bacterium | reverse complement strand
CTGGCTAAGTAACATAAAAAAATCCGTAATCCCTGTGAGATTACGGATTCTTACACAGCCACTGGATCGTTCAACCGATCCTTAACTGATCGGCATTACTCACTGTGAGGGCGTTTTTTTTTAGATTTATTTATTCCGCATAGTTATAGCCAATCTTTTTTTATTCTTTAATCATTGATTATCTTTCTGGCACGCTGGTCTCATCAAAATAGATAACCAAAGAGAGTGGGCGATGAATAAATGGGGCGTGGGAATTACTTTACTGCTGGCTTCCACCAGCGTTCTGGCTAAGGATATTCAGTTATTAAACGTGTCTTACGATCCAACGCGTGAGTTGTACGAACAGTACAACAAAGCGTTTAGCGCGCACTGGAAACAAGAGACCGGCGATAATGTTGTGATCCGTCAGTCTCACGGCGGCTCTGGTAAACAGGCAACCTCGGTGATTAACGGTATTGATGCCGATGTTGTGACGCTGGCACTGGCTTATGACGTTGACGCTATTGCTGAACGCGGCCGCATTGATAAAGACTGGATCAAACGCCTGCCGGACAACTCCGCGCCATATACCTCAACCATCGTCTTCCTGGTACGTAAAGGCAACCCGAAACAGATTCATGACTGGAACGATCTGGTAAAACCGGGCGTTTCCGTTATTACGCCGAACCCGAAAAGTTCCGGCGGTGCGCGCTGGAACTATCTGGCCGCCTGGGGCTACGCTCTGCACCAGAACAATGGTGATCAGGCAAAGGCGCAGGAGTTTGTGAAAGCGCTGTATAAAAACGTTGAAGTGCTGGATTCCGGCGCACGCGGCGCGACCAGTACCTTTGTTGAACGCGGCATTGGCGATGTGCTGATTGCGTGGGAAAATGAAGCGCTGCTGGCAACCAACGAACTGGGCAAAGACAAGTTTGAAATTGTGACGCCGAGCGAATCAATCCTCGCTGAGCCAACGGTTTCTGTCGTTGATAAAGTTGCCGAGAAAAAAGGCACCGGGAAAGTGTCTGAAGCCTACCTGAAATATCTCTACTCGCCGGAAGGCCAGGAGATCGTTGCGAAGAACTTCTACCGTCCGCGCGATCCGCAAATTGCCGCGAAATACGCGAGTGAGTTTCCGAAGCTGAAACTCTTCACCATTGATGATGAGTTTGGTGGCTGGACCAAAGCGCAAAAAGAGCACTTCTCTAACGGCGGTACGTTCGACCAAATCAGCAAACGCTAATCCCCCAGACATCGCCCTCTTTTGAGGGCGATGTCGTGTTTATCCCTGGCTAAATTCAGAATTTCCGACTTCACTGGCGTTTACGCTATCATCCAGGCTTATTTAGCAAAGGAAGCGGAAATATGAAAACAGTACGTCGTCTTATCATTGCCCTGTTAGTGCTGGTTATTCTGGCAGGCGCGGGAACTGCATACTGGTTCAAAGGTCGCGGCAATCCGGACGTGTTGCGGCAGATCGTTATCGGGCAATGCCTGCTAAATATCCGCGAACACAATTCGCCCGCTCCCTGTGCGCAGGTGAACCTGAAAAGTGGTTACGTGTTGATGAAAGATCGCAATGGGCCGCTGCAATTCCTGCTGATGCCGACTTATCGCATCAACGGCACGGAAAGCCCGCTACTGCTGCAAGCGACAACGCCGAACTTTTTCTGGCAGGCGTGGCAAGCTCGCGATGTGATGAGCAAACTGCGTGGCAAAGAAGTGCCGGATAATGCCATCTCTCTGACCATCAACTCCCGCACGGGGCGTACACAGAATCACTTCCACATTCATATATCCTGCCTGCGTGCTGACGTGCGGGCACAGTTAAACGACAATGCCGCCCGTATCAGCAGCCAGTGGCTGGCATTTCCTGGTGGTCTGCTCGGTCATCAATATCTGGCGCGGCGAGTAACCGAAGCAGAGCTGGTGCAGCGCAGCCCATTCCTGATGCTGGCGGAAGAAGTCCCGGAAGCAAAAGCACATATGGGGCGTTTTGCGCTGGCGATGGCGCGACAGGCGGACGGCTCGTTTGTGCTGCTGGCAACCGAGCGTGATCTACTGGCGCTTAATCGTGCTTCTGCAGAGGAAATTCAGGATCATCAATGTGATATCCTCAAATAACCCACTATAATTTGCGTTTACTCAACTTGCCTGTCGCCGTAGACTTGCTGAAAAAATCTACAGGAGACAGGCATGTCGCTCTGGCTTACTCACCCTCTGTTCCTTCCCTCGTTAATTGTCGGCATCACCATTGTGCTGTGGGCGACCTCGCTGTTACCGGAGTTTATTACTGCGCTGCTGTTCTTTACGGCCGCGATGATGGCAAAAATCGCACCGCCGGAAGTGGTTTTCGGTGGGTTTGCTTCTTCGGCATTCTGGCTGGTGTTCAGCGGCTTTGTGCTGGGGGCGGCGATTCGTAAAACGGGGTTGGCGGATCGGGCGGCGAGAGCACTGTCATCGCGGCTGACAACGTCATGGCTGCAAATGGTCGCCAGTGTCGTACTGTTGAGTTACGCGCTGGCTTTTGTTATGCCGTCGAATATGGGACGCATCGCACTGTTGATGCCTATTGTTGCGGCAATGGCGGCACGCGCCAGTATTAACGAAGGTACCCGGCCATGGTACGGATTGGCGCTGGCGGTCGGTTTTGGGACATTCCAGCTGTCGGCGACAATTCTGCCTGCCAACGTCCCCAATCTGGTGATGAGCGGCGCGGCGGAAGGCTCCTATGGTATCCATCTCAATTATCTTCCCTACTTACTATTGCACACGCCAGTGCTGGGCATTCTGAAAGGGTTGATCCTGATTGGCTTGATCTGCTGGATGTTTCCAGGGCAGCCGCAGGTGCCGCGTGAAGAGGTCATTTCTGTGCCGATGAGCCGGGAAGAGAAACGGCTGGCGTGGCTGCTGGCTGTAGTGCTGACGATGTGGGTGACGGAGAGCTGGCACGGTATCGGTCCGGCGTGGACCGGGTTGGCGGCGGCCGGTGTGACCCTGCTACCGCGTGTGGGCTTTATCAATGGCGACGAGTTTTCCAGTGGGGTGAATATCCGCACCTGTATCTACGTTGCCGGGATTTTGGGCTTATCGATCACGGTGACGCAAACCGGTATCGGCAGTGCGGTTGGGGAAGCGTTGCTGAGGGTGATGCCGCTCGATCCGGCTAACCCGTTCACCAGTTTTCTCGCGCTGACGGGCATCACCACGGCACTTAATTTCATTATGACGGCCAACGGCGTTCCGGCGCTGTTTACCACGCTGGCACAGAGTTTTTCTGATGCGACCGGGTTCCCGCTGCTGTCGGTCATTATGATTCAGGTGCTGGGTTACTCCACACCGCTGTTGCCATATCAGGCGTCGCCGATTGTGGTGGCCATGGCACTGGGGAAAGTGCCGACACGAGCGGGAATGCTGCTCTGTCTGGTGCTGGCAGTGGTGACGTATCTGGTGCTGTTGCCGCTGGACTATGCGTGGTTTCGCGTACTGGGGAGATTGTAAGAATAAACCCTCTCCCGACAGAGAGAGGGTAAAAAGCATTATGCCTGTTTTGCAGCTTCCGCTGCTTTGACGATCACTGCGAAAGCGTCAGCTTTCAGGGACGCGCCACCAACCAGTGCACCGTCGATGTCAGGCTGGGTGAACAGCTCTGCGGCGTTGCCTGCATTCACGGAACCGCCGTACTGAATGATCACTTGCTCAGCCACTTTCGCGTCTGCTTTAGCAATGTGGTCACGGATAAATTTGTGTACTGCCTGCGCCTGCGCCGGAGTCGCGGATTTGCCAGTACCGATCGCCCAAACCGGTTCATAGGCAATCACTGCACCTTCGAACGCGCTTGCACCCTGGGTTTTCAGCACGGCGTCGATCTGGCGTGCGCATACTTCTTCGGTTTTACCCGCTTCGTTTTCTGCTTCGGTTTCACCGATGCACAGTACCGGGATCAGACCCTGCGCTTTCAGTACGGCGAATTTTTTGGCGATGAGTTCATCGGATTCTGCGTGGTAAGTACGACGCTCTGAGTGGCCAATGATGATGTATTTCGCGCCGATGTCTTTCAGCATTTCGGCAGAGGTTTCACCGGTGAAAGCACCAGACAGGTTAACGTCGACGTTCTGCGCGCCCAGGATGATGTGGCTACCATCAGCGGCATGCTTAGCCAGATCCAGGTACATCTCCGGCGGTGCAATCGCGACCGCACAGCCCGTTACGCCAGCCAGCTCGGTACGCAGGTTTGCAACCAGTTCGTTTACCATGTGGCGGCTGCCGTTCAGTTTCCAGTTACCCATCACTAAAGGATGTCGCATTTTTACTCTCCACGCGCTTGGCGAATTAAGGAATATGGCCACCCTTCAGGGCAGCATGGTCTGTGAAACAGTATAGAGATTCATCCCTTGAAAGGCTTTGCTTTTTGTCATTTATTGTTATCTTCAAGCGATTCAGATAGCGTCAGCTTAATCGGTTCAACAGCGAAGGTCAGCCCCTTTTCGCCGTTATCTGCCACCACATAACGTACTGCACCTTCTGTTTCCGCGTAGTACGGTTTGTTTTTGCCGTTGTTCAGCAGCTTTTGCAGCTTTTGCCCGCTTTGTGCGGTGGTCATCGCCGGGGAAAACGCGCGAATTATCGCCGCCATATACTCCAGGGCTTTCGCTTTCGCCGCTTTTTGCTCTGGGCCCTGTACCAGGAGCCAGGTGATTTGCATCGATTTTATTTTCAGAGTACCGCGCTCCAGCGCTGTCGATGCATAAAGGTTGTCGTTAATTTTTGTTGCGGCGCGCGTCAGGCTCCCTTGATCGTTGCGGCCATCGACAGCGCGGAACTCGTTCAGCGCCAGCGTCGGGTTGTCGGTATTAAATTTTTCCCGGAACTGACTGATCGACTGGTCGAATGTCGGCGCGCCCGGCAGCAGGTAGGGCGCGGTTGCTGTGGCAGGCGTCTCTTCCGCCCACACTTGGGAATTGAAGATCAGCGCTGAGAAGAGCAGCCAAATCGGGTAACGCCATGCTTTCATTACATCGCCCTCTCTAAAGTGTGCTCACGATTAAAACGATATCGGGCTGGCTTGTCAAAAACTCCCGCAGCCAGGGTAAACTACGCAGCATTACGATAATAAGGAACCTTACATGGGCATACAGCAGTGGTTGTTTTCGTTTAAAGGGCGCATTGGTCGACGCGACTTTTGGGTCTGGATCATCCTCTGGGTAGTGAGCATGACAGTGTTATTTGCGCTGGCAAACAGCGGAATGCTCGATTTCCAGATGGCCGCGTTTATTCTGGTGTGCCTCATCTGGCCGACTGCCTGCGTAATGGTGAAACGTTTGCACGATCGCGGCCGTCATGGCGCGTGGGGATTGCTGATGGTACTGGCGTGGATGCTGCTTTCCGGCCACTGGGAAGTGCTGAGCGGTACGCTGGAATGGGCGGTGGGACGTCTGATTCCGGTGGTGATTATCGTCATGCTGCTGATCGACCTGGGCGCGTTTGTCGGCACCCAGGGAGAAAACAAATACGGCAAAGAGACGCTGGACGTGAAGTACCGCTGATTACCAGTAGTGTTCTGCGGTGATATGCCCCGGTCGGCGGCGCAGGTGCTTGGCCATTTGCCGGGAATCTTTAAGGAGTTGTGTGGTATCGCGTACCATCTGCGGGTTGCCACACAGCATCACATGGCTGGTTTCGGTGTTCATCGGTAGCCCGACGGTCTCTTCCAGCGCACCGCTTTCAATTAACGCCGGTACGCGTCCGGTCAGCGAGCCGGAAATCGTCTCCCGGCTGACTACCGTCTGAATACGCAGTTTCCCTTCATAGCGCTGTTGCAGTTCCAGCATCAGCGGCAAATAGCTGAGATCCGCGGAATAGCGCACGGCATGCACCAGCACCAGATTTTTAAAGCGTTGCAGATCCTTGCCTTCCTGCAAAATCGACAGATATGGCCCTATAGCGGTGCCGGTGGCCAGCATCCATAGCGTTTCGCAGTCCGGCACTTCCTCAAGCACAAAGAAACCGGCGGCTTCGCTGACAATTTGCACTTCGTCTCCCGGTTGCAGGGCCGCCAGGCGTGGGCTCAGTTTGCCTTCCGGTACGGTGACAAGATAGAACTCGAGGTCGGGGTTACTCGGCGCATTGACGTAAGAGTAAGCTCGCTGAACGCGCTCACCATCAATTTCCAGACCAAGTTTGGCGAACTGCCCGGCAGTGAAGGGGTGAACGGGGGCATGAACGGTGAGGCTAAATAGCGCATCGGTCCAGAACTGCACCTTAGTGACTTTTCCTGTTACCCATTCCGCCATGGTTTTCTCCTGTTCAGTTGCGTTGCCTTATCTTCGTGCCTGTGGAGGGAGATTTCCAGCCCATGCGGGCCGGAAAGCTCAATTGAACAAATAGGCTTACAGGATGTGGCGTTGCACATCCGGGTCTTTACGATCGAGGTAGTGGATGGACTGAATGCGGCGAATTGTGCGCGATTTCCCACGGATCAGCAGCGTTTCTGTGGTGGCGATATTACCTTTGCGGGTAATACCATCCAGCAGATCGCCTTTAGTGATGCCGGTTGCCGCAAAAATCACATTATCGCTACGCGCCATATCGTCCAGACGCAGCACGTTGCCCGCCTGAATGCCCATACCACGGCAGCGTTTCAGCTCCTGTTCGCCGATGCGGCGGTTCTCTTCGCTGTCGCCTTTGACCTGATGGCGTGCCAGCAGACGTCCCTGCATGTCGCCATCCAGCGCGCGGATCACTGCTGCGGAAATCACGCCTTCCGGTGCGCCGCCAATACCGTACAGCACGTCGACTTCGCTATCCGGCATACAGGTAAGAATGGATGCAGCCACATCGCCGTCGGGAATGGCGAAAACGCGCACGCCGAGCTTTTGCATCTCTGCAATCGTTGCGTCATGGCGCGGTTTAGCAAGAATGGTGACCGTCAATTCAATCAGAGATTTGTTCAGCGCGGCGGCGACATTGCGCAAGTTATCCGCCAGCGGTAAATTGAGGTCGATAGCGCCTTTTGCACCAGGGCCGACAATCAGCTTTTCCATGTACATATCCGGCGCATTCAGGAAGCAACCCTTATCGCCGACAGCCAGTACCGCTAGCGCATTTGCCTGGCCCATTGCTGTCATGCGGGTGCCTTCAATAGGATCGACTGCAATATCCACGGCGTCGCCTTTTCCTGTTCCGACTTTCTCACCGATAAACAACATCGGCGCTTCATCGATCTCCCCTTCGCCAATGACGATGGTACCGTCAATGTCGACATTGTTGAGCATGATGCGCATAGCGTTCACCGCTGCGCCGTCCGCCGTGTTTTTATCGCCACGTCCCAGCCATTTGTAGCCAGCCAGCGCCGCAGCCTCGGTAACGCGGGAGAATTCGATGGCAAGTTCTCGTCTCATAACACACTCTGTAGTGAAAGAAATTGCACAAAGTTTATCACAGGGTGAAAGGCGAGAGGATGGTTCCCCTCACCCAAACGGGAGAGGGGAGATGAGGCAGGATTACTCGTCGTGTTCTTCCCACTCCAGCGCGCGTTTAACAGCTTTTTTCCAGCCGCTGTAACGGTAGTTGCGCTCGGTGGTTTCGATGCCTGGGCGGAATTCGCGCTCGATGACCGCTTTTTCCTGCAATTCATCAAGATTCTGCCAGAAGCCGACCGCCAGACCAGCAAGGTAGGCTGCACCCAGCGCCGTCACTTCGCGCACTTCCGGGCGCTCTACGCGGGTGCCCAAAATATCGGACTGGAACTGCATCAGGAAGTTGTTAGCCACCGCACCGCCGTCTACACGCAGCGCGTGTAGACGAATACCGGAGTCTGCCTGCATCGCTTCCAGAACATCGCGCGTCTGGTAGGCGATCGATTCCAGCGTGGCGCGAATGATGTGGTTGGCGTTCACACCACGTGTCAGGCCGAAGATTGCACCGCGTGCGTAGGGATCCCAGTATGGTGCGCCGAGGCCGGTAAAGGCAGGAACCACGTACACGCCGTTGGTGTCCTTCACTTTGGTGGCGAAATATTCAGAGTCGAATGCATCGCTGATCAGCTTCATTTCATCACGCAGCCACTGGATGGAAGCCCCCGCCATGAACACTGCGCCTTCCAGCGCATAGTTCACTTCGCCTTTCGGACCACAGCAGATGGTGGTCAGCAGGCCGTGCTCGGATTTCACCGCTTTCTCTCCGGTATTCATCAACATAAAACAACCGGTGCCGTAGGTATTTTTCGCCATCCCTTCTTTCACGCACAACTGGCCAAACAGCGCCGCCTGCTGGTCACCGGCGATCCCGGCGATAGGAATACGCGTACCGCCTTTACCACCAATATTGGTCTGACCGTACACTTCGGAGGACTTGTGCACTTCCGGCAACATGGCGCGCGGGATATCCAGCGCATCCAGCATTTTGTCATCCCAGTCCAGCGTGTGGATGTTGAACAGCATGGTACGCGAGGCGTTGGTGTAATCGGTCACATGAACGCGGCCCTGCGTCATTTTCCAGATAAGCCAGGTATCCACAGTGCCGAACAGCAGTTCGCCGCGTTTCGCACGTTCGCGGGAGCCTTCAACGTGATCGAGGATCCATTTCACTTTGGTGCCGGAGAAGTACGGGTCAATCACCAGGCCGGTGGTGTTGCGCACGTACTCTTCCATACCGTCGCGTTTGAGCTGCTCGCAAATCTCGGCGGTACGACGGCACTGCCAGACAATCGCGTTGTAGATCGGTTTGCCGGTTTCGCGTTCCCAGACGATGGCTGTTTCACGCTGGTTGGTAATACCGATGGCGGCGATTTCGTCGGAGTTGATGTCTGCCTTCGCTAACACTTCGACCAACGTCGAGCTTTGCGATGCCCAGATTTCCATGGGATCGTGCTCAACCCAACCTGGCTTCGGGTAAATTTGTTCAAATTCGCGCTGTGAAACGCTGATGATGTTGGCGTCGTGATCCATCACAACCGCGCGGGAACTGGTAGTACCCTGGTCGAGCGCAACGATATATTTTTTGTTAGTCATGGTTAGAGTCCCGTAGTCACATTACAGCGAAGCTTTTTGTTGAGTCGTGGAGGCAGTGCCTTTTTCTTCCGCCGCCTTGCTGGTTCCTGACTGCAGATGGCAGCCGATCAGCTTACGATAACCGAACGCGCCGAGCGCTGCGCCTACGATCGGCGCGAACAGCGGGACGAGGAAGTAGGGAATATCTTTGCCGCCGGTAAAGGCAACGTCGCCCCAGCCTGCCAGCCAGGCGAAGGTTTTCGGGCCGATATCACGCGCCGGGTTCATGGCGAAGCCGGTCAGCGGCCCCATTGATGCGCCAATAACCGCAATCAGCAGGCCAATCAACAGGGGGGCCAGCGGCCCGCGTGGAATGCCATTGCCATCATCGCCCAGAGCCATGATGACGCCCATCAGAATAGCGGTAATGACCATTTCAACTGCGAAGGCCTGCACAAAGTTGATGTGCGGGTTAGGGTAGGTTGAAAAGATACCCGCTAAATCAAGGCTTTCGACACTGCCACGCACCATATTGTGCGTGTGTTCGAAGTCGAGGAAAAGATTGTAGTAAAGCCCGTAAACAAGTGCCGCTGCACAAAATGCGCCGGCAAACTGCGAAATGATGAAGGGTGCCACTTTGCGCCCGTCAAAACTGGCGAAGAGCCATAGTGCGATCGTTACCGCGGGGTTAAGATGCGCGCCGGAAACGCCTGCAGTCAGGTAGATGGCCATAGCCACACCAAGACCCCAGATGATGCTGATTTCCCACTGCCCGAAGGTGGCGCCTGCCACTTTCAGCGCTGCGACACACCCGACACCGAAAAAAATCAACAACCCGGTTCCGAGAAACTCGGCGATGCACTGGCCTTTTAAGGTTGATGTCTGACTCATAATCGGATCCTGCTAAAGAGTAATGGTTATTGTTAGCATGGGGCCAACGTCTCCCATGATGTCGTGTAGACACAGTGTTAATTTATCGTTAACGAGCAAAAACGAGAAATATCGAAATTAAAATGTGTGTACTGCGTCAATAAAATGAGCGTTTTCGCGCGAATTAGGGTGTTTTTGTGCCATATCGAAATGTGAGCTGAATCATTTTTGTAACCTCATCATTAACAATGTAGAGACGGGCACCGCTGTTGCACCAGGATGAGGACGAAAAGTGTTGCAAAGCGCAAACAGCGCGGCTCCGCGCTGGACAGGGGCTGGCGTGATTCATACAATCGGAGGCAAGCGAAATGCGCTCATTTTATTAAGGCATCGCCGGTATTAGGGACGAAGGTTTACCTATCAACGCCTTGCAACTCAGGAGAGGTATGACAATGTCATTAGAAGTGTTTGAGAAACTGGAAGCGAAAGTGCAGCAGGCGATTGATACCATCACGCTGTTGCAGATGGAAATCGAAGAGCTGAAAGAAAAGAATAATAGTCTGGCCAAGGACGTTCAGGCTGCACAGCATAGCCGCGAAGAGCTGGAGCGCGAAAACAACCAGCTGAAAGAGCAGCAGCATGGTTGGCAGGAGCGCTTGCAGGCGCTACTGGGCCGCATGGAAGAAGTCTGATTACGCTTTATGGGGGAACCGCCGAAATTTCCGTTACCCCAGTTTTAGCCCGGCAACCAGTGCATCCAGGTCGATAATTCCATTATTGTTCTGAATGGTATAATGCCCGTTCAGCAAAATGTGCTACCAGCAGAGGAATATCGGGATGAAGGGATTCATTACCGAGCAAACGATCAACGCGTTTTATTTTGTTTTTAACCTGAGCCGTACCGGGTAAATAACGCCCGATACTGCTCAGCGTCAGAGATGTGCCATTGATGAGTGCGATGGTGGCATCCAGCAAAGCATTTTGTCGATATTTGTGAAACGGGGCTAAAGCATTATGGAAGAATTTCTGACATATTGCGATAAGCAGGCATAGAGGTGATCTCATTGAATTGGTTGCACAATCAGTAGATCACAAAACTCTATGCCTGTCTTTTTTTACCCGCCCATTACTGAGGATTCCTCAGCGCTTAACGTGGTTTTTTACATCATTGGCCGTCAAACCCCTTGTACAAACTGGCCTGGGTGGCCTATTTTCCCCATGCTTCCCCGAGCAACGGAAGGCTTTAGTATGTACACAAACAACATGATTCTGGACAAAATCCAGGCCGACAAATACCTGGCGCTGTGCTTGAGGAAGCGCTGGCTGGCGTTCGCGACGAAATGCTGGAGCAGGGTAAAAAACTCCAGGCAGGCGCAACATGCGCCATTTACTATACGAGCTGCTTCACGCAGAACTATCAGGACGTTTGTGCGAAACAGAAGTCGGAGGATATCCGCTTCATGCTGGCGATAGTCAAGATGGTACGCGAGCATGACGTGCTGCAGCGGATGATACGGATCTATATCGACATGCTGCTGCAAAATCTCACCCCGGACCGTATCCGCCGCATTCAGCAGGAACTCGTCAAACAGGGGGCGACTTTCGCCAGCGGCTCTGTAACTAACCAGTCGTTGAGCGCTGCGATAACCATGGCGGTCTGCTACTCGTTCAGCCTCAAAGTGACGGTCGAGCGGACGCTGCTGCGCCACGGTACAAAGGGGGTGATGATAGTCGGCATGTACGGCTACGTGCAGGACGCAAAGGCTGGCTCAGGGCATTGCGAATGGAGTCGTTGGGGTGTCGAAAGATCACTAAATACAACTGGTCGGAAATTTCGGCGGTTCCGGCGTAGAACCCCTAGTAGCAGTGGTGAAGTGTGATCGCCTAGTTCAGGCACGACACCCACGCAATCAGAACCATAAAGAACGACCTGAGGCTGGTCGCTCCGCTCCCCGTGGGGGCATTAGGCACTTTTTGCCTGAAGGTTTTATGATACGCTCCCGACGGACACAGGGATAATCACAACCAAGGAGCAGATATGGATCACGCGCTACTGAGTATGGCTCGCACAGGTGGACGAAATAGGGCCTGGGCTGAAACCATGGTAAACCTTGAGGCCAGAAAGCTGGTGAGTACCGCGAATACGCTGTCCTCTTTCCACCTTCAGGACAGCCTGACCCGAATAAACTTTGTACGGGAGATACAGGAGGTTGTCGAACAGCAGTTCGCTGCTGCACGACGTGCAACATCCAATGAAGAATATATGGCGTGCATCAAAAACCTGAGAGCAGAGACCGAAAACCTTGAAGAGCAGGGGTGGATGCTGCGGATGAAAACTGCAAAACTTTACGCCAAAGTGGAGTTCGTCCGGGAAAATAATAAGATTGTCGGCTATGTGATTAGCGCGGTTAAAATTGTGGTGTCTGGATTAACGGCCATCACTGGCGGGATAATGATCGCAACGATGCCAGCCATAGGAATGCTGGCTGGCGCCATCCTTGTAATGGATGGCATAAATGGCGTAACGAAAGAAATTATAAACCTTAAAAAAAATGAGAATAAATCAGAAGGCTTTATCGCTGATGGTGCAATGGAAGTTGCAAATTTCATGGGATTCAAACCTGAGTCCGGGCTGGCGGTTTATAATGCCATTTCTCTGACTGCCAGTGTTTACAGCATTGTCGGATTGTCCAGACGGCCTGAAACATGGAGACTATTCCGCCACATTCCAGCAGATTTTTACCGAAAAATAAATACCATGAACCGCCCCAAGCTTACCATGAAGATAGCCGGTTATGGCGTTAAGGCCAAAGTGATATTTGACCTTCTCAGCACAGAAAATAACTAAGCTTTACTTACCCGACAAAACCGCCAGCATTTAAATGAAATAACTGGCGGTTGGATAAATAACATTATTAAATCAAAAACTAAAAGTGTTATCACACAGGAAAAAACATACCACGGATCAGACCATTTAAAATAAATAACAAGAGAGCATGAAATAACAGTAAAAATAAAAATATAAATGAACACCTTAAATCTTTTCGCTAAATCTCTTACGATTTCCTCCAGAGTCCCTCCAAAGCTATAAATATTATTATAGATATATCGTAACTCTCGCTTGGTGAAACCCGATTTCAAAAGACTCTCTACGCTGAACTCCATAACACTAACATCCTTATCTGTTAATTCACCCACTCAATAATCACAAAATCAGTCTGAATTTACCATAACATCCGTTACCGGCACCATCCGATCGGCACTGGCGACGTTTCCGGGGTCAGACGGGCGAAAGTCGTGGCTGTAAAACCGAAAAACCACCGGAAACGCGCCTGATAAATTGTACCCGAATGCATGGCTATGCACGCAACTGCATAGTATATGGTTTGACGTAAAATGGATGCCGTAAGTCCTTTTTTACCGACTTTCTGCTTCATCAACCTGACTGACACGAGCATATTCTTTCAGACCGCCCCCTGCTAAACTTCTTCATATTGCCGCATTAACATGGCTGCCATCGTCGGTTAACGAAATCGCTAACGGAATAATGCGGATGATACGATGAACTTTCTTAAACGGTGCTGCGCTGTCAGCTTAAAGGCTGGCTCAGGGCATTGCGAATGGAGTCGTTGGGGTGTCGAAAGATCACTAAATACAACTGGTCGGAAATTTCGGCGGTTCCGGCGTAGAACCCCCTTTATCTTTCGCGTTGTAGCGGTGCGCATTCATTCCGGTCAGGCTATCTATGCTCCCTGGGATTTATTTGCTTGCTGCCTTGCTACAACCCGAAATCATTCGGATGGATAAGTGAAGCGTTGTCTGACGCAAAAGAAGAAGGGCACCTGATGGCGCCCTTCTGTTTACTCGATATCGAGGGGATCTTCGGAAAGGATAATGCCAGTATTGTCGGCATACAGATGGTCGCCAGAGAAGAAAGTAACACCGCCGAAATTGACGCGCACGTCGCTTTCACCAATGCCTTCACCTGCTGCGCCAACTGGAATAGCGGCAATTGCCTGGATACCAATATCCAGCTCCTCCAGATCGTCAACCTGGCGCACTGCGCCATAAACCACAATGCCTTCCCACTCGTTTTGCACCGCAGTGCGTGCGAGATCGGCGTCGATTAATGCGCGACGCATAGAACCGCCGCCGTCGACCAGCAGGACGCGACCACGGCCATTTTGTTCGAGCAGATCATACAGCAACCCGTTATCCTCGAAACATTTCACCGTGATGATTTGTCCGCCAAAAGACGACCGACCGCCAAAATTTGAGAATAGCGGCTCTACAACGTTGATCTCTTCCTGGTAGATGTCACAAAGCTCAGAAGTATCGTATTTCATAGGATTAACGTTCAGTTGATGCGAGAAACGTTAGTATATCGCGCATCCCGCACTGTTGGCAAAATCATCAATTGTTAATTGACATTAATCAGTTAAAGGTGTGTCTGGCTAAGGATTATTCCAATAACAAACAATAAGTTAGTAAGCAATGCGCCTTTTACCGTACGTTCAAGCATCGGTGGCATAGCGCGCGGATCGCGTTCACGCACCACATAGCGCGCTTGTTTGATAAGCAGCGGTGCTGCAAGGACAAACAACCATCCCCACAGGCTATGCAATGATAGCAGGTTGAACAGCGCCAGGCACAGCAGCGCGCCGACCAGCAAGCCGACATGATAGCGGCGGGCGTTGATTGGCCCTAAACGCACCACCAGCGTGTTTTTGCCGTTCTCGCGATCGCTATCGATATCACGCAAGTTATTGATATTCAATACAGCAGTCGCCAGCAGGCCGCAGGCCGTAGCGGGCAGGATAACCACTGGGATCAGCATATGCGCTTGCAGATACCAGCTTCCCATCACGCTCAGCCAGCCAAAGAAAATCAGTACTGAGATATCGCCAAGGCCGAGATAGCCATATGGGCGCTTACCAATGGTGTAGGTAATCGCCGCAACGATCGACAGGCAGCCAAGTACGAGGAAACCGATAAAATCCGCCAGAGTTTGGGTTGCCGCCGTCACCAGCAACAGCCCGGAAATGCAGCTCAGCACAATCACGATAATCAGCGCTCGCTTCATTTGCGCAAGCGAAATGGCGCCTTTCTGCATACCGCGTAGCGGCCCAATGCGATCCTGTTTATCGCTGCCCTTTACTGCATCGCCGTAATCATTGGCAAGATTGGAGAGAATTTGCAGCAGGCCGGCGGTGATCAACGCGAGCACGGCAACCAGCGGATCAAAATAACCCTGCCACCAAGCCAGCACAGTGCCCACGACAATGGCCGCGAATGCCAGCGGTAATGTTTTAGGTCGCAGGCTTTCCAGCCAGGCTTGGGTGAGGCTCAGAGATTGCGTTTCGTTCATAAATTACGCCAGCAAAAATGGGGGCATAAGCCCCCATCGAATGTGATGAAAACGTTGTGAACGGGATTATAAGATAAAACGGCTCAGATCTTCATCTGCCACTAAAGCATCAAGGTGCTTACTCACATAGTCGGCATCAATGATAATGGTCTTACCGCCCAGATCGCTGGCGTCGTAGGAGATGTCTTCCATCAGGCGTTCCAGCACGGTATGTAAACGGCGAGCGCCGATGTTTTCCGTGGTTTCGTTCACCTGCCAGGCAGCCTGCGCAATGCGTTTGATGCCGTCGTCAGTAAATTCGATATTCACGCCTTCGGTCGCCATCAGCGCTTTGTACTGTACGGTCACAGATGCATTTGGTTCGGTCAGGATGCGCTCGAAATCTTCCGTCGTTAACGCCTTCAATTCAACGCGAATTGGCAGACGGCCCTGCAATTCCGGGATCAGATCCGACGGGCTGGCAACCTGGAACGCGCCGGAGGCGATAAACAGAATGTGATCGGTTTTCACCATGCCGTGCTTGGTCGAGACGGTGCAGCCTTCCACCAGCGGCAACAGGTCGCGCTGTACGCCTTCGCGGGAAACGTCCGGCCCGGAGGTGTTGCCGCGCTTACAGATTTTGTCGATTTCGTCGATAAACACGATCCCGTGCTGCTCAACGGCTTCGATAGCATCCTGTTTCAGCTCTTCCGGGTTGACCAGCTTCGCGGCTTCTTCTTCAATCAGCAGCTTCATCGCGTCTTTGATTTTCAGCTTACGCGGTTTCTGCTTCTGCCCGCCCAGGTTCTGGAACATGGACTGCAACTGATTGGTCATCTCTTCCATACCCGGAGGTGCCATGATCTCTACGCCCATCGGCGCAGCGGCGAGATCGATTTCAATCTCTTTATCGTCGAGCTGGCCTTCGCGCAGTTTTTTGCGGAAGGACTGGCGCGCAGTTGAAGGTTCAACGGGTTGTTCCGGCTGGCCCCAGTTGTTTTTCGCCGGTGGGATCAGCACATCGAGAATACGCTCTTCGGCCATCTCTTCAGCGCGGTAGCGGTTTTTCTCGATCGATTGGATACGTACCATTTTCACTGCAGCATCGGTCAGATCGCGGATGATAGAGTCCACTTCTTTCCCGACATAGCCCACTTCGGTGAATTTGGTCGCTTCAACTTTGATAAATGGCGCGCTAGCCAATTTCGCCAGACGACGAGCGATTTCGGTTTTACCGACGCCGGTCGGGCCGATCATCAGAATATTTTTTGGGGTTACTTCGTGACGCAGCTCTTCATCAAGCTGCATACGGCGCCAGCGGTTACGCAAGGCGATTGCTACAGAACGCTTAGCTGCGTCCTGGCCGATAATGTGTTTGTCCAGTTCGCTGACAATTTCGCGTGGGGTCATTTCAGACATGGGAGATCCTTACGCTTTAGAGGATAATTCTTCGATGGTATGGAAGTGGTTGGTGTAAATGCAGATATCGCCTGCAATATCCAACGCCTTCTCAGCGATTTCACGCGCGCCAAGCTCCGTATTTTCCAGTAACGCACGGGCTGCGGCCTGGGCGTATGGCCCACCGGAACCGATAGCGATCAGGTCATTTTCCGGCTGAACCACATCACCATTACCGGTGATGATCAGCGACGCGTTCTCATCAGCCACCGCCAGCAGCGCTTCCAGCTTGCGCAGCATGCGATCGGTGCGCCAGTCCTTTGCTAACTCGACAGCTGCTTTCACCAGATGGCCCTGGTGCATTTCCAGTTTACGTTCGAAGAGTTCGAACAGAGTGAAGGCATCGGCCGTACCACCGGCAAAACCTGCGATAACTTTATCGTTATACAGGCGGCGGACTTTTTTCACGTTGCCCTTCATTACGGTATTACCCAGTGTGGCCTGGCCATCACCGGCAATAACGACGTGGCCGTTACGGCGTACGCTTACGATTGTTGTCACGAGCAGACCCCTTGGTTACAAATGCAGAATACAGCGCCCCGCACAGCTTACGGGGCAGAATGCAATTATAGATGGGGGGGATTTCGGGGGTTTCAACCCCCGGAGGCGAGACGGATACAGTTTGTATGACCCGCCATTTTCAGACGGCTAATGGTGGAATCGGCATTCTCTTTGCCTTTCACCGGGCCAAGTACCACGCGGTTCCAGCCGTTGTTGCTGGTGATATGTGAATCAAACCCTTCAAACGCCAGTTGGGCGCGAACGGTTTCTGCCTGCTCCTGGCCTTTAAACGAACCGCACTGGATCATCCAGCGGCGGTCATCTTTTTTCTCCGCTGTTTGCGTTTTCGGCGCTTCCGCTTCATGTGTTATCGGCGCTGCCTGCTGCGATTTCGGCTGTGCTGCCGTGGTATGCGGCGGCGTTTGCAACAGATCCTGATACGGTTGCGATGTGGCGGCAGCTTTCGGTTGCTGTTGAGCTTGCGTTTGACGCGGTGCAGTGGCCGTTGTCCGCGCCGGTTGTTGCTGTACCGGCTGCTCCACAATGCGCGTCTGCGCACGCGGTTGCTGAACTGGCTGCGTTTGCGTCCACTGCGGTTGCTGCTGCTGCTGCTGCTGCGCCTGGCGCTGACGCTGCAACGTTTGCTGGCGTTGTTCCTGCGTCTGTTCGTTCCACGGTACTTCATTAAGCTGCGTCGGCTGCTGGCGCATATCCGCCTGCATCTGCGCTAACAGCTGGCGCTGTTCATCTGTCAGTTGATCCGGGGTTTTCACTTCGCCGCCTGCAGAGGGTTCAGTTGGCGCAAGCACACCGGGTTGACGGCTTTCCAGCTCTTTAATATAGCGCCAACGCTCTTCCGGCTTCGGCGGCAGGCCGTTACCGGTGACCTTTTGATTTTGCAGCGCTTCGGATTCTTCTTTTTTGTGGTGCGTAATAAAGTACAGACCACCGATAAAGGCGACCAGCACAGCCGCCGCGATAGCGACCATGGCTGGAGAGACCGCAGACCTGCTGCGTTGCTTTTTCCTTGAGTTGCTCGCTTTTCGCCGCGAAGGAGCCGGCTGGCTGCGGCGTACATAATCTCGTTGTGCCACTATCGTTTCGCTGTATGTATATCGGTTATCAGCCCGCCATGTTACTTAAGCGACGGGCTTTTGACCAGAAGGGGGTGTCTTAAAGCCCGGTTTTTACGTAATCGCCCGGGTACTGCCGCGCAGGATCAATTCGCAATCCAGCAGGCGCGATCCGCTGTTGACGTTATGACCTTGCAGTTGTTCGAGCAGGAGCAGCATCGATTCCCGGCCAATTTCGTAGCGCGGCTGGGCAACGGTGGTTAGCGGCGGGTCGCAATACTCTGCCAGAGAAATGTTATCGAAACCGATGATCGATAAGTCGTCCGGTACTTTCAGCCCCCGGCGTTTGGCGAGCGACAGCGCACCCAGCGCCATAACGTCGCTATGGCAGAACACCGCCGTTGGCGGCTTGGGCAACGCCAGCAGCTGTTCCAGCGCGTGCGCTCCGGCTTCAAAGGTAAAATCACCGCGCGCAATATAGTGCGGATCGACGGTCGCTCCGGAGCGGCGCAGCGCCTGCACATAACCCTGCAAGCGGTAGTGGCACAATGGCATCTCTTCTGGCCCGGCAATGCAGCCAATCAGACGGTGCCCCAGTTCCTGTAGATAATTGACGGCGTTAAAAGCGGCGGTCAGGTTATCAATGTGTACGGTTGGCAGCTCCAGTTCGGGAGCAAATTCATTTGCCATGACCATCGGCGGCAAATTGCGCTGCTCTTCAATACTTGCGTCAAACGGCAGGCGTGAGCCTAACAGCAACATGCCATCGATTTGCTTGGTAATGATCAGATCGATAAAAGTTTTTTCTTGCTGATTCTGGTGGGCGCAGTCGCCAATCAGAACCAGATAGCCGTGTTCGGCCGCGGTAACCTCGATACCGCGAATGATTTCGCTGAAAAAGGGATCGCAGATATCCGGCACAATCACCAGTAGAGTACGGGATTCGTTTCTCTTGACGTTACGTCCCATCGACTGGGGCAAATAGCCCACTTCCATGGCGGCTTGTTCAACCCGATTACGGGTCGTCTGCGACACTTTTTCCGGATTCATTAATGCACGGGATACGGTTGCCGTAGAAACCTTTGCTTTCATGGCAACATCTTTCATGGTCGCTGCTGCAACCTGATTTTTGGGTTTCAACTTGTTCTCCTCGCATGCACGGCGCAAGCGTAGTCACATTTTTATCAGATAGTTAGACGCAGCGGTTACAGAATTTTCATGAAAAGTGTGATGAAAGTTGAATTTTATGCCGCCGATCGCAACCTCAACTCTCAATAGGATCAACATCCAGCACCCATTTAACCCGCCGCGCATCGGGCAGCGTGTTAGTCAACGCCAGCGCGCCGCTGACAATATGCTGTAAGCGAATGCGGGAAGGATGTTGCAGCAGGATCTGCCAGCGATAGCGTCCGGCGCGTTTCGCCGCCAGCGCCGGAACCGGGCCGAGGATCCACAGCTGGTTGTCTGCCAGCGGGCTGGCTTGCAGTAAGTTTCTCAACTGTTGCAGGAATAGCGGAGCGTACTGATTGTTCTGATCTTCTGCGCGGATCAATACATGACTGGTCCACGGCGGCAGTTGCAGCGTTTGCCGCTCGGCCAGCGCTTGTTCTGCAAAGGTATCGTAACCTTTATGCAGTAGGGTTTGCAGCAAAGGATGCTCAGGATGGTGGGTTTGCAGCACCACCTCGCCTTGCTTCCCGGCGCGCCCGGCGCGACCCGAAACCTGGGTGTAGAGCTGAGCAAACCGTTCCGCCGCGCGGAAATCCGCAGAAAAGAGTGCGCCATCGACATCCAGCAGCGCTACTAGCGTCACATCCGGGAAGTGATGGCCTTTCGCCAGCATCTGCGTGCCAATCAGGATCCGCGCGCCACCCCGATGAACTTCCGCCAGGTGCTGCTCCAGCGCGCCTTTGCGGCTGGTGGTATCGCGATCAATACGCGACACCGGTACGCCAGGGAACAGCGGCGCAAGCGCCTGTTCCAGTTGTTCAGTCCCTAAACCGACGGGCAGCAGGTGCGTGGAACCGCAGGAGGGGCACTGGCGCGGCAACGGGCGCTGGCTATCGCAATGGTGACAGCGCAAATGCTGCTGCGCCTGGTGAAAAGTGTAGTAGTGATCGCAACGTGGGCACTCTGCTATCCAGCCGCAGTCATGGCACAGCAGCGCCGGAGCGAACCCCCGGCGGTTAAGAAACAGGATCACCTGATTGCCTGCCTGCAAATGCTGGCGCATGCGGTTGATGAGCGCGGGCGCTAATCCGGCCTGCAACTGCTGGCCTTTCATATCCAGCACATGCTGTGTTGCCGGGCGCGCGCTGCCGGCACGGCGCGTCAGGCGTAGCAACCGGTATTTTCGCGCTCGCACATTATATAAGGTTTCCAGCGCGGGAGTCGCCGAGCCGAGAATGATGGGGATCTGTTCGCTATGGGCGCGATAGACTGCCAGATCCCGCGCGTGATAGCGCCAGCCTTCCTGTTGTTTATAGGAGCTGTCGTGCTCTTCATCAATAACGATCACGCCGAGGTTTTTAAACGGTGTGAACAGCGATGAACGTGTGCCGATAACAATTGCCGCCTCGCCGTTTTTCGCTTTTTGCCATGTGGTGAGACGTTCACTGTCGTTCAGGCCTGAATGCAGCACTTCGACCGGCGCGTTAAAGCGCTCACGAAAGCGGGCGATGGTTTGCGGCGTCAGGCCAATCTCCGGCACCATCACCAGCGCCTGTTTACCCTGCGCCAGCACGTTTTCCAGCACGCTTAAATAGACTTCAGTCTTACCGGAACCCGTGACGCCTGCCAGCAGCCAGGCAGAGAATTGATCGGCCGCGCTGTGAATAGCGCCAACGGCAGTGGCCTGCTCCGTGTTCAGCCGCAGCCTGTCGCCGCTGACGGAGAACTGGCTGCGCCAGTCGCTGAACGTTGGCGTTTCGCTGCTCATTTCCGCCAGCCCTTTGGCGCGCAGCGCCTGCAGAGTGACGCTTTTCAGATCCAGCGCTGCCAGTTGGTGCTGCCAGATTTTGCCTTTACGCAGAGCCGAAAGCGCCTGCTGCTGCTTTGCCGACTTTACGCGGTTAATGTCCGTCGCCTGGCCTTGCTCAGTGGCGAACCAGTAGCCCTGAAACTCTGCGCTGGCAGTTTTTGTCTGGCGTAACAGAACGGGAAGGGCATTGAACAGTACATCGCCAATCGGATGATGATAATAGTCAGCCGCCCATAACAACAGACGCCAGACAGCGGGCGAAAAAGCAGGCTCACTGTCGAGCACTTCTTCTACCTGCTTCAGCTCGGCAAGCGGCAGCTCGCTTTTATCTCTGATCGCCACCACGATGCCAACGCGTTGCTGGGTACCGAACGGCACGCGCACGCGACAACCTGCACGGGCGATCATGTCGTCCGGCAACAGATAATCAAAGGTGCGGGGCAAGGGTACAGACAGCGCAACGTGGGCGACGGGCATCTCATCTTCCTGACTTGAAAACTGGCGGGTTAGTATACACATTGTTGCTACGGGCGAGCGGATCAGTTTGCATGCGCTGGTTAATTTCTGTATGATTCGCCGCCTTTAGTGCGGATTTAGCGCGCAAAAGATACACTTATTATTTAACTCGCGTGGTGTCTGGCGTTAGGGCTGGAAGAGCGACGCGGCCTTAAACTGAGGTTTCCCATGAAAAAAGGTATTCACCCGAATTATGTTGCGATTACTGCAACCTGTTCTTGCGGTAATGTGATCAAAACCCACTCCACTGTGGGCCACGACCTGAACCTGGACGTGTGCGGCAATTGCCACCCGTTCTTTACTGGTAAACAACGTGTTGTTGATACCGGTGGTCGTGTTGAGCGTTTCAACAAACGCTTCAGCATCCCGGGCAGCAAATAAGTTGCCAAAGAAAAAAGCGCCGCGAGGCGCTTTTTTTGTATCTGTCGTTTGCCGAGGGGGGATGTTTTTGTGATGTGAATCACAAAAATATTGCTCTGATTAAAAAATGCACATATCCTTTTCGCCATTCACAGTCCTGTGAACAGAGCGAAAAAGAGGCGTGATATGCTGACGGCAATGAAAAATGTATTTATGTCTTACCTGCTTTCTCTGGCAGAAGTGCACCCGGAAGTGACGCGCTTCTGATTGTGCGGCTGACATAAGCAAAAAGGGCGGAAGATATCTGCCGCCCTTTTGTTTTGAATCAGTATTCCCATGTATCCGGGTCGATGCCCAGTTCACGCATAATCACTTTCGCCTCTTCCGGGATTTCATCACTGCGCTCTTTACGCAGATCTTCATCGTTCGGCAGAGGCTGACCGGTGAACGCATGCAGGAATGCCTCGCACAGCAGCTCGCTGTTGGTGGCGTGACGCAGGTTGTTCACCTGACGACGGGTACGTTCATCGGTGAGGATTTTTAACACCTTAAGAGGAATGGAGACCGTAATTTTCTTTACTTGCTCACTCTTCTTGCCGTGCTCAGCGTATGGGCTGATATATTCGCCGCTCCATTCAGCCATGAGATACCTTTAATCCTCTCAGTCATTAGTCTAAACCCGGGCGAGCCCAGGCCGTAATCCCGCGTAGTTTACCGTAGAGTCATCACAGTGACACGGTGTATCGCTCTGCGCGCCCACACTAAAGCATATAATTTTAACGGCTATTGCGCGTTTGCTCAATCTATACGCAAAGAAGTTTAGATGTCCAGATGTATTGACGTCTATCTATTCAATGTTTACTCTGTGGTCAGATTTTTCATCCATTAAGCCAGGAAGCCTTCACCATGACGCGTAAACAGGCCACCATTGCAGTGCGTAGCGGATTGAACGATGACGAGCAGTATGGCTGCGTTGTCCCGCCGATTCACCTTTCCAGTACCTATAATTTCACCGGTTTTAACGAACCCCGCGCGCATGACTACTCGCGTCGCGGTAACCCCACGCGTGATGTGGTACAGCGCGCGCTGGCGGAGCTGGAAGGGGGCGCTGGCGCGGTGTTGACCAATACCGGCATGTCGGCGATTCATCTGGTGACCACGGTTTTCCTCAAGCCAGGTGATCTACTGGTTGCACCGCATGATTGTTACGGCGGCAGCTATCGCCTGTTCGACAGCCTGGCAAAGCGCGGCTGCTACCGGGTGAAATTCGTCGATCAGGGCGATGAACAGGCGCTGAAAGCGGCGCTGGCGGAAAAACCGAAACTGGTGCTGGTAGAAAGTCCAAGCAACCCATTGTTGCGCGTCGTGGATATTGCGAAAATCTGCCAATTGGTACGTGAAGCGGGCGCAGTTAGCGTCGTTGATAACACCTTCCTCAGCCCGGCGTTGCAAAATCCGCTGTCGCTGGGTGCCGATCTGGTGCTGCACTCCTGCACTAAATACCTCAATGGTCATTCCGATGTGGTGGCGGGCGTGGTGATAGCAAAAGATGCAGAGACTGTCACCGAGCTGGCATGGTGGGCAAATAATATTGGCGTCACTGGCAGCGCCTTCGACAGTTATTTGCTGTTGCGCGGGCTGCGCACGTTGTCGCCGCGTATGGAAGTGGCGCAGCGTAACGCACAGGCGATTGTCGATTTCCTGCGAACTCAGCCGCTGGTGAAAAAGCTTTACCACCCGTCTCTGCCGGATAATCAGGGGCATGAGATTGCTGCACGTCAACAAAAAGGCTTTGGCGCGATGTTAAGTTTTGAACTGGATGGCAACGAGCAAACGCTGCGTCGTTTCCTGAGCGGTTTGTCACTGTTTACTCTGGCGGAATCATTGGGTGGGGTCGAAAGTTTAATCTCCCACGCCGCCACCATGACGCACGCAGGTATGGCGCCGGAAGCGCGCGCCGCTGCCGGGATTTCGGAAACGCTGTTGCGTATCTCGACCGGTATTGAAGATAGCGAAGATTTAATTGCCGATCTGGAAAATGGCTTCCGGGTCGCAGCTGAGGGATAAAGATGAGTGTGATTGCGCAGGCAGGGACGAAGGCTCGTCAACTGCACAAATTTGGTGGCAGTAGTCTGGCAGATGTGAAGTGTTACCTGCGCGTTGCAGGGATCATGGCGGAGTACTCACAACCGGGCGACATGATGGTTGTCTCCGCTGCAGGCAGCACCACCAACCAGCTGATCAACTGGCTGAAATTAAGCCAGACTGACAGGCTCTCTGCGCATCAGGTTCAGCAATCCCTGCGTCGTTATCAAAGTGACTTGATTGGCGGGCTGTTGCCCGCCGATGTGGCCGATGGCCTGACCAGCGAATTTATCCACGATCTGGAACACCTGGCGGCGCTGCTCGACGGCGGTATCACCGACGCGGTTTACGCGGAAGTGGTCGGCCACGGTGAAATCTGGTCGGCGCGCCTGATGGCCGCTGTACTCAATCAGCAAGGCCTTGATGCGGCCTGGCTGGATGCCCGCGAATTTCTGCGTGCCGAGCGCTCGGCGCAGCCGCAGGTGAACGAAGGGGCATCTTACCCCCTTTTGCAGCAAAAGCTGGCGCAACATCCTGGCAAACGCATTGTCGTCACCGGGTTTATCAGCCGTAACGAGGCTGGTGAAACGGTGCTGCTGGGGCGTAACGGCTCTGACTATTCAGCAACACAGATTGGCGCGCTGGGCGATGTTTCCCGCGTCACCATCTGGAGCGACGTAGCCGGTGTCTATAGCGCAGACCCGCGCAAAGTGAAAGATGCCTGTCTGCTGCCGCTACTGCGTCTCGACGAAGCCAGCGAACTGGCGCGTCTTGCCGCTCCGGTACTACATGCCCGCACGCTGCAACCGGTGTCCGGCAGCAATATCGATCTGCAATTGCGCTGTAGCTATAACCCGGATCAAGGATCTACGCGCATTGAACGCGTGCTGGCGTCCGGCACCGGCGCGCGCATCGTGACCAGTCACGATGATGTCTGCCTGATCGAGTTCCTCGTTCCGGGCGGACAGGATTTTAAACTGGCGCAAAAAGAGATCGATCTGCTCCTTAAGCGTGCGCAGGCGCGTCCGCTGGCAGTGGGCGTTCATGCCGACCGTAATCTGCTGCAACTCTGCTATACCTCGGAAGTGGTCGATAGCGTCTTTAAACTGCTGGATGAAGCCGGTCTGCCGGGTGAATTACGCCTGCGTCAGGGGCTGGCGCTGGTGGCGATGGTCGGTGCTGGCGTATGCCGTAACCCGTTGCACAGCCACCGTTTCTGGCAGCAACTGAAAGGCCAACCGGTTGAGTTTATCTGGCAGTCTGACGAAGGTATCAGCCTGGTCGCGGTACTGCGCGTTGGCCCGACTGAGAACCTGGTTCAGGGGTTGCACCAGTCGCTGTTCCGTGCGGAAAAACGCATCGGTCTGATGCTGTTCGGCAAGGGGAATATCGGTTCCCGCTGGCTGGAGTTGTTCTCCCGCGAGCAGAGTGCACTTTCGGCGCGTACCGGGTTTGAATTTGTGCTGGCCGGCGTAGTGGATAGCCGCCGTAGCTTGTTGAATTACGATGGGCTGGATGCCAGCCGTGCGCTGGCTTTCTTTAATGATGAAGCCGTCGAGCAGGATGAAGAGTCACTGTTCCTGTGGATGCGCGCGCACCCGTATGACGACCTCGTCGTACTGGATGTTACCGCCAGTGAGCAACTGGCCGGGCAGTATCTGGATTTTGCCAGCCACGGTTTCCATGTGATCAGCGCCAACAAACTGGCCGGGGCGAGCACGACCAATAATTATCGCCAGATCCACGATGCGTTTGAAAAGACGGGTCGCCACTGGCTGTATAACGCCACCGTCGGCGCCGGATTGCCGGTTAACCATACGGTGCGCGATCTGCGCGATAGCGGTGATGCTATTCTGGCGATCAGCGGTATCTTTTCCGGCACCCTCTCCTGGTTGTTCCTGCAATTCGACGGTACTGTGCCGTTTACCGATCTGGTCGATCAGGCGTGGCAGCAGGGCCTGACTGAGCCGGATCCGCGTGTCGATCTCGCAGGTAAAGATGTGATGCGCAAGCTGGTGATCCTCGCCCGTGAAGCGGGTTATGACATCGAACCAGAGCAGGTTCGCGTGGAATCGCTGGTGCCACCGCATTGTGGAGAAGGTTCGGTGGATCACTTCTTCGAAAATGGCGACGAGCTGAATGAGCAGATGGTGCAGCGGCTGGAAGCCGCCCGTGAAATGGGCCTTGTGCTGCGTTATGTCGCGCGTTTCGATGCGAACGGCAAAGCACGCGTAGGCGTGGAAGCGGTCCGTCCGGAGCATCCGCTGGCGGCGGTACTGCCGGGCGATAATGTCTTTGCCATTGAAAGTCGCTGGTATCGCGATAATCCACTGGTCATTCGCGGCCCTGGCGCAGGACGTGATGTCACCGCTGGCGCTATCCAGTCTGATATCAACCGTCTGGCGCAATTGCTGTAATTTTATCCTCACCCTCTCCCGGGCAGGGAGAGGGCATTTCATTTCGTATCATGAAATTTTTTCATCTTTGCTGAACATTCCTCACTCAGAATAGTGATTTTCCGGTTGACGGCCTGTGCAAATTCCGTCATTTTTACATCTGGACGTCTAAACGTATAGAAGTTCGCAAACAACAGACAATGACATGCGATTGATGAGGTAAGGTATGAGCTTTTTTCACGCCAACCAGCGGGAAGCCCTGAATCAGAGCCTGGCGGAAGTACATGGCCAGATTAATGTTTCCTTTGAATTTTTCCCGCCGCGCACCAGTGAAATGGAACAGACCTTATGGAGCTCCATCGATCGCCTGAGTAGCCTGAAGCCGAAATTCGTTTCGGTGACCTACGGGGCAAACTCCGGCGAGCGCGATCGTACTCACAGTATTATCAAAGGCATCAAAGAGCGCACCGGCCTGGAAGCCGTGCCGCATTTGACCTGTATCGACGCCACCCGCGATGAACTGCGCGCGATTGCGCAGGATTACTGGAATAATGGCATCCGCCATATCGTGGCGCTGCGCGGTGATTTACCGCCGGGCGGCGGCAAGCCGGATATGTATGCCGCCGATTTGGTGACGTTGTTAAAAGAGGTTGCCGATTTCGATATCTCTGTTGCCGCCTACCCGGAAGTACACCCGGAAGCAAAAAGCGCGCAGGCGGATCTGCTCAACCTGAAGCGCAAAGTGGACGCAGGCGCCAGCCGTGCGATCACCCAGTTCTTCTTTGACGTGGAAAGCTATCTGCGTTTTCGCGATCGCTGCGCTGCGACCGGCATCGACGTGGAGATCGTTCCGGGCATTCTGCCGGTTTCCAACTTCCGGCAGGCGAAAAAATTCGCTGATATGACCAACGTACGTATTCCAGCGTGGATGTCGAAAATGTTCGACGGCCTGGATGACGACGCCGAGACCCGCAAGCTGGTGGGGGCAAATATCGCGATGGATATGGTGAAGATTTTGAGCCGCGAAGGGGTGAAAGATTTCCACTTCTATACGCTGAACCGTGCGGAAATGAGCTATGCGATTTGCCACACACTGGGCGTTCGCCCTGGCATCTAACCTGAAATAAAAAGCCCGGAACAACCGTTCCAGGCTTTCGCTTTACAAATCCGGTAAGCATTCGCGCCTCCGGGTATGTTAACGCTTATTCCCACTCTTCCAGGAAACGTTGTCCGTACTGGTCGGCGACCAGCAGTGCGGCATAGACCTGATCCGGCGTTGCGCCGCCTGGCATGTTGTGGATGGTTTCACCTTCCGCACAGGCTGCTTCGGCAATGATGCGCACCTTCGCCGGAATATCTGCTTTGATATCCAGTTGCGCCAGCGTGATCGGCAGACCAACGGCGTGGCACAGCGCTGCGACTGTTTCGATCTCATCCAGCGGCGCGTTTTCCAGCATCAGTTGCGTCAGTGTACCGAACGCAACTTTTTCACCATGATAGTAGTGGTGCGTGTCCGCAAGGGCGGTTAAACCGTTGTGAATGGCATGCGCAGCCGCCAGACCGCCACTCTCGAAGCCGACGCCGCTCAGATAGGTATTCGCTTCCACCACGCGCTCCAGCGCAGGTGTTACGACATGTTGTTCAGCCGCGAGCATGGCTTTCTCACCCTCTTCCAGCAGGGTGTTGTAGCACAGCTCGGCCAGCGCCAGCGCAGATTGTGTGCTTCGCCCGTCGGCCATGGTTTTTGCGCCGCTGCGTGAACAGGCACGGGCTTCAAACCAGGTGGAGAGCGCATCGCCGATCCCCGCTGCCAGTAGCCGCGCCGGTGCGCTGGCAACGATTTTGGTATCGACAATCACGCGGTTCGGGTTGTTGGGAAGTAATAGATAGCGTTCGAATTCACCGTTGTCAGTGTAGATAACCGAAAGCGCACTGCATGGTGCGTCGGTGGAAGCGATTGTCGGCGCAATTGCCACCGGAACGTGCATGAAGTACGCCAGCGCTTTGGCAGTATCCAGCGTTTTCCCGCCGCCAATACCGAGCACTGCGCCGCAGTGAGCGTTTTCTGCAAGGCCGCGCAGCCGATCAATTTCATTTTGTGAACACTCGCCGCCGAATGGCACAACTTCACAGGCCAGCCCGGCATCCGCCAGACTTTTTTGCAGCGTTTCCTGGGCAAAACCAAGCACAAATTTATCGCCCACGACCAGCCAGCGATCGGCCAGCGGTTTGAGATAGTCGCCGAGACGGGTGATTACGTCTGCTCCCTGGATGTATTTTCCTGGCGACTGGATGATGCGATCCATATATTGCTTCCTACAGGTTGAGGTTGCCAAAAGCCGTTTTCCAGTCCTGTTCAAACTTCTCTATTGCTGACTCTACTGCGGGCGTATTGAGCATTTGTTGCGCTACATCTAATGGCAGCGTGATAGCTTCACATCCAGCGAGCAGGCAGTCGAGCGCCTGACGCGGTGTTTTGAAGCTGGCGGCCAGCACTTTGCTTTGCGGCGCGTGGAGTTTCAGCAGCGTTTGCAATTCCTGCACCATGCGAATGCCGTCACCGCCCTGGGCATCGACACGGTTGACATAAGGAGCAACATATTTTGCTCCGGCAAGCGCAGCGAGCAAGCCCTGCGCGGCGCTGTAGACGGCGGTGCCAAGGGTGACAATATTCTCTTTTTTCAACTTCTTGATGGCAGCCAATCCTTCCGCTGTGACCGGGATTTTCACCACGATGCCGGGAAAGGCGTTATTGAAGCGTCTGGCTTCAGACACCATGCCTTCCACGTCGCGGCTCATTACCTGTGCAAACAGCGTTCCGTCGGGGCCGATGGCGTTTTGCAAACGCGGTAATACATCCCATATCGGCGTTTTCCCGGCGGCAATAATGCTGGGGTTGGTGGTGACACCCGCGAGCGGATAGACTCGCGCCAGGCGTTCAACTTCCGCCACGTTGGCGGTGTCCAGATAGAGTTCCATCATGCTTCCTCGTATAGCGTTTCTGGCACCAGCATACGAGCGCTTGCCAGGCAATCGCCATATAACAAATCTGCCAAACACTGGATAAATGTAAGCTCCATGGCGAATTGAGATTTAGCTCACAAGTTGCGTTGTATCGCGATGAAACGCGGGGTTTCAGCCCCTTGCTGCGGGGCGGGATGTGATTTTTAACGTATAAAAATCCAGTGTCGCAGGCTCAATCCTGTTTTTCGCTGAGATGGCTGTGGTACTGCTGGCGGTATTCGGAGGGGGAACGTTCGGTATTTTTGCGGAACAGGCGGCAGAAGTAGTTACTGTCGACAAAACCGCAGGCGTGCGCGACTTCTTTGATTTTTAAGTCGTAGCCCTTGAGCAGCGTTTTGGCATGCTCCAGCCGGGTATGATTGAGGTATTCGTTAAAACCGAGACTGCCAGTTTTCTGGAACAGATGCGAAAGATAATTGGGTGAGATGTAAAACGCCTGCGCCACCGATTCACGAGTGAGCGGCTTTGCATAATTTTCGTCGATATAGCTGCGAATGGCTTCGAACAGAGCTTCGCTGCGGGAAGCAGTTTGGATCTGGCTACCAAGAAGATCGTAGCAGTGGCTGAGCAGGCTGGTGACAATCAGCCGTGCGGTCTGCTGCTCACGCGGCTGCATTTGCATCTCATGCAACGTGTGCAGCAGGAAAGAACCCACGCGCGGACCTCGGCGTGCGACATGCTGTTTCGCCAGCTTTTGCAGGGTTTCGCCATTCCACTGATTCACGCTAAAGCTCAGTTGCTGCTTGCCAAATAATACGCTTAAGGTGCTGGCCGGTGCCTGCCATTGCTGCCAGTTCCAGCCGCCAGCCGGAATATACAGAACGTCATGTTGCGTCATCAGCGGCGCTTCTCCGGCGATCCCGATATCCATGAGCGACCCTTCCAGCACAATTTCCAGCCGCGGAAAATCGACCTGACAGGCCAGCGCAGGCGCACTACCGGTGACTCCGGCAAAACAGACCTGACGCAGCGGCAACGGGCCGTTGATCAGGCGTGAGATAAGATGGCTGACATCGTGGCTCATGCTTTCCTTTTCGTGACGGGCGAAGGAACAACCTTAGCTGGCGACATAAAAAAAGGCCACAGCAAGTGTGGCCTTTTGCGATGCGGGGAGAAAATTAGCCCGTGTTACGCATGCCCGCTGCAACACCCGCAATGGTCACCATCAACGCTTGTTCTACACGCTCGTCCGGCGCTTCACCGGCTTCTTCGGCCTGACGTGAACGGTGCAGCAGCTCGGCCTGCAATACGTTCAGTGGGTCGGTGTAGATGTTACGTAACTGGATGGATTCGGCGATCCACGGCAGATCGGCCATCAGGTGTGAATCGTTGGCAATTGCCAGTACCACATTAATATCCGCCTGCAGCAGTTTACGCAGCTCGTTGCCCAGCCCCCACAGTTCTGGTTTTACCAGACGCTGATCATAGTATTCCGCCAGCCACAGATCGGCTTTGGAGAAGACCATCTCCAGCATGCCAAGGCGGGTTGAGAAGAACGGCCAGTCGCGGCACATTGCTTCCAGTTCGCTCTGTTTGCCATCCTCCACCACCTTCTGTAGCGCAGTGCCTGCGCCCAGCCAGGCCGGAAGCATCAGCCGGTTCTGCGTCCAGGCGAAGATCCACGGAATGGCACGTAGCGACTCGACGCCGCCGGTCGGACGGCGTTTCGCCGGACGCGAGCCGAGCGGCAGTTTGCCCAGTTCCTGCTCCGGCGTAGCCGAGCGGAAATAGGGAACGAAGTCTTTGTTTTCGCGCACGTAGCCACGGTACATCTCGCAGGAGGTGTCCGACAGGGCGTCCATAATATGGCGCCACTGCGGTTTCGGCTCCGGAGGCGGCAGCAGGTTAGCTTCCATAATGGCGCTGGTATAAAGCGACAGGCTGCTGATGGTGACTTCCGGCAGACCGTATTTAAAGCGGATCATCTCGCCCTGTTCGGTCACGCGCAGACCGCCTTTCAGGCTACCTGGCGGTTGGGAGAGCAGCGCCGCATGCGCTGGCGCGCCACCGCGACCTATAGAACCGCCGCGGCCGTGGAACAGCGTCAGTTCGATTCCGGCTTTCTCGCAGGTTTTGATCAGCGCATCCTGAGCTTGATATTGCGCCCAGCTTGCGGCCATTACACCCGCGTCTTTCGCGGAGTCGGAATAGCCAATCATCACCATCTGTTTGCCCTGGATAAAACCGCGATACCAGTCGATATTCAGCAACTGGGTCATTACGTCGTCGGCGTTGTTGAGGTCATCCAGCGTTTCAAACAGCGGCGCGACCGGCAGCGCAAAGCCGATGCCGGCTTCTTTCAGCAGCAGATGAACGGCCAGCACGTCGGACGGCGTTTTGGCCATGGAGATCACATAGGCGGCGATGGATCCGCGCGGTGCTTCGGCGATCACCCGGCAGGTGTCCAGCACTTCGCGGGTCTCGTCGCTTGGCTCCCACTGGCGCGGCAGCAGCGGACGTTTGGAGTTCAGTTCGCGGATCAGGAACGCCTGTTTGTCAGCTTCCGACCAGCTTTCATAATCGCCGATGCCGAGATAACGGGTCAGTTCGCCCAGCGCTTCGGTATGTCGGGTACTCTCCTGACGAATATCAATGCGTACCAGCGGTACACCGAAACTCTTCACGCGGCGTAATGTATCGAGCAGTTCACCGTTGGCGATAATGCTCATGCCGCAGGCATGCAGCGATTTATAACAGGCGTACAGCGGCTCCCACAGTTGCTCGTTTTGCGTCAACAAACCGGCAGGCTTTGGCAGTTCTTGCCCCTTCAGGCGCGCTTCCAGCCAGGCCTGAGTAGCCATCAGGTCGGCACGCAATTTTTTCATCAGATAACGGTACGGCTCGCGCGCGCCGTCTGCACCCGCCAGCTCGCGCAGTTCATCGGTGCATTCGACCATCGATAGCTCGGAGATCAGCAACTGAATATCTTTCAGGAACAGATCGGTCGCTTTCCAGCGGCTGAGTAGCAGCACATGGCGAGTGATGTCGGCGGTGACGTTCGGGTTGCCGTCGCGGTCGCCGCCCATCCATGAGGTAAAGCGCACCGGCACAAAATCAACTGGCAGCTTGTAATTGAGGTGTTCTTCTAGCTGTTCGTTAAGTTCGCGCAGGTAACTTGGAACGCCTTCCCACAGGCTGTTTTCCACGACCGCGAAACCCCATTTGGCTTCATCAACCGGGCTCGGGCGATTGCGGCGGATTTCGTCGGTATGCCAGGACTGAGCAATCAACTGGCGCAGACGGCGCATTAACTGGTGGCGTTCGTAGTCAGCGATATCGCTGTTATCCAGTTGTTTCAGGCAATTGTTCACTTCCACCATTTTGTGGATCAGCGTACGGCGGGTGATCTCGGTTGGGTGGGCGGTCAGCACCAGCTCCAGCGACAGCGATTCAACTGCTTTAATGATGGTGGCTTCGTTGAGATTGGGTTGGTCTTTCAGCTTTTTGATGGTGCGGGCAATCACTTCCGGGTTGCTGGCCGCTTCACCTTTGGCAGAAATGCTGTGGTACTGCTCCGCGGTATTCGCAAGATTCAGGAACTGGCTGAAAGCGCGCGCCACTGGCAGCAGTTCGTCATTAGACAGATTCTGCAATGTGGTGAGCAGTTCCTGGCGGCTGGCTTCATTACCGGCGCGAGAAGATTTGGACAGCTTGCGGATTGTTTCTACCCGGTCGAGGATGTTCTCGCCGAGAGCATCCTTGATGGTATCCCCCAGCAGTTTGCCGAGCATACTGACATTACTACGCAAAGCGGAATATTGTTCGTTCATGTTACCCCAGACACCCCATCTCATTTTATTTTGTTATATCTGCCATCGTGCAGATATAAGACACCGCCTTTTATAAAGCCACGTAAAACCCACTACGTCAATTGCTGCGAAATCGCTTCAGCAAACGAATAAATGGCATCAATTTACGAAATTTAATTCGCTTTCTGCCAGATAAGTAATGCTTATGAGATCGTGACATTTGTCACCCTTTCTCGCGCATAAAAACCCCTCTACAGAGGGGCATTAGCGGGAGAAAAGGGCGATCAGTGCCAGCAGAAATGATGGACAACCTGGGTAATAAGTTCGCGCGTTGGTTTAATAAAGCGTGTTTCCAGATATTCATCCGGCTGATGAGCCTGATTGATGGAACCCGGACCAAGCACCAGCGTTGGACACAGCATCTGAATAAAGGGCGCTTCGGTACAGTAGTTCACCACTTCGGTTTCAACGCCGAGCAGTTTTTCTACCACGCTCACCAGTTGGTGATCCGGCGGGCACTCGTAGCCGGGAATTGGCGGATGCAGTTCAGAAATGGTCAGTCGGCCCGGCCAGCGAGAACTTACCGGCTCCAGCGCTTCATTCAACAATCCATTCAGATCGTTCAGCGTCATACCTGGCAGCGGGCGAATATCCATATGCAGTTCGCAACAAGCGCAAATACGGTTCGCCGCATCACCGCCATGAATATGTCCCAGGTTCAGCGTCGGGTACGGTACGGTGAATGCTGCATAGTGATAACGCTCTTTTAGGTTGTCACGTAGTTGCAGAATATGGCCGATAGCATCGTGCATCAGTTCGATCGCGTTGACACCGCGCGCCGGATCGCTGGAGTGGCCTGACTGTCCGAGGATACGAATCGCGTTGGAGATATGGCCTTTATGTGCTCGCACTGGTTGCAGGGAGGTTGGCTCGCCGATGATGGCGCAATCCGGACGCAACTGCGTATTTTCGGAAAAATAACGTGCACCCGCCATGCTGGTCTCTTCATCGGCGGTGGCAAGGATGTAGAGCGGCTTGCTCAGCTTTGTCACATCGACGTCACGCAGCGCATCAAGAATGAAGGCAAAGAAGCCTTTCATGTCAGCGGTGCCGAGGCCGTAGAGTTTATTGTCATGCTCGGTGAGCGTGAAGGGATCGCGCGTCCAGCGCCCGTCATCAAACGGCACGGTATCGGTGTGGCCGGTCAGCAACAGACCGCCCGCGCCCGTTCCGGCGCTGGCGAGCATATTGAATTTATTGCGCGTGCCTGGCACTGGCTGCACTTCAACAGTGAAACCGAGATCGCCAAACCATCCTGCCAGCAGATTGATTAAAGACGCATTGCTCTGATCCAGCGCTTCTTCCGTTGCGCTGATTGACGGCGTGGCAATCAGGGCGCGGTAAATCTCGATAAATGGCGGCAAATTCATTTTCATTGTTGACATACCTGAGTTCGTGATAGTATCAATATTCATGCACTAAATGTGAATAAAAATACACTAAGGCTGAGCGTAAGGGAACCCAAAGGTGACTTGCTCAGCAACGCGGGAGGGATGCTGAGTCTTTCCCTGGCACACATGACGTAAGAAGGTAAACCGCCCCAATGTTGAACACATTAATTGTGGGCGCCAGCGGTTACGCCGGCGCAGAGCTAGTGACCTATGTAAATCGCCATCCTCATATGAACATAACCGCTTTGACGGTTTCTGCGCAAAGTAATGATGCAGGAAAGTGTATCTCCGATTTACATCCGCAGTTGAAAGGCATTGTTGATCTCCCGTTGCAGCCGATGTCCGACATCACTGAGTTCCTCGATGGCGTGGATGTGGTTTTTCTGGCGACGGCGCATGAAGTGAGCCACGACCTTGCGCCAGTTTGCCTGGCTGTGGGTTGTGTGGTGTTCGATCTCTCTGGCGCGTTCCGCGTTAACGATCCCGCGTTTTACGAAAAATTCTATGGCTTCACCCATCAGCGCGCCGATTTGCTCGCACAGGCGGTTTACGGGTTGGCGGAGTGGAACCATGACAAACTGAATGAAGCGCAATTAATTGCCGTGCCGGGCTGTTACCCGACAGCGGCGCAGCTCTCGTTGAAACCGCTGATCGATGCCGGTTTGTTGGATCTGAACCAGTGGCCGGTGATTAACGCGACCAGCGGTGTGAGCGGTGCCGGGCGTAAAGCGGCGCTTTCCAATAGCTTCTGCGAAGTGAGCCTGCAACCTTACGGTATTTTCAACCACCGCCATCAGCCGGAAATTTCCACGCATCTTGGCACGGACGTGATTTTCACGCCGCATCTGGCGAGCTTCCCGCGCGGCATTCTGGAAACCATCACCTGCCGCCTGAAGCCTGGCGTGATGCAGGAGCAGGTCGCCGATCTGTTCAAACAGGCTTACGGCAACAAACCGCTGGTGCGCTTGTATGACAAAGGCGTTCCGGCGCTGAAAAACGTGGTCGGTCTGCCGTTCTGCGATATTGGTTTTGCCGTTCAGGGTGAGCATCTGATTGTGGTCGCCACGGAAGATAACCTGCTGAAAGGCGCGGCGGCACAGGCGATGCAGTGCGCAAATATTCGTTTCGGCTATGCTGAAACCCAGTCACTTATTTAAGACAGGCGTGATGATGAATCCATTAATTATTAAGCTCGGTGGTGTATTGCTGGACAGTGAAGAAGCGCTGGAGCGTCTGTTTGCGGCGCTGGTGCAGTATCGTGAATCTCATCAGCGCCCGTTAGTCATTGTCCACGGCGGCGGTTGTGTGGTGGATGAGTTAATGAAACAACTTAATCTGCCGGTGAAGAAGAAAAACGGCCTGCGCGTAACGCCTGCCGATCAAATCGACATCATCACTGGCGCGCTGGCTGGCACCGCCAACAAAACGTTGCTGGCATGGGCGAAGAAACACCATATCGCTTCCGTTGGCCTGTTCCTCGGCGATGGCGACAGCGTCAAGGTAACCCAGTTGGATGAGGAACTGGGCCATGTTGGTCTGGCGCAACCAGGCTCGCCGAAACTGATTAATACGCTGCTGGAAGGTGGTTTTCTGCCGGTGATAAGCTCTATTGGCGTGACCGACGAAGGCGCGCTGATGAATGTCAATGCTGACCAGGCGGCGACTGCGCTGGCGGCAACGCTCGGCGCGGATCTGATCCTACTTTCTGACGTGAGTGGTATTCTCGACGGTAAAGGTCAGCGTATTGCTGAAATGACGGCAGCCAAAGCCGAGCAATTGATCGCACAGGGTATTATTACCGATGGCATGATCGTCAAAGTGAATGCCGCGCTGGATGCTGCGCGCACACTGGGTCGCCCGGTTGATATCGCCTCCTGGCGCCATGCCGAGCAGTTACCGGCGCTGTTTAATGGTACGCCGATCGGCACGCGTATTCTGGCGTAATCCATTTATGTGCCCGATGACGGCTACGCCTTATCGGGTCTGCGTGAACTGAACCTCCAGGCCGGATAAGCGCAGCGCTATCCGGCAATGAAATTCAAGAAATTAAGGAAGCATATTATGGCACTTTGGGGCGGGCGTTTTACTCAGGCAGCGGATCAACGGTTCAAACAGTTCAACGACTCTTTGCGCTTTGACTATCGCCTGGCAGAGCAGGATATCGTTGGCTCTGTGGCCTGGTCTAAAGCGCTGGTGACGGTCGGCGTGCTGACGCAGGCAGAGCAACTGCAGCTGGAAGAGGCGCTGAACAACCTGTTGCAGGAAGTGCAGGCCGATCCGCAGCAGATTCTGCAAAGTGATGCAGAAGATATTCACAGTTGGGTAGAAGGCAAGCTGATCGATAAAGTCGGCCAACTGGGTAAAAAACTGCATACCGGGCGCAGCCGTAATGACCAGGTCGCCACCGATCTTAAATTGTGGTGTAAAGACACCATCAGCGAATTACTCCTGGCGAACCGTCAGTTGCAGAGCGCGCTAGTGGTGACCGCAGAGAATAATCAGGATGCGGTAATGCCAGGTTATACGCACCTGCAACGTGCGCAGCCGGTGACATTTGCCCACTGGGCGCTGGCCTATGTTGAGATGCTGGCGCGTGATGAGAGCCGTTTGCAGGATTCGCTGAAACGCCTCGATGTCAGCCCGCTCGGTTGCGGCGCGCTGGCGGGTACGGCTTATGAAATCGATCGCGAGCAACTGGCTGGCTGGCTGGGTTTTGCCTCGGCAACCCGCAACAGCCTGGATAGCGTCTCCGATCGTGATCATGTGCTGGAATTGCTCTCCGATGCCTCGATCGGCATGGTGCATTTATCGCGTTTTGCCGAAGACCTCATCTTCTTCAACTCTGGCGAAGCAGGTTTTGTCGAGCTGTCTGATCGGGTGACTTCTGGTTCTTCACTGATGCCGCAAAAGAAAAACCCGGATGCGCTGGAGCTGATTCGTGGTAAATGCGGCCGCGTGCAGGGCGCGCTGACCGGCATGATGATGACGCTGAAAGGTCTGCCGCTGGCCTACAACAAAGATATGCAGGAAGACAAAGAAGGGCTGTTTGATGCACTCGATACCTGGCTCGACTGTCTGCATATGGCGGCGCTGGTGCTGGACGGTATTCAGGTAAAACGCCCGCGCTGCCAGGAAGCGGCGCAGCAGGGTTATGCAAACGCAACTGAACTGGCCGATTATCTTGTCGCCAAAGGCGTGCCATTCCGCGAAGCGCACCATATTGTCGGTGAAGCTGTGGTGGAAGCGATTCGCCAGGCGAAACCGCTGGAAGCGCTGGCGCTTACCGATCTGCAAAAATTCAGTTCGGTGATTGGTGACGATGTTTATCCCGTGCTGTCGCTGCAATCCTGCCTGGATAAACGTGCGGCGAAAGGCGGCGTATCGCCAGTTCAGGTGGCGCAGGCTATCGCCGATGCGAAAGCACGTCTGCTGTAACCCACAAGAAAACGTAATACCGGGCCTGGCATTTCGCCGGGCTTTTTTATTTATGCAAAAAAAAGCGGACACTCAGGTCCGCTAAACGTTCACGTTGGCTTTAGTTGTTCAGAGAGAAACTGAAGGTTAATCGTCTAATCAAGGGTTAAATGAGGCACCGCTCCGTTTCTGGTGCTTATTATTTAACAGAATGCTTGATAGGGATAATCGTTCGTTGCTATTCTATCTATCGCCATGAACTATCGTGGCGACGGAGGATGAATAATGAATATTCGTGATCTTGAATACCTTGTGGCGTTAGCCGAACATCGCCATTTTCGCCGTGCAGCTGATTCCTGCCACGTTAGCCAGCCAACGCTGAGCGGGCAGATCCGGAAACTGGAAGATGAACTGGGCGTGATGCTGCTGGAACGTACCAGTCGCAAAGTGCTGTTCACCCAGGCTGGTTTGCTGCTGGTGGATCAGGCGCGTACTGTACTGCGCGAGGTTAAAGTGCTGAAGGAAATGGCAAGCCAGCAGGGGGAAACGATGTCCGGTCCGCTGCATATTGGCCTGATCCCAACCGTTGGACCTTATCTACTGCCGCATATCATTCCGCTGCTGCATCAAACCTTCCCGAAGCTGGAAATGTACTTGCACGAAGCGCAGACGCATCAGTTGCTGGCGCAACTGGACAGCGGCAAGCTCGATTGCGCCATTCTGGCGCTGGTCAAAGAGAGCGAAGCCTTTATTGAGGTGCCGTTGTATGACGAACCGATGTTGCTGGCGATTTATGAAGACCACCCGTGGGCGAACCGCGAATGTGTACCGATGTCCGATCTGGCCGGTGAAAAACTGCTGATGCTGGAAGATGGCCATTGCCTGCGCGATCAGGCGATGGGGTTCTGCTTTGAAGCCGGGGCCGATGAAGATACGCACTTTCGCGCAACCAGTCTGGAAACGCTGCGTAATATGGTGGCGGCCGGAAGCGGTATCACGCTGTTGCCTGCGCTCTCTGTTCCGCGTGAACGTAAACGTGATGGTGTGGTTTACCTGCCGTGCATTAAGCCAGAACCGAAACGTACAGTCGGCCTGGTTTATCGCCCGGGTTCACCACTGCGCAGCCGCTATGAGCAGTTGGCAGAGGCCATCCGCAGTGCAATGGATGGCCATTTCGATAACGCGTTAAAACAGGCGGTTTAAACCGTTTAGCGCGGCAACCCGATAGGCTTCCGCCATTGTCGGGTAGTTAAAGGTGGTGTTAACGAAGTACTCAATCGTGTTACCGCCACCTTTCTGCTCCATAATCGCTTGGCCGATATGAATAATTTCGGCCGCGCGCTCGCCAAAGCAGTGGATCCCCAAAATTTCTTTCGTTTCGCGGTGGAACAAGATCTTTAGGGTACCGACATTCATACCGACAATTTGCGCCCGCGCCAGGTGTTTGAACTGCGCCCGGCCCACTTCGTACGGCACTTTCATCGCGGTCAGCTGTTGCTCGGTTTTACCAACGGAGCTGATTTCCGGAATGGTGTAGATGCCGGTGGGGATATCTTCAATCAGGTGCGCTGTCGCTTCGCCTTTAATCATCGCCTGCGCGGCGATACGCCCTTGATCGTAAGCCGCTGACGCCAGGCTTGGGTAGCCAATCACATCGCCCACAGCATAAATGTGCGGCAGCGCGGTCTGGTACATGCTGTTGACCTTCAACTGCCCGCGGCCATCTGCTTCCAGACCAATATTACCCAGCTTCAGGCTGTCGGTATTACCGGTACGGCCGTTAGCATAGAGCAGACAATCAGCTTTCAGTTTCTTACCCGATTTGAGGTGCATGATGACGCCGTCTTCCAGCGGCTCGATACGCTCATACTCTTCATTGTGACGGATAACGACACCGCTGTTCCAGAAGTGGTACGAGAGCGAATCCGACATCTCCTGATCGAGAAATGCCAGCAGACGATCGCGGGTGTTGATCAGATCGACCTTGACGTTCATTCCCCGGAAGATTGACGCATATTCGCAGCCGATCACCCCAGCACCATAAATAATGACATGGCGGGGCTCATGGTGCATATCGAGGATCGAATCGCTGTCATAGACGCGCGGATGGGTGAAATCCACATCGGCCGGATGGTAAGGGCGTGAGCCGCAGGCGATAACAAACTTCTCTGCAGTGATCGTTTCTACCGTGCCGTCGTGGCACTCCAGCCCCAGCGTGTGGTCATCAATAAAATGGGCGTTGCCTTCAAGAATTTCGCAACGGTTACGCTCATAAAAGCCCTGACGCATGCGAGTTTGTTGATTAATCACGCTCTCTGCGTGGTTCAGGATATCAGCAAAAGAGGAGCGGAGAAGGCGGCTATGGTCGCTGTAGAGAGGGTTTTGGTTGAATTCGATAATGCGGCTAACGGCATGGCGCAACGCTTTCGACGGGATGGTTCCCCAGTGCGTGCAACCGCCACCGACGTTATGGTAACGCTCAATAACCGCGACCCGTGCTCCTTGTTTAACCAGACCCATAGCTGCGCCTTCGCCGCCTGGACCGGAGCCTATTACAATTGCATCATAATCGTAGGAATGTGGCATGGTAAGGCTTACCTGTTCTTATACATAAAAGCAACAGAATACTAACATTAAAGCCGCGATATCCCAATTATCGTTATGCTTTTTTCAGGCAAAAAAGAAGAAACGACGTGTAAATAATCGGTCACAATCCAGTACGATCGGATCGGATTTTCTTCTGGTATATTGCCAGAAAGCCCCTGGAAGGATTCAAACATAATGATGGGTGTAAGAGCGCAACAAAAAGAGCGAACCCGGCGTTCGCTGGTGGAAGCGGCATTTAGCCAACTGAGCGCCGAGCGGAGTTTTGCCAGCCTGAGCCTGCGGGAAGTTGCCCGCGAGGCGGGTATCGCGCCGACGTCTTTTTACCGGCATTTTCGTGATGTTGATGAGCTCGGCCTGACCATGGTGGACGAAAGCGGGTTGATGCTGCGCCAGTTGATGCGTCAGGCGCGCCAGCGTATTGCCAAAGGCGGCAGTGTGATCCGCACCTCGGTTTCCACTTTTATGGAATTTATTGGCAACAATCCCAATGCATTTCAGCTACTGCTGCGTGAGCGTTCCGGGACCTCAGCCGCTTTCCGCGCGGCGGTTGCGCGAGAAATTCAGCACTTTATCGCGGAACTTGCCGACTATCTAGAACTCGAAAACCATATGCCGCGTGCCTTTACCGAGGCGCAAGCCGAGGCGATGGTAACTATCGTTTTTAACGCCGGCGCAGAAGCGCTGGATGTGAGTGCTGAACAACGCCGGCAGTTAGAAGAGCGGCTGGTATTGCAATTGCGGATGATTTCAAAAGGCGCCTATTACTGGTATCGCCGCGAGCAGGAAAAACTGGCGCATCAATCGACGAGTGAAGCAAAGGATGAGTAATGAAACAGTCAGGTCAAGATAAAGGTACGTTGCTGCTGGCGCTGGTTGCTGGCTTATCGATTAACGGCGCATTTTCTGCTGTATTCAGTTCCGTGGTTCCCTTTTCTCTGTTTCCGGTTATCTCGCTGGTGCTGACGGTATATTGCTTGCATCAGCGTTACCAGAATCGCACCATGCCGGTTGGTCTGCCGGGCCTTGCCGCCGCCTGCTTTATTCTCGGTGTGCTGCTGTACAGTACAGTCGTTCGCGCTGAATACCCGGTGATCGGCTCTAACTTCCTGCCAGCCGTGCTGTCGGTAGTGCTGGTCTTCTGGATTGGTTTCCGCCTGCGCAACCGTAACCGCAAACACGAGGCGTCGAAGTGATTTTTCCCTCCCCTTTACAGGAGAGGGATGAGAGATTTTACTTCCTGGTCAACAGAACGCCACACTCCATATGGTGCGTGTAAGGGAACTGATCAAACAACGCCAGACGCGAAACGTCGTGCGTCTGGCTTAATGTTTCAAGGTTTTTGCACAGCGTTTCCGGGTTGCAGGAGATGTACAGAATGCGCGGATAGGCCTGCACCATTTTTTCGGTTTCCGCATCCAGCCCGCTGCGCGGCGGATCGACGAAGATCGTTTCGCACTGGTAGCTTTTCAGATCGATCCCCTGCAAACGGTTAAAGGCACGTACGCCGTTCATCGCCTGCGTGAATTCCTCCGCAGACATACGAATGATTTGTACATTATTAATATGGTTGGCGGCGATGTTGTACTGCGCGGCGGCGACAGACGGCTTGGCGATTTCCGTGGCCAGCACGCGGTTGAAATTGCGCGCCAGCGCCAGCGAGAAGTTGCCGTTACCGCAATACAGCTCCAGCAAATCGCCGCTGGCGTCGCGAGTGACATCCTGCGCCCATTCCAGCATCTGGATATTCATTGCCGCGTTAGGCTGGGTAAAACTGTTTTCCACCTGACGGTAGATCATCTCTCTGCCACCGACCGGCAGGCGTTCATCGACATAATCCTGATCGAGCTCGATTTTTGTTTTCGTGGCGCGGCCAATCAGTTGCACATTCAGGTTTTGCGCCCGCAGCGCATTGCGCAACTGGGTGGCGGCTTCATGCCATTCGTTATCTAGCTTTTTGTGATACAGCAGCGTCACAATCGCCTGATTGCTCATGGTACTCAGGTAGTCAATCTGGAACAGCTTGTGGCGCAGTGTGTGATTGCTACGTACGGCATCAATCATCACTTTCATTAATACGTTAATCAGCTCGCTGGCCGCCGGGAAGCTGTCGACGCGGATACGCGATTTTGTCTGCTGATCGAAGATAATGTGGTAGAGATCGTCCCCGTCATGCCAAATCCGGAACTCGGCGCGCATGCGGTAATGGCTGACCGGCGAGCGGAACACCTCCGGAAGCGGTGCAGAAAATGGCGTCATCAGCGATTGCAGACGTACGACTTTTTCGGCTAGTTGGGCTTCGTATTGTTCTGTCGGCAGGTGTTCGGGGGTCATGATGCTTCCTGAGAGATTAAGAATAACGCGGCGATTGTAGGGATTGCTCACCGGATGTCCAGTGCTGGATGTTTTTGAAATACTCACTTAGCAGTCTGGACATCCATATGTAACAGAATGTAGCATCCGTGTTCCGGTCCTGTGAGTTAAAAGGGAATCCAGTGTGAATCTGGGGCTGACGCGCAGCGGTAAGGATTAAGGTGAGACAGCAGACACTGCCTGTGGTGGGAAGTCCTGTCTTGTTGTACCTCCAAGCCCGAAGACCTGCCGGAATACGTCGCATATGGTGACATCATCGCGTGCTATTGATGGAACCTGCGGCATCCTTTTTATTTTGTGGATGCTCTCACAATGATTAAAAAAGCTTCGCTGCTGACGGCACTCTCCGTCACGGCATTTTCCGGCTGGGCGCAGGATAGCGGCTCAGACAATTTGGTGGTGACAGCAAATCGTTTTCAACAATCGACTAAAACCGTGCTGGCACCGACCGAGGTGGTGACGCGCGAGGATATCGAGCGCTGGCAATCCCGTTCTCTCATTGATGTGCTGCGCCGTTTACCGGGCGTAGATATCGCGCAAAACGGTGGGCTGGGACAAACAGCGTCCGTTTATGTTCGCGGTACGGAAGCAAAACATTTGCTGCTGCTGATTGATGGCGTACCGGTGGCGCGGTCAGGGATTTCGAACGATCCTGAACTTAATCAAATCCCGCTCTCGTTGGTGCAGCGCGTTGAGTATATTCGCGGGCCGCGCTCTGCGGTTTATGGCTCCGGCGCGATTGGCGGCGTGGTCAACGTCATTACGATGACGGATAGCGAGAAATCCCAGGTCAACGCCAGTATTGGCTCGAAAGGTTATCAAACCTATGACGGCACTTTGCGCCAGCGCTTTGGCGATACGGTGGCGACCGCCGCAGGTTCTTATACCAGTACGCGCGGATTCAACGTGCAGCCGGATTCGACATGGACTCATGATGAAGATCGCGATGGCTACCGTAATAAAACTTTCTGGGGCAGCTTACAGCATAAGTTTGATGACCATTTTGACGGTTTCTTCCGTGGCTACAGCTTCAGCAATAATGTGGACTACGACCTGGGTAGTGCGCCGTATTCGCCAGATTACAGCGCCGATGAGCGCCAGTTGTATGTTCAGGGCTGGGATACCGGACTGAATTTCAACCAGGGGATCTACTCCTCGCAACTGCTGGCCAGCTATCAAAAAAGCAAAGACTACAACTACAGCAGCATCTATGGCCGTTATAACGATGGCACTACGCTGGATGATATGGAGCAGCGTTACATTCAATGGGGTAACAGTATTACGGTGGGTAAAGGCTCGCTGGGCGCAGGTGTCGACTGGAAGCAGGAACGTCTGGTTTCATCTAATCAAAGCACGAGCGATAGCTATGATCGTGATAACACCGGCCTCTACCTGAACGGGATGCAGCAGTTTGGTGATGTTACGCTGGAGGCTTCCGGGCGCGAAGATAAAGATGATGCGTTCGGCTGGCACGGTACCTGGCAAACGGCTGCTGGCTGGGAGTTCGTGGAAAACTACCGCCTGACGCTCTCCTACGGTACGAGTTTCCTGGCGCCTTCGCTTGGACAGCAGTACGGCGCGAAGCGCTTTGGCATTGCTTCCAATCCGGATCTGAAACCGGAAGAGTCAAAACAGTGGGAAGCGGGTGTGGAAGGATTAACCGGCCCGGTTGACTGGCGCCTGTCCGCGTACCGTTATGAGATCGATAATCTGATCACCTATAGCGATACGGCTTACTACAACATTAATTCTGCAACCATTAAAGGCGTTGAGTGGACAGGAAGCGTCGATACCGGCATTTTCTCGCATCGTGTGACCTTGCAGTACATCGATCCGCGTGATGACGAAACGAACGAAGTGCTGCCGCGCCGCGCAAAACGCCAGGCCAAGTACCAACTCGACTGGTCCATTTTTAATGTGGATATGGATCTTGCGTGGGAATACTTCGGTAAACGCTATGACAATCGCACGTCAATTTATAACCCTGAGCAACGTGTTTTGCCGAGTTATAGTACGGTTGATCTATCTGCCTCATATCCAGTGACATCTCACCTTACAGTTCGTGGTAAAATAGCTAACTTGTTCGATAAAGAGTACGAGACAGCTTATGGCTACCAAACTGCAGGACGGGAATACACCTTGTCTGGCAGCTACACCTTCTGACGCGCGTCCCACCGTCCTGGTGTTTGACTCCGGCGTCGGTGGGTTATCCGTCTATGATGAGATTCGGCATCTCCTGCCGGATCTCCATTACATTTACGCTTTCGACAATGTCGCTTTCCCCTACGGTGAGAAAAGCGAAGAGTTTATCGTTGAACGTGTTGTCGAGATTGTTACCGCTGTTCAGGCGCAATATCCCCTCGCACTGGCTGTTATCGCCTGTAATACCGCAAGCACTGTCTCTCTTCCCGCGTTACGTGACAAATTCACCTTTCCTGTTGTTGGCGTTGTCCCCGCCATTAAACCGGCCGCGCGCTTAACGGCAAACGGTATTGTAGGTCTACTGGCAACGCGCGGCACAGTGAAACGTCCTTATACGCACGAACTGATTTCGCGTTTCGCAAATGAGTGTCGTATTGAGATGCTGGGGTCGGCGGATCTGGTGGTTCTGGCTGAAGCGAAACTGCACGGTAAGAAAGTGTCGCTTGAAGAGCTACGCCACATCTTGCGTCCCTGGTTACGCATGAAAGAGCCTCCGGATACCGTAGTCTTAGGTTGTACGCACTTTCCGCTGCTGCAGGATGAACTGTTGCAGGTGCTGCCAGAGGGCACACGGCTAGTGGATTCCGGTGCAGCCATTGCGCGTCGTACCGCTTGGTTGCTGGAACATGAAGCGCCGGATGCAAAATCCGCTGGCGATAATGTTGCGTACTGCATGGCGCTAACGCCTGAAACTGCACAGTTATTGCCCGTTTTGCAGCGCTATGGCTTTAAAACGCTCGAAAAACTGGCTCTTTAGGGCGGCTTTGAACAAAAAAGAGACGGTTGAAAACTTTTTTCAAATTAGGGGTTGTCAGCCGGAATTATCTCCCTATAATGCGCCTCCACTGACACGGCACAACGGCAAACACACCGGCCTGTCAGGTGAAGAAATCTGAAAATAATCAGT
>JAGTSE010000045.1 GCA_018261615.1 Pseudomonadota bacterium | reverse complement strand
CGCCAGTGGCGGTGAGAGTGTGCAGGTATTTCCGCCCTTCGACAGTGTGCAGATGCGACGCGGCAGCGTGAAGTACATCAAAGTGAAGGCGGTGAAAACCTTCACTGTCGTGGGGATGCTGCAGGACGCGCATGGCAATGTGCTGAAAAACCGCTATGTGCGCAGTGACGTCTCCGGTGGCGTGATAAACGCCGAGGGGGTACTGACACTGGACTCCGGTACGGCAAATCAGAAACTGACGGTCAGGGCTGAAAACGGGCAGCCGTCAATGCTGTGTGCGCTGCCGTCCGGAATGGACAGGAACAAAAAAGTGCAATTTATCAGCACAATAAAATGCCGGACGACCGGCCCGGGAGAAAAAAAATGAAGAACGTCATATTACGCGCGCTGACGGGCATGGTGCTGCTTGTCGGCTGTGCCTCTGGCCATGCAGCAACAATGGACATAACCGCATCGTTTTCGCCGTCGATGGAGAAGCCGGAAAATAACACCTTCACAAATACCACGCCGCAGAGCGGGTATTGTCAAATTTGGCCGAGTTATTGTAACCCTGGAGACTTTAGCATCAACCTTCCTTTATCCCTGACCAGAACTAAAACTATTAATGCGAATGCATCCCCGAGAGATGGAATATATTTTAAGATCCCATCAGGGATGCGAAAAGTTACGTTGACGAACAGTGATGGGGATACATTTATTGGTTCTTTCAGGATGAGAATTTTTTCAGCACGGTATATTGATTCCGGCGATAACTACACTTGGGATGGCGGACATCTGGCGAAGGGTATGCCGCCTTGTTCTGAAGCTGCAGTGCCGCTAGGAGTAGGAGGAAAACATCCATGGCTTCATTTTGCATGGAATTATCCGACAAGCGATGCTGCCTGTTATCGTATATCAACCGTTGATTACACCAATGCATTCAACCGGATTGAACAACTTAGTATCGCTTACGATCTGATCGTGCCCAGTCCTTTACAAATCGATTCTGGAATATATACGGGAACACTGGCGCTGAAGGTCGGTCCTGGTGGTGATTTTGATTTCGGTGACAACTTCCAGGCCTCAGATACTGAACTTAATATTAATTTTACCCTGACTGTAAACCACGAACTCAAACTGACCACCACGGCAGATAACCAGGCCGTGTCCCTTCTGCCCTGTGCCTCTGGCCGAATCTGTACTGAAGATGAAGGGGCCGCCAACTGGGAGCGCTGGATGGTGACGCGGATCACCCCACAACTGACAGGCCGGAGTAACTTCAGCCTCTCCAGCTCAGGGCGATTTACGGTTTATCTGGAATGCGAGCAGCAGAGCGGCTCAGACTGCGCCCTTAAGAGCGATAACACACCTTCGCAGACGGTCCCCGTCCAGACACTTCTGACCCTGCCGGATAATATTGTCGACGACTCAACGGGTTCAACCGTGTCAAAACGACGTCTGGCGGTGGGGAAAGATGTAACAAAAAACGTTTTTACCACCAAGGCGTTTGGTCAGAACAGAGCCGGAAGCATTGATTTTCTGGTCGGTCAGAAAGACGTTGATACCATGCTGAAAACACGCCCGGATACTTACCGTGGTGCTGTTACTGTTATTTTTGATCCGAGTATTTATTGAGTGGGTATTTTCATGAATGAAGATTGCCCAATAATATCCATCGGGATCGGGTAATAGTTCCACGCACTTTTTTCAAGGGGTGAGATCAGATCAAAGGGAGCGTGGCTGAGATCATTTATCGGATTTCGTTATCGAAACCCGATTATAATAATCCAACAAAACCAGTAATCTGGATGCGACCATGACCGATACCGCCAGGACTGACCGTAGCCCCTGGGCTGTCTTTCTGATCTTCCTCCGGCTGGGCCTGACCTCCTTCGGCGGCCCGATTGCCCATTTGGGTTACTTCCGCGATGAGTTTGTGACGCGACGACAGTGGTTGACCGAGCGCAGCTATGCGGATTTAGTAGCCCTGTGCCAATTCCTGCCAGGCCCGGCAAGCAGTCAGGTCGGTATAGCACTCGGATTGTCCCGATCCGGTTATGCCGGGGCATTGGCAGCATGGGCCGGCTTCACGCTGCCATCAGCAATTGCGCTGATCTTTTTTGCGCTGGGGATGGCCAGCTATGGGGATGCGATGCCGTCTGGCGTGTTGCACGGGCTGAAGGTGGTAGCCGTTGCGGTGGTCGCGCAAGCTGTATCGGGTATGGCCCGCAATCTCTGTCCGGATCGACCGCGTATCGCTCTCATGGCGGCGGCGACCTGTTTTGTGCTCCTTGTACCCTCCGCCTGGGGACAGGTGGGGTGTATCGTCATTGCGGCTGTCATTGGTTTGTTGCTATTCAAACCTCCGCAGGCGGCGGCACATGACCCGTTGCCTATTTCTATACGGCGTCGCGTCGGGTTGTTCTGGCTCACACTGTTTTTTATGCTACTGACAGGGTTGCCATTGCTGACGGCGATGTTGCCAAATCAGACTCTGTTAATGGTGGAAACTTTCTACCGAACCGGAGCATTAGTTTTTGGTGGTGGGCATGTCGTGCTGCCGTTGCTGCAAGCTGAAGTGGTGCCTTCCGGCTGGGTCAGTAATGACACATTTCTCGCAGGTTATGGCGCTGCTCAGGTCGTACCTGGCCCTTTGTTCACCTTTGCGGCGTTTCTCGGGGCCTCAATGAACCAGCTGCCCTCTGGCTGGTTGGGTGGTCTGGTCTGCCTGCTGGCAATTTTCGCGCCGTCCTTCCTGCTGATCGTGGGTGCGTTGCCGTTCTGGGAAAGCCTGCGCCGCAATACCCGCACGCAAGCGGCGTTGTTGGGTATTAATGCAGCCGTGGTTGGCCTGCTGTTAGCCGCGCTCTATCAACCCGTATGGACGAGCGCAATTCACGCACCGCAAGACTTCGGCCTTGCCCTTGTAGCACTGATCGCCCTGATGTTCTGGAAGCTGCCACCGTGGCTGGTCGTAGTGAGTAGTGGTGTCGCGGGTTGGTTGCTGAGTGTGGCACTGTGAGGTTCCGGACGTGACTGACAAAGCGCTTTATGGCGGATTTGTTCGTTTGCACACCCTGCATCACGCAGCCGAAGACCCCGTCTTTGGCCCCGGCATCATTGAGAAATTGCGACACCGCAGTTACGCGCTTAAGCCTAAGTACCTTGTAACCGATGTTGCACGATCTGGTTGTGGAAACCAGCCGCTACTGTCAGTGAAACTCACGCTGCGCAAGCTGCGTTGTGAGCGTTTCAATACGCTCGGCCATTTGCCGGGTCAGCTCGGTCAGATGGGTATTTTGTTTCAGTAATTCCAACAGTTGTGCCGACTGCTCCTCGGCCAGCATCTGGCGCTTCGCCATTGCGTCATCCAGATCCTCGCGGTGTTGCGCATCCGCCAGTGCATGCGCCTGATCGCGCTCCGCCTGTCGGGTTTGCGCTAACAGGATCAGCGGAGCTGCATAAGCAGCCTGAATACTGAACGCCAGATTAAGTAAAATAAAGGGATAGGGGTCAAACTTCACGACGCCCGCAGAGTTCAGAACAATCCACACGATCACCGCGATAGTCTGCCCAATAAGGAATATCGGCGTACCGAAAAAACGGGCGAAGGCTTCTGCTTTCAACGCAAACCACTCTTCGCCGAAAGTATGCGCAATCCCCTTCAAGGGGCGATATAAACGAAATTCTTTATCTGTATGCATATCCAAAAATTCCTGCTGCGGGGTATTGCCGGAATCGCCGAAAATTGTGGCATCGGTGGAAGCTGGCGCTCAACCGTACGAAAATATACGTACGTATGTTATACATTAACTGTAGCGACGGCATAAAGCACATCTATGTTCGGGTGCTTATTTCACCGCGCCTTCGGTCACACCACTGATAAATTTACGCTGGAATACCAGGAACACAGACACCAGAGGCAGTATGACGATCATCGCGCCCGCCATCAGCACCGGGATATCAATGGTGTTTTTGTTCTGGAAAAACATCATGCCGATCGGCAGAGTGCGCAGCTCATCTTTATTCACCAGAATCAGGGGAATCAGGAACTCGTTCCAGGTCCAGATAAACAGCAACAGCGCCAGTGTCGATAACGTTGGCCAGATGGCGGGCACCAGAATGCCCCACAGAATTTTGCGTCGTGATGCGCCGTCCATCACTGAAGCTTCCACCAACTCACGCGGCACCTGTTGCAGTGCGGTGGCGATCATAAGCGTGGTAAACGGCAGCGACAGGGCAATCTGCGGCAGAATCAGTGCCAGGTAAGTATTGGTCAGCCCCATCCAGCGCAGCTCGTGATACAGCGGGATAATAAAAGCTTCACTCGGCAGCACCATGCCAAGGCCAAGCAACGCCGCCACTACCTTTTTGCCGGGGATCCTCAGCCACGCAAAACCAAAACCGGCCAAAATGCCGAGCAGAATGCTGCAAATCACTACTGGGATCACCACCAGCACCGAGTTCATAAAGTAAACATTAAAATGGCCCTGCTGCCAGGCTGTGACGTAGTTTTTAAAGTTGAGCGACGCAGGCAAGGTAAAGACCCCCTGGAACAGCTCCATCTGGGTTTTGAATGAGGTCATCAATGCCATCAGGAACGGCATAATGGTCATCAGCGCCACGATCCAGATAAGCGCACGAAAAACGACTGGCGTGCCACGCATTAGTGACGCTCCCGGATAGCAAAGTGGATTAACGCGTTGATCAACAACACAATCATCATACTGAACACCGCAACTGCCGAAGCATAGCCGAAGTAGTGCAGGTCAAAGCCCTGCTTATACATAAAGAGATTGGTGACCATGGTTGAGGTGCCCGGCCCGCCCTGCGTCATCACGTAGACCAGATCGAAGGCTTTCAGGCTGGCAATGACCGTCAGCAACAGCGCGATACGAAGTTCCGGGCGCAGTGACGGCAGCGTGATACGCATAAATTTTTGCCGCCGCGAGGAGCCATCCAGATCGGCAGCCTCCAGCAATGAGGGATCCATGCGCTGCAATCCCGCCATAAACAACACCAGGCAAAAACCAAAGAAGTACCAGGTTGCTACCAACCCCACGGCAGGCAACGCCCAGTTGAAATCCCCCAGCCATGACAGGGCCATCTGCGGCAGACCAATCGCGCGCAAAAGCTGGTCGATCGGGCCAAATGCCGGGTTGTACAACCAACGCCACACCACGCCAAGGACCGCCATCGGCATGATGTAAGGCAAGAAGAAGAAGATGCGCAGCAGGCTACGCTCTTTATTATTGCGCGTTTCATACAGGAAGCTGCACAGCAGCAAGCCGACACCAATCGGCAACAACGTGTAGAACAACATCAGCAATGCGTTGTTGCCCAGCGCCACCCAGAACACCGGATCTCTAAACATGCGCATGTAGTTGCTGATGCCGCTGAAGATCGGCATGGAGGTGCCATCCCAGTCGGTAAAACTGATACCCAGCGACGCCAGCAACGGCATCAGCAGAAAAACCGCGTACACCAGCACCGCGGGCAGGAGATAGAGCGCATTGCGCCAGGCAGATTTGTTCAGCATAACCGTACTCGCTTGCGGGACTGTCAGCGGCCCGGCATCACTGCCGGGACGGAATTATCAGTGCTTCAGGGTTTTCAGGTAACGTTGATAGTTGTCATCAAAATTGGTGACCATCTGGTCAGCGGTTTGCCGTCCGGCCAGCAGTTGCTGCACGTTCTGATTCAGCTCGGCGTTCATGGTCGGGGTCGCCCAGTCCACGTAATGGCCGAGGCCATCATGCTGGTTCAGTGTTACCCAGACCTGGTAAGTCTCGGCCAGCAACGGGTTATCAGCCGGGATCTGCGCATTTTTGCTGGCGCTGGCGGGCAGGAAGCCCACTTTCAGCCAGCGGTTCGCCATCTCATCAGACACGATATAGTCGATAAATTTTGCGGCGGCATCCTGCTGTTCTTTGGTTTTCGCCGTGCTGGTGATGGAATACGCCAGGTCAGTCCCCCCTACCATCAGCGCATGTTGCACGCCCGCGCCCACCGGCATCGCGGCAAAATGAATATCTTTGTTGTCTTTGAACTGCCCCAGATACCAGGTACCGCTCACCAGGAAGGCGGCCTGGCCGTTCTGGAACAGGGTGGCAGCATCGTCGTGGCCAATCCCCTGGAAGCCGGGGAAGAAATAGCCTTTGTCGTTCCAGCTTTTCATCATATTGGCGGCCTTCACCAGCTTGTCATCTTTAAAGGTACCGCCCACATCGTAAATCAGGTCATCGAGTTTTTTACGGTCGCTGCTTTCGATCTGCGCTTCCCAGAGAGTACTGAGCAGTTGCTGGCCCATGTTGCCATCCAGCAGCCCCAGCATCATTGGCGGAGTGCCCTGCGCTTTCAGTTTTTCCATCGCCTGTTCCAACTCGGCGAGGGTTTTTGGCACGGCGACACCGGCTTTATCCAGTAACGCTTTGTTGTAATACAGGCCAACCATTTCACCGAGGCTGGCGACGCCATACAATTTGCCGCTGCCGAAATCCTGATTATCGGACCAGCGGTTACGTTTCAGGATTGAATCCGGAAAACGCGTTGTCCAGCCGTAGGTTTTGGCGTAATCATCCAGCGGCCAAAGCAGCTTGTCTTTCACCAGAGAACCCATGTCGCCACCGCCCTGGTTAACCTGGGCGATCTGCGGGCCATCGCCTGCTGTCAGCGCCAGTTTGAGCGGGATGCGAGTATCTTCGAAGGAGTGCACAGAACGCTGGATGACAATGCCGGGATTCTGTTGCTGAAACACTTTAATCGCTTCATCCACCGCTTCTGTCTGCTGCGGGTAGTTATAAATGTCCCACTCATTCAGGGTTACCGCCTGGGCCGAGGTCATCGCTGCGCCGAGCAGCGCCCCCGCGGAAACCAGACGAAACAGGGTGCGAAGAGAGCTACAGAAATACTGCGAACGTACGGTTGAATCACACATAATGCTCGGTTTCTCCAACAGATGACTGGCATCCCTTCATCTCGGCACCCACATTTCCCGCAGGCTGACTCAGCAGAAATAACACTCATATTCATACTTACTTCATGAGCAAAATAAAGTCAAACCTGTGCAATGCGGAATTTTTGCTTTGTGATGCAGTGCGAAAAGTAAGAAGAAAAGCGGAGTAATCAGCAGAGAATGCTGCTTAATTAGCCAGAATGCCGAGGCAATTGGTCACTCTTTACTTAAGCTCAGCATAATTCACTCGGGTTTTTAAAGTGCATTAACTTACTGATAGAGCATATGAAAATCGTATAGCTATAAATATCGTTCACGAATTAATGTTAAAAAGCCCACGGATTAAGGGCTTGCCGTTGCCCCCTTGTCGTATTGTCATGCTGATAGCCATGCGCTGCGGTTATATTTAGCGTTTGCTTTGAGGGATAAGGCAATTATTACATCTTGAAAACTAAGTATGCTTTCATTACCGTAAAAACTGTCCATCTCCTGACCACAGAGGCTCCACCATGACGGCTGAAGCTGTTATTCGTCACACCACCGAGGCGGATTTACCCGCGCTCTCGCGTATTTGTTTAGAAACTGCCAATGCCGGAAAAGACGCTACAGCGCTCTATTCTGACCCAGCCCTGCCCGGCCTGCGCTTTGTGATTCCCTACGCACGTTTTGCGCCGGATTTCGCGCTGGCGCTGGAACAGCAAGGCGAGGTCGTCGGCTATGCGGTGGCCGTACCAGATACCCGTGCCTTCGAGGCAGTGCTGAGCCAGCAGTGGTGGCCGATGTTGCAAGCGCAATATCGTGACTACCTGGCCAGCGCCCCACTCGACAGCAAAGTCCTGGATGCCATCTTCCAGCCGGATGCCGCCGCAGATCTGTTGGTAAGCCAGTGGCCAGCGCACCTGCATATCAATCTGTTGCCAGCCACTCAGCAAGGTGGCTGGGGACGCAAATTGATTGAGCAACTGCTGGTGCTGCTGCGCCAGGCGGGTGTGCCTGGCGTACACCTCGGCGTCAGCCTACAAAACGAGCAGGTTTGCGGTTTTTATCAGCGCCTTGGCTTCACGCCCATCGTGCGCAGCAACGCCATCTATATGGGCCAGTTACTTTAAGCGAGACACAGTTATGACCAACCTGCATCTGCAAAGCGTTAAGAAGTCTTACGAGCAAGTGAACGTCATTCACGGTATCGATCTCACCATCAACAGCGGTGAATTTGTGGTGTTTGTTGGCCCCTCGGGCTGCGGAAAATCGACACTGTTACGCATGATTGCCGGGCTGGAAGAGATCAGCGATGGCAAGCTGCTGATTGAGGGCGCGGATATGACCCACCAGCCAGCAACCGAGCGCGGTATCGCCATGGTGTTTCAGTCCTACGCGCTTTACCCGAATATGACAGTGCGCGGCAACCTCGCTTATCCGCTGGAAGTGATGAAGCGTTCGAAAACCGAGATCGAACAGGCGATTGCGCAGACTGCGGCGCGTCTGCATCTTACCGAGCTGCTTGATCGCCTGCCTCGTGCTTTGTCAGGCGGGCAGCGTCAGCGCGTGGCGATTGGACGCGCTATTATTCGCCATCCGCGCATTTTCCTGTTTGATGAACCCCTGTCGAATCTGGATGCCGAGTTACGTTTGCAAATGCGTATCGAAATCGCCCGGCTCCACGCCTCATTGGGTAACACCATGATTTACGTCACCCATGACCAGTTGGAAGCGATGACGCTGGCCGACCGTATTGTGGTGCTGCGTCAGGGCCGTATTGAACAGGTCGGTGCGCCACTGGAGTTATATCACGACCCGGACAACCTGTTTGTCGCCGGATTTATTGGTTCGCCGAAGATGAATTTCTTACCCGCAGAAGTGGCCGCCATCACTCCCGGTGAAGTGCAGTTGCGTGTGCCTTCTCTCGGTATTCACGCGTTAACCATAAAGGTTGACGCAGCCTGCCATGAAGGGCAGAAAGTGACGCTGGGCGTGCGTCCCGAACATTTTCAGTCTGCCAACTCAGCCTGCGCGCCGCTGAGCTTTAGCGCACCACTGTCGTTCAGCGAGATGCTGGGGCACACCAATTATCTTTATCTGGATGTAGGCCAGGAGCGGCTGCTGGTGATTGAAGAACGTAATGTGGCAAGCCATGAGATGGGTGAGCCAGTGTGTTACCAGTTGGATGTGGGGAGTTGTTTGTTGTTTGATGAGAGAGGGATGCGGTTGCGGTGAAGGGTGTTGCGCGCGCAATAGCAACGGTTTAGCGCCATGGGGCTTCCACCCGCCAGACATTACGGAATTTCAGCACTGCCGTGCAGACCAGCCTGAGTTCGATATTCAGCCGAACTCAGGCCTTTTAGTGCAGATGGATACGTTCATGGTTGTAATAGTGGATGTACTGACATATGGCTTGTTTCAGCTCACCTGTAGTTGGGTATCCCGCTTTTGGAACGCAGCCCAGGCGCGGACCTTAGCAATCGCGGCCTGCAACTGCCTTAGCCTGAGTCAGGCAAAACCCGCTCAATGCAAAATAACGCGATAAACCGCAAATTTTTACGACGCTATCTCTTCATCCGCCTGTGCGGCCAGCAAATCCAGCAATTTGTTCACCGCAAAACCCGCAGCGCCCTGCGCCCACATCCTATTTGACTCGGTAATGAACTGCAACGGCGTCATATGCGGGGTCAGTTTCAGACGATAGGTCTGGAAACTCTGGGTAATATTATCCAGTAAAATGCGCGACGCCATTTGTGGCTCCATCGCCAGATAGACCACATCGGGATCATAGGCAATCGACAAGTTTGCCAGCGATATGCCCAACTGGTGTCCGGCTTCCGCCAGCGCGCTCAGAACCTCCTGCGTCGGGCGCATATCCAGGTCGCGCAGCGCCTGCGGCACCTCATCTTTCAGCGTGGCGGCCACCCGTTGCAGAATCGCCTGTGATGAGGCGACATCTTCCAGCAAACGCTCGGAGCCATCACCCAGCAGGGCATTACCAATCTCACCTGCTTTACCATGACGTCCGCGATAGAGCTGGCGATCGAGCAGAATACCTGCGCCAATCCCTTTACCAAAGGTGGCGATAATCGCCGATTGCGCATGACCGAGCTGACCAAATACCAGCGCTGCCATCGCTAAAGCGTTGGCGTCATTTTCGATAAATACCGGCAGCGAGAAGCGCTCCTCCAGTAGCCGGGCAATCGGGACGTTATCCCACTCCAGCACGCGTGAGCGCACGCAATAGCCATTGCTGGCATCCACCAGACCAGACAGCGCCAGGCCAATGGCACCCACCTTCCTGTTCTCTACGCCGCGCAGAAACTTCGCCAGCGCATCACCCAACTGTTTCGGTGTCATGGCCCCGGAAGGCATTTGCTGTTCGCCGATGATATTGCCGCCCAGGTCGGTCAGCACAATCAGGTTACGTTCCGCATTGAGCTGGATGCCAACCACGCTGGCGTGGTCGGGATTAAGGCCGAGCAGGGTTTTGGGACGTCCCATCGAGACACGTCGCAGCCCCAGTTCCTGTACGATGCCCCCTGTCAGCAGGCGATTAGTGGCCTGCGAGACCGTTGACATGCTCAGGCCGCTGCGCACTTTGAGATCGGACTGACTGATCGGCGCATTTTCGACAATCAGCCGCAGAATACGGGCAGTTACGTTCGGAGCAATCATGGTTCTCTTTATCAGCAGAATGAAAAGGTTACGCGGGTTGGTTCATACTAAACTGGCTGGCAAGCCGTAGCGCACCGCTCAGCGCATCGCCCTGCGGTGGCACCAGTAGTGCAGCGATATCCGCCGGAAGCCAGGGCTGAATCGGCGCGGCCAGCCCCCCCATCAAAGCCAGCTTACCGTGGCTGCGCGCCAGTAGCGGCTGTATCATCTGGGCGATGTCCGCAGCGGTTTGCTGAACCAGCGCGGCGCCATGCACATCCCCCGCATGGGCAGCGGCGAAAACGTCCGGCACTATCCGGCCCCAGTCGGCTGGCGTCGCCTGACGCGACCAGATTAGCATCTGTTCCGGGCTGTCGTGGTAATGCGCCATGATATGCTGTGTCAGCGCCGAGGATGGCACAATGCCTTCATGGGCCAGCAGCGCCAGCCGGAGCGCACGCTGCCCCAGCACCGCACCTGAACCGGCATCGGAAAGGGCAAATCCCCAGCCGCCGATTAGTGTAAACTGCGTGCCATCCCACACCGCGCCCTGGCTGCCGGTGCCGGTGATAAATACCGCCCCTGGCGCGCCATTATGCGCCCCGGCGCAGGCGGTTTCGACATCGGTAAAAACATAGCGCGACTGGCAGACCGGCTGCCAGCTATCCAGACGCGCTTTGACCGAAGCCACATTCGCCCCCGCGAGACCCGCCACCAGCACGGTTTGTGCCCGCGCCGCCGCCGACAATGCCGCCTGAGTAAAAAGATCGTCAATCACCCGGTCAATAGCGTCAATTGCCGCTTCAAAGTGCGACCAGACATTGGCTGGCCCGCCGCGCGCTTCCGCCAGCAACTGCCCCTGAGCGTCGGTGAGACGTCCACGACAGCGCGTACCACCACCATCAATACCCAGCATCAGTGACTGCACACGCTTCCTCCTACCCGGCACCGCTCGGGATGACCCTTTCTAGATGTGCGAAAGATAGGGTAAAAAAACTTAAATCGCAATAACAAATAAATATGGAAGATACAACACAAAATAAAAATGATTAAAATCATATAAATAATAAAAATAACGATTTTTACGCTCAGGATGATCATTGACATTAGTTTTTCTGCCGTAATAAGTTAGCGGTCAGATTATCAGCCGCCTGATGGGTTGGGCAGCTAACAGGCAACGAGCTTCAGGGGTATAACATGAAAGTGGGCATTATTGGTCTTGGCTTTCGTCTTTCCCATGTGGTGAAAGAGTTCAGCAAAGCCGATACAGAGTTCTCAGTAGTGGGTTATGTCGATCCGGCTCCGGCGGGTTTACCCAATCTTCACACCTTCGGTATCGATCCCGGCAAAGCATTCGACAGCACCGACGCACTGCTGAGTCATGGCGGTTTTGATCTGTTGCTGATCGGCTCACCGAACTTTATGCATCTTGAGCATATTCGTCAGGGGCTGGCCGCGGGTTATACCGTCTTCACCGAGAAACCAGTAGTAATCAATGAAGAACAGACGATGTCGATGGCGCGGCTGGTGCAGCAGTATGGTCACGAACGTATTCTGGTCGGTCTGGTGCTGCGCTACTCGCCGCTGTACCACGACCTGCTGATGGCGCGTGATGATAAACGCCTCGGAGAGATCACTTCCATCGAAGCCACCGAACATATCAAGCCATACCATGGTGCCTTCTTCCAGCGCGACTGGCGTAGGCTGGAGAAATACGCCGGTCCGTACATTCTGGAAAAATGCTGCCACGATATCGATCTTTATCAGGGCTTGATGGGTGAGCGCCCGGTGCGTGTCGCCAGCTTTGGTGGCCGTAAATCCTTTACTCCGCAACACGCGCCGCAGGGTGCCGTCACACCTGATTCCGAGTTGTATCATATCAAACCGAGCGGCTGGTCAAGTACCGACGCGGTGTTTGATAGCGACGCCGATATCGTCGATTACCAGACCGCCATCATTGAATACGCCGGTGGTGCAACTCTGGCCTTTCACGCCAACCTCAATGTGCCGGATGAGTTCCGTCGTTTCTGCGTAATGGGCACCGACGGCATGGCTGAAGGTGACTTTGTGCGTAACTATTTCCGCGTGCACAACGCCCGTACCGGTGAGCGTGAAGTGGACACCACCTACAGCGGCAACGCTTACGATGGTCACTATGGTGCTGATGCGCTGATGGCCGAAGAGATTGTGAAACATATTAAACAAGGAACGCCGCTGAAAGTAACAGTGGTGGACGCACTGGAAGCCGGACTCACTGCGATAAAAATCGACGAAGCGCGAAAATCGAAAACCGTGGTGGATATGACAGACAGCTGGCAACAATTTGACGCCAACCTGGGGAAAAAGTAGCCCTATAACGGCCACAGTCTCGCGATCCCGCCCCCTGATCGCGAGCTTTGTCATGGCGGTACGGACTGGGCATCTTCTTTACCGGCCTGTTGGCCGGTTTTTATTCCTGGCTCAAAACCCCGTCCTGTGGACAGGGTGAAGACTACTATAGATGCAGCAGATAATGCGTGGACTGGAGCAAAACCGCAGCCGGGGAAATGCTCCACGATACCTTCGGTTAAATTGGCCTGCCCGCTATTAGATACCCATCGATGAAGATATCCTCCTGCGCCACAACCATAACGGCGCTGGCGATTCTCCTAGCTAAATCTTTCCGGCCGGAAAGTGGCGAGCATGGGGTGCTTTATGCCCGTGAGAATTTCATCCGTAAGAAGCTCGCCTAAAATCAACGCCAGCGTTGCTCCCGAATGAGTAAATGCAACAAAACACCCAGGAACGTTTTTGAGTTCCCCGATAACCGGTTCACCATCGCCCGGAATGGGCTTCAACCCAATTTTCCAGCTCTCTGCCTCCAGCGTGGAACCATCACCAATCAATTTGCCGGCTTCGGCCATTAACTGGCTGATAACCGATTGATCAATACTGTACTGACCATCGGCATGTGCAACGATATTCTCTTCATACCAGTCATGATCAACCGCCAGTGTATTTCCGGGGTTTGGGCGAATTGCCGCGCGTGGCGTGTTCATGACAACCCGCAGACCGTGATCATGTGCTGTGCTGCTGACCAGCATGGAAACAGGTGAACCGTTCGGAATGTGCACCCCAAGCGGAGCGACAACATCGGGAGTCCAGGGGCCACATGCTACCAGCACCCTGTCTGCGCTGAATTCCCCACCTTTCTCGCTGCGAACGCCAGTCGCGTGCCCGGCGTCAGTTATCACACTTGCTTTTCCGGCATGCTCAATGATTTCGCCACCCGCTGCTCTTAATTCCTGAACGAGATGATCCACAAGATGTGGCAGGCTGACCCACCCTTCACCCGGATTAGCAATCACCACTCTGGCGAGCGCGGCTCTGTTCACCTGTGGATCAACATCACTTACCGCAGTTTGTTCAATAAGGTGTGAATCGTAACCATGCGCTTTTTCGTAATCATGGCGTGCTTTCATCCCCGCCTCATCATCAGCGGCCCAGAACAGCGCGCCATCGAAACGCAGCCAGTCAAGATCGGGATAGCGTGCAAACAGCGTACGGTAACGGTCGATGCCTGCCATTCTCAGCGCATGATAAGGCTGAGAACGTTCGCCAGCGGAGTTAAGCCAGGAAAGTGAACGGCCCGACGCGCCGGAACAGAGTCCCGCGTCGGTTACCAGCGTCACTTTGGCACCGGCTTTGGCCAGATGCCATGCGGTTGATACGCCCAGAATTCCACCACCTAACACAACAACGGTTTTGGCCACAGATTTGTCTGTCATCATTTATTCCTTCTGTTAAAGAGTTTCGCCTGTCAGGCAGTACGTACGCAGTTTTGTCGATGGAGTTGTTCGATAAGCTTCAGCACCGCAAGCCCCTCCTCTGCCTCGACAGGAGGAGGGCCGCCATGCAAAAGCGCGCTGGCCAGCAGCTGATAAAACGCGGGATAGTCACCACGTTGCAGGGGAACAGCATCGATTTCATCCGTTGTGCCTGCCCGGGCATACCTTTCAGGAGGCGTAACGCCGTACTGGCTGTCCGCAGGAGACATACCTGCGGCAAGCTGCGGCTCCTGGTTATCCAGACTCCAATGGGTAAAGGCGCGCTTGCTGCCCAACAGATGGAAGCGCGGCGCATTCAGCGCGGCCTGACCATTCATCCACAGCCGCGAACGGACGCCGTTTTTATGCAGTAATGAGACGAAACAATCCTCGTCACAGTCAGACTGATTGCCGGAATGCCTCGCCAACTCCGCGCTGGCCTCCTGAACCTGACCGAATAACTGCATCGCCTGATCAATCAGGTGACTACCGAGATCCAGCAGCAGGCCGCCACCCTGCGCAATCGTGGCCTTGTCACGCCAGTTGCCAAAGCCTTCAGGGCGCCACCACTCGAAGCGAGACTCAAAACTTCTTACCATGCCAAACGCTTCTTCCTGTACCAGGCGTTTGAGCGTGAGAAAATCGCCATCCCAGCGGCGGTTGTGAAATACCGTCAACAAGGTACTGACTTGCCGGGCTGCGTTAATCATCGCTTCCGCCGCTTCCACATCCGGGGCAAAAGGTTTGTCTACCACCAAATGAATGCCGCGCAGACTGGCCTGTAAAGCCTGATCACGATGCTGCATGGGCGGCGTAGCCAGTACGATGAGATCTAATGCGATGTCACCACTGTCGATAAGATGTAGCAGTGAGGACCAGTCCGACACAATCCGTGCCTGTGGATACAATTGTCGTGCCGATGCCACGCGCTGTTCATCGCGGCTGACAATCACCGCCAGCAGGTAGTCTGCATTATGTGAAATTAGCGGCGCGTGAAAGATTTTTCCGGCAATACCAAAGCCCACCAGAGCCGTGCGGATAGGGCCAGAAACAGTGCAATGCGGCATCAGAGCACCTCCGATAAAAAACGCTGTAAACGTGCAGACTGGGGGCGTTCAAACATTTGCTCGGGCGTACCTGCTTCTACGATCTCGCCTTCATCCATAAAAACCACCTGGTCGGCGACGCGCCGGGCGAATCCCATCTCATGGGTCACCACTACCATTGTCATGCCGCGCTGACACAAATCGGCCATCAGCGTCAACACACCTTTCACCAGTTCGGGATCGAGCGCGGAAGTCGCTTCGTCAAACAGCATCACTTCCGGCTCCATCGCCAGCGCGCGCGCTATTGCCACGCGCTGTTGCTGGCCGCCGGATAGATCGCGCGGCCGATGATTGGCGCGCTGTGCTAATCCCACTTCTGCCAGACGCTGCCTGGCAATGACCATTGCCTCTGCTTTTGAGCGCCCTTTTACTTTCCACGGCGCCAGCGCGACGTTTTCCAGCGCACTATGATCGGGAAACAGATTGAAGTGCTGAAATACCATGCCAATGCGCAGTCGCAGCGCATCTGGTTTGTCTTTTAATACAGAGCGGCCAGCGAGCAATACATCGCCGCTTTTGGGTTCATGCAGACGGTTAATCCCCCGCAGTAAGGTCGATTTTCCTGACCCGGAAGGTCCAATGATGCAGGTTGTGGTGCCGGGTGCGATGTGTAGCGACACATTGCGCAGCACTTCAATCGGGCCGTACGCAAGAGTCAGATTTCGCAGCTCAAGGCTTGCGCCGTGAAATGCAGAGGAAGTTGCCATCTCAGTGTCCTTGTTCGCTGGTCAGGGATACAGTGGGCACAACCGCCCGTTTCACTTTCACTTCATCGATTTCTTTTAGACCGCTTTGGGGCGCCGTTGCGCGTCGTCGTCCGGTACGGTAACGAATGTCGATGTGGTTGACTGCATGTGTCAGTGGCACTGTGATAACCAGATAAAACAGACCGGCCAGCATCAGAGGAGACAAATTACCACTGAGTACCGCAGCATCCTGGCCAACGCGGAACAGTTCACGCTGATTCGTCATCAGCCCCAGCAGATACACCAGTGAAGAGTCTTTGATGATGGCGATGAACTGATTAACAATGGCGGGTAACACGCGACGGATACCCTGAGGAATGATCACCAGCCGCATCGCCCGGCTATAACTCATGCCCAGCGCCCGGCAGGCTTCCATCTGCCCTTGTTCGACACTCTGAATACCCGCACGAAAGATTTCTCCCATGTAAGCGCTTGCAATCAGGCTCAGGGCAAAAATACCCAGCGGATAAGGGGTTGGACCGAACATTTGGTAACTGAAGCGCGCCAGCCCCTGACCAATCAGCAAAATGGTGAGGATAGAAGGCAAGCCGCGAAACAGATCGGTATAAAGCCGGGCGGGTACGCGCAGCCAGCGTGAAGGGGAAATCCCCATCAGCGCCAGTATTAGGCCGAAAAAGGTACCAAGAACGGTGGCAGACACTGAGATGATAATAGTGTTAACCATCCCCGTTGCCAGCAATTGTGGCAGTACGTCCATCATCGAAGGAATATCGAAGAAAGTACGCGAAAGAATAGTGATCAGATCCATAGCCGATTCTCTGTTGCGGGTGATGGACAGAGCCATCACCGGAAGCATTCACACGCACACAGGATGTGCGGGAGGATTAATGGTGTGGCAGATACTGTTCAGGCATCGGCGAACCCGGGAACCACTTCTCGTAGAGCTTTTTCCAGGTACCATCCTGCATCGCATCTTTGATGGCTTTATCCAGCGCAGCTTTAAAAGCTGGCTTGTTTTTAGCTATCGCCACGCCCGCAGGAGCATCAAAAGAGGGAATATTAGCGGCCATAACCAGTTTGAAGCGGGCTGCATAATCCTTGGCGGCTTCGTAATCAAGGAACATCGCATCAAGCGTGCCGTTATTCAGCGCAGAGACAGCGGCGTTGTTATCAGGGAAACGAACCAGATCGGTCTGTTTGAAGTGCTGCAGCGCATAGCTTTCCTGGAGTGTCCCCTGGATCACACCCAGCCGTTTATGAGCCAGAGTCTCAACGTTTTTCACGCCGGAATCACTGCCGGTTAACACCGTCAGATAACCCGCCAGATAACCTGTCGAAAAATCGACGGTTTTTTCGCGTGCAGGGGTAATACCGATTGCGGCCACCCCGGCGTCATATTGTCCATTAGCGACGGCAGGAAGGATGGCGGAGAAATCCTGTCCAACAAAATCAACCTTATCAATCCCGATACGATGCGCGACATTTTTAAAGAATTCGACGTCAAATCCAGTGAAATTGCCGCTTTTGTCAGTAAAGGTATAAGGCTTTGCGTCACCGAGACTCGCCACACGCAGATGTCCCGGATCAATTAAGCCGTACGGATTGTTATCACTTGTCGCCCGGGCACTGAAGCTGGCTGAGAGCATTACAGCGATGCCGAACAAGCTTGCGGTCAGATTGGTTAAACGTTTATGCGATGTCATAAAGCTCTTCCGTTTTTGCAGGTGAAACTTCAGAGTCCACTGAGCCGGTGAGTTATAATTGAGACCGGTCTCAATGAGGGTTAAAATGAGATCAGTGCTTGTTGTGAGACCGGTCTCAAATGGATATACTGATATTAAGCACACGCTTTAAGTAGCGTCAATTCGGATGTTATCAACTTGTGATTTGAAATAATTATGACAACAAAAAATCAACAATTACGCAGTCCAACGGTTGCTGACGTAGCACGTCTGGCGGGCGTGTCAAAAGCCCAGGCCGCAAGGGCGCTGGGTGGATATGGTTCCGTCAGGCAAGAAGTGCAGACGCGTGTCAGCCAGGCCGCAGAAAACCTGGGATACCGTCCGAATGAGCTGGCACGAAGCATGAATACAGGACGCTCAAACACCATCGGCGTGATTGTTGGTGATATTGAAAACCCTCATTTTGGCCTTGCGCTGCGAGGCATGGCCGATATCGCCCGCATGGCGGGTTTTCATTTGCTTCTCAGTAACAGTGATGAAACCGTAGAAGAAGAGCGAGAAGCCGTACGTGTGATGCTGGACAAGCGCGTCGATGGGATAATCGTTGCGCCCTGCAGTTCCCTGGCTGGTGATAACGATCACCTAAAACAGGTGCTGGCGGAAGGACGTGCGTTAATGACGTTTGATCGTGCAGTCGAAGGGCTGGAGGTGGAAACTATCCAGGCCAGCTTTCTGACTGTAGCGAAGCATGCTACCCAACTCTTATTGAACGCCGGTCATAAGCGTATCGCTTACCTCTCCAGTATGCGTATCGCGGCACCTTACTCCCACACCATGACGCTGGGGCCGACGCCTGTGGCGCAACGTGTAAAAGGGATGATTGACGCGCATCAGGAAGCGGGAATGGTATTAGATCCTGCCCTGGTGCAGCTTAATGCCGTTAGTGATGAACACATCGAACAGATATTGACACAATTACTGGCACTTACCGATCCCCCCAGCGCTCTTATCGCCTCCGATAACCTTATCGCAATGGGCATACTACGCGGACTGGCGAAACGCGGGCTGCGAGTACCTAATGATATCTCTTTTGTGATGTATGATGATTTTCCCTGGACAGAATTGATGACACCGCCGCTCACGGTAGTCGCGCAGCCGGTTTATGAGATGGGCCGGGAAGCGGCTCGCAGGTTAATCTGCCATATTCGCCAGCAACCCGCCGGAGCGTTACCTGAGTTTGAAGGCTGGTTGGTAGCGCGGGGATCTATCGGGAAAAAGCTACCCGATGGGTGCAAAGTACCAATCGCATCTAACTGACATGCCCGAGTTATTGGCAGAACGAATATCGGCAAGCCTGGTTATCCAGCAGGTTCATTTTCCACGCGTCGATAAACAGGCACGCGCCGTGTTGTTCCGGTCAAATTATCAAAAACGTCCGTTTCTGCGGTGACTATCTTCAGACCGGTTTTTCTCAGCCGCTGCACATCAGCGGCAATGCGCTGAATACCAAACCAGAAAAGCCCGTCCAGCGCGGTTACCTGCAATCCTTCCGTCAGCGCAACTTTAAGGCGTTCACGCGGCGCTTTAGTCTCTTTCGCAATCTGTTGATAAGGCGCTGCCGTATTGCCTTCGGCATTAATCCGGCGGATGCGCGTTGACAGCCGGTACTGAAATTCATCCGGAATGCCACTCAAATCGCTTCTCAGCGTGTAGACGCAACCGAAACGCTTACCGTTAAACAGCACATTTTTCTGGCTGATTTGCAGTTCATCACGCAGACTGGCGATCAGTTGCGGAGCGCGGATAAGCAGCAACCGGAAAGGTAATTCAAAACTGGTGACATAATCGACATTCAGCAGCGCGATCCGCAGGCGTTCTTCGGCTCCGGCCTGCATCTGGCGGCACTCTTCGGCTACATCGGCCCATTGCTGCGTCAGGCGCGGCGTTTCACCCACTTCCGTAAAACTGTACTTATCTATCTGGTAGTCAATTCTTCCGGTCACGCTGAATTCCCTGCTGGTCACGTTACAGTACGCTCCACTTTACCAACCCCGGCGTTTAACCGAAAGTGAGTTAACAAACCGCAGCCCGGTTATTCTTTATGACAAAATTTCCGGCAGCAAATGTGCCAGACGGCGCTCCGCCAGCATCAGTGAGGCCTGCTCAATATCCGGTGCAAAGTAGCGATCTTTATCGTAATGAGTCACCCGTTCACGCAGCAAATGGCGCGCCTGCTCAAGTAACGGGCTGGAGGTTAATCCTTCCCGCATATCCAGCCCCTGACAGGCAGCCAGCCATTCCACGGCAATCACGCCACGGGTATTAGCCGCCATCTCCCAAAGCCGACGACCAGCAGCAGGCGCCATCGAAACGTGATCTTCCTGGTTAGCAGAGGTCGGCAAACTATCGACACTGTGCGGATGCGACAACGCTTTGTTCTCACTCGCCAGCGCTGCGGCTGTGACCTGGGCAATCATAAAACCGGAGTTAACACCGCCGTTTTTTACCAGGAAGGGAGGAAGCTGCGACATATGGCTGTCCATCAACAGGGCAATACGCCGCTCCGCCAGCGAGCCGATTTCAGCGATGGCCAGCGCGATATTATCAGCGGCCATCGCAACCGGTTCCGCATGAAAGTTGCCACCAGAGATCACCTCATTTTCAGCAGCGAAAACCAGCGGGTTATCAGAAACCGCATTCGCTTCGGTCAGCAACACATCGGCGGCAAAACGCAACTGCGTCAGACACGCTCCCATGACCTGCGGCTGGCAGCGTAATGAGTAAGGATCCTGCACTTTATTACAGTTGTGATGAGACTGTGAAACCTCGCTGTTATCAGTCAGCACATGACGATAGAGAGCCGCCGCGTCAATCTGCCCGCGCTGACCGCGCACGTCGTGAATGCGCGCATCGAATGGACGGCGCGAACCTAGCGCCGCCTCGGTGGTCAGCGCCCCACAAACCACTGCCGAAGCGAACAGATCTTCGGCCTCAAACAGGCCGCGCAATGCGAATGCTGTCGAGGTTTGTGTCCCGTTGAGTAGCGCCAGCCCCTCTTTCGCCGCCAGCGTCAGCGGAGCAAGCCCGGCTCTATTCAGTGCTTCAGTTGCAGGTAGCCATTCGCCTTGCCAGCGCGCTTTACCTTCGCCAAGCAGCGTAAGCGACATATGTGCCAACGGCGCTAAATCGCCGGACGCACCGACAGATCCTTTCGCCGGGATCCAGGGATAAACACCCGCATTTACCATCGCCACTAACATCTGGATCACCTGCAAACGAATGCCGGAAAAGCCACGCGCCAGGCTGTTGATCTTCAGCACCATAATCAGGCGCACCATGTCATCATCCAGCGGTTCGCCAATGCCCGCAGCGTGAGAAAGCACCAAAGAGCGCTGTAAATTTTCCAGATCGTCAGTGGCAATTCGCGTCTGAGCAAGCAATCCAAAACCGGTATTAACACCGTATGCCGTTCGCCCTTCCACCATGATGGCATTGACACAAGCGACGCTGTCGTTGATGGCGGTAAAGGCACGCTCATCCAGCGTTAACTGGTGCGGTTGACTGTAGATATCACGTAGTTGGATCAGTGTCAGTTGGCCGGGGATGAGGGTTACATTTTTCATTGTCAGTGAAGTCTCTGCAGTGAGGATATAAATACATATACTTGTCTATACATATCCATGCAAGCCAGCTTTTAACAAGAAAGATACAGTTTTGTTATATTGCGTCTGCAATCACGGTTTTACACAATACATAACCAGTTATTCCCCTCGCCAAGCCATATGATTTAAGACCCTATTCTTAATCCTTACATAAGTATGCATTATGATTTCAGTGTACAAAATGTGACCATCATCAAAAAATAAGTCTTAGTATTCAAGTGGAAATGAACCGTTTCAGCTTAACGTTTTTTACGTCGCTCAAAAGCAATTTATTTAGCAGTGAAAGTATTGTGTCGCCAAAGCCCGACACATTGTAAGTTACTAAAATTTCATGAAAAAAAGCCTCTTGTAAGGCCAAAAAATTAAGCGTACATTAGCCCACGTTGGTGAGAAATTCACCCGAAATTCTGAGATGGAGCTGTGGCCGAAATGGAGATAATTTTCAATTTGGTTTTGGCGTAGTTTCACCTCTCTATACTCAGTCCTTATTAAGGTCATTAAGTGCATACTCAAACGTATGCGGAGCAATGAACGTGAAATATTTCTTTATGGGCATTTCTGTGATGGTCATTGTGTGGGCCGGCACCTTCGCCCTGATGATCTGACCTGAGCTATTGATGCGGAAAAAACAGGAGCCTCGCGGCTCCTTTTTTTTAGGGTTCAATATCTTCTGTTGCGCTTTTTTGCGCCACTGGTAGTAGCCCGTCATTGCGGAACATCGTCTTAATGCCACGTACCGCCTGACGGATACGATCGCGGTTTTCAATCAAGGCAAAACGGACATGCGTGTCACCGTAATCACCAAAGCCAATTCCCGGAGAGACGCACACTTTGGCGTCTTGCAACAACTTTTTGGCAAACTCCAGCGAGCCCATCGCAGCATACGGTTCCGGAATTTTCGCCCATACATACATTGAGGCTTTTGGCATTTCGACCATCCAGCCCGCCTCATGCAGTCCTTTCACCAGCACGTCGCGGCGGCGCTTATACTGTGCGGCAATATCGCGTACACACTGTTGATCCCCTTCCAGCGCAGCAATCGCGGCTACCTGCAATGGCGTAAACGTGCCGTAGTCATGGTAACTTTTAATGCGCGCCAGCGCGTTCACCAGCACCCGATTACCGACCATAAATCCAATACGCCAGCCAGCCATATTGTAACTTTTCGACAAGGTGAAAAATTCCACCGCAACGTCGCGCGCACCCGGCACCTGCATAATTGACGGCGCTTTCCAGCCATCATAAACGATATCGGCATAAGCCAGATCGTGAACCACCAGCACGTCGTAGCGTTTAGCTAGCGCGACCACTTTCTCAAAGAATTCCAGCTCCACACATTGTGCCGTTGGATTAGACGGGAAACCCAGAACCATCATCTTTGGTTTCGGATAACTTTCACGGATCGCGCGTTCGAGTTCATTGAAGAAATCCACGCCTTCAACCAACGGCACAGAGCGAACCTGCGCACCGGCGATCACCGCGCCATAAATGTGGATCGGATAGCTTGGGTTCGGCACCAGTACGGTATCACCGTGATCCAGTGTCGCCAGCATCAGATGCGCCAGCCCCTCTTTCGAGCCGATGGTCACAATGGCCTCTGTTTCTGGATCGATCTCAACCTGATAGCGATCCTGATACCAACGGGAAATTGCCCGACGCAGACGAGGAATACCGCGCGAAGTTGAATAACCGTGAGTATCCGGACGCTGGGCGACCGTACAGAGTTTCTCAACAATATGCGGTGGCGTTGCGCCGTCCGGGTTGCCCATACTGAAATCGATAATATCTTCGCCGCGGCGACGCGCAGCCATTTTCAGTTCAGCGGTGATATTGAAAACATAAGGGGGAAGACGATCGATACGCGTAAAACGACGTTCAGGACTGAAGTCAGCCATAGATTCCTCGGAGTAACGTTAGCGCCCGGACCGTCCGAGCGACGTCGCTGTAAATACAGCGTGCTTAAAACATATCCTGAAAAATTTCCTGCTGTCGAGAGAAAAAAGGAAAAATAATAGGCAGCTCTAAAAGGGGAACAGCAATTCAGGAAAGCAAAAGTAATCCTATCCTCTTATTACTAAATTGCATTTTAAATTTAACAATATGATATCAATGTGATTACTTTTATTTTTCAGTATATTCTGTCTTTCGCCACTCTCCTTTGAGCATCTTTAAATCCCCTTTTGGAAATATGGTTTTTCCCCATTGAACGAATGAATGTGGTGACTGGTCATCTGCAACAGGGTTCCTTATCATAGCTTTTTGACGTCATTCACCGAGTCCCCCGTGCACGAAATATTCGATATGTTACTGGCAGTTTTTGATCGCGCGGCGTTAATGCTGATCTGCCTGTTCTTTTTGATCCGCATGCGCCTGTTTCGCGAACTGCTGCACAAAACCGCCCACACGCCAAAAGAATTGCTTGCGGTTACCGCGATCTTCTCCATGTTCGCCCTGTTCAGTACCTGGTCCGGCGTGCCGGTTGAAGGTTCGCTGGTTAACGTGCGTATTATTGCTGTTATGGCCGGTGGGATTTTGTTTGGTCCGTGGGTCGGCATCATTACCGGCGTTATCGCCGGGATACACCGTTATTTGATCGACATTGGTGGTGTTACCGCAGTCCCATGCTTTATCACCAGTATTATTGCCGGGATTTTTTCGGGAATGATTAACCGGAAAGTACCCAAAGCGCAGCACTGGCGCGTGGGGATCATTGGCGGGATGATTTGCGAAAGCCTGACCATGATTTTGGTGGTTCTCTGGGCGCCAACAACCGCGCTGGGGCTGGATATTGTTTCCAAAATCGGTGTACCGATGATCCTCGGCAGCGTTTGTATCGGCTTTATCGTGCTGCTGGTGCAAAGTGTCGAAGGGGAAAAAGAAGCTATTGCGGGTCGCCAGGCAAAACTGGCACTGGATATTGCGAATAAAACATTGCCGTTATTCCGTAACGTCAATAGTGATTCGCTGCGTCAGATATGCAATATCATTCGTCGCGATATCAAAGCCGATGCCGTGGCAATCACCAATACCGATCATGTGCTGGCGTACGTTGGTGTCGGCGAAGATAACTATCGCGACAGCGACGATATTCTCAGCCCGACCACGCATCAGTCAATCACCACAGGCGAAATTATCATTAAAAACAATGATGAAGCCCACCGCACGCCTGAAATTCACTCCATGCTGGTGATCCCGCTGCGGGAGCAGAGTGTGGTCACCGGCACACTGAAGATCTACTACTGCCATGCGCACCAGATCACCTCATCGTTACAGGAGATGGCGGTCGGGTTATCGCAAATTATCTCGACCCAACTGGAAGTTTCCCGCGCTGAGCAACTGCGTGAAATGGCAAACAAGGCAGAACTACGCGCACTACAAAGCAAAATAAACCCGCACTTCCTGTTTAATGCTCTGAATGCAATTTCTTCCTCTATTCGTCTCAACCCGGATACCGCCCGACAATTGATTTTCAATTTATCGCGTTATCTGCGCTATAACATTGAATTAAAAGATGATGAGAAGATCGACATCAAGAAAGAGCTATATCAAATTAAAGATTACATTGCGATTGAACAGGCACGTTTTGGCGACAAATTGACCGTAATTTATGACATTGATGAAGAGGTCAGTTGTGTGATCCCCAGTCTGCTGATTCAGCCGCTGGTAGAAAACGCCATTGTGCACGGCATTCAGCCCTGTAAAGGCAAAGGTGTGGTAACGATAATTGTGGAAGAGTGCGGCAACCGCGTACGCATCGCGGTACGTGACACCGGCAACGGTATCACACCGGAGATGATTGCCCGCGTTGAGGCCGATGAAATGCCGGGCAATAAGATTGGCCTGCTTAACGTTCACCAGCGCGTGAAATTGCTGTATGGCGACGGATTACATATTCGCCGCCTGACGCCAGGAACCGAGATTACCTTTTATGTTCCGCGCTCATCATCCGCCACATTGTTGCCCTAACAGGAGAAGTCGATGAAGGTCATCATTGTTGAAGATGAATTTCTGGCGCAACAGGAGTTGAGCTGGCTGATAAAAGAACACAGCCAGATGGAGATCGTTGGCACTTTTGACGATGGTCTCGATGTGCTGAAATATTTACAGCACAACAAGGTTGATGCGATCTTTCTGGATATCAATATTCCGTCTCTGGATGGTGTATTGCTGGCGCAAAACATCAGCCAGTTCGCACATAAACCCTTTATTGTGTTTATTACTGCCTGGAAAGAGCATGCGGTCGAAGCCTTCGAACTGGAAGCGTTTGACTACATTCTGAAACCGTACCAGGAGTCGCGAATCATCAGCATGCTGCGAAAGCTGGAAACGGCCTGGCAGCAGCTATCGGGTACCGCCAGCAGCCCGCAATCACGGGAAAACGCCACCATTAACCTGGTGAAAGACGAACGTATTATTGTTACCAGCATTAACGATATTTATTATGCGGAAGCGCATGAGAAGATGACCTTCGTCTATACGAAGCGGGAATCGTACGTGATGCCGATGAATATCACCGAGTTTTGCAGCAAGCTGCCAACGGCGCATTTCTTTCGCTGCCACCGCTCGTACTGCGTGAATCTGGATAAAATTCGCGAGATCGAACCGTGGTTCAACAACACCTATATCTTGCGGCTGCAGGACCTGGATTTTCAGGTGCCCGTCAGCCGCAGCAAAGTTAAAGAATTCAGGCAGCTAATGAATCTTTAAAGGAAATGCCCCAGCGTCTGGCGCAAATGTGCGCCAGAGCCGAGTAGCCCGGGATTATCGTGCACAATCAGATAGACCGGAATGTCCTGCACATAGGATTTGAAACGCCCTTTATCTTCAAAGCCGCCACGAAAACCGGAGGCGGTAAAGAAATCGAGGAAGCGCGGCACGATCCCGCCCGCGATATACACCCCGCCGAATGTACCGAGGTTTAGCGCCAGGTTACCGCCAAAACGTCCCATGATGACGCAGAACAGCGACAGTGCGCGGCGGCAGTCAATGCAACTGTCCGCCAGCGCCCGTTCGGTAACATCTTTGGGTTGCAGATTTTCAGGTAGACGACCGTCAGATTTCACAATCGCCCGGTAGAGATTGACCAGTCCAGGACCAGAGAGCACACGTTCAGCGGAGACATGGCCGATTTCCGCGCGCAGTTCTTCGAGGATAATCCCCTCTTCTTCGCTGTTCGGTGCAAAATCGACGTGACCACCTTCGCCCGGCAGGCTCATCCAGCGTTTATCGACATGCACCAGATGCGCAACGCCAAGCCCCGTACCAGCGCCGTAAACAGCGATCGGTTTGCCTTCCACCGCCTCACCGCCGCCAAACTGGATCAGGTGATCTTTTTTCAGCATCGGGATCGCCATTGATACAGCGGTAAAATCATTGATAATTTCCAGATGTGCAAAGCCGAGGTTTTTCTTCATTTCCGCAATCGAGAAAGCCCATGTGTGATTCGTCATCGCCACCCAGTCGCCGGTAATCGGACAGGCAATAGCGATGCAGCCGTCTTCCACGCTGACGCCATGTTCATCAAGATAAACGCGCACTACGGCTTCCAGGCTGGGGTAATCGAGGCCGGAATAGGTTTTGGCCCGGGAGATATCACCACTGTCGACATCACACAACGCTAAGCGCGCGTTGGTACCGCCCACGTCTCCCACTAAAGCATACTTTGTCATTCTTTTACGGCTCCGCTAAAGTCAGAATAAATCTTTGGCACACTGTAAATTCAAGGCGCTGTAACAACAACGACCATAACATGAGTGCCCCAGGATAATCGATCTACGTCACAGATTAACCCACGGGCTGCCGCCAGATTGTTCTGCGTCCCCCGATGTCTTTACAAGGACCTATGTATGCTTCATCCGCGAGCCAGAACACTGTTACTACTGGCCCTGCCGGCGTTGACTATCGGCGTAGCCTCCAGCCTGGTGCTGATACTGGTAATGAAGATAGCTTCGCTGCTGCAAGCTGTTTTGTGGAGCGCTATTCCGTGGCAACTGGGTATTGCGCCTGATTCGCCCGGCTGGATCTTATTGATACTGACGCTGACCGGGATCGCTGTTGGTTTGGTGATCCGTTTCAGTCGCGAGCACGGCGGTCCTGATCCGGTGAGCGTCCCGCTGATCAATGCGCCAGTGTCAGTCAAAGCGTTGCCCGGCCTGCTACTAGCGCTGATCCTCGGGCTGGCGGGCGGCGTTAGCCTTGGGCCGGAACATCCGGTAATGGTGTTAAATATTGCGCTCGCGGTGGCGCTGGGTGCACGCATCTTCCCGCGCGTAGCGCCGCTGGACTGGACCATCCTCGCCTCGGCGGGCACCCTTGGCGCGCTGTTCGGTACGCCGGTAGCGGCAGCGCTGGTGTTTTCACAAACCCTGACCACCAGCAATGACGTGCCGCTGTGGGACCGTTTATTCGCGCCGCTGATGGCCGCCACAGCTGGCGCGCTGACCAGCAGTTTGTTTGCCCTGCCCCATTTTGCTCTGCCAATCCCCCATTATCCTCAGTTACATATCGTCGATATCATCAGCGGCGCGGTAGTGGCTGTTTTTGCCATCGCGCTGGGTATGGTTGCCGTCTGGTGCCTGCCGCGCCTGCACCGGTTGATGCACCGGCTGCACAACCCGGTGCTGGTTCTTGGCGTTGGCGGCTTCCTGCTTGGTCTGCTGGGGATCATTGGCGGGCCAGTCACGCTGTTTAAGGGGCTGGACGAGATGCAACAACTGGTCTTCGCCCAGACGCTAACGGTGACGGATTACCTGCTGTTTGCAGTGGTAAAACTGTCTGCACTGGTGGTAGCTGCCGCCTGCGGTTTTCGCGGCGGGCGTATTTTCCCAGCGGTGTTTGTCGGTGTGGCGCTCGGGTTGATGCTGCATGAGCATGTCGATGCCGTGCCCGCTGCCGTGACGGTTTCTTGCGCGGTGCTCGGTATGGTGTTGGTGGTAACGCGCGATGGCTGGCTGAGCCTGTTTCTTGCCGCCGTGGTGGTGCCAGATACGACACTGCTGCCGCTATTGTGCATCGTGATCCTTCCCGCCTGGCTACTACTGGTCGGGAAACCGATAATGATTGTTCCCCGGCGCAATCAATAACGCTTAGCCATTACGCGCTTCGCGTGCGTGGGTGACATCCCGTAACAGATCCGGCAGATCGGTTTTTGGCAGCATCACCTCTAGCAACAGGTCCAAAATGGCAAATAAGATAGCCTAATGGGCCAGGCTCTTACACAACAATGACATAAAAGGAATACAGCATGGCTTATCAGGCAGATCCTGCGCGTTATCAAAACATGGCATATCGTCGCTGCGGCGACAGCGGATTGAAGCTTCCGGCCATTTCACTTGGGCTGTGGCACAACTTTGGTGAGACCACTCTGCTGGAAAACAGCCGTCAGTTATTGCAGCACGCTTTCAATCTCGGCATTACACACTTCGACCTTGCCAATAACTATGGGCCGCCGCCGGGATCGGCTGAACGTAATTTTGGCCGCATCCTGCATGAGGATTTTCACTCCCTACGGGACGAACTGATTATCTCCACCAAAGCCGGTTACACCATGTGGGATGGCCCGTATGGCGACTGGGGTTCCCGCAAATATTTGATTGCCAGCCTCGATCAAAGCCTGCGTCGGATGGGGCTTGAGTATGTAGATATTTTCTACCACCACCGCCCGGATCCGGAAACACCGCTGAAAGAGACGATGCGCGCGCTGGATCATATTGTGCGCCAGGGCAAAGCACTGTACGTCGGTCTGTCTAACTATCCGGCGGCACAGACGCGGGAAGCTATTGATATTCTTAATGACCTTGGAACGCCTTGTCTGATCCATCAGCCCAAATACTCAATGTTTGAACGCTGGGTTGAAGACGGATTGCTGGATGTACTGCAGGGAAAAGGGGTTGGCAGTATTGCCTTCTCTCCGCTGGCTGGCGGGCAGCTAACCGACCGCTATTTGCAGGGGATCCCGGCGGATTCACGCGCTGCCAGCGGTAGCCGTTTTCTCAATCCAGAGCAGCTTACCACGCAAAAACTGAACATCGTGCGTGCGCTGAATGCGCTGGCGCAACGGCGTGGTCAGAAGCTGTCGCAGATGGCGCTGGCATGGGTGCTGCGGGATGATAAGGTGACGTCGGTACTGATTGGCGCCAGCAAGATAAGCCAGCTCGACGATGCGGTTGGTATGCTGGAAAACCGTCACTTCACTACTGATGAACGAGCTGAGATCGATGCAATTCTGTGCGGTACAAAATAAATACCGTTTTAGCAAAAAGTGCTGCCATTCACGATTTTAAGAGTTCCGCCAATAATACGGAGTATTGCCGCCCCGTAAAATTGTTGTAACAGGCCGTTTCGGCCCGATCGTGAGGAGAAGAATATGTTCAGGTCACTGATTCTGGCAGTAGTGTTAATGGCTTCAGCGCCGCTGGTCGCTAATGCTGGCGAAATCACCCTGTTGCCGTCGATTAAATTGCAAATTGGCGATCGCGATAACTATGGTAACTACTGGGACGGTGGACGCTGGCGTGACCGGGATTACTGGGGTCGCAACTATGAATGGCGCGGTGACCGCTGGTATAGACACGATCGCGGCTGGCATCGCGGTTGGGATAAGCGCGATGCTTACGAACGCGGCTATAGCGAAGGCTGGCGCGACCACGATGATCATGGCGGCCCGTGGCGTGGTCATCACCACTAATTTCCGTGCCAGATAGCGCTATCCGGCATTAAACACTCTGCCCGCAACGCCAAACGCCTGCGGGCATTTTCATTATAAACCCGCAAGTGTTCCGACCAGCAGCCAGCCATTTAAGCTCACCACCAGCACCACAATTAACCAACCTGTGCGTTTCACCAGCGCGCTGTTTACCAGCCCACCCATCAATTTACGGTCGCTGGTAAAGACCAGTAACGGCACCAGCGCCAGTGCGATGCCGAAGCTCAACAACACCTGGCTCATCACCAGGATGCGGGTCGGGTCCAGCCCCAGCCAGATAACGATAAACGACGGCATCATGGTAATGCTACGGCGCACCCACAGCGGAATGTGAAAGCGGACAAACCCCTGCATCACCACCTGTCCCGCCAGCGTCCCCACCACGGTGGAGGAGAGGCCGGCAGCCACCAGACTCAAGCCAAAAATGGTTGCCGCAGAGTGGCTTAAAAGCGGTTCCAGCGTCAGATAAGCCTGATCGAGATCCGCCACGCCGGTATGTCCGTTAAAATGAAACGCCGCCGCTGCCGTCGCCATCATCGCCAGGTTAACAAAGCCGGCAATGGTCATGGCAATGCCTACGTCCCATTTTGTCGCAGAGTAGCGCTCGTGCTGCGTGCCCTGATGCAGATGCTGCGTTAGCGACGAATGCAGGTAAATCACATGTGGCATGATAGTCGCGCCCAGTACACCCGCTGCGAGGAACACAGCGTCTGTTCCCGGCAAGCTGGGGATGACAATGCCTTGCGCCAGTTGCGCCAACTTTGGCTGCGAAAAGGCCAGCTCAACAATGTATGCCGCCGCCACAAACAGCAGCAGCCCGCCAATGACTTTCTCGAGGGGTTTTTGCCCGCGACGTTGCAACATCAAAATAAGGAATGTCGCAATACCGGTGAGTACTGCGCCTTGCAGCAGCGAAACGCCAAGGAGCAATTTGAAGCCAATCGCGGCGCCAATAAATTCCGCCAGATCGGTTGCCATGGCGATGATTTCCGCCTGAATCCAGTAAAACCACACCAGTGGACGCGGATAGTGATCGCGGATCTGCTCAGCAAGGTTTTTTCCGGTGGCGATACCGAGCTTGGCAGACAGCAACTGGATCAACATCGCCATGACGTTAGCCCACACAACAACCCACAGCAACTGGTAGCCGAAGCTGGCTCCTGCCTGGATGTTGGTGGCGAAATTCCCCGGATCGATGTAACCAATCGCGGCAATAAACGCAGGCCCCATTAGCGCCAGCTTTAACTTGCGCGCTGCACGCCCACTACTATTCTCAACGCGACTATTGTTCATTTATTGCCCCTAAATATAGCCTTTGCTATGTTTCATGCTATCAAAATGCGAATGATTATCAAGTTCATTTATGGTGGGTTTACCTGATTTCTCTGATAGTCAGAAACGATAGAAGGGCCAGATCTCAAGGATGGTGAGGGCGATAGCAGGAACCATCGTCGAATTATGTTAAGAGTGTAGCATTTCAACGTAACTTTTCACGCACTTACTTAACATAACAAAAATGTATGTTTGATCACTATTTTTGAGTCTGGTCACACGACATCAATATAGTGCGTGTTTGATCTCGTTTTCTTTCCGCTTGTTACATAGAATGTGCACAAAATTCCTACCCGTCTCATATTTGGAGCAAATATGTCCCGCGTTCTGCACTTTGTCCTGGCGCTTGCTGTTGTGGCGCTGCTTGCCCTGCTCTTCAGCAGTGATCGCAAGAAAGTCCGCATTCGTTTTGTTATTCAACTGCTGGTAATTGAAGTTTTACTGGCCTGGTTCTTCCTGAACTCTGATATTGGCCTTGGCTTCGTGAAAGGCTTCTCCGAAATGTTTGAAAAACTGCTCGGTTTTGCCAACGAAGGCACTAACTTCGTCTTCGGTAAAATGAATGACCAGGGTCTGGCGTTCTTCTTCCTGAAAGTGCTATGCCCAATCGTCTTTATTTCTGCCTTGATCGGTATTCTGCAGCACATTCGTGTACTGCCAATCATTATTCGCGCCATCGGGACGGTGCTTTCCAAAGTTAACGGCATGGGCAAACTGGAGTCTTTTAACGCCGTCAGCTCCCTGATTCTGGGTCAGTCCGAAAACTTTATCGCCTATAAAGATATCCTCGGCAAAATGTCACGCAACCGCATGTACACCATGGCCGCGACAGCAATGTCAACGGTTTCCATGTCCATCGTCGGCGCGTACATGACCATGCTCCAGCCAAAATATGTGGTGGCGGCACTGGTACTGAACATGTTCAGCACCTTTATTATTCTGTCGCTAATCAACCCGTACCGTGTTGAAGAGAGCGAAGAAAACCTGCAAATGGCAAAACTGCACGAAGGTCAAAGCTTCTTCGAAATGCTGGGTGAATACATTCTGGCGGGCTTTAAAGTGGCGATTATCGTGGCGGCAATGTTGATCGGCTTTATCGCGCTGATCTCCGGCCTGAACGCGCTGTTTGCTGCTGTTTTCGGCATCTCCTTCCAGGGCATTCTCGGTTATATCTTCTATCCGATCGCCTGGATTCTGGGTGTGCCGGCGAACGAGGCATTGCAGGTCGCCAGCATCATGGCAACCAAACTGGTGTCTAACGAATTCGTGGCAATGATGGATCTGCAAAAAATCGCAGCTAACCTCTCCCCGCGCTCTGAAGGCATCCTGTCGGTGTTCCTCGTTTCCTTCGCAAACTTCTCCTCTATCGGCATTATCGCAGGCGCGATCAAAGGCCTGAATGAAGAGCAAGGCAACGTAGTTTCCCGCTTTGGTCTGAAGCTGGTGTACGGCTCGACGCTGGTCAGTGTGCTGTCAGCCGCCATCGCCGCGCTGGTGATCTGATAGCGACGCACGAGACAAAAAACCGGGGAATTCCCTAATGCCGATCAGTTAAGGATCGGTTGAACGATCCAGTGGCTGTGTAAGAATCCGTAATCTCACAGGGATTACGGATTTTTTTATGTTACTTAGC
>JAGTSE010000044.1 GCA_018261615.1 Pseudomonadota bacterium | reverse complement strand
AGAGCTTGCAACTGTTTTTCGTCCATACATTAACCTTCATTTGATGGTGAATTGAACATATCAAAATCAGGCAATTACACAAATCTATGTACAGGCTCTTTGACGTAACTCACCTGACTTTTTTATTGCTTATAGCGATACCTCTGCATCACCGTTTATGAAACATCCGAAATGCTGCGAGTGTTGCTTACCCATCCATTAAGCTTATCAGCCCATTCCTGCATCATCACTTTACGATCATCAATATAGGTCGCATGGTTATATGTGCGGCGAACATTATTGGTATCTGCGTGCGCAAGCTGAGCTTCGATAGCATCAGATCGATAGCCCATCTCGTTTAAGCGTGTACTGCCTGTAGTCCTAGTAGCATGTGGGCTATAAGTACCACTCCAGCCGAGGCTTTTGAGTAGCTGACGCAGAGAGTGCGATGTCATTGGACCTAGCGGATTATCCCTGCCCGGAAAAAGATGCTGCCGATGCCCGGTTAATCCTTGTAGTGTTTTGAGCATGTTGACGGCCTGTGAGGGGAGGGGAATAACATGTTCCCTACGAGCTTTCATGCGCGTCGCCGGAATGGTCCATAGTGCATTATTGAGATCGAATTCTGCCCATTCAGCTTCGGTGACTTCGGCTGGACGCGCCAGCGTCCACCACATTAGCCACATGCAATAGTTAACCTGGTATGAGCCGCGACTGTTGTCAAAACAGCTTAACAGCTTCCCGATTTGCTGTGGATTTAATGCTTGTTTGTGCTGCGTTTTGTTTGCCGGAAGTGCCTTGCGAACAGGCCAGACAGGATCGCTGTCCGCTCTGAGGGTTGCTACCGCTAGCTCGAAAACCGATGAAATGGTGCGGCGTGCTTCAGCGGCTACTGTTGGTGCACCGCGTTTAGCCGTTTCCTGAAGAATTTTAAGAATGTGGTGCGGGGTGATTTCCCTGATAGGAAGTTTGCCGATGGCGGGGAAAACCACACGTTCCAGCATATCCAGTCGGCGTGTTTTGGTGATGTCGGCCCAGTCTTTCATCTGCAACCACTCTTTGGCGATAAGCTCAAAGGTGTTGGAGGCATCGTTGACCTTGCGAATTTTATCTAGCTGCCTAGCCTGTGCCGGGTTGATTCCCTCTGCAACTTGCTTACGTGCTTGCTCACATTTCTCCCGCGCTTCGGCGAGTTTTACCGTTGGATACTCACCCAAAGCAAACATGCTGGATTTGCCGTTGAGTTTAAACCGATAGCGCCATGCCTTTTTTCCGTTGGGTTTCACTTCGAGGTAGAGACCGTTGAAGTCATTGAGTCGATAGAGTTTTTCTTTCGGCTTAGCAGTGCGGCATTGCGTATCAGTGAGCATAGCGAGTCCTTGTCTATTTCTTATACCGCTATTGTACTCACCTAAAATGAAGATGAAAACTGATTGTACTCATGTCTGTACTCATTTTTGGCTGCGCTGTCATGAAATAATATGAGACGTCATGAAAAGAAAAATCCACGCAAGCGCGTGGATTTTAGAGGTTTTTTTGATTTTTATGAGATTCGATGAAACCTCATGAGACAACAAAACTAATTTAGACGTTGAACAGGAAGTTCATCACATCGCCATCTTTAACGATGTACTCTTTGCCTTCTGCGCGCATTTTGCCGGCTTCTTTCGCGCCTTGCTCGCCTTTGTAAGCGATAAAGTCTTCATAAGCGATAGTTTGTGCGCGGATAAAGCCTTTTTCGAAGTCAGTGTGGATTTTGCCGGCGGCCTGCGGAGCCGTTGCGCCAACCGGGATTGTCCAGGCGCGCACTTCTTTCACCCCAGCGGTAAAGTAGGTTTGCAGGTTCAGCAGGGCATAACCGGCGCGGATCACTCGGTTCAGGCCCGGTTCTTCAAGACCCAGCTCGGCCATGAACTCATCGCGCTCTTCGTCATCCAGCTCGGCGATATCCGCTTCAACTGCGGCACAAACCGGCACTACCACTGAGCCTTCTTTTTCCGCGATGGCGCGAACTTGATCCAGATACGGGTTGTTTTCGAAACCGTCTTCATTGACGTTAGCGATGTACATGGTCGGTTTCAGCGTCAGGAAGCTCAGGTAACGAATGGCTTCTTTCTCTTCTTTGCTCAGATTCAGAGCACGCAGCATACCTGCGTTTTCCAGCTGCGGCAGGCATTTTTCCAGCGCGGTTAGCTCAACTTTCGCGTCTTTATCGCCGCCTTTTGCTTTCTTGGACACGCGGTGAATCGCGCGCTCGCAGGTTTCCAGATCGGACAGCGCCAGTTCGGTGTTGATAACGTCGATATCTTCCGCCGGATCAACTTTACCGGCAACGTGGATGATATTGTCGTTTTCAAAGCAGCGTACGACGTGGCCGATGGCTTCGGTTTCGCGGATGTTGGTCAGGAACTGGTTCCCCAGACCTTCACCTTTGGATGCGCCTTTTACCAGACCGGCGATATCAACAAATTCCATCGTGGTCGGCAGAATGCGCTGAGGCTTGACGATTTCCGCGAGTTTGTCCAGACGCGGATCGGGCATCGGTACGACACCGGTGTTCGGCTCAATAGTACAGAAGGGGAAGTTTGCCGCTTCAATACCTGCTTTGGTGAGCGCGTTGAACAGGGTGGATTTACCTACGTTGGGTAGGCCAACGATACCGCATTTGAATCCCATGATGTAATTACCTTAATCTCTTGATAATCAATCCGTTGAGTAAAACGGATTGCAGAAAAGTGAATAACTTTGGCTATTATACACGTAACCGATGTAACGCGCGGCAAAATTGCCGCTGCAGTGGGGTTACTGTGCCTTAAAGGCGTGCAGGCGGTTAGTGGCTTTGGTTAAACCGTCCTTCAGCCAGATCTCTGTACAACGTGCCGCTTCGTCAACGGCTTCATCGATCAGCTTCTGTTCAGAAACCGGCGGTTTACCCAGTACAAAACCGACAACTTTGTTTTTATCCCCCGGATGTCCGATACCCACGCGCAAACGGTGAAAATTGGGGTTATTCCCCAGCTTGCTAATGATATCTTTCAGACCGTTATGACCTCCGTGGCCGCCGCCCAGTTTGAACTTCGCCACGCCTGGCGGCAGATCCAGTTCGTCATGCGCGACAAGGATTTCATCCGGGTTGATGCGATAAAAAGTTGCCATCGCTGATACCGCTTTGCCGCTCAGGTTCATAAAGGTGGTCGGCACCAGCAGACGCACATCTTCACCTGCCAGATTAATGCGCGAGGTATAACCGAAGAATTTCGGTTCATCGCGCAGCGGCGTGCGTGCGCGTTCTGCCAGTAAGTCGACATACCAGGCGCCCGCATTGTGGCGTGTCGCAGCGTATTCAGCGCCAGGGTTCGCCAGCCCGACAATCAGTTTAATCGTCACTTTTTATTCCTGACCAGGTCAATATCCGGCGCGTAGTTTACGTTGTGCGGGGCGCGATGACAAAATTCTCACAGTATCAGATGGAAAATGCTAATGATTGCTCACCTCAATCATTCAAAATTCAAGGAGTTCAATCGCTTATTTGTAAGTTTTTGTTAGCCAGACATGGGTAATTGTGATCGTGCCCGCAACTGCCAAAAAGAGCATTGTCTATACTTTAACCACAAGGATTGGGGTTTTCCCATCCAACCCATCGTTCCGGAGGTGACATATGAAACGCAAAAACTCTTCGTTACTCGGTAATGCGCTCATGGTGTTTGGGTTGGTAGTGATGGTTGTCGGTGTTGGTTACTCTATTTTAAACCAGCTTCCGCAGCTTAACCTGCCGCAATTTTTTGCGCACGGCGCGATACTGAGTATCTTCCTCGGGGCTGTTCTCTGGCTCGCAGGCGCCCGCATAGGAGGCCATGAGCAGGTTTGCGATAAATACTGGTGGGTCCGCCACTATGACAAACGCTGCCGCCATGACCAGCACCATCACAGCTAAAGACGAATTTTTTCGATAACGGCTCTTGATCGAGCCGTTTTTTTTGTCTTCCGCTTGACCCTCACGTAACGTCAGGCCTGAAAGTCTGGTCTGTGAAGAAGGGGGAAACCATGTTGATTCAGGTTGGAGAGTTGTCGCGGCGGGCGGGAATCAGTGTACGTACGCTGCATCACTATGAACATATTGGTTTGCTGCTGCCTTCTGCCCGAAGCGCCGCGGGTTACCGACTCTATAATCTTGCTGATGTGAAGCGCCTGCATATGATTCAGGCTCTGGCAAAAGCAGGGATGGAACTGGCGGCAATTAATGATTATCTGGCGCAGGAGACGCGCCCGCTGGCAGAATTGCTGGATCAGCAAATTGCAATGCTTGATAAGCAAATGCGTGGCATCATCACCTTACGTCATCAGCTCATAACTTTACGTGACGGTATTGCCAGCGGTGCGGAGCCTGACCTGGAGTCATGGCTACAGACACTGGAGATGATGAAAATGTACGATCGCTGGTTTACCCCGCAAGAACTACAGGAATTGCCGTTTGCCACGCCCGATGAGGCGCGGGAGCAAGCCTGGGTCGGGATGGTGAGTGAAGCGCAGAATTTGCTGGCGGAAAATTGCCCGCCGGACGATGCGCGTGCAATGGATCTGGCGACGCGCTGGATGAGCCGTCTTGAAGACGATACGGCGAATAAGCCGGAGTTTCTTACCCGCCTAAACGAGATGCACAGTGTTGAGCCGCAGATGCGCGAGCAAACCGGCATTACGCAGACCATTGTCGATTTTATTACCCGTAGTTTTGCAGAAAGTAAGCTCGCTATCTGGCAGCGTTATCTGTCGCCGGAAGAGATGGCGTTCACGCGGGCCCACTATTTTGACCGCATGATGGAGTGGCCGCCGCTGGTGGCGAAACTGCATCTCGCCCAGCGGCAGGCGCTGGATCCTCAGTCGGAAGAGGCACTGGCGTTGGCGCAAAACTGGCTGGTGCTGTTCCAGTCTTACGCAGGAACGGATGCTCAGACGCAGCAAAAGTTTCGCACTGCGATGCAGCAAGAACCGCACCTGATGAAGGGGACATGGATGACGCCCGAAGTACTGCAATGGCTACAACGGGCGATAGAGGTGATGATGCGGAATCGCTATTCCGCATCCGGTTCACAGGTCGGCTAATGCCGCGTCACGATTAGGGAAGAAAGCCAGTCGGCCAGGGATAGGCTGAACACCAGCGCGCGCCAGCGTGCGCAGCGGCTGAAACTCCAGATTGCTGACCCGCAGCTCGGTACCTTCCGGCAGGCGGGCAACAAAACGGCGGAAGGCATCCAGCCCGCCAGCATCCAGCACTGGCACGGCATCCCACTTCAGCACGACAATTCGCTTACCGGCGATGCGGGTTTCCAGATCGTTGAACACACCTTCCGCAGCGGCAAAGAACAGCGGGCCAATAACGCGCAGCACCAGCACGTCATCCGGCACAATGACATTCACCGCCGCCAGGCGCGTCATTCGCGCAATGCGGCGCATAAACAGCAGCGACGCCAGCACAATCCCGACGCTAATGGCGATAACCATATCGAACAGCACCGTAAGCGACATACAAATCAGCATCACCACAATGTCATCGGCGGGCGCGCGACGTAGCAGATCGATCACTTTGTGCGCTTCACTCATATTCCACGCCACCATTAACAGCAGCGCGGCCATCGCCGACAGCGGCAGCCAGGAGAGCAGCGGTGCCAGCGCCAGTAACGCCAGGATCACCAGCAGTGCGTGGATCACGGCAGAAATGGGCGAGGTGGCGCCAGCGCGCACGTTAGCAGCAGAGCGGGCAATCGCCGCCGTCGCGGTGATACCGCCAAAGAACGGGGCGATAATATTCCCCATGCCCTGGCCAATCAGTTCGCTGTTGGCTTTGTGTTTGGTGCCGGTCATTCCGTCCAGCACCACCGCGCAGAGCAGCGATTCAATGGCGCCCAGCATGGCCATCGAAAATGCGGCGGGCAGCATCGCCTGGAGTGAACTCCAGCTCAGGTTGAAATTCGAACCCGGCAGATCCCACGGCAATACCAGTTGCGGCAGAAGCTGAGGGATACCGTTGCCCTGCGTGCCATCCGCCAATGTGTAATGGAACTGAGAACCGATAGTGGCAACATGGCCGCCGAGCAGGTTTACCACCAGCATAACAGCACAGCCTGCCAGCAGTGCAGGCAAGTGACCTGGCAGGCGTAAGCGTAAGCGCGGCCAGAGAACCAGCGTCGCCAGGGTCGTCACGCCGATAGCCGCATCGCCAAAATTAATGGTGGGCAGCGCCATCACCAGCGCGCCAACTTTTTGCAGGTAATGTTCCGGAATATGCGACATATGCAGCCCGAGAAAATCTTTAAGCTGCATCGTGGCAATGGTGATGCCGATACCGGAGGTAAAACCGAGCGTCACGGAAAGCGGAATATATTCAATCAACCGGCCAAAGCGCGCCAGCCCGAAGAGGATCAGGAACACCCCTGACATCAACGTGGCAACCAGCAGGCCCGCAAGGCCAAACTGTTGTGAAACCGGGTAGAGGATCACCACAAACGCAGCGGTCGGGCCGGAAACGCTATAGCGCGAGCCGCCACTCAGGGCGATAACGATACCTGCAATCGCCGAAGTATATAGGCCATATTGCGGCGCGACGCCGCTGCCAATTGCCAGCGCCATCGACAGAGGAATGGCGATAATCCCGACGGTGATACCGGCGATGAGATCGCGGGTAAAGCGAGCCATCGTGTATTTTTCTTTCCAGCACGCCTCAATTAACGCGCGGAAAGGCAGAATTTGTGGAGTGAAAAATTTATTCACAATGCTATTTCATCCTGGAGGTGGAAATTAATAACGACCTGATAAATCATACAAATAACATTGAAGGATAAAAAAACCCGCCGCAGCGGGTTTTCTGCTCAGCAGCGATTAATGTTCGAACATCGCAGAAATAGATTCTTCGTTGCTGATACGACGGATAGCTTCGGCCAGCATGCCAGACAGCGTCAGCGTACGTACGTTCGGCAGCGCTTTGATCTCGTCGCTCAGCGGAATGGTGTCGCAGACCACCACTTCGTCAATCACCGAGTTGCGCAGGTTGTTCACCGCATTACCAGAAAAAATCGGGTGCGTCGCGTAAGCAAATACACGTTTTGCGCCACGCTCTTTCAGCGCTTCTGCTGCTTTGCACAGCGTACCGCCGGTATCGATCATATCGTCAACCAGCACGCAGTCGCGGTTAGCCACGTCGCCGATGATGTGCATCACCTGAGAGACGTTAGCGCGCGGACGGCGTTTGTCGATGATCGCCATATCGGTATCGTTCAGCAGTTTGGCGATAGCACGGGCGCGAACTACGCCACCAATGTCCGGAGAAACCACGATAGGGTTGTCCAGGTTCAGTTGCAGCATATCTTCGAGCAGGATCGGGCTACCGAACACGTTATCAACCGGCACATCGAAGAAGCCCTGAATCTGTTCGGCATGCAGGTCAACGGTCAACACGCGGTCAACGCCAACGCTGGAAAGGAAATCAGCAACAACTTTTGCGGTAATTGGCACACGGGCGGAACGCACACGGCGATCCTGGCGGGCGTAGCCGAAATAAGGAATGACCGCGGTGATACGGCCTGCGGAAGCACGACGCAGCGCATCAACCATGACAACCAGTTCCATCAGGTTGTCGTTTGTGGGAGCACAAGTGGACTGGATGATGAAAATATCACCACCGCGTACGTTTTCATTAATTTGTACGCTGACTTCGCCGTCGCTAAAGCGACCTACAGCGGCGTCGCCGAGAGAAGTGTACAGGCGGTTGGCAATACGTTGTGCTAGTTCCGGGGTAGCGTTACCAGCAAAAAGCTTCATATCAGGCACGAGAAGAACCTCAGGCATGCGTCCAGTGGCGGATAGAATACGCCAGAATGTGCGGTCAGGGCGAAATTCTATCCATGCGGTGTATTAAAGAGCGCGATGCAACGTCTGGAACATGTGACGTTGTCACCGGAGCTCAGCTTGCCCGGCGATGGTTTGTGCTAGCGGCGAGAGGTTGACGCCTCGCGCGACAAAACCGTGCAGCCATTCCGGGGCTTGCTCAAGCACCTGACGAGCGGCGGATTCGGTGTCAAATTCGGAAAAGACACAGGCCCCTGTGCCAGTCAGGCGCGACGGCGCGTATTCTAACAGCCAGGAAAGCGCGGCATCAACCTCGCGAAAACGTTTTCTTGCGATAACCTCGCAATCGTTGCCGAATTCACAATTTAGCAACGTTTCTATTGACCGCTCCGGTGTCGCTCTCGGCAACTCGGGATCTTTGAAAATCACTGGCGTGGGAATGCTGACGCCCGGATGCGCCACCAGATACCATTTCTCCGGTGGATTAACCGGTGTCAGGATCTCGCCAATTCCCTCAGCAAAGGCCGCATGCCCACGCACAAATACCGGGACATCCGCTCCCAGTTGCAGGCCAAGCGCCGCCAGTTCGTCAACGCTCAGTCGGCAGCGCCATAAGTGATTCAACGCGACCAGCACGGTCGCGGCATTTGATGAACCGCCGCCGAGGCCGCCACCCATTGGCAGACGTTTATCAATTGCAATGTTGGCGCCGCTGCCCTCGGGATAACGCCCTGTCTCGCTGGCGTGTTTGATCAGCAAACGTGCCGCGCGCACGATCAGATTCTCTTCGTCAGGCACTCCGGCAACCGGGGTTAATAGACGAATTTCACCGTCTCTGCGTGGTTCGATGGTCAGCGTATCGCCATAATCGAGAAACTGAAAAAGCGTCTGTAAGGTGTGATAACCATCAGCTCGCTGGCCTGTAATATATAAAAACAGGTTAAGTTTTGCCGGAGCGGGCCAGGTTGTCATTTTACAATCCAGTTATCCATTTTCAGCTTGATACGCTGGCTGCCGTCGCTCAGCTCCATATTTGCGGGCATTGCTGGTTGGGTTTTGCTGTCATATCCGCCATAAACGACTTTCCAGTTTTTACCGCCCTGGCTGTAGTTCAGTTCGCTCAGGCGGTACTGATCGTCAAGTTTGTAATCGGTGGCATTGCCCGGCAGACCGAGGATCCACTGGCGCAGGCTATTAAGCGGGATCGGCATGCCGGTCAACTTGCCGATCATCTCTTCGGCATCGTCAGCGATATAGTGCTGGCCTTTATTATCAACCAGTTGCACATTACCCGGCTGTGCATTCAGTTCCAGTTCAGTACTGCCCAGTGGGTTGGTTAGCAACAAACGGTAACGATCTTCGCCAGTCTGCTGCCAGAAGAAGCGGGCGTAGACTTTTTGCTGATCGGACAGGTAAGCGAAGGCTCCGCGCGTCTGATACTGGCTTAATGCTCTCACCTGCTGCTGATGCTGACGCCACTGCGGCGAATCCGGGCTTTGCCCTGGCCCTTTGGGCGCGTTGAGCGTACAGGCGGTCAAAACGAGGCTGGCCAGCGGTAGCAGGCGAATAAAGCGGAAGTCCGACAGAGTCATAACGATGACAAATCCTTGAGAGAGGTTGCGGTGATAAGGCTTAATGCTAGCGCCGCACTGTAACAGCGTCTACGTTCAAGTTGTCTTAAATCATTAAAATTCCAATTACTCCGAAAGGAGAGTCTCTCTTTTATTGACCGTGTGCATCCTGTATGATGCGTGCAGTCTAACCTTATCAACGTTGGTACTATTCCCGCGCTCATGACCCTTTTAGCTCTTGGCATCAACCACAAAACGGCACCCGTTTCGCTGCGAGAACGCATTGCATTTTCGCCGGATACGCTTGACCAGGCGCTGGAAAGCCTGCTCTCGCAGCCGATGGTACAGGGTGGCGTGGTGCTTTCAACCTGTAACCGCACCGAGCTTTATTTAAGCGTCGAAGAGCGGGAAAACCTGCGTGAAGCGCTGGTTCGCTGGTTGTGTGATTACCATCACCTGAGCGAAGAGGAAGTGCGCCAGAGTCTTTACTGGCATCAGGATAATGACGCTGTCAGCCATTTAATGCGTGTGGCGAGCGGGCTGGATTCGCTGGTGCTTGGCGAGCCGCAAATTCTCGGCCAGGTGAAAAAAGCCTACGCCGATTCGCAGCTCGGACACGGCAATGCCAGCGATCTGGAACGCATGTTCCAGAAATCCTTCTCCGTGGCTAAACGGGTGCGTACGGAAACCGATATTGGCGCCAGTGCTGTGTCGGTCGCCTTTGCCGCTTGTACGCTGGCGCGACAGATCTTTGAATCCCTCTCGACGGTCACTGTATTACTGGTTGGCGCGGGCGAAACCATTGAGCTGGTTGCCCGCCATCTGCGCGAACACAAAGTGCAGCAGATGATCATTGCTAACCGTACGCGTGAACGCGCGCAGGTGCTGGCGGAGGAAGTCGGTGCGGACGTTATTTCCCTGAGCGAAATCGATGAGCGTCTGAAAGACGCTGATATTGTTATTAGTTCTACCGCCAGCCCGCTGCCGATCATCGGTAAAGGGATGGTGGAACGCGCGATGAAAGCGCGACGCAATCAGCCTATGCTGCTGGTGGACATCGCCGTGCCGCGCGACGTTGAGCCGGAAGTGGGGAAAGTGGCCAACGCTTATCTCTACAGCGTTGACGATCTGCAAAGCATCATTCAGCACAACCTGGCGCAGCGTAAAGCCGCTGCGGTGCAGGCGGAAACCATCGTCGCCCAGGAAACCAGCGAATTTATGTCATGGCTGCGCGCGCAAAGCGCCAGCGAGACTATCCGTGAATACCGCAGCCATTCCGAAGCCGTGCGCGATGAGCTGACCGCCAAAGCGCTGGCCGCACTGGAGCAGGGCGGCGATCCGCAGGTTATCATGCAGGACCTCGCGTGGAAACTGACTAACCGCCTGATCCACGCCCCAACCAAATCTCTTCAGCAGGCCGCCCGTGACGGGGATGATGAGCGCCTGCATACTTTGCGCAACAGCCTCGGGCTGGATTAGCACAACAACACTCTCTGATTATTAAAAGGTGCATTTACGCCTATGAAGTCTTCTATCGTTGCCAAACTGGAAGCCCTGCATGAACGTCATGAAGAAGTTCAGGCGCTGCTGGGTGATGCGCAAACTATTGCCGACCAGGATCGTTTTCGCGCGCTGTCGCGGGAATATGCGCAGCTAAGCGATGTGTCGCGCTGTTTTACTGACTGGCAACAGGTCCAGGAAGATATCGAAACGGCACAGATGATGCTCGACGACCCGGAAATGCGCGAAATGGCGCAGGAAGAGTTGCGCGATGCGAAAGAGAAAAGCGAACAACTGGAGCAACATTTACAGGTTTTACTCTTGCCGAAAGATGCGGATGATGAACGCAATGCCTTCGTTGAAGTGCGTGCGGGTACAGGCGGTGACGAAGCGGCATTATTTGCCGGCGATCTGTTCCGCATGTACAGCCGCTACGCGGAAGCCCGCCGCTGGCGTGTGGAGATCATGAGCGCTAACGACGGCGAACATGGCGGTTATAAAGAAGTGATCGCCAAAATCAGCGGTGAAGGCGTCTACGGACGTCTGAAGTTTGAATCGGGCGGCCATCGTGTGCAGCGCGTCCCGGCGACCGAATCGCAGGGGCGCATTCACACTTCAGCCTGTACCGTTGCCGTCATGCCGGAGCTACCTGAAGCTGAGCTGCCGGATATCAACCCAGCAGAACTGCGTATTGATACTTTCCGCTCCTCCGGCGCGGGCGGTCAGCACGTTAATACCACCGACTCGGCAATCCGTATTACCCACTTGCCGACAGGGATTGTGGTCGAATGCCAGGACGAACGTTCACAGCATAAAAACAAAGCCAAAGCAATGTCGGTGCTGGGCGCGCGTATCCGCGCGGCAGAAATGGCGAAACGCCAGCAGGCGGAAGCATCAACACGCCGCAATTTGCTGGGCAGCGGCGATCGCAGCGATCGCAACCGCACATACAACTTTCCGCAGGGGCGCGTTACCGATCACCGCATCAACGTGACGCTCTATCGCCTTGATGAGGTGATGGAAGGCAAGCTCGATATGCTGATTGAGCCGATTGTGCAAGAGTACCAGGCCGATCAACTGGCGGCGCTTTCCGAGCAGGAATGATGGACTATCAACAGTGGTTGTGTGCGGCAATAAGCCAGTTGCAGACGAGCGAAAGCCCACGCCGCGACGCTGAAATTCTGCTGGGGTTTGTGACCGGCAAAGCACGCACCTTCATCCTCGCTTTTGGTGAAACTGTGCTTACGGCGGAACAACAGCAGCAACTTGATGAGCTGCTGGCGCGCCGTGCGCTTGGCGAACCAGTGGCGCATTTGGTCGGTGAGCGTGAATTCTGGTCGTTGCCGCTGTTTGTCTCTCCGGCGACGCTGATCCCGCGCCCGGACACGGAGTGCCTGGTCGAACAGGCGTTAAACCATCTTCCCGCTTCGCCATGTCGCATTCTTGATCTGGGTACCGGTACCGGGGCGATTGCGCTGGCGCTGGCCAGCGAACGAGCGGATTGCCACGTAACCGCCGTCGATGTGGTTGCAGAGGCGGTGGAGCTGGCGCAACGCAATGCGGAACATCTGGCGATTGCCAACGTCAGCATTCTGCAAAGTCGCTGGTTCAGCGCGCTTACAGGGCAGCAGTTCGCCATGATTGTCAGCAACCCTCCTTATATTGATGAGCAGGATCCGCATCTCGCGCAGGGCGATGTCCGTTTTGAACCGCTGAGTGCGCTGGTGGCGGCCGATCATGGTCTCGCCGATTTGCAGACCATCATTTGCGACGCGCGACACTTTCTGCTGCCGGGCGGCTGGCTGCTGCTGGAACATGGCTGGCAACAAGGCGCGGCGGTGCGTGCGCTGTTTTCACAATATGGCTGGCAGGAAGTGAACACCTGCCGGGATTATGGCGGTAATGAGCGGCTGACGCTGGGAAAGTGGCCTGTACAGGAGTAATGCGCAATGCATGCCTTTAACATACTGATTATATTGCATTTAACCTGCGTTGCGTTGACCATTAGCCTGTTCGTTTTACGTTACTGGTGGCGCTGGACGAATAACCCGCGCGCACAGGCTGGTTGGGTGCGGGTGGTGCCGCATGTGGTCGACAGCGTGCTGCTGCTAAGCGGTGGCGGGTTGATGTGGGTAACGGGCTATTTACCTTTTACTGTTAAAGGCGCATGGCTGACTGAAAAGCTGTTTGGCGTTATCATCTACATCGTTTTGGGTTTTATCGCGCTGGGACGACATCGTCCGCGTAGCCAGCAAACGGGTTTTATCGCCTTTATGCTGGGGCTGGTGGTGCTGTACATCATCATTAAACTCGCCGCCACAAAAGTACCGATACTGGGGTAAGAAATGAGGTCGTTAGCTGATTTCGAATTTAACAACGCGCCATTATGCGATGGGATGATCCTTGTTTCAGAGCTGATTCGCGATGATTTTCCTTCGCTGTACGTGCATGAAGAGCTGGAGCGGCTGCTAAGCCTGGCGCGAGAGGAAATAAGTCAGGTGAAGCCTCAGGAGTGGCAGCTGGAAAAGCTCATTGAGTTGTTTTACGGCGAATGGGGTTTTAAAGACACGCGTGGGGTTTACCGCTTGTCTGATGCACTGTGGCTGGATAAAGTGCTGGAAAATCGTCAGGGAAGCGCCGTCTCGCTGGGGGCGATTCTATTGTGGGTCGCCGGGCGTCTCGATATTCCGCTGACGCCGGTCATTTTCCCGACGCAGCTGATCCTGCGTGCCGAGTGGCTGGATGGCGAAATGTGGCTCATTAACCCGTTTAATGGCGACACGCTGGATGAACATACGCTCGAAGTATGGCTTAAGGGTAATATCAGCCCGGTCGCCGAGCTGTTTAACGAAGATCTGGATGAAGCCGACAACGCTGAAGTGATCCGCAAGCTGCTGGATACCTTAAAGTCAGCGCTGATGGAAGAGCAGCAGATGGAGCTGGCATTGCGCGCCAGTGAAGCGCTGTTACAGTTTAATCCGGAAGATCCTTACGAAATTCGTGACCGTGGGCTGATTTACGCCCAGCTTGATTGCGATCATGTGGCGTTGCACGACCTGAGTTATTTCGTCGAGCAGTGTCCGGAGGATCCAATAAGCGAGATGATCCGCGCGCAAATCAACACGATTTCGCACAAACAGATTACCCTGCATTAAAAGTAAGTTCCGACTCACACTTGATAAGGCGATTTTATGAAACAAAAAGTGGTCAGCATTGGCGACATTAACGTTGCGAACGACCTGCCGTTTGTGCTGTTTGGTGGTATGAACGTGCTGGAATCCCGCGATCTGGCGATGCGCATTTGCGAACACTATGTGACTGTGACTCAGAAACTGGGCATTCCGTATGTGTTCAAAGCCTCTTTTGATAAAGCCAACCGTTCTTCCATCAAGTCCTATCGCGGGCCGGGTCTGGAAGAGGGGATGAAAATTTTCCAGGAACTGAAACAGACCTTTGGTGTAAAAGTGATCACCGACGTGCATGAAGTTTCCCAGGCGCAGCCGGTAGCTGATGTGGTCGACGTGATCCAGCTTCCGGCATTCCTCGCCCGCCAGACCGACCTGGTGGAAGCGATGGCGAAAACCGGCGCGGTAATTAACGTGAAAAAGCCGCAGTTCGTAAGCCCCGGCCAGATGGGCAATATCGTGGATAAATTCCATGAAGGCGGCAATGATAAAGTGATCCTCTGCGACCGCGGCGCCAACTTCGGTTATGACAACCTGGTTGTAGATATGCTCGGTTTCGGCGTGATGAAGAAAGTCTCCAATAACTCACCGGTGATTTTTGACGTAACCCACGCACTGCAATGCCGTGACCCGTTTGGCTCGGCTTCCAGCGGCCGCCGCGCGCAGGTCACCGAACTGGCTCGCGCAGGGATGGCAACCGGTCTGGCCGGCCTGTTTATTGAAGCGCACCCGGATCCGGACAACGCAAAATGCGATGGCCCGTCCGCGCTGCCGCTGGATAAACTCGAACCGTTCCTCAAGCAGATCAAAGCAATTGACGATCTGGTGAAAAGCTTCGACGAACTCGACACCGAGTAAAAAAACAAGACCCCGCCGCAGCGCTGAGGGATCCCCATAAATCAGCGCTAATAAACCAACACCATATTCTGGTAGGTTTTGGCGAGCACCGTTCATTTTAAAATTAGCGGGGAGTGTCGTAAGACATTCTCCGCTAACGTCAGAGACGAAATTACCCGGCGAGTTTTATGCTGTTGGCCTGGTATCTCAAATGTAATCCTTTATTTTCAGCGTGACAGCCTATAAGCCACAGCACGCTGGTACTCAGCGTCGCTAACAGACTCAGGCTGAACGGCTGCAACGGGCGCGCAGGGCGAACCCAACGCGCGCACTTTTTTATCCCTGAAGTTCTGCTCTGTCTGCATTCGGCGGCTGTATAACTTCATGATTTCACCCGGCTCAAAGTCATCTGTACTACTGAAATTAACCACGGTTCTTTTGCCGCCGGGCTGGCATCTTTTATCTGTGATGATCTGGCTATACCACAACGGGAGCGTTTATTTTTCCGGCCTTTCGGCTCTTTTTTATGTAAATAAAAATGGCCATCGCACCGCGCATATTCTGAGCGGGCAAGCGTTCCCGGCCGCGGATATTCCGGTTTACTACAGGCCTGCAATTCCTGACGTCTGAACCAGTATTCACCTTTAGTCTCAGACCGCATCTGGATATTCTCCCCTGAAAATCCCGGCCGGGTGATTTTATGTGCCGGAATCAGGCATTCTGCCCCCTGCATCCATGACGATGATCCCCCTTGCTTTTGGGTTTACCGTTTCGGCAAGAGTATTAAGAAAGGCTTGCTGTACCTTTGTATTTCGCTGTTTTTCCTAAGGAACTATCCATCTCAGCAAGGGGCGCAAATCAGGCTGGCGCGGAGTACGTGATGCTCCTGAGATGGGTATCCACTCCAGTCAACGGCGATGACGCCCAGTGATAGCTTGCTCGTAGACATGGAAATAATATTTTTGAAAATCAGGGGGATATTGTGATGAGGAGATTCATTTCCGGGCAGACGATAAACGCGTTTTATTTTGTTTTTGACCTGAGCAGTACCGGGTAAATAACGTCCGATGCAGGTCAGCGCCAGAGATGCGCCATTGATGAGTGCGATGGTGGCATCCGGCAAATCATTTTGTCGGTATTTGTGAAACGGAGCTAAAGCATCGCGGAAAAATTTCTGACATACCTGGTGAGCAGGCATAGAGGTGATGTCATTGAATTGGTTGCACAAATCAGTAGATCACAAAACTCTATGCCTGCTTTTTTTACCCGCCCATTACTGAGGATTCCGCAGTAATGGGCGGGGGTTTTTTATCGGCCAGGTAAAATGGCGTCAGGCAAATATTGTCATCAGGTAGGCTGCAAACAGCGCCATATGCGCTGCACCGTTCAGCACATTAGTACGGCCGGTCGAGAAGGAGAGCTGGCACAGCAGCAGCGAGGCCACCATCACAATCATTTCCGGCGCGCCAAGGCCAAACACCAGGTGATTACCAGTGAGCCACGCGATCAGCGTGACGACCGGAACCGTCAGGGAAATGGTGGCCAGCACTGAACCAAAAAACAGATTCATGGCGCGCTGAACCTGATTATTCAGCACCGCTTTAAGCGCCCCAAGACCTTCTGGCGACAGGATCAGCAGCGCCACCAGGAAACCGGTAAAAGCGACGGGCGCATTCATCTGCGTCAGCAGTGCTTCCAGCGGTTTCGCGTTCATTTTGGTCACCGCGATCACTGCAATCAGATGCACGATCAGCCATACGGTATGCCACAAATTCCCATGTGCAGACGGTTTGCCGTGATGTGGATTGTCGTCGTCGCTTTCGTCTTCATGCTCGTAAACAAACAGATTCTGATGCGTTTTGGTCTGAATAAGCAAAAACACGCCGTACATCGCCGCCGAGATTAACGCCACCAGCAGCGACTGAGCAATAGTGAAATTGGCGTCCGGCAGCGCCATCGGGAACACCAGCACTATAACCGCCAGTGGGAACAGGGCGATGAGATACTGTTTGATACCAAACAGATTCATATACTGGGTGGCGAATTTACGCCCGCCGAGCAGCAGCGAGAACCCCACCAGCCCGCCGGTGACAATCATGATGATGGAGTAAAGTGTGTCGCGCATCAGCGTTGGCGCCGCATCACCTGTTGCCATCAGCGCGGAAATCAGGCTCACTTCGAGGATCACCACCGAAAGACTCAGAATCAGCGAACCGTAGGGCTCACCGAGGCGGTGTGCGAGTACGTCAGCATGGCGAACCACGCTAAAGGCGCTGGAAAGAATACCGATCAGCGCCAGGATATTAATGCCAATCACCACTGGCAATGACTGCGAACTTCCCCAGAAAAGCAGCACGGCCAGCGCCAGCACCGGGAAAATAAGGGATGTCTCCTTGTGGCGGGTTTTAACCGCTTCGTGCGTTGTTGTCATTATGATGCTCCGTCATAGTGCAGGTATATGTGGATTATAGATAAAATTATCAGCGGATTAAAATAGCAAAAAAACGGCAGTTTTAGGTGGGTTTTTACTAATTTTTACTATTTAGTCACTTTTTTTAGTCCAGCGCTTAGAAAAGCTATCTCTCATAAGAATTATATTTATCTAACAATGTGATGTGATTTTTTATTTTCAATAAATCAAGGTGTGATGGCGATTGTATGGATTATCAGCCAGGCTTATTCATTTAGCCCAAAAGGAGCCAAAACATGCCCTATAAAGAGAAATCCGATCTTCCTGACAGTATCCAGCATGTGTTGCCTGCCCATGCGCAAGAAATTTATAAAGAGGCGTTTAATCGCGCCTGGGAGCAGTATAAGGACAAAGCCGATCGGAGTGATGACGCCAGCCGTGAAGAGACGGCGCACCGCGTTGCCTGGTTGGTCGTTAAACAGGATTATGACAAAGGCGATGACGATCGCTGGCACAAAAAGAAATAACACAATGAAATAATTCCACTTCGCCATTTATATCCACATTCAATGTGTTGGTGCTATTGCAAGCGGCCCGCGAATTGCATATGGTGCGTAGTAAGCTGCGTTTAAAGCAGCATTTGTCGGGAAGACAGCAGTAGAGCAGTCGCAGGGAAGCAGGCAGTGGCGGAGGTAAAAGATGTTAACGCGTGATTTCTTGCGAACAGCCGATTGTAAAACAGCGTTTGGCGACATTGATGAGTCGCTATTATGGTCGGCGGAACAACGGGCTGCATCGCTGGCAGCGACGCTCGCTTGTCGTCCGGATGAAGGGCCAGTGTGGATTTTCGGCTACGGTTCGCTGATGTGGAACCCGGCGCTGGAATTTGAAGAGTCTTGCACCGGAACACTGGTTGGCTGGCATCGCGCATTTTGCCTGCGTTTAACTGCGGGCCGCGGAACGGCCTGTCAGCCTGGCCGTATGCTGGCGCTGAAAGAGGGCGGCCGCACGACCGGTGTGGCTTACCGTATGCCGCAGGAAACCCTTACAGAAGAACTGTCTCTGCTGTGGAAACGTGAAATGATCACCGGCTGCTATATGCCAAGCTGGTGCAAGCTGGCGCTGGACGATGGCCGCGTTATTAACGCGCTGGTGTTTATTATGGATCCACGCCATCCACTCTACGAATCCGATACCCGCGCGCAAACTATCGCCCCGTTAATTGCCTCCGCCAGCGGCCCGTTAGGCACCAATGCGCAGTATCTTTTCTTGCTTGAACAGGAGCTCATTAAACTCGGTATGCACGATGACTGCCTGAATGAACTGGTGGGGAGAGTGCGTGGCTTGCTGGAGGGAGAAAAACCAGGCCCGGATCTGCAACCTGGTTTTGTCTGTTGAGCGATTATGCTGCAACGTAGCTGATTGAGTGCTCCAGCGACTGGCTGTGGCTATCGATCAGCACGTTCCAGATACCGCTGTAAGGCACCGCCAGATAGGCGCTTGCGCGGTTCTGGACGCTTAAAATATCGGTCTGCTCATTAGCCGCGCTGCTCTTCTCGCTCATCAGATGAATATGACAATTTGCTGAACAACGAACGACAATTGTATCCCCGCCAAATAATCTCAAACTTGTTTTTACCACCGCCATTTTCCAACCCCGTAGTTTTATAACAACGCCTTCCGCCACGAAAACTTCTCGCGCGTGATTCTGTTCACAATTTACTCAGCCAATAACACCAAAGTGAAGGATAACGAATGCTGATTTTGATCAAAAAATGACGTAGCGATTAAACAAAAATTACATTATCTGGTGAGGGGGGATGTCGGCGCATAAAACCGTGGGTGAAATGCGCCGAAAGAAGATTAAATGCGGAAATGCCCGGCGGTTTCAGCAAGCTCCCCGGCCTGTGAGCGCAACGCGTCTGCGGCGGCGGCGGACTGGATCACCAGTTCGGCGTTTTGCTGCACCATACGGTCAAGATCGATAACCGCATGATTGATCTCCTGTATGCCCTTCATCTGCTCGCTCGTCGCGACGGTGATCTCGCGCATGATCACCGACACGCTGTCGATGCTGGAAACAATGTCAGTCATACTGTCTCCCGCCAGCCGAACAAAGCGTGAACCAGTGGCGACACTGTTGGTGGTGGAATCAATCAGTGTTTTGATCTCTTTTGCTGCTTGCGCACTACGGCTGGCCAGATTACGTACTTCACCAGCGACCACGGCAAACCCGCGTCCCTGTTCGCCCGCGCGCGCCGCTTCAACGGAGGCATTCAACGCCAGAATATTCGTCTGGAAGGCGATTCCGTCAATCACGCTGGTGATATCCCCGATTTTCGCTGAAGCGGTTTCAATAGATTGCATGGTAGTTATCGCTTGTGTCACCACCTGACCGCCGCGGGATGCTGCTTCAGATGCCGCATGTGCCTGCTGATTAGCCTGAGCGGCAGCATCGGTGGACTGGGCGACCGACGCGGTGATCTGCTCCACGGCGCTGGCCGTTTCTCGCAGGCTGGATGCCGCCTGTTCAGTCCTTCCGGAGAGATCCTGGTTACCTGCAGCAATCTCCTGCGCAGCTTGCTGTACGGATTGGCTGGAATCTCGCAGTTTAACCATCACCACCGACAATTTATCGCTGAAGGTGTTAAAGGCATGGGCAATTTGCGTCACTTCATCATGGCCATCCACTGGTAAACGCTGGGAAAGATCGTCGGTGCCGCTACTGATAGCATTCATCGCATCGCGAATCGTTAGCAGCCTTTTAAGCATGGCCGTCACTATCCAATGCATGACTGCACCGGCAATCAGTACCAGCACGACCAGCGACAGAGCGGAAGCTTTGAGCTGTGCCTGCAAACCGGACGTGGAATCTGCGCTGTCCAGCGCTACGGTCAGCAGCCAGTGGGTGCCTTTGACCGGGGTAGCTTGCAGTATCTTCTGTACGCCAGCGTACTGGCCTTCGACGATTTTTCCGGCACGCAACCCGGCGAGACTCACTCCGCTGAGCGCTTCTGCGAAGGGTTTGAGCGTCAGATTATCGTTATTAGCGGCAATCACCGTGCCGTCGCTGTCCAGCAGTAAACCGCTACTGTTAGGCGATGGATTGATGCCGCGTACGTTAGCTACCACGCTGTCCATTGAAACATCACCAGCGACCACGCCTTTCAGTGTACCGTTCTCTTTCACCGGTACGGCGAACGTGACCACCAGTTTCCCGCTACCCGCATCGACATAGGGTGCGGTCACCACCGGCGCATCCGTTTTCAGTACCTGCTGATACCACGGACGGATCGTCGGATCATAATCGGCGGGTACGCCGGTCGGATCGGAGAATTTCGCTGTTTTGCTGGCGTAACCGATATATACATTGGTGAAGCCACCAGCGTGAGCCATCTGTGTGAAAACGGGTACCGGATCGTCAGTTAGGGCGACGCTTTGCAGTGAGTTGATGATCTCCATTTTACTGGCGACCCAGTCTGCAATGGCAATGCTGTGGCTGGCGCTGGTGCTGGAGAGAATATCCTGCTGAGTTTGTTGATTATGCTGGCGAGTGACCTGATAGTTAATAACGGTGTTAAGAAGCAAAGCGGTAGCGAGACATCCCGCCGTGGCCGCAATAATGCGGGATTTAATCGATCTAAACATAATTATGTTACCTGCTGTGTTGTCTTAAGTGGCTATCGGCAACACAACAGGCAAACTTGATGACAGAACGTCATTCATAAGAAAATTGTATTAAACTCCCGGAGGTATTAAAAAGTTAATACCTTATCCGCTGCCACAGTCCACTGTGCCAGTTCCACCAGCGTGCCGATTTCCACGCCATCGACTAGCGGCAGGGTGGTGATACCGCGTCCATCAGTGCAGGTTTTGCATAATTTCACCGCCACGCCCTGGGCGGTCAAAATTTCCAGCATCTGTTGCAGGTTATAACCCTCAGTCGGCTTTTGCCCGCGCAGACCAGCGGTTACCGCGTCGGACATTAGAAACACTTTCAGTTGCTTCGCGCTCTTTTCTTCGCACAGGGCGATTGCCAGCCGCAAACTGCTGAACAGCGATTCACTACCATAAGCCGCGCCGGTGGCGACAATGACGATCTTTTGCATTTTCACTCCTTCGATAACATTGTGCAGACGGGGTTTATGCTACTGCGTCGCCGTCCCCGGTGAAAGGACGGCGACGCAGAATCAGTGGCTTACCACAAATTATTGTCCGAAACGGCCAATCAATCCGCTGGCGGCCAGTGCATGCCCTTTGAGTTTATCTAACAACGCTTCGCGTGTTAGCCCTTCCGGCAAGGTTGGCGGCAGTGAGGTGGCAATCAGCGTGAAAGTGTAATGGTGTGCGCCGCTGCCGGGCGGTGGACAGGGGCCATGCCAGCGCAGATTTCCGGGGCTGTTTTTCCCGCCGGTATAATTTTTGCCGTCGCGCAGATCGTTGGGCGCAAAACTGGTCGTTGACGGCGAAATATTGTAAGCCACCAGATGCGTCACCCCCAGTCCGTTTGCGCCTTCCGGATCGTGAACCAGCAGGGCGAAACTTTTTGTACTGGCTGGCGGGTTACTCCACGCCAGCGCGGGCGACTGATTTTCACCGGTACAATTGGGATTGTTGTTGGCGTTACCGGCGAATTTTTTCTCCATCAAGGCATTGTCGGCGAAAGCCGGGGATTGCAGGTTAAACATTTCATTTGCGTATACCTGTACGCCGTACAACAGCAACGCGCTGCAGAACGCTCCACACAGTTTACAATTCATGGCGATTCTCTTTCAGCATTGGCGAATTAACTGTAGTTGCAACGCAGAGGGTGGGTAAGGATTTTCCTGGTATTTTGCCACTCCCTGCAAAGTAGGGGCAAAACCGGTAAACTTATCGGTTCATGTCGACAAAACTGGGCGGTTTATTATCAGCAAATTGCTGTACGGTGTTATGAATTATAAGCTCTCATCTCTCCTGATATTGCTGCTGGCGGGCGATGTTGTCGATGCCGCACAAAATAGCTTCGTTCAGCAAGCGGAAAACCCCTTCGATAATAATGGCGATGGTTTGCCGGATCTCGGCATGGCGCCAGTAAATGGCTCGCAGGGAAAACACGTCGCGGAAATGGTCAAAGCCTTCGGTGAAGCCAGCATGACGGATAACGGGCTGACCGCGGGAGAGCAGGCGCGCCAGTTTGCATTCGGGCAATTGCAGGATGTGGTGAACGATGAGGTGAACCAGAGAGTGGAATCCTGGTTGTCGCCCTGGGGCAGCGCCAATATCGATTTTAAGGTCGATAGCGAGGGCCGTTTTACCGGCAGCCACGGCGACTGGTTTGTGCCTCTGGAGGATAATAACCGCTACCTCAGTTGGGGGCAGATCGGAGTGACGCAACAGAACCAGGGACTGATGGGCAATATCGGGCTAGGCCAACGCTGGATGGCTGGCGACTGGTTGCTCGGCTATAACACATTTTATGACACACTGCTGGATGACAATTATAGCCGTGCCGGGTTAGGCGCCGAGGCATGGGGGGAGTATCTGCGTTTCTCCGCCAACTACTACCAGCCAGTGAGCAACTGGGGTTATCAAACTGCTACGCAGCAACAGCGGATGGCGCGGGGTTACGATGTGACGGCGCAGGCGCGATTGCCGTTCTGGCAGCAACTGAATACCAGCCTCAGTGTTGAACAATACTTTGGTGAAAATGTGGGGCTATTTGATACCGGTACCGGCTATCGAAACCCGGTAGCGGTGAAAGTGGGCCTCAACTATACTCCGGTTCCGCTGGTGACGCTGACCGCCGAACACCGTCAGGGTGAGAGCGGTCTTAGCCGGAATGACTTAGGTTTGAAGCTCAACTACCGCTTTGGCGTCCCGTTGTGGAAGCAACTTTCAGCCAGCGAAGTGGCTGCCAGTCGTTCGCTGCGCGGTAACCGTTACGACAGCCCAACGCGCAACAGTACGCCAGTGTATGAATATCGTCAGCGCAAAACATTGTCGGTTTTTCTCGCTACGCCGCCGTGGGATTTACAACCTGGTGAAACTGTGGTGCTGAAGCTGCAAATCAACAGCACACATGGCGTGCGTTCGATTAGCTGGCAGGGCGATACACAGGCGCTTAGCCTGACACCGCCAGCGAATGGCCGCAGTGCCGATGGTTGGACGCTGATTATGCCGCGCTGGGATAGTGCTGAAGGAGCGAGCAATCGTTGGACGCTTACTGCACTGGTGGAAGATGATAAAGGGCAGCGCGTGGCGTCGAATAGCATTGAACTGAAACTGACTGAACCAGTGATACCGCCGATGACGAACGATAACGCTAACGTGGGCTGGCCGCTGCCAGCCCCGTAACGATCAGAAAATGCGTTCCTGATGAACCCATACTGCAGCTTCAACGCGGGATTTCAGCTTCATTTTCTTCAGCATATGTTTAACGTGCACTTTGACTGTGCTCTCGGTGATATCGAGACGGCGGGCGATCATTTTATTCGGCAACCCCTGCGCAATCAGCTTGAGAATATCGCGCTCGCGTGGGGTGAGCTGGCTGATGTCGCGATCGCTGGTCGAGCGATTGGCGCGCAGGCTTGCCGCCAGCACCGGGGTGAGAGCTTCGCTGAGCACCATCTCTCCCGCAGCTGCTTGCTGCAACGCTTTCAGTAAATCTTCCGGCTCCATATCTTTCAACAGGTAGCCATCCGCGCCGCGTTTCAGTGCGGTCACTACATCTTCTTCGTGGTTGGAAACGCTGAATACCACCACCCGGCCCGAAAGCGACTTCTCGCGCAGTTTATCGAGCGTTTCCAGGCCGTTCATGCCAGGCATATTGAGATCCAGCAGTATCAGGTCTGGATCGAGCGTATCTGCCAGTTCAATCCCTTGCTCGCCGTTGCTGGCTTCGCCGACCACGGTGATATCAGGCGCCATACCGATCAACTGCTTCACACCGGTTCGCAGCATCGGATGGTCGTCGATCAGCAAAATAGTAGCCGGTTGCGGGTTACTCATGGGTATCTCCTTGCATGGGTGAGATAAACGTCTCAGGGATGAACGTAACGATAACCTCCGTCCCACCGGAGGCAACGGGGCGTACCTGGCAATCGCCGCGCAGGCTTTGCGCACGGTCACGCATAATGATCATTCCATAATGATTTGTCCTTTCAGCATTGACCTGAATACCGCGCCCATTATCGCTAACGCGCAGTATCACCCGGTTTTCTTGCTGTTCTACGGCGACGCTGACTGCGGTTGCGCCGGAGTGTTTCAGTGCATTGCTCAGCGCTTCGCGGGCAATTTGCAACAGATGGATAGCCTGATGCGGCGGCACCAGTCGGGGCGTAAGCTGATAGTCGAGCCGCACCTGGAAACCGAAACGATCGCTGTACTCCTGGCAACTGGCTTCCAGCGCCGGGCGCAGCCCCGGTTCGGTTAATTGTAAACGGAAGGTAGTCAGCAGTTCGCGTAACTGCGCCCAGGAGGTATTCAGCTCGTTACGGATCTGGCCCAGTAACTGCTGGCTATTTTGTGGTAACGCATCGCCCTGCATTTGCAGGCAGCTAACCTGCATCTTCATACAAGAGAGTGACTGGGCGATTGAATCGTGCAGTTCACGGGCAATGGTGGCGCGCTCTTCCATTACCAGCAGTTGCTGCTGTTTGTCCTGATGCCTGTCGAGTGCCAGCGTCGCGGTTAACTGCTCTACCAGCGTATCAACAAGTTGTTGCTGGTCATGGCTTAAATGCCGGCCTTGCGGCAATTGCGCCAGCAGCAAACCGTACTGCATATGGGCATCCGCCAGCCGCCATTTTAATGTTGTTCCGGAGCCCACATACGGCGTTGAGACACCACGCGGGCACAAATGGCAGCCTTTATCATCGCAACTGGCATTCGACTGGCAGGTAAATTCCTGATGGTTGTTCTCATCTTCTGTGTCGTAGACACGCAGTTCGATATCGTGAAGCAAAGTTAAATCCTGCAAACCATTAAGCACTGGCGAAAGGCGTTCGCACAGCGGAATGCGTGAGTGCAGGCGGTGGTTAGCCTGCCACAAAAATGACAGGATCTGGTTTTTCTGCTCAAGCCCGGCGGTCTTCTCTTTGACGCGCTGCTCGAGTACCGCGTAACTTTCCGCCAGCTCAGCGGACATGTTATTCAACGCCTCGCCAAGCGTTGCCATTTCATTGCGTCCGCTAATCGAGGCGCGTCGGGTAAAATCTCGCTGGCTGACGGCGCGCGCCATTTGCAGCAGTTGTTGCCACGGGCGCAGTAGTCGTGAACGCAGCCAGACGACGGCAAACAGTAGCAGCAGAGCCATCAACAGCGTCATCAGATGTTGCATGATGACGACCTGTTCAATCCGTTGTTCTGTGCTGCGATCGAACGACGTCACCAGTTTATCGATCCTGCCAACGAAGATTGCGATAATGTCCGCAGCTTCGCCAGGCTGTTGCGCCTGGCGGATGGCGGGGATCACAAGGCTGTGCCAGTAGTTTTGTAGCTCGGCAAGCTGCGCTTGTTGGCCATCACGCTGCGCGGCCAGCGCCAGCTCCGGGCTGAATGCGGTATGTTCCATTTCATCAAACAGGTAATGCTTATCTTCATGCAGCGGAATCGCGGACAACAGGCGATAGCTCTGCATGCGCAGAGAACCGGCTTTATTGATGGCATGCGCGCTACCCTGAACGCCCTGTACCAGCCAGCCGGAGATGGCCATGCCTGCCACGCCGATAATGGTGGACAGCAACATCAGCAGCGCCAGTTGGTTGACCAGCGAAATAGGAGAAAAGAGGCGTTTTAGCATAAGTGATGAAAGCTCCTTGACCGCATGTGCTGCGGTGACTGTATTGTCAGCTATCGCCTGGGGTATACCCATACCTCTAAAGGATTACCTCTTTATTTCCTGTGTGTCGACCAACGTGGGAACAATTTGCGCGGTAGCGGCGATGACCGTGAAAAACCACACCTTTTTTATATGTTATGACTACTCACTAATGAGCATGGTGATTTTTCAGGTGTAGAAAGTGCTGCTTTTCCTTTGATTTATATCAACTTACCTGGCGCTGCAAAAACTATGGTGACAGGCATCAAACCGATCAGCAGAGGTGTATATGCAGCACTCATCCATCCCGGAAAAAGGTTCGTCATCACGGGTTATTACCGAATGGCGTCCTGAAGATCCGGCTTTCTGGCAACAGCAGGGACATGCGATTGCAAGCCGTAATTTGTGGATTTCCGTTCCTTGCCTACTTCTGGCGTTTTGTGTCTGGATGCTGTTCAGCGCCGTCGCCGTTAACCTGCCCAAAGTGGGCTTCAAGTTTACCACTGACCAGCTCTTTATGCTGACTGCGCTACCCTCTGTTTCCGGCGCGTTGCTCCGCGTACCGTACTCTTTTATGGTACCGGTGTTCGGTGGTCGTCGCTGGACGGCCTTCAGCACCGGGATTTTGATTATTCCTTGTGTATGGCTCGGTTTTGCCGTGCAGGATCCGACCACGTCTTTTAGTACGTTTATTATTATCTCGCTGCTGTGCGGTTTCGCCGGGGCGAACTTTGCTTCCAGTATGGCGAACATCAGCTTCTTCTTCCCGAAACAGAAACAGGGCGGCGCGCTGGGGATCAACGGCGGGCTGGGCAATCTGGGCGTCAGCGTGATGCAATTGATTGCGCCGCTGGCCGTCTCTTTTTCCATTTTTGCCGCTTTTGGTGGTATGGGGGCAATTCAGCCGGACGGCTCAATACTGTATCTGGAAAACGCGGCCTGGGTCTGGGTTCCACTGCTGGCCTTGTTTACGTTAGCGGCCTGGTTCGGCATGAACGAACTGGCGACCTCGAAAGCCTCGCTGCGCGCGCAGTTGCCAGTGCTGAAACGCAGCCACTTGTGGATCATGAGCTTCCTCTATCTGGCAACCTTTGGCTCGTTTATCGGCTTTTCAGCCGGTTTTGCCATGCTGTCGAAAACGCAGTTCCCGGATGTACAGATCCTGCATTTTGCTTTCTTCGGTCCACTGATTGGCGCTCTGGCGCGTTCGGCTGGTGGCGTGATCTCCGATCGACTCGGCGGCACGCGTGTCACACTGGTGAATTTTGTGGTGATGGCTATTTTCAGTGCCGCGCTGTTCCTGACCTTACCCACAGGAGGTACTGGCGGTAGCTTTATTGCCTTCTTCTGCGTCTTCCTGATGTTGTTCCTCACGGCGGGTCTGGGCAGTGGTTCTACGTTCCAGATGATCTCGGTTATTTTCCGCAAAATGGCCATGGAACGCGCACAAAAACGCGGCGGCAGCGAGAGTGAAGCCATGCGCGAAGCAGCAACAGAAACAGCGGCGGCGCTTGGGTTTATCTCAGCAATCGGCGCGATTGGCGGGTTTTTCATCCCAAAAGCGTTCGGTACTTCATTGGTATTAACCGGCTCTCCGGCCGGCGCAATGAAAGTATTTCTCGTGTTCTATATTGCCTGTGTTGTGATCACCTGGGCGATATACGGGCGTAAAAAATAATAATATGAAAGATTGTTGATTATCGTTGCGCGGTGAAAGCCGCGCTTTTTTTATTCAGTATATAGTTACAACATCCTATTAAATTTTTTTTCATCCTGCTTCGGAAGCTCTCATGCACCAGGTGTCAGGCAGAACATCTACCCCTTAATACCTGACGCTCTGGAAAAGTAGAGACCACTCTGCACTTCTTTCATAAAAAACATTATTTATCAGTGGATTATAAAATAAAAATCACTAACCCTTTGTGGGTAATTCTCTTTTTTGCTGCTTTTGTGAAGTTCTGAGGGCTTGATCGCCATCAATTCTCTTTGTCTTTGTGGGGTTTACCGTCGCGGCAAATGCAGCAATGTCGATTTAGCAAGAGAGCCATACAGGCTCCAACAGGAGAACCCCGATGAGTAAATTCCTGGACCGGTTTCGCTACTTCAAACAGAAAGGCGAAACCTTTGCCGACGGGCACGGCCAGCTCTTAAACACCAACCGGGACTGGGAGGATGGATACCGTAGCCGCTGGCAGCACGATAAAATCGTTCGCTCCACCCACGGTGTGAACTGTACTGGTTCCTGTAGCTGGCAGATCTTTGTTAAAAACGGACTGGTCACCTGGGAAACCCAACAGACAGACTACCCGCGCACCCGCCCGGATATGCCTAACCATGAACCGCGTGGTTGCCCGCGCGGCGCGAGTTACTCCTGGTATCTCTACAGTGCTAACCGCCTGAAATACCCGCTGATACGTAAACGCCTGATTAAACTATGGCGCGAAGCGAAAGCGCAACATGCCGATCCGGTGAATGCCTGGGCTTCCATCATTGAAGATGTCGATAAAGCGAAAACCTTTAAACAAGCGCGCGGTCGCGGTGGTTTTGTGCGTTCTTCCTGGCAGGAAGTGAATGAGCTGATTGCGGCATCCAACGTTTATACTGTCAAAACCTACGGCCCGGACCGCGTGGCAGGTTTTTCGCCGATCCCGGCGATGTCGATGGTCTCTTATGCTTCCGGCGCGCGTTACCTTTCATTGCTCGGCGGTACCTGCCTCAGCTTCTATGACTGGTACTGCGATTTACCGCCAGCCTCGCCGCAAACCTGGGGTGAACAGACTGATGTGCCGGAATCCGCTGACTGGTACAACTCCAGTTACATCATCGCCTGGGGTTCTAACGTGCCGCAAACCCGTACTCCGGATGCGCATTTCTTCACCGAAGTTCGTTACAAAGGCACCAAAACAGTTGCTGTGACGCCGGATTACGCGGAAATCGCTAAGCTGTGCGATTTGTGGCTGGCGCCTAAACAAGGCACCGATGCTGCGATGGCGCTGGCAATGGGCCATGTCATGCTGCGTGAATTCCATCTGGACAAACCGAGCCAGTATTTCACCGATTATGTGCGTCGCTATACCGACATGCCGATGCTGGTGATGCTGGAGGAACGCGACGGTTATTACGCCGCAGGTCGTATGTTGCGCGCCGCCGATCTGGTGGATGCGCTGGGCCAGCAAAATAACCCGGAATGGAAAACCGTCGCTCTTGATAACGATGGCAACCTGGTCGCACCGAACGGCTCCATTGGTTTCCGCTGGGGTGAGAAAGGGAAATGGAACCTTGAACAACGCGACGGCGGCAATGGCGCTGACGTGGAATTGAATCTGAGCCTGCTCGGTAAACACGACGATGTGGCGCAGGTTGGTTTCCCGTATTTCGGCGGCGAAAGCAGCGAGCATGTTAGCGGTGTTTCGCTGGAGAATATCCTGCTGCACAAACTGCCGGTAAAACGCATCCAACTGGCAGACGGTTCTACCGCGCGGGTGGCGACAGTCTACGATCTGACGCTCGCCAACTACGGTCTGGATCGCGGTCTGGATGATGAAAACTGCGCTACCCGTTACGACGAAATTAAAGCCTATACCCCGGCATGGGCAGAGAAAATCACTGGTGTGTCACAGGCGCAGATTATCCGCATCGCCCGCGAGTTCGCCGATAACGCCGACAAAACCCATGGTCGTTCTATGGTGATTATCGGTGCCGGGATGAACCACTGGTATCACCTCGATATGAACTATCGCGGCATTATCAATATGCTTATCTTCTGTGGCTGCGTTGGGCAGAGCGGCGGCGGCTGGGCACACTATGTTGGCCAGGAAAAACTGCGTCCGCAAACCGGCTGGCAGCCGCTGGCGTTTGCTCTCGACTGGCAGCGTCCGGCGCGCCATATGAACAGCACATCCTGGTTCTACAACCACTCCAGCCAGTGGCGCTATGAGACGGTAACGGCGCAGGAATTCCTTTCGCCGCTGGCAGATAAATCCCGCTATACCGGTCATCTGATCGACTTTAACGTGCGTGCTGAACGCATGGGCTGGCTGCCGTCTGCGCCACAGTTAGGCACCAACCCGCTGCGCATCGCCGCCGAAGCGGAAAAAGCCGGGATGAGCGCAGTGGATTACACGGTGAAATCCCTGAAGGAGGGCACTTTGCGTTTTGCGGCTGAGCAACCGGAAAACGGTAAAAACCATCCGCGTAACCTGTTTATCTGGCGCTCCAACCTGCTCGGTTCTTCCGGTAAAGGTCATGAGTTTATGCTCAAGTATCTACTGGGTACCGAACACGGTATTCAGGGCAAAGACCTCGGCAAGCAGGGGGGCGTGAAGCCGGAAGAGGTGGAATGGCGTGACAACGGTCTCGACGGCAAACTGGATCTGGTAGTGACGCTTGATTTCCGTCTGTCGAGCACCTGCCTCTATTCGGATATCGTGCTGCCAACGGCAACCTGGTATGAAAAAGACGACATGAATACCTCGGATATGCATCCGTTTATTCATCCGCTTTCTGCGGCTGTTGATCCCGCGTGGGAATCCAAAAGCGATTGGGAGATTTACAAAGACATCGCCAAATCCTTCTCCGCGCTGTGTGTCGGCCACCTGGGTAAAGAGACCGATGTGGTGACGTTGCCGATCCAGCACGACTCTGCCGCAGAGCTGGCGCAGCCGCTGGGCGTACAGGACTGGAAAAAAGGCGAATGCGATCTGATCCCGGGTAAAACCGCGCCACATATCATTTCGGTCGAACGTGATTATCCGGCAACCTATGAACGCTTTACCTCGATTGGTCCGCTGATGGAGAAAATCGGCAACGGCGGCAAAGGTATCGCCTGGAACACACAGAGCGAAATGGACCTGCTGCGTAAGCTCAACTACACCAAAGCGGATGGCCCGGCAAAAGGTCAGCCGATGTTGAACACGGCGATTGATGCGGCAGAGATGATCCTGACGCTGGCGCCTGAAACCAACGGCAACGTGGCGGTGAAAGCCTGGGCGGCGCTCAGTGAATTTACCGGTCGCGACCATACGCACCTGGCGCTAAATAAAGAAGACGAAAAGATTCGTTTCCGCGATATTCAGGCGCAGCCGCGCAAAATTATCTCCAGCCCGACCTGGTCCGGTCTCGAAGATGAGCATGTCTCTTACAATGCGGGCTATACCAACGTGCATGAGCTGATCCCATGGCGCACGCTCTCCGGCCGCCAGCAGTTGTATCAGGATCATCAATGGATGCGCGACTTCGGTGAAAGCCTGCTGGTTTACCGTCCGCCGATTGACACCCGTTCGGTGAAAGCGGTGATGGGCGTGAAACCTAACGGTTATAAAGAAAAAGCGCTCAATTTCCTGACTCCGCACCAGAAATGGGGCATTCACTCCACTTACAGCGATAACTTGCTGATGTTGACGCTGGGTCGCGGCGGTCCGGTGGTCTGGCTCAGTGATGTTGATGCCAAAGAGATGGGTATTGCGGATAACGACTGGATCGAAGTGTTCAACAGCAACGGTGCGCTGACAGCGCGTGCTGTGGTGAGCCAGCGTGTGCCATCCGGTATGACGATGATGTACCACGCGCAGGAACGTATCGTGAACCTGCCAGGGTCAGAAATTACCGGGCAGCGCGGCGGCATCCATAACTCGGTCACCCGTATTACTCCAAAACCGACGCATATGATCGGTGGCTATGCCCAACTGGCCTATGGTTTCAACTATTACGGGACGGTTGGTTCCAACCGTGATGAGTTTGTGGTGGTGCGTAAGATGAAAAATATCAACTGGTTGGATGGCGAAGGTAATGACCAGGTACAGGAGAGCGCAAAATGAAAATTCGTTCACAAGTCGGCATGGTGCTGAATCTCGACAAATGCATCGGCTGTCATACCTGTTCTGTGACCTGTAAAAATGTCTGGACCAGCCGTGAAGGCGTGGAGTACGCGTGGTTCAACAACGTTGAAACCAAACCGGGCACCGGCTTTCCGACCGATTGGGAAAATCAGGAGAAATGGAAGGGCGGCTGGATCCGCAAAATCAACGGCAAGCTGCAACCACGTATGGGCAACCGTGCGCTGCTGCTCGGTAAGATCTTCGCTAACCCGCATCTGCCAGAGATTGATGATTACTACGAACCGTTCGATTTTGACTATCAGCGTCTGCATAACGCGCCGGAAAGCAAACATCAGCCGATTGCGCGTCCACGCTCGTTGATCACCGGTCAGCGGATGAACAAAATCACCGTCGGCCCGAACTGGGAAGACGATCTGGGTGGTGAGTTCGACAAGCTGAGCAAAGACCAGAACTTCGCCAACCTGCAAAAAGCGATGTATGGCCAGTTCGAAAATACTTTCATGATGTATTTGCCGCGTCTGTGCGAGCATTGTTTGAATCCGGCATGCGTTGCAACCTGTCCGAGCGGCGCAATCTACAAACGTGAAGAAGATGGCATTGTGCTGATCGATCAGGACAAATGTCGCGGCTGGCGTATGTGCGTCACCGGTTGCCCGTACAAAAAAATCTACTTCAACTGGAAGAGTGGTAAATCTGAGAAGTGCATTTTCTGCTATCCGCGTATCGAAGCGGGTATGCCGACCGTTTGTTCGGAAACCTGCGTTGGGCGTATTCGTTACCTTGGCGTGCTGCTGTATGACGCGGACGTCATTGAAAACGCCGCCAGCACCGAAAGCGAAAAAGACCTGTACCAGCGCCAGCTTGATGTGTTCCTCGATCCGCACGATCCGGCGGTAATTGCTCAGGCGCTGGCCGATGGTGTGCCGCAGAGCGTGATTGACGCAGCGCAGAAATCACCGGTCTACAAAATGGCGATGGACTGGAAACTGGCGCTGCCGCTGCATCCGGAATATCGCACACTGCCGATGGTGTGGTACGTGCCGCCTCTATCGCCGATCCAGTCCGCAGCCGATGCGGGGAAACTGGGCAGCAATGGCATTCTGCCGAACGTGGAGAGCCTGCGCATTCCGGTGCAGTACCTGGCGAACCTGTTGACGGCCGGGGACACCGAACCGGTGCTGCTGGCGCTGAAACGTATGCTGGCGATGCGCCACTTTAAACGTGCGGAAACGGTTGACGGTATCGAAGATACCCGCGCGTTGGAAGAGGTTGGGCTGTCGAAAGAACAGGCGCAGGAGATGTATCGTTACCTGGCGATCGCCAACTACGAGGACCGTTTTGTTGTACCGTCCAGCCATCGTGAGCTGGCGCGTGAAGCGTTCCCGGAGAAAAGCGGTTGTGGCTTCAGCTTCGGCGACGGTTGTCACGGTTCAGACAGCAAATTCAACCTGTTCAACAGTCGCCGCATTGATGCGGTGGATGTAACAGTCAAAACGGAGCCGCACCCATGATTGAACTGGTGGTTATTTCCCGTTTGCTGGAGTACCCGGATGCTGCCTTGTGGCAGCATCAACAAGAGCTGTTCGATGCGCTGGCCTCCGGCGAAAACCTGACGAAAGTTGATGCGCAGCAGGTCGGGATTTTTTTACACGATTTAATGGCGCAGGATCTGCTGGATGCGCAGTCCACTTACAGCGAGCTGTTTGATCGCGGTCGCGCAACGTCGTTGCTGCTATTTGAACATGTCCACGGCGAATCCCGCGATCGTGGACAGGCTATGGTCGATCTGCTGGCTCAGTATGAGCGCCACGGTTTGCAGCTCGATAGCCGTGAATTACCGGATCATCTACCGCTCTATCTGGAGTATCTGGCGCAGCTTCCTGTGGCGGAAGCGATTGGCGGTTTGCAGGATATTGCGCCGATCCTGGCGCTGTTGCAGGCGCGTTTGCAACAGCGTGAAAGCCATTACGCCACGCTGTTTGAAGCACTACTTTCGCTGAGCAAAACCGCAGTGGATAACGAGCAAATGGCGGAAAAAATTTCCGCTGAAGCGCGCGACGATACGCCGCAGGCGCTGGATGCCGTGTGGGAAGAGGAGCAGGTGAAATTCTTTGCTGAACAGGGTTGCGGTGACTCTGACATTACTGCTCATCAGCGCCGATTTGCCGGGGCTGTCGCACCGCAATATCTGAATATCACAACAGGAGGAGAGCGCTAATGCACTTCCTTAATATGTTCTTCTTTGACATTTATCCCTATATGGCCGGTGCGATTTTCCTGATTGGTAGCTGGCTGCGCTATGACTATGGGCAATACAGCTGGCGTGCAGGCTCCAGCCAGATGCTGGACCGTAAAGGGATGAATCTCGCCTCGAACCTGTTCCATCTGGGGATTCTGGGTATCTTCGCGGGCCATTTCCTCGGTATGCTGACGCCTCACTGGATGTATGAATCATTCCTGCCGATCGAAGTAAAACAGAAGATGGCGATGATCGGCGGCGGCGCCAGTGGCGTGATGTGCCTGGTGGGTGGTTTGCTGCTGCTGAAACGCCGCCTGTTCAATCCGCGCATCCGCGCGACGTCGACCACGGCGGATATTCTGATCATGACGCTGCTGATGGCGCAGTGTGCGCTGGGCTTATTGACCATTCCGTTTTCTGCTCAGCATATGGATGGCAGCGAAATGATGAAACTGGTCGGCTGGGCGCAGGCCGTAGTCACTTTCCATGGCGGAGCCTCTGCACATCTTGACGGTGTTGCCTTTATTTACCGCATGCATTTGGTGCTGGGAATGACGTTGTTTGTGCTGTTCCCGTTCTCCCGTCTGGTGCATATCTGGAGCGCGCCTGTGGAGTATCTGACGCGGAAATACCAGATCGTTCGCGCTCGCCGCTAATGACAAAACCCCGCTTTGCGCTATGCCGACCAAGGGCGTCCTGAAAAGCCACCAGCCACCTTCTTAAGAAGGTGGTCTTTTGACTGTTTCGTTATGCGGCTGGTTGTGCGCTCCATCGAGCAACTGGATGCGCTGCTCGACACGATTTCCGAGTATGCGCAATGCAATACGTCGATAGTGAAGAGTTCACCGGTTAAACGGCGTTTGCCGCCAATCTAAAGCCGGGCCATCAAGTGAGATGATCGGGTCGAACCTTAATCGAAGGTTCTCGTCCTTCCCCGAACGGCAAAATATGTGGGTATTGAGCTGAATAAAAGTTGGGGAAATATCGAAGGTTCTCGTCCTTCCCCGAACGGCAAAATATGTGGGTATTGAGCTGAATAAAAGTTGGGGAAATATCTTTGAAATGGTGGTGGGGGAAGGATTCGAACCTTCGAAGTCGATGACGGCAGATTTACAGTCTGCTCCCTTTGGCCGCTCGGGAACCCCACCAGGGGTAATACTTATTGTTGACGCATGTGCAGTAGATGGTGGTGGGGGAAGGATTCGAACCTTCGAAGTCGATGACGGCAGATTTACAGTCTGCTCCCTTTGGCCGCTCGGGAACCCCACCACGGGGTAAAGCTAGTTTGGTACTGGCCTGCTTCCATCTCGGGAAGCGCGGCGCATCATATCAAATGACGCGCCGCTGTAAAGCGTTGAAACACCAAAACCGAATCGGCTGCCTGCTTTTTGCACGTAATGGTGTAAACGCAGGCAATTCATTTCATTAATGATTAAAGAATAATCGTCCGGTTACCGTATACAAATACGCGTTGCGCCAGTACCTGATACAGCGCACGGCTCAGGACATTTTTCTCGACATCACGACCGGCGCGCATCATATCCTCTGCTGCATAGGTGTGATCCACATGAATGACGTCCTGCATAATGATTGGACCTTCGTCCAGATTGTCGTTCACATAGTGTGCAGTTGCCCCGATGATCTTCACGCCGCGCTCATAAGCCTGATGATAAGGACGGGCACCGATAAAGGCGGGCAGGAACGAGTGGTGAATATTGATGATTTTATTCGGGAAGCTGGAAACAAACTCCGGAGTCAACACCCGCATGTATTTCGCCAGCACCACGTAATCGGGTTGGTGGGCTTCAATCGCCCGCACCATCAGTGCGTCGTGTGCTTCACGGGTCAGCCCTTCATGGCTTACCAGTTCGAACGGAATATCGAAGCGCTCTACCAGGGAACGCAGCGTATCATGGTTACCAATAACGGCGGCAATCTCCACATCCAGCCCACCATAGTTGGCTTTCATTAGCAGATCGCCGAGGCAATGCGCCTCTTTTGTCACCAGAATTACCACGCGGCGGCGACCAGCAGGGTTCAGCTCGCGAATGGAGCCTTCCGGCAGTGCGCTATCAAGATCGGCCAACAGCGTGGCATCGTTAAAAATACCTTCCAGTTCGGTACGCATAAAAAAGCGTCCGGTGCGGTGATCAACGAACTCATTGTTCTGCACAATGTTCAGTTCGTGTTTGTAACAAATGTTGGTGATTCGCGCGATAAGGCCTTTCTGGTCAGGGCAAATGGTGCGCAAAATTTTACGTTGTAATGAATGCATTGCCGGGTAAATCCTGTTGATAATGTTTGCTATGAGGTGATGCCCGGCTTATTGCCAGCAGCACTTTTTAAATTTTTTACCTGACCCGCAAGGGCAGGGATCGTTACGGCCAAACTGAGGACGTGTACCATCGATATAATACCACTGGCCGTCCTCCTTTAAGAATCGGGAACGTTCGATTATCGCGCCGTTCTTACCCTTTTCCTGAAAGCGTGCCACAAAACTGACATAGCCTTCGTTGTCACTAACGCCATCAGCATGCTCAAATACCGTCAGACCCAGCCAGTGTGTATCGGCAAAACCGGCTTCAATCTGCTGGCGGAGCGCATTTGCTTCGCACGAGGGATGCCAGGTTTTGATCAGGTAGTCGGTCTGATGGAAAACAAAAGCGGTGTAACGCGAGCGCATCAGGCGTGACGGATCCCGCGCAACCTGCGTACCAGACAGATAAGGCTGACAACATAAGCTATAATCGAGAGCGCTACCGCATGGGCAAGATTGAGACAAAATAGCATTCCAGGAACTATAAAAGCGGCGCGTTTGCGCCAGGGTAGCAATATGTTAACTGAGCCGTAGCGTTGTGGCTACAGTAAGCCGGGGGAAGTAGAACAAGCGTAATGAGAAAGGTAAAAATAGGTCTGGCGCTCGGTTCAGGCGCAGCCCGGGGTTGGTCGCATATTGGTGTAATTAATGCCCTGGAGCGTGCCGGCATTGAGATCGATATTGTGGCAGGGTGTTCCATCGGAGCCCTTGTGGGGGCGGCGTATTCCTGCGGGCGATTGTCAGCGCTCGAATCGTGGGTGCGCTCCTTTAGCTACTGGGATGTGCTGCGGTTGATGGATGTCTCATGGCAGCGTGGTGGTTTGCTCCGTGGGGAACGCGTGTTCAATCAATATCGCCAGATTTTACCGTGTACTGAATTCAGCCAGTGTGAAAAGCGATTTGGCGCAGTGGCGACTAATCTGAGTACCGGACGTGAACTCTGGTTCACCAGTGGCAATCTGCACCATGCAGTACGCGCTTCCTGTAGTATGCCTGGCCTTATGTCGCCGGTTGCGCACAATGGCTACTGGCTGGTTGATGGTGCTGTCGTTAACCCGGTTCCCATTTCATTGACCCGTGCGTTAGGTGCGGATGTCGTGATTGCTGTTGATTTACAGCATGATGCGCATTTGATGCAACAGGATCTCATGTCATTAAATCTCACGCGAAACGAAGCAGAAGCAGGCACCATCGGAGAGACGTTAGCGTGGCATGTGCGTCTGCGCGCGCGGTTGGGCCGCATTACGCCCAAACGTCCGGTAGCGCCAACCGCGATGGAGATCATGAGTACCTCGATTCAGGTGCTGGAGAACCGGCTTAAGCGCAACCGTATGGCAGGCGATCCCCCTGATATTCTGCTACAGCCTGTTTGCCCGCAAATATCGACGCTAGACTTTCACCGTGCGGACGCTGCCATTGCTGCCGGTCAGTTGGCGGTTGAAAAGAAAATCGATGAATTGATTCCTCTGGTGCGGACATCGGTGTGACTATCTTTACAAGAGTTCAGCAAATTCTGACAGGCGATTCCTGGCTAAGCATGCCACTATTAGTCTATCGTCAGGCAGGGGAGAAAAGATGACGCAGCCGTTAACCGGAAAACAAATATTGATCGTTGAAGACGAGCCCGTTTTCCGCTCGCTGCTGGATTCATGGCTCCTGTCATTAGGTGCGATGACGTTGCTTGCTGGTGATGGAGTAGACGCGCTGGAGTTGATGACGACAAGTAAGCCTGATTTGATGATTTGCGATCTTGCTATGCCGCGCATGAATGGTCTGACCTTGATCGAATCGCTACGTAATCAGGGCAATCAGACACCGGTGTTGGTGATCTCCGCAACAGAAAATATGGCTGACATCGCTAAAGCGCTGCGTCTTGGTGTGCAGGACGTGGTGCTAAAACCGGTGAAAGATTTCAACCGCCTTAAAGAAACTATCTTTGCCTGCATTTATCCCAACATGTTTAACTCGCGCGTCGAAGAGGAAGAACGCCTGTTCCAGGACTGGGACGCGCTGGTGGGCAATCCGCAGGCTGCCGCCAATCTGTTGCAGGAACTTCAGCCGCCGGTACAGCAGGTGCTTTCCGGGTGTCGGGTACATTATCGTCAATTAGTTTCCGTGGAAAATCCAGGTCTGGTACTGGATATTGCGCCTATTTCTTCACTGGATCTCGCCTTTTATTGCCTGGATGTAACCCGTGCGGGGAATAACGGCGTACTGGCTGCGCTATTATTGCGGGCGTTATTTAACGGCCTGTTGCAGGAGCAACTGTCGCATCAGCGTCAGCGTCTGCCTGAAATGGGGGCGTTACTTAAACAGGTGAATCAGCTTTTGCGCCATGCGAATTTGCCAGGGCAGTTTCCGCTGCTGGTGGGCTATTACCACAGTGAGCTTAAAAACCTGATATTAGTTTCAGCCGGACTTAATGCATCGTTAAATACCGGCGATCACCACATTCAAATTAGCAGCGGTGTTCCGCTTGGCACATTGGGTGATGCTTATCTTAATCAGTTGAGCCAGCGCTGCGACTCCTGGCAATGCCAGGTGTGGGGCGCAGGAGGAAGGCTGTGCTTAATGTTGAGCGCAGAATGAGCGATCGCGTCATCCATTGCAGATACATTTACCCGCCGGGTTAAACGGGTGGTACTATCGCCGCAGAATATGCGTATTTGTCCTAATTAGATGTAAGCGCGTCCTTTTCAGACCTGGTTGATGGGTGGGTGCTGATATACTCAGGCGCGAGTTAATTTGAACATGTTCATAGTTTGAACAGTCCAGGAGATTTCAATGGCTGCAATAAATTCGAAAGTGACTAAAGCAGTAATCCCGGTAGCGGGATTGGGAACCAGGATGTTACCAGCGACCAAGGCAATTCCTAAAGAAATGTTGCCGCTGGTTGATAAGCCATTAATCCAGTATGTCGTTAATGAATGTATCGCTGCAGGTATTACGGAAATCGTTCTGGTCACACATTCATCCAAAAACTCGATTGAAAACCATTTTGATACCAGTTTCGAACTGGAAGCAATGCTGGAAAAACGTGTTAAGCGTCAGCTTCTGGAAGAAGTTCAGTCTATCTGCCCGCCGCATGTAACTATTATGCAGGTCCGTCAGGGGCTGGCGAAAGGGCTGGGACACGCGGTGCTGTGCGCGCATCCGGTGGTTGGTAATGAACCTGTTGCGGTAATTCTTCCGGACGTTATCCTGGATGAATTTGAATCAGATCTTTCCCAGGATAACCTGGCTGAAATGATTAGACGTTTTGACGAAACGGGTGTCAGCCAGATTATGGTTGAGCCGGTTGCTGATGTGACCGCCTATGGTGTTGTTGACTGCAAAGGCGCAACGTTAAATCCAGGCGACAGCGTGCCGATGGTTGGAGTTGTGGAAAAACCGAAAGCTGACGTTGCACCATCCAATCTGGCCGTGGTAGGCCGTTATGTGCTCAGCGAGCAAATTTGGCCGCTGCTGGCGAAAACGCCTCCGGGAGCGGGTGATGAGATTCAGCTTACCGATGCGATTGATATGCTAATCGAAAAAGAAACGGTTGAAGCTTATCATATGAAAGGCAAAAGCCATGATTGTGGTAATAAGCTGGGATATATGCAGGCGTTCGTAGAATACGGTCTCCGTCACAATTCTCTGGGTGCAGAATTTAAAACCTGGCTGGAAGATACTGTGGGCGTCAGAAAAGCATAATCTTCCTCCTGTTGCCCAAATAAGGCCAGAGACAACAGTGCAATGCGCTGATTATCTCCGGCCTTTTTATTTTTGTGTTTACCGGTGAAACATCTGTTAACTTCTTCTCGTAAGAACAAAGAGCACAAAAAGAATAAAGTGATGCTGTGAATTTAATCAAAGGGCCAGCGATAAGTATGAGCGGGGATGGCAATACACTATATTTGTGAAGATATTGTGTGTTTCATCAAAAAAAATCCCGCCGGTGGCGGGATTTTTCTGAAGCAGGCGAGATTACTCGTTGATCAGGAAATCTTCGAGCTGCTTGCCTTGTTCGTCCATCGCTTTTTTGATAACGGCAGGAGTGCGACCCTGGCCAGTCCAGGTTTTAGTCTCGCCGTTTTCATCAACATAGCTATATTTAGCCGGACGTACTGCGCGTTTAGCTTTTGCGCCTGATTTAGCAGCTGAAAGGCTATTCAGCAATTCATTCGGGTCAATACCGTCAGCCATCAGCATGTCACGATATTGTTGCAGTTTACGCGTACGTTCTTCAACTTCAGCTGCAGCGGCACTTTCTTCCTCGCGACGCTCATTTACCACAACTTCTAATTTTTCCAGCATTTCTTCGAGCGTTTCCAGAGTGCATTCTCTTGCCTGCGCACGAAGAGTACGAATGTTGTTCAGAATTTTAAGTGCTTCGCTCATTGTAGTAATCTCAAACTTATATAGGGGTGGTTTGTCGGGCTAATAATAGAGCGTTAATTTGACCAGTGCAATAGCTGAGAATGTAAGGAATTCAAAATACCCATTTATTTTGATGATTTTTAAATATCGCTAACTTAAATTTAGCTTGAAGAATCGCACCAAACAGCTCTTATACCGACGACAAACTTCACCGTCATGATCACGGCTGCTTTCGATTAATCCAGAAAGGGTTATAGGCGCAATGGATAAATAACAGCCTCGTGTATTATGACATCAGATGGTTTTTTTCTTCTAATTTATTAATAAGTTCCGAACCATAAGCTCAGAATGCTCTGATTAAAAAGAGTATGTATGCGGTCCGGTTTCTAATTGCTGTTTCTTTGGCAGTAACAAACCACTGCGTAAAGTTGCCTTATATCTATGAGTCCATAACCGGGCTCGATTTAGTCAGGATCAGCGCTGGTGCAGGGTTAGCCGGATAAAATATGGTACAATCGCTGCCGGAATAACACACTTTGATTGGGGTTTTGCACGCAATGGCTCAGCTTTATTTCTACTATTCAGCAATGAATGCAGGGAAATCTACAGCGTTACTACAGTCTTCGTACAATTATCAGGAACGCGGTATGCGTTCGGTAGTCTACACCGCTGAAATTGACGATCGCTTCGGAGCAGGGAAGGTAAGTTCACGTATTGGATTATCCTCACCCGCACGTTTGTTTAATCAACACACTGCATTATTCGAAGAGATAAAAGCTGAACATGCGCGTGAAGCGGTGCATTGCGTGCTGGTGGATGAGAGCCAGTTTTTAACACGTGAGCAGGTCTATGCATTGTCTGAAGTTGTTGACCAACTGGATATTCCGGTACTGTGCTATGGGCTGCGTACTGATTTTCGCGGCGAGCTGTTCGTGGGAAGCCAATATTTACTCGCATGGTCAGATAAACTGGTCGAACTAAAAACCATCTGTTTCTGCGGACGTAAAGCTAGCATGGTACTGCGCCTGGATCAGGCCGGACGTCCCTACAATGAAGGGGCGCAGGTGGTGATAGGCGGTAATGAGCGCTATGTCTCCGTCTGCCGTAAACACTACAAAGAAGCCCTTGCAGAAGGTTCGTTAACGGCAATACAGCAACGCGTACGCGGAACAACATCCAATTGTTGAGTTTATGCCAGATATAATAACCGACGTAGCGCTGAGCGTTCCCCGGTAATGGGCCGGTAAAAAGACAGGCATAGAGTTTTGCGATCCACTGATTTGTGCAACACATTTAATGAGATCACCTCTATGCCTGCTCGCCAGGGATGTCAGATTATTCCCCGTGATCGTTAGCACCATTTCACAAATACCGACAAAATGCTTTGCTGGGTACCACCATTGCGCTTATCAATGGCGCACTGACCAGCATCGGGCGTTAGTTGCCCGGCACGGCTCAGGTCAAAAAGAAAATCAAACGCGTTGATCCTTTGCTCGCTAATAAATCTCTTCATAGCTATATCTCACTGATTTTCAGAAGTTCGATTGCGTTCCCGTCGTGGTATCGCAAATAGAAGATACCCGTTCAGTTGCAACATAACCGTGGCTAATCTTCTTTAGTAGCACAGATGACTTCAGTCCATAAGAAATCATGAAGTTTGTACAGCCGCCGAATGCAAATCGAACAGAACTTCCTGGATGAAAAAACGAGCGTTTTGGGTTCGGCCTGCGTGCCAGATACAGTCGTACGGTGGGAGGAATGCGGGTACTGAGCCTGCTGGCTACACTGAGCACAATAGTGCTGTGGCTTATAGGCTATCATACTGAAAAAAGGATTATATTTGAGATATCAAGACAACAGGATTAAGTCACGGCGGGTTATATCGTATCTGACGTTAGCGGAGAATGCCTTACGACACTCTCCGCTAATTTTAAAACGAACGGTGCTGAGCACCGTTCTTAATCACCTCGCCAAAACCTACCAGAATAGAGTGTTGGTTTATTAGCGCTGATTTATGAGGGTCCATCAGCGCCAAAGCGGGTTTTTTTATTAGCTGAGATAATTAAGCGGTTTTCTTCGCTTTTTTATCTGCTTTTACAGCCGGTGGTACTACTGCTTCAACTTTCGCTGATGACGCATCACCTTCTTTGTACTCACGACCATAGAACGTATCCAGCAGGATTTGTTTCAGTTCGGAGATCAGCGGGTAACGCGGGTTAGCGCCGGTACACTGGTCATCAAATGCGTCTTCAGACAGTTTATCCACATTCGCAAGGAAATCGGCTTCCTGCACGCCAGCTTCACGGATAGATTTCGGAATACCCAGTTCAGCTTTCATGCTTTCCAGCCACACCAGCAGTTTTTCAATTTTCGCTGCGGTACGGTCGCCAGGAGCGCTCAGGCCCAGGTGATCGGCGATCTCAGCATAGCGGCGACGCGCCTGCGGACGATCGTACTGGCTGAAAGCCGTCTGCTTGGTCGGGTTGTCATTCGCGTTGTAGCGGATAACGTTACAGATCAACAGGGCGTTAGCAAGACCGTGCGGAATATGGAACTGTGAGCCCAGTTTGTGCGCCATTGAGTGACACACACCGAGGAAGGCGTTTGCAAACGCGATACCTGCGATGGTCGCTGCACTGTGAACGCGTTCACGCGCTACCGGGTTTTTAGAACCTTCGTTGTAAGATGCTGGCAGGTTTTCTTTCAACAGTTTCAGCGCTTGCAGCGCCTGACCATCAGAGAACTCAGATGCTAGCACAGAAACATAAGCTTCCAGTGCGTGAGTCACCGCATCCAGACCACCGAAAGCACACAGCGATTTCGGCATTTCCATTACGAGGTTGGCATCGACAATCGCCATATCCGGAGTCAGCGCATAATCCGCCAGCGGGTATTTCTGACCGGTTGCATCATCGGTCACCACAGCAAACGGCGTCACTTCAGAACCAGTACCGGAAGTGGTGGTGATAGCGACCATTTTCGCTTTCACACCCATTTTCGGGAACTTGTAGATACGTTTACGGATGTCCATAAAGCGCAGTGCCAGCTCTTCGAAATGGGTTTCCGGGTGTTCATACATAACCCACATGATTTTCGCGGCGTCCATCGGGGAACCACCACCAAGCGCGATGATAATGTCCGGTTTGAAGGAGTTAGCCAGTTCCGCACCTTTACGCACGATGGTCAGTGTCGGGTCAGCTTCAACTTCGAAGAACACTTCAGTTTCTACGCCAGCAGCTTTCAGCACAGAGGTGATCTGGTCTGCGTAGCCATTGTTGAACAGGAAACGGTCGGTCACGATAAGCGCGCGTTTGTGACCATCAGTAATCACTTCATCCAGCGCGATTGGCAGGGAGCCACGGCGGAAGTAGATAGATTTCGGAAGTTTATGCCACAACATGTTTTCAGCTCGCTTAGCAACGGTTTTCTTGTTGATCAGGTGTTTCGGACCAACGTTTTCGGAGATGGAGTTACCACCCCAGGAACCACAACCCAGAGTCAGGGAAGGCGCGAGTTTAAAGTTATACAGATCACCGATACCACCCTGTGATGCCGGGGTGTTGATCAGGATACGTGCGGTTTTCATCTTCTGACCGAAGAAGGCGACACGTTCCGGCTGGTTATCCTGGTCGGTGTACAGGCAGGAGGTATGGCCGATACCGCCCATGGCGACCAGTTTCTCAGCTTTTTCTACCGCGTCTTCGAAGTCTTTCGCACGGTACATTGCCAGCGTCGGGGAGAGTTTTTCATGTGCAAAGGGTTCACTTTCATCAACCGCTTTCACTTCACCAATCAGGATCTTGGTCGTGGCAGGAACGGTGAAGCCGGCAAGCTCAGCAATTTTATAGGCTGGCTGACCAACGATAGCGGCGTTCAGCGCGCCATTTTTCAGGATAATGTCCTGAACGGCTTTCAGCTCTTTACCCTGCAACAGGTAGCCGCCATGGCTGGCGAAACGTTCGCGAACGGCGTCATACGCAGAATCGACAACAACGACAGATTGTTCAGATGCGCAGATCACGCCGTTGTCGAAGGTTTTGGACATCAATACGGATGCGACGGCACGTTTGATATCGGCAGTTTCATCGATAACAACCGGGGTATTACCAGCGCCTACACCAATTGCTGGTTTACCGGAACTGTACGCCGCTTTAACCATACCCGGGCCACCGGTGGCCAGAATCAGGTTAATGTCAGGGTGGTGCATCAGTGCGTTGGATAATTCAACGGACGGTTGGTCAATCCAGCCGATCAAATCTTTCGGCGCGCCAGCGGCAATCGCAGCTTGCAGAACGATGTCTGCGGCTTTGTTAGTGGCATCTTTAGCGCGCGGATGTGGAGAGAAGATGATTGCGTTACGGGTCTTCAGGCTAATCAGCGATTTGAAGATAGCAGTAGACGTTGGGTTAGTGGTCGGAACGATACCACAGATGATGCCAATCGGTTCTGCGATGGTGATGGTGCCGAAGGTATTATCTTCAGACAGCACACCACAGGTTTTCTCATCTTTATAGGCGTTGTAGATATACTCAGAAGCGAAGTGGTTTTTAATCACTTTATCTTCAACGATACCCATACCGGATTCGGCAACGGCCATTTTAGCGAGAGGGATTCGAGCATCTGCGGCTGCCAGTGCGGCGGCACGGAAGATTTTATCTACTTGCTCTTGAGTAAAGTTGGCATATTCACGCTGGGCTTTCTTCACACGTTCAACGAGTGCGTTAAGTTCAGCGATATTAGTAACAGCCATAATGCTCTCCTGATAATGTTAAACTCTTTTAGTAAACCATCTGTCCATGGCGAAATTATAGACAGATCGGTTGCAGGTTGCATAATTTTCATAAAAACAAAGAATTAACGCCAACCCAATACTACTGGTTTACTGAAAGAGCCTTAACAGAAAAGTCGCATTTATTGACGATTTTGCTCTCTTTTCGTGGCTTCAAGATTACCCACTTCTGAGTCAGTAATGCGTGATCTGTGTCAAGTTTCAGAGAAGCTGACACCTTTCAGCAGGCCATTTTCGGGGGTTGTATCAAATGTTAATGGCATTTGGCCAGGCGCGCCGTAAGATTATCACAATTACAACAACTTAGTAACGCGCTGTATTGCATGATTTTTCTGCAAATCTTAATGAACAGCGGCATGAAAACGCGTATCTTCTGCATGGATTTTCCTGCCACGCCGATATAGTTGATATTAGGGTGACATTACGGAGCTTACAGCGGTGCAAACAATGATAGATTTACCTCTTTATTTTAAATTTTTTATTGGCCTTTTTGCGCTGGTGAACCCGGTCGGCATCATTCCGGTTTTTATCAGCATGACCAGTTATCAGATGGCTGGGGCACGAAATAAAACCAACCTTACAGCAAACGTCTCAGTGGCAATTATCCTGTGGATTTCTTTATTTCTCGGTAATGGTATTTTGCAGCTATTCGGCATCTCGATTGATTCGTTCCGCATTGCCGGCGGCATTCTGGTTGTCACCATTGCCATGTCGATGATCAGCGGCAAACTCGGTGAGGATAAACAGAATAAACAAGAGAAGTCAGAAACCGCGATTCGCGAAAGTATCGGCGTGGTGCCGCTGGCCTTACCTTTGATGGCTGGGCCTGGTGCCATCAGTTCCACGATTGTATGGGGAACGCGTTATCATAACCTGGTGCATTTAATCGGTTTTACTGTGGCAATTGCGTTGTTTGCTTTCTGTTCGTGGGGATTGTTCCGTATCGCGCCATGGTTAGTGCGTTTACTGGGTCAAACCGGCATCAACGTTATCACACGTATTATGGGGTTATTGCTGATGGCGCTGGGCATTGAGTTTATTGTCGGCGGCATAAGATCCTTGTTCCCCGGACTGCTGAACTGATTCACCTTTGTATTAAGTACGGCTGAGCTTGTTATCTCTTCCTTTATATAACTGTAGATTCAGCCGCTACGAACCCGCCTGGAAAAGTCAAAAATTAGTAAAAGATATGAAGAATGCGCAATGCGGCGCGAAATATAACAATTTACACTCATCAGAAAATCTGTTCCCAATCAGTGAATTATAAGTAATGTGAATCGATCCTGCGCGTATTTCGCGCAATTGAAGCTGTTATTTCTTTCACACCATACTATTGGGCTTGCCGTGACATAATCGAAATGATATTAGTACTTTCAGACTTCCTGCAGATGAATGTGCTAAAAAGTAGTCAGTTGTTGATTATTTGTGCAAAACAATGCGGCATCTGCTAAAAAGCGTTACATGGTGGTAATGCTATCTTATCTTCTTGATTTAAAGAGATAAAAACCTCAAAAGGAGGCTGTGCATGCAGCGCTTCATAGTTGATGCTGCGTCGCAAAAGAGAAATGGTTAACAAATTTGCAAATTGTATTGGCGGCAGTGTGAGGCATTTGATATTTTCCGCCCTTATATTGAGCTCCTTATAATTTGCAAGATAAACAATACAGATGAGAATCGTTTTCATATAACGACCATCGTCACATTCAGAGTTGCCTCGACAGGGGAGGCAGTTTACCGAATCGACGTAAGATTGCCGTTTGAGCGATCCGTAATAAAAAAGTCGGTGATAGCAGCAGTAAAAAAAGATGTCTGATAGCGCCAAAAAGCTCCTGCGCTCTTCAGGCCCCCACAGGGGATAAAACACGCTGATGTTAACGTCAGTAATTATAATGAGTGGAGTATCAACACAATGTCCATCATCACAAAGAAAAGTCTGGTAGCAGCCGGAGTTCTGGCGGCGCTAATTACCGGCAACGCGGCAATGGCTGCCGACGTTCCGGCAGGTGTTCAACTGGCGGATAATCAGACGCTGGTCCGTAATAACGGTTCTGAAGTGCAATCTCTCGACCCCCATAAAATCGAAGGGGTTCCTGAATCCAACATTAGCCGCGATCTGTTCGAAGGTCTGTTGATTTCTGATGTTGAAGGCCACCCGACAGCTGGTGTTGCAGAGAAGTGGGAAAACAAAGATTTTAAAGTCTGGACCTTCCATCTGCGCAAAAACGCAAAATGGTCCGATGGTACGCCAGTAACGGCGCAAGATTTCGTCTACAGCTGGCAGCGTCTGGCGGATCCGAAAACCGCTTCTCCGTATGCGAGCTACCTGCAATACGGCCATATCGCTAATATCGACGACGTTATCGCCGGTAAAAAACCCGTCACCGATCTCGGCGTAAAAGCTATCGATGACAACACGTTTGAAGTGACGCTTAGCGAGCCGGTTCCTTATTTCTACAAACTGCTGGTTCACCCGTCAGTTTCTGCTGTGCCTAAAGCCGCTATTGAGAAATTCGGTGAAAAGTGGACTCAGCCAGCCAATATCGTCACCAACGGTGCTTACAAACTGAAAGACTGGGTGGTCAACGAACGTATCGTTCTTGAGCGTAACACCAACTACTGGGATAACGCTAAAACGGTTATCAACCAGGTCACCTATCTGCCGATCTCTTCTGAAGTGACAGACGTCAACCGCTATCGCAGCGGCGAAATCGACATGACTTACAACAATATGCCGATTGAACTGTTCCAGAAGCTGAAAAAAGAGATTCCTAAAGAAGTACATGTCGATCCGTACTTGTGTACTTATTATTACGAAATCAACAACCAAAAAGCGCCATTCACTGATGTTCGTGTTCGTACCGCCCTGAAACTGGCGCTGGATCGCGACATCATCGTCAATAAAGTGAAAAACCAGGGCGATCTGCCAGCATACAGCTACACGCCGCCGTATACCGATGGTGCAAAACTGACTGAACCGGCCTGGTTCAAAATGACCCAGGAACAGCGTAACGCCGAAGCGAAAAAACTGCTGGCCGAAGCGGGTTATACTGCGGACAAGCCGCTCTCCTTCAGCCTGCTGTACAACACGTCTGATCTGCATAAAAAACTGGCGATCGCCGTGGCTTCCATCTGGAAGAAAAACCTTGGCGCTAACGTAACGCTGGAAAACCAGGAGTGGAAAACTTTCCTCGACACGCGTCATCAGGGCACCTTTGATGTGGCACGTGCGGGCTGGTGTGCGGATTACAACGAGCCGACCTCCTTCCTGAATACCATGCTGTCCGACAGCTCTAACAACACCGCACACTATAAGAGCCCGGCGTTTGACAAGCTGATTGGCGACACGCTGAAAGTCACTGACGAAGCGCAGCGTACTGAGCTTTACTCCAAAGCTGAACAGCAGCTGGATAAAGACTCGGCGATCGTTCCGGTGTACTACTACGTGAACGCCCGTCTGGTGAAAACCTGGGTTGGCGGCTATACCGGTAAAGACCCGATGGATAATATCTACGTTAAAAACTTGTATATTATCAAGCATTAATGGCAATGAGTGGGGCAGGGTGACCTGCCTCACAGTGTCTTATTTTTTACGCAACAGAATACACATCATGCACGGATGGCTGAATTGCCGTCTGGAAGCGAATGTGTAAAAGGCACAGGCCAGAAGGTACGGGCAATGTTGAAATTTATCCTACGTCGCTGTCTTGAAGCGATTCCAACGCTTTTCATCCTTATCACGATTTCGTTCTTTATGATGCGTCTTGCTCCGGGCAGTCCTTTTACCGGTGAACGAGCGCTTGCGCCGGAAGTGATGGCGAATATTGAAGCGAAATACCATTTAAACGATCCGATCACTACGCAGTACTTCAGCTATCTGAAACAGCTGGCGCATTTTGATTTTGGACCATCATTTAAATACAAAGATTACACCGTGAACGACCTGGTGGCGGCCAGCTTCCCGGTTTCAGCGAAATTAGGGGCAGCCGCCTTTATTCTCGCCATTGTTTTTGGCGTTACCGCAGGCGTTGTTGCTGCGTTAAACCAGAACACGAAATGGGACTACACGGTGATGGGGCTGGCAATGACCGGGGTGGTGATCCCGAGTTTTGTAGTCGCGCCATTATTAGTGATGATCTTCGCCATTATATTGAAATGGCTGCCCGCCGGTGGTTGGAATGGCGGTGCACTGAAATTCATGATCCTGCCGATGGTTGCGCTCTCTCTGGCCTATATTGCCAGCATCGCACGTATTACGCGCGGTTCAATGATTGAGGTATTACACTCAAACTTTATTCGTACCGCGCGGGCGAAAGGCCTGCCGATGCGCCGCATTATCTTCCGCCACGCGCTGAAACCTGCGCTGCTGCCGGTACTCTCTTATATGGGGCCTGCGTTTGTCGGCATTATTACCGGTTCAATGGTCATCGAGACCATTTATGGTCTGCCGGGTATTGGACAGCTGTTTGTAAACGGCGCGCTGAACCGTGACTATTCACTGGTGCTGAGCCTGACTATTCTTGTCGGGACACTGACCATTATCTTTAACGCGATCGTTGATGTGCTGTATGCCGTTATCGATCCGAAGATCCGTTATTAACACTGGAGTTCGCCATGATGTTAAGTAAGAAAAACAGCGAGGCGCTGGAAAACTTCAGTGAGAAACTTGAAGTCGAAGGACGTAGTCTGTGGCAGGATGCGCGTCGCCGCTTTATGCATAACCGTGCGGCAGTCGCCAGCCTGGTTGTGCTGCTACTGATCGCACTGTTTGTGATACTGGCGCCAATGGTTTCACAATTCAGCTATTTCGATACCGACTGGGGCATGATGTCGAGCCAGCCGGATATGGAGACCGGCCACTATTTTGGTACCGACTCATCCGGGCGCGATCTGCTGGTGCGTGTGGCGATCGGCGGACGTATCTCGCTGATGGTCGGTATTGCTGCGGCGCTGGTGGCAGTCGTGGTCGGTACGCTGTACGGATCGCTTTCCGGCTACCTCGGCGGCAAGACAGATTCCGTCATGATGCGTCTGCTGGAAATCCTCAACTCCTTCCCGTTTATGTTCTTCGTTATCCTGCTGGTGACCTTCTTTGGGCAAAATATTCTGCTCATTTTTGTGGCGATCGGTATGGTCTCCTGGTTAGATATGGCGCGTATCGTTCGCGGCCAGACCTTAAGCCTGAAGCGTAAAGAGTTTATCGAAGCGGCGCAGGTTGGCGGTGTTTCCACGGTGAATATTGTGGTGCGCCACATCGTACCGAACGTGCTGGGCGTGGTGGTGGTGTACGCGTCACTGCTGGTGCCGAGCATGATCCTGTTCGAGTCCTTCCTCAGCTTCCTTGGGCTGGGTACGCAGGAGCCGCTGAGCAGTTGGGGCGCGTTGTTAAGTGATGGTGCCAACTCGATGGAAGTGTCTCCATGGTTGCTGCTGTTCCCGGCGGGTTTCCTCGTTGTCACCCTGTTCTGTTTTAACTTTATCGGCGATGGCCTGCGTGATGCCCTCGACCCGAAAGATCGTTAAGGAGTGCTGTCATGAGCATTACTGAAACCTCATTAGCGTCCACGACGCGGCAGCAATCGGACCTTCTGCTGGATGTTAAAGATTTACGGGTCACTTTCCTGACGCCGGATGGCGATGTTACGGCGGTTAACGATCTCAATTTCTCGCTGCGTGCAGGTGAAACACTGGGTATCGTTGGTGAGTCCGGTTCCGGAAAATCGCAGACCGCATTTGCGCTGATGGGGCTGTTGGCGGCTAATGGTCGCATTGGCGGTTCTGCAACATTTAACGGTAAAGAGATCCTCAATTTGCCGGAACAGGCGTTGAACAAACTGCGTGCCGAGCAGATTTCCATGATTTTCCAGGATCCAATGACCTCGTTGAACCCGTATATGCGGGTTGGCGAGCAGTTAATGGAAGTCCTGATGTTGCACAAAGGCATGGGCAAAGCGGAAGCGTTTGAAGAATCCGTTAGAATGCTTGATGCGGTGAAAATGCCGGAAGCGCGTAAGCGCATGCGCATGTATCCGCATGAGTTTTCCGGCGGCATGCGTCAGCGCGTGATGATCGCGATGGCTCTGCTGTGCCGGCCGAAACTGCTGATTGCCGACGAGCCGACCACTGCGCTGGATGTGACCGTGCAGGCGCAGATCATGACCTTGCTGAATGAACTGAAACGTGAATTCAACACCGCGATTATCATGATCACCCATGACCTCGGCGTGGTTGCCGGGATTTGCGACAAAGTGCTGGTGATGTATGCCGGGCGCACCATGGAATATGGCAACGCGCGCGATGTGTTCTACCAGCCGTCGCATCCGTACTCCATTGGTCTGCTGAATGCCGTACCGCGTCTGGATGCAGAGGGTGAAGCACTGTTGACCATTCCGGGCAACCCGCCGAACTTACTGCGTCTGCCTAAAGGCTGTCCGTTCCAGCCGCGCTGCCCGCACGCGATGGAAATCTGTAACAGTGCTCCACCGCTGGAGCAGTTTGCCCCGGGCCGCCTGCGCGCCTGCTTTAAGTCGGTGGAGGAGCTGGTATGAATGCCATGACCGAAGAGAGAAAAGTGCTGCTGGAAATCGCCGATCTGAAGGTGCATTTCGATATCAAAGATGGCAAACAGTGGTTCTGGCAACCGGCAAAAACCCTGAAAGCAGTTGATGGCGTCACCTTGCGTCTGTACGAAGGGGAAACCCTCGGCGTGGTGGGCGAATCCGGCTGCGGTAAATCGACCTTCGCCCGCGCTATTATCGGGCTGGTAAAAGCCACCGACGGTAAAGTCGCCTGGCTGGGCAAGGATCTGCTGGGCATGAAACCGGAAGAGTGGCGTGAAGTGCGTAGCGATATCCAGATGATTTTTCAGGATCCGCTGGCGTCGCTAAACCCGCGTATGACTATCGGGGAAATCATTGCCGAGCCGTTGCGCACCTATCACCCGAAAATGTCGCGTCAGGAAGTGCGCGATCGCGTGAAGACGATGATGATGAAGGTCGGTTTGTTGCCGAACCTGATCAACCGCTACCCGCACGAGTTTTCCGGCGGTCAGTGTCAGCGTATTGGTATTGCTCGCGCGCTGATCCTCGAACCTAAGCTGATTATCTGCGACGAGCCTGTATCCGCACTGGATGTGTCGATTCAGGCGCAGGTGGTGAACTTGCTGCAACAACTGCAACGTGAAATGGGGCTGTCACTGATCTTTATCGCTCATGACCTGGCCGTTGTGAAGCACATTTCCGATCGCGTGCTGGTGATGTACCTCGGGCACGCCGTTGAGTTAGGCACTTACGATGAGGTGTATCAGAACCCGCTACATCCGTACACCAAAGCGCTGATGTCGGCCGTGCCGGTTCCCGATCCGGATTTGGAAAAGAATAAAACTATCCAGTTGCTGGAAGGGGATTTACCGTCTCCGATTAACCCGCCGTCAGGTTGTGTCTTCCGTACCCGTTGCCCTATTGCCGGGCCGGAATGCGCGCAGACGCGTCCGGTACTGGAGGGCAGTTTCCGCCAAGTTCATCACATGTATATTGGCGTTGCAAATACCACATAGTCTGGACGCCTAAGTACCGTTTCAGGATCCTGAAAGATAAGTTGGGCAAGGAACTTTACAGGACAATCTACATTCTCTGCGGAATAAAAGATTGTGAGGTTCTGGAATTAAATGTTCAGCCAGATCATGTGCATCTGGTTGTAATTTTCCCACCTAAAATCTCGATATCAACCCTGATGGGGCATCTGAAAGGCCGCAGCGCTATCAGGCTCTACAATCGTTTTCCACACATAAGAAAGAAGCTATGGGGCAACCATTTTTGGTCCCGTAGTTACTTTGTAGATACGGTGGGAGTGAACGAAGAAATAATCAGGCGATATGTGAGGCATCAGGAAAAAACGGAACAGACACATGAACAGCAGATGGAGTTGTTAGAGTAGTAAGCGGAAAGTGACAATAGCCCCCCTTACAGGGGGCATTCTCAAAAGCCACCTTCTCAGAAGGTGGTCTTTTACTTTCACGGCAGCTTATTCGCGCCACAGAATATGGCAAAGTTTATGATCTTTCTCGCGGCACAGTAAAACGCGCGCGAAGATGTCATTGAGTTCGCCGCCGTCGGTGTCTGCCAGCCCGATCACCACTTCAGCGAAGAAGTCCGGGTTTAAATCGTAATCGACATGCTCCGCCCAATCCTCTCCTGGATCAAACAGCTCTGCGCCACCACGCTCTTCAAATTGCAGGTTGAAAAGAATGATGTCCGCCGGGTCAAGGTTGTCCGCCGCCAGTTCGAGAAAGATGTCATAAGCCTGTTCGAGCGTTTCGTCTTCGGTCAGGCGGTTGTTCAGATCCATTTCCATGATTTACCTCTTCATGTCTGTTGGGCACGTTTTACAGCAACGGACTAAAGAAGTAAAACAGTCGTTCAGCAATCCGGTGCCAGAATGGTCGTTTTACCCACAAGCGCGCATCAAGCAACCGGGAACGGGAGATATAATCGTCCTGCACCGCAGCCAGATCGCCGCCAAAACCGGCATCGTCAATAACCAGCGTGATCTCAAAATTCAGCCACAAGCTGCGCATATCGAGGTTCACGGTGCCAACAAGGCTCAATTCGCCATCAACCAGTACGCTTTTGGTGTGCAACAGACCACCTTCAAACTGATAAATCTTCACCCCGGCCGCCAGCAACTCAGTGAAGAAGGCGCGACTGGCCCAACCGACCAGCACCGAGTCGTTTTTGAGCGGCAGAATAATGCTAACATCGACGCCGCGCTGCGCTGCTGTGCAAATGGCGTGCAGCAAGTCGTCACTGGGTACGAAATAAGGCGTGGTCATGATCAGATATTCACGCGAGGCGTAGACGGCGGTTAGCAATGCCTGGTGAATCAAATCCTCGGGAAACCCTGGCCCGGAGGCAATCGTGTGAATCGTGTGCCCGCTGGCTTCTTCAAACGGCATGATATTGGTATCCGGCGGCGGTGGCAGAATGCGCTTGCCGGTCTCAATCTCCCAGTCGCAGGAGTAGACGATGCCCATCGCCGTGGCTACCGGGCCTTCCATACGCGCCATCAAATCGACCCACTGGCCGACACCAGCATCCTGTTTGAAGAAGCGTGGGTCAACCATATTCATACTGCCGGTGTAGGCAATATAGTTATCGATTAGCACAATCTTGCGGTGCTGGCGTAAATCCATGCGACGTAAAAAAACGCGCATCAGATTCACTTTTAGCGCCTCGACCACCTCAATGCCCGCATTGCGCATCATAGCGGCCCAGGGGCTACGGAAGAATGCCACGCTACCCGCAGAGTCGAGTAACAGACGGCAATGCACGCCGCGTCGCGCTGAGGCCATCAGCGATTCCGCCACCTGATCGGCCATTCCGCCGGGTTGCCAGATGTAGAACACCATCTCAATATTGTGTCTGGCGAGCTGAATATCGCGGATCAGCGCCTGCATCACATCATCGCTGGAGGTCAGCAGTTGCAACTGGTTGCCTTTGACGCCAGCGATGCCCTGGCGTCGTTCGCACAATTTAAATAATGATGAGGCAACGCTGCTGTTTTCCTGCGTGAAGATGCGTTTAAAGTTTTTTAAATCGTTGAGCCATTTTGCGGTAGAAGGCCACATGGCGCGCGCGCGTTCGGCGCGGCGTTTGCCGAGATGCAATTCGCCCAGCGAGAGATAGGCGATAATCCCGACCAGTGGCAGAATATAAATAATTAACAGCCAGGCCATCGACGATGTCACCGCCCGCCGTTTCATTAAAATACGCAGGGTTACACCAGCAATCAGTAGCCAGTAACCTAAGATGATCAGCCAACTCATTAGGGTGTAAAAAGCGGACATAGATAAAAATCCTTTTAAAAACCACATCTCATGAGTTTACGCATCCGCATTCATCTGGCAAATAAAAACGCGGAAAAGAACTGGTCTGGGGAAAATGACGGATTATAATGGCCTCTCTGTTTTGTTCAGAGTTGTAAAAATGAAGCGTAGTCGAACGGAAGTGGGGCGCTGGCGTATGCTTCGGCAGATGAGTCGCCGTAAAGCCCGCTGGCTGGAAGCGCAATCACGCCGCAATATGCGCATCCACACCATCAGAAAATGCGGTGTAAACCGCCATCGTAATGTGCTGTTGTTCGCTATTTACGATCTTTAATACCCGGGCACCGATAAGGTGCCCGCGGTCGTTTTAAGGCGTTCTTTTATCTACAGGAGAGGCGGCATGTCGGTTATTGATAGTCTTCTTGCATTTACTTTTGCGGCCACGTTGCTGACGTTAACACCCGGGCTTGATACCGCGCTGATACTGCGTACGGCAGCGGTGGAAGGGCGTAAGCAGGCATTCAAAGCCGCACTTGGTATCAATACCGGATGCCTGATTTGGGGCGCGATGGTCGCCTTCGGTCTTGGGGCGCTGATTGCGGTTTCCGAACTCGCTTATAACATCCTGAAATATTGCGGCGCCGCTTACCTCTGCTGGCTGGGGCTGAATATGCTGCTACGCCCTCGCGGTTCACTGGTTACAGATAATGGGGCGCAAACCAAAGCGCAAAACTGGTTTATAAAAGGTATGCTGGGTAATGTGCTGAATCCTAAAGTTGGTATCTTTTATGTCTCTTTTTTGCCGCAGTTTATTCCGCATGGACAGCCGCTGATTGCCTGGACATTCGGCCTGGTTATGATTCATGTTGTGCTGGGTTCCTGCTGGTCAACGGTATTAATTTCGGCGACCCGCCCGCTGTCGTCATTTTTACGTAAAGAGAGGGTGATACGCTGGATGGATCGCAGTACCGGCATAGTGTTCCTGCTGTTTGCCACCCGCCTGGCCATTAGCAAACGTTAACGGATATAAGTTGGACAAAATGAATAAAGAAGCGCTCATTTTTCTTAGTATTGCCATTGTTTTTGAAGTCATTGCCACCACCGCACTGAAATCGTCAGACAGCCTTACCCGGCTGCTGCCCAGTATCATTAGCATTGTGGGTTATTGCATCGCATTCTGGTGCCTGACGATTCCGATGCGCACCATCCCGACCGGAGTTATTTACGCCATCTGGTCTGGCGCCGGGATTGTATTGATTGGGATTGTTGGCTGGTTGGTTCACGGCCAGAAACTGGATCTTCCGGCAATCTTTGGTATGGGGATGATTATTGCTGGCGTGGTTATCATTAATCTTTTTTCCAGAAGTGTAGCCCATTAATTATCGCCGCCAGCGTGAATAATCCACGCTGGCATTTTCCTTATATTCTCCATAACCGGATCTTGGGCATATTTTCTGGTTCTGGGCGATTAAGATGATTCGCCGTGATCTGCATAACCGCATCACCAACGAACCTGACGCGGAAGCCCCGCCAGAAACGACAGCTCGGTAGCCATTGACTGAAAAGCAAAAGATCTGCCATCTTTGACGGGTATTAAATTTTAAAAAACCTTCTTGAACGGCTTAATGATAACGTTCTGGTACACGCCAGCGGCAACATAGGGATCGGCGTCCGCCCAGGCTTTTGCCGCTTCCAGCGATTCAAACTCTGCAATCACCGTTGAACCGGTAAAACCTGCGACACCAGGGTCGTTGCTGTCCACAGCTGGCATTGGGCCGGCCGTCAGTAAACGGCCTTCGTCATGCAGCAGTTGCAATCGTGCCAGGTGGGCAGGGCGCACGGATAAACGTTTCTCAAGCGAGTCAGCAACATCTTCAGCAAAAATAACGTAAAGCACGGGAAGAGCTCCTTACTTATCAGAAAGGCATACCGTATGTGAAAGGGAATGCGACTGCAATGTAAAGATGCTCTGACATTAATATCCGTGTAAAAAATTCAACTTTTTTACCCGGTAATGGGAGAAAATGGACGGTGAATACGATGGCTTGTTGAATATGATTGCTATTTGCATTTAAAATTGTCCCCTGGTTTTTTAACTGACACGATTATGACTTCAATGACCTTTGATTTACCTCGCCGCTTTCCCTGGCCGACGCTGTTGTCCGTTGGTATTCACGGCGCCGTCGTGGCGGGTCTGCTCTATACATCGGTACATCAGGTTGTTGAATTGCCCGCACCCGCACAGCCTATCTCTGTGACGATGGTGTCACTGGCTGAACTAGAACCGCCGCAGGTAGTGCAACCGCCACAACCTGTCGTCGAACCGGAGCCAGAACCCGAACCGGTGGTGGTGGAGCCGCCAAAAGAATCTCCGGTGGTAATTGAAAAGCCAAAACCAAAACCAAAACCAAAACCAAAACCTAAGCCAAAGCCGGAGAAAAAGGTCGAGCAGCACAAGCAGGAGGAGAAACCGGCACAACCGCGTCCGGCATCACCGTTTAACAACAACGCGGCAGCACGCCCGGTGACTAATCCGACACCGTCGGCGTCCTCCACGCCAGCGCCGTCCGTGCCGGCCGGTCCGCGCGCGCTAAGCCGTAACCAGCCGCAATATCCGCCGCGTGCGCAGGCGCTGCGTATTGAAGGTCGTGTGCGGGTGAAATTTGACGTTACGGCTGATGGTCGCGTCGAGAATATTGAAGTTTTGTCTGCGCAGCCAGCAAATATGTTCGAACGTGAAGTGAAAGCGGCCATGCGGAAATGGCGCTACGAAGCCGGTAAGCCCGGTTCAGGACTGATAGTCAATATTGTGTTCCGCCTGAACGGCGGGGCGTCTATGGAATAAGAAAAGCCTCCGTCTGGAGGCTTTTCTTATGACTGCTGCGGTAACGAGCGAGGTTTCCCTTCTTTATCAACCGCGACATAGATAAACAGCGCTTCGGTGGCTTTGTAACGCTGGCCAATTGGCTCAGAAGAGACTTTTTTCACCCACACTTCTATATTGATGCTGACGGAAGTGTTCCCGCGTTTCACGCAGCGCGCATAGCAGCACACCACATCGCCGACGGCAACCGGACGCAGGAATGTCATGCCATCCACCCGCACGGTTACCACGCGCCCGTGCGCAATCTCTTTTGCCAGGATTGCGCCCCCCATATCCATTTGTGACATCAACCAGCCGCCGAAGATATCTCCGTTAGCATTGGTATCCGCTGGCATTGCTAATGTGCGTAAAACAAGTTCTCCCTGAGGAGTTGCCTGAATGGTGTTCATTATTATCTCTTCTGTGATGAGGATTTCTGGCGGGATGCTACTACGAATATGGGGCGTTCGGGAAGAAAAAAGCCAGGCGCTGGCCTGGCTTCAGTTTTCAGGAGTTATCATCCTGCTGCGGCATATGGCGGTAGATGTAAATACCGCTGAGCACGGTATACACCAGCGTCAGAATCGTCAGGCCAAACACTTTGAAATTGACCCAAACATCAAACGGTAGCCAGAAAGCAATATAGATATTCGCCAGCCCGCAAACGATAAAGAACAGCGCCCAGGCGATGTTCAGCCGTGACCAGACGGCTGCAGGCAGTGTTAATTCTTTCCCGAGCATACTCTGGATCAGGGTTTTCTTCATCACCCACTGGCTGAACAGCAGCGCGACAGCAAACAGACCATAAATCACCGTTACTTTCCACTTAATAAACTCAACGTCGTGGAATTTGATGGTCAATCCGCCAAACACAGCGACCAGCACAAACGTGATTAACGCCACTTTCTCCACTTTGCGGTAACGGATCCAGCAATAAATCAGCACGATGGCCGAGGCGATAATCAATACCTTGGTCGCGGCGAAAATATCGTACAGCTTGTAAACTGCGAAAAAGAGCGCCAGCGGAAGAAAATCAAGAAACTGCTTCATTCTACGATTCCATAAACAGGGGCAACCCTGACAGGGTTGCCGGAACAATCATTAGCGCATCAGCATATAGAGACGGAACAGATAAATAAGCAGCGCCGCCGAGATCAAATTGCTGATTGTATTCGCGATAACTGCGCCTACTTCCGGGGTGAAAACCGCGAAATTGTGCGCGAACATTAACAAAACTGTTTTTGCCAGCAACCAGCTTATGACCGCTGGGGCCACCAGCCGCATATTGCGCCAGCTCAGACGCATACTGCTGCGCATGGCGGCGAAAATCCCTGCTTTATCCTGTACCAGCATTACGGGGGCGAAAGAGAGCAGAATTGCCAGAATCACGCCCGGAACAATGATAAACATAATGCCGATCTGCACCATAAAGGTGGTCAACAGGATCAATAAAAACAGCTTTGGCAGCACCGGCGCGCTGGCACCAATCGCACGCAGCGCACTGACACGTTGACCGGCTGAAACCATCTGGATCAGCAGCAAGACGCCGCCTGCCAAAATCGCGTTGCCGATAAGCCCGGAAAACGTCGATGCGGCCGAGGCGCGCAGCAGCACCTGCTGTTGCTCTGGCGTCATGTTTTGTACCAGTTCAAACAAGCCGACGCTGCTCGCCAGGTTATCCCCTTGCGTTAAAATGGAGAGTTGTTCGTCAGTGGGCGAAAACGCGTGCCCAATGACAGCGGTGATAAATGCGCACAGCAGCGCAATTAGCAAAATGGTAATCAATTGATTACGAAAAAAATTCCCCGTGTCACGGTAAACGGACTTCGCCGTGATAGACATGCACTCTCCTTGAGTATTGCGGTATTAAATTGTTGGCGATTGTACCCCGAATAGCGGCTCAGTGGCAGCATCATGGCTTGTATGGAAAAGCATATCTTTGTAAAGAGGCGCTAATCCGTAACGCGCACGGGCACGATCACACGCTTCATTCACTTCACCATTCTCGCCAGACATCGCAAATTCCCGGCAGGGTGACGGCCTTCCTTCATAGATACTGCAACGGGCCGATTCGCCGGGGGTACCTTCCAGCGCCACGCAGCGGCTCTGTTTCTGATTGGTGCCGCTCATACAGCGTAAAAAGGGGGTCAGTGGCTCCGTAAGTTGAGCCGGGACAGGGCCGCCAGCGTCATCCGCTTCAGCCCAGTAAAAAGAGACACGAAAATACGCACAACATGCTCCGCACGACATGCACGGATTGAGATCACTCATAGCACACCTGTACTTCACTACGTATCAAGACGAATTGTCAGGCCACTAAATTATCTCTGCGCTTGCTGGCGTACAAGATGGCTGAGGTGGAAATTTTTTATTTCTGAAAAAGTGAAAATTGATTTAAATACAAAAATTAAGGAGATGGCATGAGGGTGAAAATTATCTCAGATCAACGAATGTTAAATTATGGGATTAAGTGTGATCTGGGTTGGATCACTTTATACTTAATTGTAGGTATATTCACGCCGCGATAAAAACCTTAATCATGGAGTGGATATGAAAAAATTAGCTGTGGCAGCATTAGTCCTGAGCTCGCTTTCCGGCGGCGCGTATGCGCATGACGCGGGCGAATTCTTTATTCGTGCCGGTTCCGCTACTGTCCGTCCAACGGCAGGTTCGGATAATGTTCTGGGTAGTCTTGGCAGTTTTAATGTCAGCAATAACACCCAGTTGGGTGTGACAATGACATGGATGGCAACGGACAATGTGGGTATTGAGCTACTGGCTGCAACGCCGTTCCGCCACCGCGTAGGCACCGGCCCTACGGGCGATATCGCGACCGTACATCATTTGCCGCCTACATTGATGGCGCAGTGGTACTTTGGTGATCCGAAAAGTAAATTCCGCCCGTACATTGGCGCGGGCATCAACTACACCACGTTCTTTGACGAAAAATTTAACGATACCGGTAAAGCAGCAGGGCTTTCCGACCTGAGCCTGAAAGATTCGTGGGGCGCAGCAGGGCAAGTAGGGCTGGACTATCTGATCAACCGCAACTGGTTAATCAATATGTCGGTCTGGTATATGGATATCGATACGGATGTGCGTTTCAAAGCCAATGGTGTTCAGCAGAGTGTCAGTACTCGCCTGGATCCGTGGGTATTTATGTTCTCTGCGGGGTATCGTTTCTGAGTGCGGTTGGAAACTGGCCCGTTTGTGGCCAGTTTCCCCGTTTATCTTTGCGTCAGTGACAAAATCCATTTGCGATAGCAGTGAGTCACTCTACCGGCAAACCGGGAGTCCGGATCTCTCCACGTAGCGGCACGTCATATACGCGCCAGCCACGCACAGTGTGAGAGGGACAAAAAAGCTGAAGTCCATGCCGGTGAATTCCATCAGCAGGGCAATGGCAGTCAACGGCATCTGCATGGATGACGCCAGAAACGCGGCACCGCCAGTGAGAGCAAATTCCGCCATACTGCCGCCAGGGAAGAAGGGACCTACAAGCAGAAACATCAGCGCGCCCAGCAGTGCGCCAATCGCCAGACCGGGCGTCAGCAGGCCGCCCTCAGCTCCGCTGCGTAGCACCATCCAGATACTCACTACTTTCAGTACAATCAGCATGGCTGCCAGCGGCAGAGTGACACCGCCGCCAAAACTGAGCTGCACCGGCCCGCGGCCGTTGCCCGGCAGTTGCGGAAACCAGATGGAGAATAATCCCAGGCAGGCAAAGGCGAGTAAACAGAACAGTGGCATCTGCCAGTTGCTTTTCACCTGGCTCCGCGCTTGCCGCGTCATGCGGCGGAACTGGCTGGCGGCATAGCCGAATAGTGGGCCGGAGAGCACCGCCCAAACGATTAATGACACAGGTGCAGTAGGGGCAATAAATTGGTACTGACGTTCGTTGCCGAGCACCAGCGAGGTGATAAACGCCGCCAGCGCGGAGGTGATCGTTGCGGCGATCACCGCATCCCAGGTAATGGTCACCAGCAGCACTTCCAGCGTGAAAATCGCACCTGCCAGCGGAACGTTATAAACCGCAGCCAGCCCGGCTCCTGCGCCACAGGCGATCACCAGCCTGGTTTCCTGCGCATTGAGGCCGCTACGCCGGGCAATGTTGCCGCCAAACAGCGCTCCCACTTCTCGCGGCGCGCTTTCACGTCCCAGCGGCGAGCCCATCGCCACCGTCACTACCTGTAACAGGGCATGGCAGATTGTGGTGTTAGCCGGCATCTGATGACCATTTTCGCTGAGCGCCGCCGTAACACTTACCCGGGGTTTGCCATATCGCGCCAGCAACCACCAGCCGCAGCCAGCAATCACACCGGCACCGGTCAGTGCAGCAAAACGGCGCAGGTTACTGGCATCGGTAACGCCTTGCAGAAACGGCGCGCCGCCAATCAGTGATTGCTGGCTGTAACCAAACGCCAGATGCTGGATTCCATGCAGCAGTAGCACAACCAGCATGCCTGACACGCCGGAAAGCAGGCCAGTCAGCAGCAGCGCTATCCAACGCCGCGGCCAGGAGGAAGGAGTGTCACTCATCTATTCAGTCTCTGTGTAACAAGCGTCGCGGTTATTATTCCACAGAAAATATGAACCTTTTAATGGGTTACCAGGAATGGATGATAAAGACGGTTCTTTTCTGGCTGTCATCACGCAGCCAGACGTCTGACAAACTGAAGCATGAAGAGGCCGCCTGATCGAACAGGCGGCAACAGGATTAACGCGGCAGCGTAGCGGCTTTCAGGCTCTGAACAAAAGCTTTCAGCTCAGCCAGCATCGCCGTGGGGTTTTGCAGATTTTTTTCAATGATTTTAACAATCGCCGAGCCGGAAATCGCGCCCGCTGCGCCTGCATTCACGGCAGCGGCGACCTGATCCGGCGCGGAGATACCAAAGCCCTGCAACGGCGGCGCAGCGTGGTATTCCTTCAGTTTTTCCACCAGGTGATGCAACGGCAGCGCCGCACGGTTTTCCGCACCGGTCACGCCAGCCCGCGACAGCAGATAGGTATAACCACGACCATAAGAGGCAATCTGACGCAGTAGCTCATCATCGGCATTCGGCGGGCAGATAAAAATTGGCGCAACGTTGTGGCGCATCGCCGCTTGACGGAAAGGTGCAGACTCTTCAATGGGCACATCGGCTACCAGAACTGAATCGACACCGACTTTTTCGCATTTGGCATAAAACTCATCAATGCCGCCGCTGAACACCAGGTTAGCATACATCAGCAGGCCAATTGGAATGGCCGGATGCTTCTGGCGAATGGTCGCCAGTATTTCAAAGCACTGGGTCGGCGTAACGCCTGCAGCGAAAGCGCGCAGCGTCGCGCTCTGGATCGTTGGGCCATCGGCCAGCGGATCTGAGAAGGGGATCCCCAGTTCCAGCGCGTCCGCGCCAGCTTCGATCAGCGTATCGACAATTTTCAGCGACTGTTCCGGCGACGGATCGCCCAGCGTAACGAAGGGAACAAAAGCGCCTTCTTTCCGGTCGGCGAGTCGTTTAAACAGGTTGTCGTAGCGTTCCATCAGATTTCCCCTCGCGCTTTCAGAATGTCATGTACGGTGAAGATGTCTTTATCGCCGCGGCCGGAGAGGTTAACTACCAGCAACTGCTCTTTATCCGGGTTTTCGCGCATCATTTTCAGTGCGTGGGCGAGGGCGTGCGAAGATTCCAGCGCCGGAATAATCCCTTCATGGCGGCTCAGCATCTGGAACGCGTCCAGCGCTTCGTCGTCGGTAATCGACACATAATCAGCGCGACCGATGCTGTTGAGATACGCATGCTGCGGCCCGACAGACGGGAAATCCAGCCCGGCGGAGATGGAGTAAGACTCTTCAATCTGGCCTTCATCGGTCTGCATCATCGGCGATTTCATGCCGAAATAGATGCCCACGCGGCCATGCTTCAATGGCGCGCCGTGCTCGCCGGTTTCGATACCGTGACCGGCCGGTTCAACACCAATCAGGCCAACGCCGGTTTCATCGATAAAATCGGCAAACATACCAATAGCATTAGAGCCGCCGCCGACGCAGGCAATCACGGCATCCGGCAGGCGTCCCTCTTTTTCGAGGATCTGCGCTTTGGTCTCTTCGCCGATCATGCGCTGGAATTCACGCACAATGGTCGGGAACGGGTGTGGACCAGCGGCAGTGCCGAGCATATAGTGCGCGGTTTCGTAGCTACCGGACCAGTCGCGTAGCGCTTCGTTACACGCGTCTTTCAGCGTGGCGGAGCCGCTATGTACCGGGATCACTTCTGCGCCCATCAGACGCATACGGAAGACGTTCGGCGACTGGCGCTCAACATCTTTTGCGCCCATATAGATGCGGCACTTCAGGCCGAGCAGAGCGCTGGCAAGCGCTGATGCAACGCCATGTTGCCCCGCGCCGGTTTCTGCGATGATTTCGGTTTTGCCCATCCGTTTTGCCAGTAGCGCCTGACCGAGAACCTGGTTGGTTTTGTGCGCGCCGCCGTGCAGTAGATCTTCACGTTTCAGGTACAGCGTGGTGCGGGTACCTGCAGTCAGGTTCTGGCATTTCGTCAGCGCAGTCGGACGCCCGGCGTAGTTTTTCAGCAGATCGTTAAACTGGCGCTGAAAATCCGCATCGCTCTGGGCGTTGACAAACGCTTCTTCCAGTTGGCGTAGGGCAGGCATTAGGATCTGTGGAACAAACATGCCGCCAAACTCGCCAAACCATGGGTTCAATAGTGTCGTCATTCTCTTCTTTCCTTAATAAGCACGCAATGTACGGAAAACCGAAGCCAGTTTGCTGGCATCTTTTATACCCGGTTCCGACTCCACGCCTGAATTAAAATCGAGCCCGGCACAGCCGGTTTTCGCCGCCTGCACACAATTATCTGCGCTCATGCCGCCAGCCAGCAGCACATTATCGAGCGGCTCACCAGCCAGCAGTGACCAGTCGAAGCTTTGGCCGCTGCCGCCCTGACCGTTGTCGAAGACATATTTATCAACCTGCTGCAAGTGACGTGGCGGCAGGGTATCGCTGACGCTCAGTGCTTTCCAGATTTGCGTCCGGGCAGGCAATACCACGCGCAAAGCGTCAATATAGGCCTGATCTTCGTCGCCGTGTAACTGCACCGCAGAGAGTGCCAGCGCTTTCGCTTTCGCTACCACATTTTCCACCGGAGCATTACGGAACACACCGACATAATGCAGTGGCGCGCCCTGCATTACCGCCTGCGCCTGTTCATCGGAGACAGCGCGCGGCGAGGAGGCGACAAAAATCAATCCACCGTAAATCGCGCCCGCTTCATGGGCGGCGCGCGCATCTTCGGCGCGAGTCAATCCGCAAACCTTGTTCTCGCCGAGTAGCACGCGTTTCACGGCGGCATCAAGATCATCATGAGACATCAGCGCCGAACCAATCAGGAAGCCATTGGCAAAGTGGCTTAATTCGCGAACCTGGGCATAGGTATTAATGCCGGACTCGCTGATCACCGTGACGCCATTACCCAGACGCGGCGCAAGCTGGCGGGTACGGTTGAGATCAATCGAGAGGTCGCGAAGATCGCGGTTATTAATGCCGACCACTTTCGCTTTCAGCTCAATAGCGCGTTGCAGTTCTTCTTCGTTGCTCACTTCAGTCAGAACGCCCATCTTCAAACTGTGCGCCACGGCGGCAAGCTGACGGTACTGATCGTCATCCAGCACTGACAGCATCAACAGGCAAGCATCGGCCTGGTAGTGACGCGCCAGATAGATCTGATACGGATCGATAATAAAATCTTTGCACAGGATCGGCTGCGGCGCGATGGCGCTGACGATGGGTAGAAAATCGAAACTGCCCTGGAAATATTTCTCATCGGTCAGTACGGAAATCGCCGAAGCGTGATGTTTATAAATGCCAGCGATGCGCGCTGGATCGAAATCGTTACGGATAACGCCTTTGGACGGCGACGCTTTTTTGCATTCCAGAATAAAGGCGGTACGTGTTCCTTGCAGGGCATCGTAAAAGCTGCGGGTACTCGGCACGACGTCGTTCTGGAAGCTGGCCAGCGGTTGTTGCTCCTTGCGCGCCGCAACCCATACGGCTTTGTCGGCGACGATTTTCGCTAAAACGGTCTGCATCTTTTATCCTCTTGCCGCAAGTGCGGTGACTTTGTCGTAGGCTGCTCCGCTGTGCAGCACATCCAGTACTTCCTGCGCGTTGGCCCGTAAATCTTCGTTGCCGTGCAGACGCATCAGCATCGCGACGTTGGCGGCCACCGCGGCTTCATGAGCAGTTTCGCCTTTACCTTGTAATAAGCGCGTCAGAATGTCACGGTTTTCTTCCGGTGTGCCGCCCGCAAGCTGCTCCTGATGATAAGGCGTCAGACCGAAGTCTTCGGCAGTCAACTGGTAACTTTTAATTTCGCCGTTATTTAGCTCCGCAACCAGCGTCGGTGCGTGTAATGACACTTCATCCATACCGCCGCTATGCACTACGGCCGCTCGCTGATAACCGAGAACGCGCAGGGTTTCCGCAATCGGCAGCACCAGTTCCGGGCTGTAAACGCCTATCAACGCCAGCGGCGGATGTGCCGGGTTGATGAGCGGCCCCAGTACGTTAAACAGGGTACGGGTTTTTAGCTGCTGACGTACCGGCATCGCGTGGCGGAAACCCGTGTGGTATTTCGGCGCAAACAGGAAGCAGACACCAAGTTCATCCAGCGCGTTGCGCGATTTGTCGGCATTCATGTCCAGATTAATACCAAATGCGGCCAGCAGATCGGATGAACCTGAACGGCTGGAAACGCTGCGGTTACCGTGTTTAGCGACCTTCAGCCCGCACGCGGCAGCGACAAACGCGCTGGCGGTGGAAATATTGATACTGTTGCTGCCATCGCCGCCAGTGCCGACGATATCGGCAAACGGATAATCCGGACGTGGGAAGGGTGCGGCATTTTCGAGCATCGCCGTAGCAGCACCGGCAATCTCATTTGGGTGCTCGCCGCGGATCTTCATGCTGACCAGCGCTGCGGCAAGTTGTTCCGGCTTCAGCTCGCCGCGAACCACCGCCGAGAAAAGCTGGTGGCTCTCTTGCTGGCTGAGAGTTTGCGCCTGGTAAAGTTTCTCCAGAATCGGTTGCAGCGTGTTGCTTTGCTCCAGTTTCTGCAACGCCCAGGCCAGCGTCTGCTCCAGCAGACGCGCTCCCTGCGTGGTGAGGATCGATTCCGGGTGGAACTGGAAACCGCAGACGCGATCTGCATCGTGACGTACCGCCATCACCATGCCGTTGAAATGCGCATTGATGGTCAACCCGGCGGGAATATTGCTGCCAATTAGTGAATGGTAACGCGCCACCGGCAGCGGATTGCTTAAACCGGCAAACATCGCCTGGCCATCATGTTCAATACTGGAGGCTTTTCCGTGCAGGATTTCACCGGCCTGGCCGACATAACCGCCGTAGGCTTCCACAATCGCCTGGTGCCCAAGGCAGATACCAATAATCGGCAACTTGCCTCGCAGACGCGTTAACAGTTCCGGCATACAGCCAGCTTCCGACGGCGCGCCCGGACCAGGTGACAGCATCAGCACCGGGTTTTGCATCGTAGCCAGGCGGTCAATTAAGGTTTGTGCGGGTACATGGTTGCGATAAATCACCACATTATGTCCGCTTGCACGCAGCTGATCCGCCAGGTTGTAAGTAAAAGAGTCGATATTATCGAGCAGCAGAATGTCAGCCATCAGAACGTCTCCTGTGCGTGGTGTGCGGTGGCAATGGCGCGCAGAACCGCGCGAGCTTTATTACGGGTTTCATCGGCTTCAGACTGCGGTACAGAATCCAGTACCACACCGGCGCCGGCCTGAACGGTGGCAATACCGTCTTCAACCCACGCGGAACGAATGACAATACAGGTATCCAGATCGCCGTGAGCGGTGAAATAACCTACAGCGCCGCCATAGCTGCCGCGTCGCGCGCCTTCGGCCTGGGCAATCAGTTGCATGGCGCGGACTTTCGGCGCGCCACTAAGCGTCCCCATGTTCATGCAGGCGCGGTAAGCATGCAGCACATCCAGATCCTGACGCAGTTCGCCCACCACGCGGGAAACCAGGTGCATAACATAGGAGTAACGATCCACTTTTGTCAGGTCGGCAACATAACGGCTGCCCGGCGTACAGATGCGCGCCAGATCGTTACGCGCCAGATCGACCAGCATCAGGTGCTCAGAAAGTTCCTTGTGGTCGGTACGCATGTCGAGTTCGATACGGCTGTCGAGATCGCGATCCAGCGAACCATCCGGGTGACGACCACGCGGGCGCGTTCCGGCGATGGGGTAGATCTCAATCTGACGGTTGCTGGCATCATACTTCAGTGAGCTTTCCGGCGATGCACCGAACAGGGCGAAGTCATCGTCCTGCATGAAAAACATATACGGACTGGGGTTGCTCTTTTTCAACACTTCATAAGCGGCCAGCGGCGAGGGGCAAGGCAGCGTAAAGCGGCGCGACGGGACAACCTGGAAAATTTCGCCGCTGCGAATTGCTTTCTGCATCTCCCGTACAACGGCACCGTATTCTTCATCGCTCTGATTGGTTTCACAACGCATATGCACAACGGTTTGTACCGGCAGCGGCCCTGCGGGGAGATCCAGCTGTTGGCGTAGGACATTAATACGCTCAAGCAGGCGTGCTTTTTCGCCGGCATCCTGGCTGAACGCGCTCGCCTGGATACGCGTCTGCTTTTTCTGGTGGTCGATCACCAGTAATGTTTCCGCGAGGTAGAAGCAGTAATCCGGGCAGCGACGGTCGTGGGCAAGCTGTGGTAAATCTTCAAAACCGGCGACCAGGTCATAGGCAAACAAGCCGCCAAAAAACATCGCTTCACGTTCGTCTGTCGGGACGTCCACCAGTGTTTGCAGCAGGCGGAAAGCATCAAATACCGAGAGTGAACACAGGCGGGCGTCTTCATCCAGCAGCGTGCTGACCGACGGAAAACGCAATTTGCGACCATCCATCAGCACGGTGTTTTCAACCCCGGCAGGCAACGCCGCATCAAGCAGGTTTAACAGGGAAGCGCCATTGGCCGTTAGTGCCTTAATAGTGACGGTGTCACCTAACGCAGTAATGCGCAGCGCGCTATCGACCAGCAGCAGGCTTTTTAGATCGTTCTTGCTGTCGATATCGGCAGATTCCAGTAGCAGCGTGGCCGGCCGATCGCCGCATAATTGCTGAAACAGCGCCGTCGGATTGTCACGGTATGCGGCGTTACTGGTCAGAAGTTCGAGTGCTGGTTTTTGCGTTTGCATAGTCGCTCTCATAAATTTGTTCAAAAAAAAGCCCGCTGAATGAGCGGGCCGGGTATCGGTATGCTGAATGCGCACGTGATCTCACAGCCCTGTTCAGGGAGTGCGCCACCAGCGAGTAACAGAGAAATGTGCATTCATTGTTGCGATACCTTGTCGTGTGAACTTTCGTACTAGTTAACTAGTTCATGAAAAGAAAGTCAACCCTCGATTTCAGAAAAAGTTGGCTAACCGTTATGATAGGGCGCAAACAGATGTCCTGATAAATCTACGGAGCCGCTTTGAGCGACACGAATTACGCCATTATTTATGACCTGCATAGCCACACCAAGGCCTCTGACGGCCTGCTTTCCCCGGAACAACTGGTACATCGCGCGGTAGAAATGCGAGTGGGCACGCTGGCTATTACCGATCACGATACCACAGCTGCGATCCCTTCGGCACGTGCTGAAATTGCCAGCGCCGGGCTGGCGCTGGAATTAATTAGCGGCGTGGAAATCTCCACTGTCTGGGAAAATCATGAAATCCATATCGTGGGTCTGAATATCGATATCGATCACCCGGTGATGCGCGAATTTTTGCAGCAGCAGTCCGCGCGTCGTCTCCTGCGTGCGCAACTGATTGCCGAACGTCTGGAAAAAGCGCATATCTCCGGCGCGTGGGAGGGGGCACAGCAACTGGCGCAGGGCGCGAACGTGACGCGTGGTCACTTTGCCCGCTTTCTGGTTGAGCAGGGAAAGGCCAGTAATATCGCCGATGTTTTTAAAAAATATCTTGCGCGCGGGAAAACCGGATATGTTCCGCCGCAGTGGTGTACAATAGAACAAGCTATTGAAGTGATTCATCATTCTGGCGGAACGGCGGTGCTGGCCCATCCCGGTCGTTATAACCTTTCCGCTAAATGGCTGAAAAGACTGCTGGCACATTTTGCTGACCGCGGCGGAGAGGCGATAGAAGTCGCCCAATGCCAGCAGGCTCCCAATGAACGAGCGCAGCTCGCCGAATATGCCCGCCAGTATGGTTTGCTGGCGTCGCAAGGATCGGATTTCCATCAGCCCTGCCCGTGGATTGAACTGGGGCGCAAACTCTGGCTACCGGCTGGTGTTGAAGGCGTCTGGCTGAAATGGGAGCAGCCGCAGTAACACGTAAGAGAGGGAAGTATGAGTCAGTTTTTTTATATTCATCCGGAAAACCCACAACCACGATTAATTAATCAGGCGGTGGAGATCGTGCGTAAGGGCGGTGTGATTGTTTATCCCACCGACTCCGGGTATGCGCTGGGGTGTAAAATCGAGGATAAAGGCGCGATGGAACGGATTTGCCGTATTCGTCATCTGCCGGATGGTCACAACTTCACGCTGATGTGCCGCGATCTGTCCGAGCTGTCGACCTATTCATTCGTTGATAACGTGGCGTTTCGTCTGATTAAAAACAATACGCCTGGTAATTACACTTTTATCCTGAAAGGGACAAAAGAGGTGCCGCGTCGTTTATTGCAGGAAAAACGCAAAACCATCGGGCTGCGCGTACCGTCGAATCCGATTGCGCTGGCGCTGCTGGAAGCGCTCAATGAGCCGATGCTTTCAACGTCATTGATGCTGCCGGGCAGCGATTTTACCGAATCCGACCCTGATGAAATCAAAGATCGGCTGGAAAAAGTCGTTGATCTGATCATCCACGGCGGCTATCTCGGGCAGCAACCAACGACCGTGATAGACTTAACCAATGACACGCCGGTGGTGCTCCGCGAAGGCGTCGGCGACGTTAAGCCTTTCTTATAGTGACGCAAGCCGCTATACTACGCGGCCATTTCAGCAGCGGCTTCGCCGGACTGATAACCCTATTCGACGCCTGTGAAGGCGCACAAGATAAATATTAAATCCTTTGAAATCAATGGATTAATATGTTTAGGTTAATGGTTGTTACCAGCTTGTGTGACAGCCATTAGCCACATCTTGACTCTCATTATGCATGTACACCTTTTCCCTTCCATTTTACGTTTCTGCCTGATGGCTCTGCACGTTGTCTTATCACCAACAGCCTAAATGGTTTCTTTTACCTAAATCAGATAGTTGCACAAACTATGTGACCTGCTCCCCATTGATTAACACACGACGATGTTAGTAATGTCTTCATAAGCCACATGAGGACAACCCCATGAAGAAGCGTTTTTCCGACGAACAGATCATCAATATTCTTCGTGAAGCCGAGGCGGGTGTTTCCGCCCGCGAACTTT
>JAGTSE010000043.1 GCA_018261615.1 Pseudomonadota bacterium | reverse complement strand
GGGATCCCTCAGCCTAAAGGGCCGCCGCAAGCGGCGTTCAAAATGCCAACACATTTTGTGTGAGCACTGCCCAGGACAAAATGGCAAATAAAATAGCCTAATGGGATAGGCTCTAAGTACCGGAACAACATTATCGAATGCGACCAAGGCAAACTGAAACGGATAATCAGTGCCACGCTGTGCTTCAAATCAATGAAGGCAGCCTATACCACAAGAAGGGGAATTGAAGTGATGCGTGCGCTACGCAAAGGTCAGGCCGAATCATTTTATTTCGGTCATCCCTGGGGCGAGATGCGTCTGATGAACAGAGTTTTTGAAATGTAAGGCCTTATCACTAAATAGAGGCTCGCTCATTCTTATATTTGCAACAGTGCCGTAGGAATTCCGTCGCAGTGGCAGGAAAAAATGTAGCAATAAGGGGATAGATATTTTCTGGCGAAAAAGTTACTGGTGAAATAACCCTGCAACACAAACCCCCTCACCGAGAGGGGGTTTGTGCCATATCACTCTTTGACATCTTTTCCGGCGAGCAGTTTATCCAATTCATCGCCGCCAACATGACGGAAATCTTGTCCCTTCACGAAGTAGAAGATGTATTCGCAGATATTCTGGCAGCGGTCACCGATACGTTCGATGGAGCGGGCGCAGAACAGTGCAGTCAGGACACTCGGAATGGTGCGGGGATCTTCCATCATGTAAGTCATTAGCTGACGTACGATGCCTTCGTATTCCTGATCCACTTTTTTATCTTCGCGATAGATCCGCACCGCTTCATCCAGATCCATACGGGCGAAGGCGTCCAGCACATCATGCAGCATCTGCACGGTGTGACGGCCCAACGATTCCAGGCTCACTAGCAGAGGCTGATGCTGCTGAGAGAACTTCTCCAGTGCGGTACGGCAGATTTTGTCTGCCACATCGCCAATACGTTCCAGCTCGGCAATTGTTTTAATGATCGCCATCACCAGACGCAAATCGCTCGCCGTTGGCTGGCGTTTTGCAATGATACGCACGCAGGCTTCATCAATGGCAACTTCCATCATATTGACCTGTTTGTCGCCTTCAACAACGCGCCTGGCCAGCTCGCTGTCCTGATTGTGCATGGCGGTGATCGCATCAGAAAGCTGCTGTTCCACCATCCCACCCATGGTCATTACCTGAGTGCGGATACTTTCCAGCTCAGCGTTGAACTGCGCGGAAATATGTTTGTTAAGGTTGAGATTGTCCATGGTGCACTCCAAATGCCCGACAGATTTCACGTGGTAACAAGGTCGCTTATACCCTCAGGGTGCAGCAAATCAACCATAGCGCCCGGTAATGTAGTCTTCCGTTTGCTTCTTCTTCGGCTTCGTGAACAGATCATCTGTGTTGCTGAACTCAATCAACTCACCGAGATACATAAACGCCGTGTGATCGGAGCAACGTGCAGCCTGCTGCATGTTGTGCGTCACGATAACCACGGTGTAATCCTCTTTCAGCTCCGTGATCAACTCTTCGATACGACCGGTAGAGATCGGGTCAAGGGCTGAACAGGGTTCATCGAGCAGCAGAACTTCCGGGCGAATCGCGATACCACGGGCGATACACAGACGCTGCTGCTGGCCACCAGAGAGAGAGTATCCGCTCTGGTGCAGTTTATCCTTGGTTTCGTTCCATAATGCGGCCTTGGTCAAAGCCCACTGTACGCGCTCATCCATATCCGGACGCGACATCTTCTCAAACAGGCGCACGCCAAAAGCGATATTGTCGTAAATCGACATCGGGAACGGTGTCGGTTTCTGAAATACCATCCCCACTTTCGCACGCAGCAGCGCGATATCCTGCGTATTGGTAAGAATGTTGTCGCCATCCAGCAGGATCTCGCCTTCGGCTCGCTGCTCAGGGTAAAGCTCAAACATTTTGTTAAAGGTACGCAGCAGGGTGGATTTACCGCAGCCTGACGGCCCGATAAACGCCGTCACCTGATTTTTGGCAATATCCAGGCTGATGTTTTTCAGTGCATGGAATTTGCCGTAATAGAAGTTCAAATCACGAACCTGAATTTTGCCCGGCGTCGTATCAACCATACTCATTTATCTTTTTCCTCAACTCGACACCGCTTTCGCCGCGTCGCAAAAATTAACCGTGTTTACTCTTCGCGAAAATGACGCGCGCCAGAATATTCAACAGCAGTACGCAGAGAGTGATAATCAGAACTCCGGCCCATGCCAGTTGCTGCCATTCGGCAAACGGGCTCATGGCAAATTTGAAAATGGTTACCGGTAGGTTAGCGATAGGCTGCATCATATCCGTGCTCCAGAATTGATTAGAGAGCGCGGTAAACAGCAGCGGCGCCGTTTCCCCAGCGATACGCGCCACGGCCAGCAGCACCCCGGTCATAATCCCGGAAACAGAGGCTTTCAGCGTAATAGAGGCAATCATTTTCCACTTCGGCGTACCCAGCGCATAAGCCGCTTCACGCAGGCTGTCCGGCACCAGTTTCAGCATGTTTTCCGTGGTACGAATAACAATTGGCACCTGCAACAGCGCCAGCGCAATCACGCCAGCCCAACCGGAGAAATGCTGCATGTGCGCGACGACAATGGTGTAGACAAACAGACCAACCACAATTGACGGGGCGGAAAGCAGAATGTCGTTGATAAAACGGATCACTTCGGCCAGTAGCGATTTCCGGCCATACTCAGCCAGGTAAATCCCCGCCATGATGCCGAGCGGCGTACCAACAACGGTCGCCCACAGGATCAACAGACCACTACCTGCCAGGGCGTTCGCCAGACCACCACCCGCCGTGTTTGGCGGCGGCGTCATTTCAGTAAACATCGCCAGCGACATACCGTCAAAGCCGCGTGTTACAGTAGACATCAGGATCCATACCAGCCAGAAAAGACCGAACGCCATGGTCGCCATCGACAATGTCAGCGCGATGCGGTTTTTCAGACGGCGCTTAGCCTGCATTTTACGGCGCGATTCAGCCAGCTTTGCGATGCTTTGCATTTCGAGCGTAGCCATCAGCGTGCCCCCTCGTTTTTCGCCAGGCGCATGATCATAAACTTAGAGATAGCCAGTACGATAAAGGTGATCACAAACAGAATCAGCCCCAACTCCATCAATGCCGCAACGTGCAGACCGGACTCCGCTTCGGCAAATTCGTTCGCCAACGCAGAGGTGATACTGTTACCCGGCATAAACAGGGAAGCGCTGTCGAGTTGGTAGGTGTTACCGATGATAAAGGTAACCGCCATGGTTTCACCCAGCGCGCGCCCCAGCCCCAACATCACGCCGCCAATCACCCCGTTTTTGGTAAATGGCAGCACAATGCGCCAGATAACTTCCCAGGTGGTGCAGCCAATGCCGTAGGCCGACTCTTTCATCATCACCGGTGTTTGTTCGAATACATCGCGCATTACCGCCGCAATGTAAGGAATAATCATAATGGCGAGAATAACCCCGGCCGCCAGGATCCCAATACCAAATGCCGGGCCAGAGAACAGCGCGCCAACAAACGGGATGTTAGAAAGCACGTTGCCCACCGGTTCCTGAAAGTAAGTTGCAAACAGCGGAGCAAAAATAAACAGCCCCCACATGCCGTACACGATACTTGGAATAGCAGCCAGTAATTCAATGGCGATACCCAGTGGACGCTTCAGCCAGTTCGGCGACAGTTCCGTCAAAAACAGGGCAATACCAAAGCTCACCGGAACGGCGATCAGCAGGGCGATAACAGAGGTCACTATCGTCCCGTAAATGGGCACCAGCGCGCCGTAAATATCATTGGGCGCATCCCACTCTTTGGTCCACAGGAATGAAAAACCAAACTTCTGAATGCTTGGCCATGAGGAGAAAATCAGCGACACAATGATGCCACTCAACAGCAATAGCACAATCAGCGCAGCCAGTCTTACCAGTACGCTGAAAATCATGTCACCTTTTTTACCCGGAGGATTAAATGCCGGCTTGGTTGCAGCCATAAATTACTCTTCAGTTTAACGTCTTACGAATTTGCCCGGTGATGCTTACGCGGCCAGGCCTACAGAGGATCTGTAAGGCGGATGGTGTAAGCGCCATCCGCCATATTCTAAAAAAACCAACTGTTAGTACAGTGCCTTACCGCTGCTGTCTTTGACATTGGTTTTCCATGCAGCACGAACTTGTTCAACTACGCTCTCCGGCAGGGTTGCGTAATCAAGGTCGTTAGCCTGTTTGCCGCCTTTTTTGTAGGCCCAGTCAAAGAATTTAAGGACTTCAGCACCTTGCTCCGGCTTAGCCTGCTCTTTGTGGATCAGGATAAAGGTGGTTGAAGTAATCGGCCATACATCAGCACCTTTCTGGTTGGTCAGGTCCTGCGCAAAGGATTTGCTCCAGTCGATATTTTTAGCCGCATTGGAGAAGCTCTGCTCAGTCGGGCTTACAGCCTTACCATCCGCAGACAGCAGTTTGGTGTAGGTCAGGTTGTTCTGCTTAGCGTAAGCATATTCAACATAACCGATTGAACCCGGCAGACGCTGAACAAATGCCGCGATGCCGTCGTTACCTTTACCGCCCAGGCCGGTCGGCCAGTTAACCGTAGAGCCGGAACCCACTTTGGATTTCCACTCTTCGTTCACTTTTGCCAGGTAGCTGGTGAAGACGAATGAGGTACCGGAACCGTCGGCACGACGAACCACAGCAATGTTCTGCGAAGGCAGTTTCAAGCCTGGGTTGAGTTTAGCAATTGCTGCATCATCCCATTTTTTGATATTACCCAGGTAGATATCACCCAGGGTTTTACCGTCCAGCACCAGCTCACCGGATTTTATGCCCGGGACGTTGATAGCCAGCACGATACCGCCGATGACGGTCGGGAACTGGAACAGACCTTCCTGAGTCAGTTTATCGTCAGCCAGAGGGGCATCGGATGCACCGAAATCCACAGTTTTAGCAGTAATTTGTTTTACGCCACCAGAAGAACCAATACCCTGGTAGTTGATCTTGTTACCCGTTTCTTTCTGGTAAGTATCAGCCCACTTGGCATACACCGGCGCCGGGAAAGTTGCGCCCGCACCAGTCAGGCTGGCTGCTGCGTTAACAGCAAAAGCACTCAGAGAAAAGGTCGCGGCGACAACAGTTGCGACAGTGGTACGCATAACGTTCATAATGTCTCCTGCAAGGATCGTAAATCGTTGTTTAGTGGCTACGACGAGCAAAATAGGACACTTTGATGACAGTTATATGTGATCATTGTTACTGTTTGATGACAGCGGGAAAATATCGTTATCGCATGATATAAAATAACTACAAATCAAAGTATTAATAAAAAAATATAACAGTAAGATTTCAGCTATATTTTATTTTTGTGACAATAAAAAAGTAGTTGAAACTAGCGAGAATTCATCAAATGAAGTAAAAAAAGAGGTCGCCCGCAGGTAACCTCTTTCGCATTTTATGTCAGTAAATATTTACTCTACCGTTACTGATTTCGCCAGGTTACGCGGCTGGTCAACGTCGGTGCCTTTAATCAGCGCGACGTGATAGGCCAGCAATTGCAGCGGCACGGTATAGAAAATCGGTGCAATCACCTCTTCGACGTGCGGCATATCAATAATGTGCATATTGTCGCTGCTGGTGAAACCCGCATCCTGATCGGCGAACACATACAGTACACCGCCACGGGCACGCACTTCTTCGATGTTGGATTTCAGTTTTTCCAGCAGTTCGTTGTTAGGCGCAACGACAATCACCGGCATATCCGCATCAATCAGCGCCAGCGGGCCATGCTTCAGCTCGCCTGCCGCATAGGCTTCGGCGTGAATGTAGGAGATCTCTTTCAGTTTCAGCGCGCCTTCCAGCGCGATCGGATACTGATCACCACGCCCCAGGAACAGCGCATGATGCTTGTCGGAGAAATCTTCGGCCAGCGCTTCGATGCGTTTATCCTGCGACAACATTTGTTCAATACGGCTCGGTAAAGCCTGCAAACCGTGAACAATATCATGCTCAATGGATGCATCCAGCCCTTTCAGGCGGCTCAGTTTCGCCACCAGCATCAGCAGAACAGTAAGCTGAGTGGTGAACGCTTTCGTGGAGGCAACACCGATTTCAGTGCCGGCGTTGGTCATCATCGCCAGATCGGATTCACGCACCAGCGAGGAGCCCGGCACGTTACAAATCGCCAGCGACCCCAGATAACCCAGCTCTTTGGACAAACGCAGCGCCGCCAGAGTATCCGCCGTTTCACCGGATTGCGAAAGGGTGATCATCAGGCTGTTACGACGAACAGCGGATTTGCGGTAGCGGAATTCAGAGGCGATTTCCACATCGCACGGCACACCGGCCAGCGCCTCAAACCAGTAACGGGAAACCATACCTGAGTTGTAAGAGGTGCCACAGGCAACGATCTGAATATGTTCAACTTGCGATAATAGCGCGTTGGCATTCGGACCCAGTTCGCTCAGATCCACTTCACCGTGGTTAATACGGCCGGTCAGCGTATTTTTAATCGCGTTCGGCTGTTCGTAGATCTCTTTTTGCATGTAGTGACGGTAGATACCTTTGTCGCCCGCGTCATATTGCAGGCTGGATTCGATATCAGGCCGTTTTACCTGCGCGCCGGATTTATCAAACACTGTCACGCTGCGGCGAGTCACTTCCGCTATATCGCCCTCTTCAAGGAAGATAAAGCGACGCGTTACCGGCAGTAACGCCAGTTGATCGGAGGCAATAAAGTTTTCACCCATGCCAAGACCAATAACCAGCGGGCTGCCAGAGCGAGCCGCCAGCAGAGTGCCGCTGTCACGGGTATCCATAATCACCGTGCCATAAGCGCCGCGTAATTGCGGGATAGCGCGCATAACCGCTTCACGCAGCGTGCCACCCTGCTCAAGCTCCCAGTGAACAAGATGCGCGATAACTTCAGTATCTGTTTCAGAAACAAACACATAGCCACGCTCTTTTAACACTTCTCGCAGCGGCTCGTAGTTTTCAATAATACCGTTATGTACAACCGCAATATGATCAGAAACATGCGGATGCGCGTTACCTTCTGACGGTTCACCGTGTGTTGCCCAACGAGTGTGCGCAATACCGGTTCCACCATGCAGCGGATGCTCTTCTGCGGCCTGGGCCAGCATCTGGACTTTACCAAGACGACGCAGACGGGTCATATGACCTTCTGCATCTACGACGGCCAGACCAGCAGAGTCATAGCCACGGTATTCCAGACGACGTAATCCCTCGAGAAGGATTTCTGCAACATCACGCTGCGCGACTGCGCCAACAATTCCACACATAATTTTCGATTCCGATGTAGGCGTTATGCCTTTTGTTGTCGGTCAACCTGTATCGCCCCGAGCCTTGTAGAGAGTGGGGGTATTTTTATAGGTACTGCCTGCCGGGCGGAGGAATTATCTTTCCCCTCACCCTAAAACCGTTATAAATACCTTACCGGATGGCGCTGCGCTTATCCGGACTACTTCTTCTTAACCGGACGTATCCAGCCTTGTTTATTGATCTGCGGTACGCGGCTGATAACCAGTTCATTTTCCGCAACGTTGCGCGTTACTGTGGTACCCGCAGCGATAGTCACGCCTTTCGCAACGGTAACCGGTGCCACAAACTGTGTATCGGAACCAACAAACACATCATCGCCAATAATAGTTTTGTGCTTGTTTGCACCATCGTAATTACAGGTGATAACACCCGCGCCAACATTCACGTTGTCACCGATTTCCGCATCGCCCAGGTAGGTCAGGTGGCCTGCTTTCGAGCCTTTACCCAGACGCGCTTTTTTCATTTCCACGAAGTTGCCCACGTGTGCACCGGCAAGCAATTCAGCGCCAGGACGCAAACGAGCAAATGGCCCGATGGTGCAATCAGCTTCGAGTCGCGCATCTTCCACCACGCTATAGGGACTGATTTCACAATCGTCGCCGATTTCGCTGTTTTTCAGTACGCAACCTGCGCCAATCTTTACGCGATCGCCCAGTTTTACGTTGCCTTCAATGATGACGTTAGCATCGATCTCAACATCCCGCCCGTGCTCCAGCGTACCGCGCAGGTCGAAGCGTGCAGGATCGCGCAGCATAACACCAGCCAGCAGCAGTTTTTCGGCCTGTTCAGCTTGATACGCACGCTCCAGCCGGGATAACTGAAGACGGTTATTCACGCCTTCCACTTCACTCAGACGCTGCGGATGCACTGCGGTAATCTCACGGCCTTCATGCCAGGCAAGGCTGATGATATCCGTGATGTAATATTCACCCTGCGCATTATTGTTAGTCAGCTTGCTCAACCAGCGTTTCAGATCGCCGCCGTTGGCAATCAGAATGCCAGTGTTGATCTCGGTTATCTTACGCTGCTCTTCAGTGGCATCTTTCTGTTCAACAATGCCTGTCACCGCGCCGTTTTCACGCGTGATACGCCCATAACCCGTCGGGTCGTCGAGCACCACCGTTAACAGACCAATACCGCCCTGCGGTTTCGCATCGCGCAAACGCTGCAATGTCTCCAGCGAGATCAACGGCACATCGCCGTAGAGCATCAAAATATCTTCGTCGTCGGCAAAGAACGGTGCAGCCTGTTGCATGGCATGGCCAGTACCCAACTGTTCTGCCTGCAGAACCCAGTTAAGCTTGCTATCAGCGAGACGTTGTTTAAGCAAATCGCCACCGTGGCCATAAACCAGATGAACGTTATCGGAGCCGAGAAGATTAGCTGTATCAATGACATGCTGAACCATCGCTTTCCCTGCAAGGGTATGCAGCACTTTTGGAATATCGGAGTACATGCGTGTGCCTTTACCTGCGGCAAGGATCACCACACTCATTTTTGTGTTCAACATACGCGTCCTGACTGTCATTGGAGAAAGAAGTTAACCTCTTTCATATTGAAAATTCTACATATTTTGTAGCATAAAATGGAATGCTGGTGAAACGCCCAACATCCACAGTTACTGCGCTTTTGCGGGCTATTTTACCGACAAAGCAACTTGGTTTGCCGCTAAAAAATATCTCCATTTCAGTTTGCCGCTAATTCATACAATGGGTTAGCTGTTTTTTTTCATCCTGAATAAAGATCGTAAAAAATAAAACAGCGTTTCATCTTGATAATAATGGCGGGCAATAATCAATCAGGAAAATAAAATGAATTATAAAATACCTCTGGCTTTAACGGTTTGCAGCTCTCTTATCGCTGTTCCGTCATCAGCAGCAGTCTGGAAAGCAATCGCTTTTGGCCAATCGACCGACGTGAACTTTTCATCGAATGTTCTGCCGGAAAAGATTGGCGTGAACGATGTCACCATTGACGGCAAAAAACTCTCCATAACGGATAGTGCCGATCTCTCAAAACCCGTTACTCTCGAAAGTCGCGGCGGTAAAATAGCTAACTCTCATGACGGCCTGACGTTCTTTTATACCACTCTGCCCGGCAGCGAAAACTTCGTTTTACAGGCCACCGTGACCGTTGAGCAGTTCGGCCCGGAAAAAGGCGCGAAACCCGCAGCTCAGGAAGGCGCCGGATTGCTGGTGCGTGACGTGATTGGCAAACCGCGTCAGCAACCTCTTAAAGAGGGTTATGAGGAGTTTCCTGCGGCGTCGAATATGGTGATGAATGCCATCATGACCCAGGATAAAAAAGACAATTTTCGCGTGAAGATGCAGGCGATCTCCCGTGAAGGGATAACGCAGCCCTGGGGCAATACTGGCGCAGCAATCGTGAAACAGAGCTACCAGGAAGAGGTTGATCTGCGCCAGACGCCAACTTTTCGCCTGAAACTGGAGCGCACTAACGACGGTTTTATCACGGCCTGGGCTCCGCAAGGCAGTGACCAATGGATTAGCCGCAGCGTACCGCACGCAGATCTGATCACTGTGCAGGATAAGGATCATTATTACGTCGGTTTCTTTGCCTCGCGTAATGCCAAAATCACCATCAGCGATGCTTCGTTAACCACTTCGACGGCGCATACCGCAGTGACAAAACACTGGCAGGCTAAACCGCTACCAGTTGTGCTACAAATTGCCTCTCCTGCGCAAAGCACCAGCGACAAATACACATTACAGGCACGGGCCAATTATGATGGCCTGTTCAGCACCCGACAGGACGAAGTGGTGATCGGTAATGAAAAACCGGTTAAAGCAGGAGAGATGTATAGCGTGCCCGCCACCCTGAGTGGCAATGCCACGTTTGCAGTGACATTTACGCCCACCAGCACCAACGACAATACGTCCGTCAGCCAGCAGATTAAGGTAGAAAAAATCGCCGGCCCGGCAACAGCAACGCTGTATGTCGCGCCACAGGGTAAAAGCGCAGGTAAAGGCACGGCTGCCTCCCCGCTGGATCTGACCAGCGCGATTCGTTTACTGCCACCAGGCGGCAAAATTGTGTTGCAAGCCGGGGATTATGCGCAGACAGAGATCCCTCTTTCCGCCAGCGGGTTGCTCGATAATAAGAAAATCCTGCAAGCGGATGGAAAAGCCGTGCTCCACGGTTTGTTGGTTGACGCCAGCTACTGGCATATCAAAGGTATAGAGGTGACTGAGAAAAGTTTGCGTATTCAGGGTAGCCATAACGTCATCGAAAAAGTGGTCGCCTGGCGTAATGGCGATACCGGTATTCAGATTTCATCACCGGAAAAAGTGGGCCGCGCTCTGTGGGCGAGCAACAACCTCGTTGTCGATTCGGAATCCTGGGGTAATGAAGATCCGGGGAAAATTAACGCTGATGGTTTTGCCGTGAAGATGCGCGTTGGCGAAGGCAATCGCCTGAAACGCTGCTATTCGCACGACAATATTGATGATGGTTTTGACTTGTTTAACAAAATCGAGGATGGCGCAAATGGCGTTGTGGTGATCGAGGATTCTATTGCCAGCAACAATACCAGCAATGGTTTCAAACTGGGTGGAGAGGGGCAACCGGTCGCTCATCAGGTTCGTAATAACAAGGCGACAGGTAACCATCTGGACGGTTTCACCGACAACTTCAACCCAGGAAAACTGCGGGTTGAAAACAATATTGCAGTCGATAACCAACGCTTTAATTTCATCTTTCGTCCAGGCCCATATGGCGATGCGTCAACGCAGGGCGTGTTTACTGGCAACATCTCTGTGCGCAGTCAGCCGGGGAAATATGATGATGCAGTGGTGGGGAATGTGGATGCGACGAACTACTTTATCGTCGACGGTAAGAGTCTAAATCTGCTGAAAAAAGAGCTGGATAGTAAACCGTACCTGGCTCAACTAAGCCAGTGATGCCAGATGGCGCTTCGCTTATCATACAACGGTAAGCGCGGCGCCACTCAGCATATCAGCACATTAGTGGTTGAACGTACCGAAAGAGATATTCATGTTGCTGAAAAGAGCGATGATTTTATTGATCAGTTTCATGATGGTGTCCTGATAAGTGAGAGTATTTTTCTGTGATTTACATCACAAAAATAAGTCTACGCCTCATTTTTTAACCGATCAATATTTTTGTGATTAATATCACAAAATAATAAAACATATTTTCAGTTCTACTTTTTCTGAAACACAGCCATAAAAAAAACCAGCCTGGAAACCAGACTGGCTTTTTAGGTTCAAGCCGGTGTTACATCGCTTTTTTGGTCAACTCGATAACACGCAGTTTCGCGATAGCTTTCGCCAGTTCCGCAGACGCCTGAGCGTAATCCACGTCACCGTGAGAAGATTTAATATGCTCTTCTGCTTTGCGTTTCGATTCCAGGGCTCGCGCTTCGTCGAGATCCTGACCACGAATAGCAGTATCAGCCAGAACGGTCACGGTGCCAGGCTGCACTTCAAGTATGCCGCCGGACAGATAGATAAACTCTTCATGACCGTGCTGTTTCACGATGCGGATCATACCAGGCTTAATGGCGGTGAGTAGCGGCGCGTGACCCGGGTAAATCCCCAGTTCACCTTCACTACCCGTTACCTGGATTTTTTCGACCAGACCAGAGAACATTTGTAACTCTGCGCTGACGACGTCCAGGTGGTAAGTCATTGCCATATCACCCTCCGATTAAGGCGTTAAAGTTTTTTGGCTTTTTCCACGACTTCGTCGATGGAACCGACCATGTAGAACGCCTGCTCCGGCAGGTGATCGTATTCGCCTTCCATGATGCCTTTAAAGCCACGGATGGTATCTTTCAGGGAAACGTATTTGCCCGGAGAGCCGGTGAATACTTCTGCTACGAAGAACGGCTGGGACAGGAAGCGCTGGATCTTACGCGCGCGAGCTACCACCAGTTTGTCGTCTTCAGACAGTTCATCCATACCGAGGATGGCGATGATGTCTTTCAGTTCCTGATAACGTTGCAGCAGAGACTGAACGCCACGCGCAACATCATAGTGTTCCTGGCCAACAACCAGCGGATCCAACTGACGGCTGGTGGAATCCAGCGGGTCAACGGCCGGGTAGATACCCAGAGACGCGATCTGACGGCTCAGTACCACGGTTGCGTCAAGGTGCGCAAAGGTGGTTGCCGGAGACGGGTCAGTCAAGTCATCCGCAGGTACGTATACCGCCTGAACAGAGGTGATGGAGCCGGTTTTGGTGGAGGTAATACGCTCCTGAAGCACGCCCATCTCTTCTGCCAGCGTCGGCTGGTAACCTACCGCTGAAGGCATACGGCCCAGCAGTGCGGATACTTCAGTACCGGCGAGGGTATAACGATAGATGTTGTCGACGAACAGCAGAACGTCACGACCTTCGTCACGGAATTTCTCTGCCATGGTCAGACCGGTCAGCGCAACGCGCAGACGGTTTCCCGGCGGCTCGTTCATCTGGCCATACACCAGGGATACTTTGTCGATAACGTTGGAATCGGTCATTTCGTGGTAGAAGTCGTTACCCTCACGAGTACGTTCACCCACACCCGCAAACACAGAGTAACCGGAGTGCTCGATCGCGATGTTACGAATCAGCTCCATCATGTTTACGGTTTTACCTACGCCCGCACCACCGAACAGACCGACTTTACCGCCCTTGGCAAACGGACACATCAGGTCGATAACTTTGATGCCGGTTTCCAGCAGTTCCTGAGAGTTTGACAACTCTTCATAGGTCGGTGCTGCGCGGTGGATAGCCCAACGCTCTTCTTCACCGATGTCGCCTTTCATGTCTACTGGTTCACCCAGTACGTTCATGATACGACCCAGTGTTGCTTTACCTACCGGGACTTCGATCGGGTGCTCGAGGTCTTTCACTTCCAGACCGCGACGCAGACCGTCGGAGGAACCCATTGCGATGGTACGTACGATACCGCCGCCGAGCTGCTGCTGAACTTCCAGCACCAGACGATCATTACCATTTTGCACCTCAAGAGCATCGTACACACGCGGTACGGCATCCTGAGGGAATTCGACGTCAACCACGGCGCCGATTACCTGGACAATTTTTCCAGTAGCCATCTTGAATCCTCTACGAATTAACCTGGTTATACCGCGGATGCACCACCGACGATCTCGGTGAGTTCCTGAGTAATGCTGGCCTGACGAGCCTTGTTGTATACCAACTGCAGCTCTTTAATCAGGCTGCCACCATTATCGGTTGCGGCTTTCATCGCCACCATACGTGCGGCCTGCTCGCTGGCCAGGTTTTCCACAACACCCTGATAAACCTGAGACTCGACGTAGCGACGCAGCAGAGTATCCAGCAGCGCTTTCGGGTCTGGTTCATACAGATAATCCCAGGCTTTATGCTTCAAGCCTTCATCCTCTGAAGCCGGCAGCGGCAGCAGTTGGGTGATGGTTGGCACCTGAGACATGGTGTTGATAAATTTGTTGCTGACAATATAAAGCTTGTCCAGACGGCCTTCGTCATAGGCCTGCAACATCACTTTTACCGGTCCAATCAGTTCGGACAGGGAAGGGTTATCCCCCATACCTGTCACCTGCGCGACAATTTTCGTGCCGACGGAATTAAAGAACGCTACGCCCTTTGAGCCGATCATTGCGAGTTCGCTCTGAACGCCTTTATCGGACCATGCTTTCATATCCGCCAGCAGTTTTTTGAACAGGTTAATGTTCAAGCCGCCACACAGACCACGGTCGGTCGACACCACCAGGTAGCCCACGCGTTTAACGTCGCGTTCTTCCAGGTAAGGGTGCTTATATTCCAGATTACCGTGAGCAAGGTGACCAATCACTTTGCGCATGGTATCTGCATAAGGACGGCTGGCCGCCATTCTGTCCTGCGATTTACGCATTTTGGAAGCGGCGACCATCTCCATCGCTTTAGTGATCTTTTGCGTGTTCTGGACGCTTGCGATCTTACTACGTATCTCTTTTGCGCCGGCCATGAGCTTCTCCTCAATGCCTTGCGGCTTGCCCTAAGGCAAGCCGCCAGACGTTACCAGGACTGGGTTGCTTTAAAGGAGTCGAGGATGCCTTTCAGCTTGCCTTCGATCTCGTCGTTATAGCCACCGGTCTGGTTGATCTCTTGCATCAGCGGAGCGTGGTCACGGTCAACGTAAGCCAGCAAAGCGGCTTCAAAGCTACCGATTTTCGCCAGTTCAACATCCGCCAGGTAACCGCGTTCAGCCGCGAACAGAACCAGAGCCTGCTGCGCGACAGACATCGGCGCATACTGTTTCTGTTTCAGCAACTCGGTCACTTTCTGACCGTGGTCGAGTTGTTTACGGGTTGCATCGTCAAGGTCGGAAGCAAACTGAGAGAACGCTGCCAGTTCACGATACTGTGCCAGAGCAGTACGAATACCACCGGACAGTTTTTTCATGATCTTGGTCTGCGCTGCACCACCTACACGGGATACGGAAATACCCGGGTTTACCGCAGGACGAATACCGGCGTTAAACAGGTTGGATTCCAGGAAGATCTGACCATCGGTAATAGAAATTACGTTGGTCGGAACGAACGCGGAAACGTCACCAGCTTGCGTTTCGATAATCGGCAGCGCGGTCAGAGAACCGGTTTTACCTTTCACTTCACCTTTAGTGAAGCTTTCAACGTATTCCACGTTAACGCGCGCAGCACGTTCCAGCAGACGGGAGTGGAGGTAGAATACGTCGCCCGGGAATGCTTCACGTCCAGGCGGACGACGGAGCAGAAGGGAGATCTGGCGGTATGCGACAGCCTGTTTAGACAGGTCATCATAAATGATCAGCGCATCTTCGCCGCGATCGCGGAAATATTCGCCCATTGCGCAACCAGCATACGGAGCCAGATATTGCAGTGCAGCGGATTCAGACGCGGTTGCCACGACAACGATGGTGTTAGACAGCGCACCGTGCTCTTCCAGCTTACGCACCACGTTAGAAATGGTGGACGCTTTCTGGCCGATAGCAACGTAGATACATTTAATGCCGGAATCGCGCTGGTTGATGATGGCATCAATTGCCAGTGCAGTTTTACCGGTCTGACGGTCGCCGATGATCAATTCACGCTGGCCACGACCGATTGGGATCATGGCGTCAACGGATTTGTAACCGGTCTGTACCGGCTGATCAACGGACTGACGATCGATAACGCCCGGTGCGATAGATTCGACAGCAGCAAAACCGTCATTATCAACCGAACCTTTACCGTCGATTGGCGCACCCAGGGTGTTCACCACTCGACCCAGCAGGCCGCGGCCGACCGGAACTTCAAGAATACGGCCAGTACACTTAACCTTCATACCTTCGGCAAGGTCAGCATACGGACCCATCACAACTGCACCAACGGAGTCTCGCTCCAGGTTCAGTGCGATAGCGTAACGGTTACCCGGCAGGGAGATCATTTCACCCTGCATACAATCGGCCAGGCCGTGGATACGGATAACACCGTCGCTTACAGAAACAATAGTACCTTCGTTGTGAGCTTCACTCACAACACTGAACTGAGCAATGCGCTGCTTGATCAGTTCGCTGATTTCGGTGGAATTCAGTTGCATGCTCCAGTCCCCTTAAGACTGCAAGACGTCTGCAAGGCGCTCAAGACGGCCGCGAACGCTGCCATCAATGACCATATCACCCGCACGGATGATTACGCCTGCCATTACAGACTTATCGATATTGCAATTCAGCTTCACTTTGCGTGACAGACGTTTTTCCATCGCTGCGCTGATTTTCGAAAGCTGTTCTTCACTCAGTGCAGTAGCAGAAGTCACATCGACTTCTGCAATAGCCTCGCTGGCTGCACGCAATTGAATAAACTGCTCAAGAACATCAGGAAGCACCTTGATACGACCATTTTCAGCCATCACCCGAATCAGGTTCTGACCTTTGTCGTCAAGTTGCTCCCCACAGACTGCGATAAACGACTTAGCGAGCGTTTCCGGCGCTAAAGCACCAGAGATAAGCTCGGCCATGTGTTCATTTTTCGTCACCTCGGCAGCGAACGCCAGCATATCCTGCCAGCGGTCAACGCTCTGGTTTTCGACGGCAAAGTCAAAAGCTGCTTTGGCGTAGGGGCGAGCTACCGTTACAAATTCAGACATCGGCCCCTCCTCCTTACAGTTCAGCGACCAGTTTATTCACGATGTCGCTGTTAGCAGCTTCATCCACGGAACGTTCGATGATCTTCTCGGCGCCAGCAACTGCCAGCAGAGCCACCTGTTTACGCAGCTCTTCGCGCGCACGTTTACGCTCGGCATCGATTTCAACCTGCGCCTGCGCGACAATTTTGTTACGTTCCTGCTCGGCTTCTGCTTTCGCTTCGTCCAGGATCTGAGCACGGCGTTTGTTCGCCTGTTCAATGATAACCTGAGCTTCAGCTTTCGCTTTTTTCAGCTGGTCGGTCGCATTGGCCTGTGCAAGATCCAAATCCTTTTTAGCTCGTTCTGCGGAAGCAAGACCGTCAGCAATTTCTTTCTGACGTTTTTCGATGGCAGCCATTAACGGCGGCCATACATACTTCATGCAGAACAGAACGAACAGGACAAACGCGATGGCCTGGCCGAGGATTGTTGCGTTTAGATTCACAGCACAATGCCTCTTATCTGGTTAACGTTCTAAACAATTGCTTGTAAAGCAACCCTTACTACGCGACAGCAAACATCACGTACAGACCCAGACCTACAGCGATCATCGGGATAGCATCCACCAGACCCATTACGATAAAGAACTGAGTACGCAGCAGAGGAATCAGATCCGGTTGACGCGCAGCGCCTTCCAGGAATTTACCCCCGAGGATGCCGATACCGATCGCAGCACCGATTGCCGCCAGACCCATCATCACAGCGGCAGCCAAGTACAGCAGATCCATATTCAGGTTTTCCATGACAGTCTCCAGTTTGTTTCAGTTAAAACGTAGTAGTGTTGTTAAAAATCAATGATCTTCAGATGCCATCGACAGATAGACAATCGTCAGAACCATGAAGATAAAGGCTTGCAGCGTAATAATCAGGATGTGGAAAATGGCCCATGGCACATTCAGAATCCACTGTGACCACCACGGCAGAAGACCTGCGATCAGAATGAAAATCAACTCACCCGCGTACATGTTGCCAAACAGTCGCAGACCGAGAGAAACCGGTTTGGACAGCAGGCTCACGCCCTCAAGGATAAGGTTTACCGGAATAAATACCGGATGGTTGAACGGCTGGAGAGTCAGCTCTTTAGCGAAACCGCCAATACCCTTCATTTTGATGCTGTAGAACAGAATCAGGATAAATACGCCCAGCGCCATAGACAGGGTGATGTTGACGTCCGCAGACGGCACCACGCGCAGCGCAGGAAGACCCAGTACATGTTCAGCGATGTACGGCAACAGGTCGATAGGCAGCAAATCCATCAGGTTCATCAGGAATACCCAGACGAAAATCGTCAGGGCCAGTGGCGCAATAAGCTTGCTTTTGCCGTGGTACATGTCTTTAACGCTACCATGAACAAAACCAATCACCAGCTCAATCGCCGTCTGGAATTTCCCTGGGACACCGCTGGTGGCTTTTTTCGCTACGCTACGGAACATCACCAGGAACAACAGACCCAGTACCACCGAGAAAAACATGGAGTCGATATTCAGCGTCCAGAAGGTGGCCGGGGGGTTATGCGGATCCACCAGCGAGAAGGTACGAAGATCAATCTGAAGGTTATTCAGATGGTGGCCTATGTACTCCTGTGGTGTAGAGATTTCTCCTGCAGACATGATGCCTCTTACCCTTTGTTGTTAATTACAGCGGGTGCCAGTATCTGAACAACCAGCACCGAAACCCACGTGACTATCAGCGGCAAAAAAGCCACCTTAAAAACCCCCAACGCCACCACCAGTAACAAGAATGTTACCAACACCTTGAGCGCTTCACCGAAGGCGAAGGTCCAGGCCACGCGGCCTTTAGCTGGTGTATGCGCCTGATGACGCCAGGCAAAAATCATAAAAAACATATTCGGCAGTAAGACTGCCATACCTCCGCACACGGCGGAAATGCCCCAGAAGGGGTCTTTGAGGCTAAACAGCAATCCACTTGCCATTACCGCCAGAAACTGAATAAGCAGAAGCTTGCGAGCAACGTTTCGACTATAAAGCGACACAGACATGACGTTTCTTAACTCCTGCTCCCTTTGAGGTATGCCGCGTGTCGTATAAAACGTTCTTTATGGTCCGGAGTCAAGCATCAAAAAGCGGTCAAATTATACGGTGCGGCCCCGTGATTTCAAACAATAAGTAGCAAAAAGGTGAATAAATGTTTAAATATTTTTCCCGAGCGCTATTTTTAAACTTTTGATGAAACTGTGAACTGTCGGGCAAAAGTGTGAATAACACCAAAAACCCAACGATAAAGCGTGCACTCGGTCACAAATTAAACATTTATACGTCTACAGGGTTAATCACGCAAAGAAATCACACCTTTTCAACTTTATGATCTTCAAGATGATTTATCACAACTCTTTTTAAAACACTCGCCTATACATCGAAAACCTTTCATTGACATTTATAATAATTATTTTACATCCGAATTTCATTCTACCTACCGACTTTTAGCGGGCTGATATTTTCGATGTTGACTATTATTTCCATGAATTAAATTCTGGACGTTAAATGTCAGAACAATCCTGGTAACAAGACGGTGAAATGTAACTGAACGTATCGCCCTTTTTCCCTTCATTTTTTAACATCTAAGCAACAGCACGAAAGATGCATTTTTTGATAAAAATTAAACTTTATTTGGCTTAACGATCACCAGATGACGTTCGGCTTCCAGGTGCGGAACGTTCAATTTAACAATAGCTTCAACGGATAACTCCGCAGGTAAAAGTGCGATCTCTTCTTCGGGTACCAGCCCTTTCAGCGCGTAGAAACGCCCCTCTTCGCCCGGCAAATGGTGGCACCAGTTCACCATATCATTCAGCGAGGCAAAGGCGCGGCTAATCACACCGTCGAATGGCGGTTCGGACGGGAAATCTTCAACGCGGCTCTGAACCGGCTCAACGTTGCTCAATTTCAGCTCATGCTGTACCTGGCGTAAGAAACGAACTCGTTTCCCCAGGCTATCGAGCAGCGTGAAATGAGATTCAGGACGGACGATCGAAAGCGGGATCCCCGGCAAACCCGGCCCTGTGCCAACATCGATAAAACGCGTCCCTTCCAGGTACGGCGCGACGACGATGCTGTCGAGAATATGGCGGATGAGCATCTCGTTCGGATCGCGCACAGAGGTCAGGTTATAGGCCTTGTTCCATTTGTGGAGTAGTTCGACATAGGCCACCAGTTGTTTCTGCTGTTCAACCGACAACAAAATACCTGCTTCATCCAGCAGTCGAGAGAGTTTATTAAGCACAGTGAATACCTGTTGAGATACTAAGCAGCGGGCAGTGCGATGCTTCCCGCTATAAGAGTTCAATCTGCCCGCCAGGCACTGTCGGGCAATATTGTTAAGCGCTGCGGCGCAGCATACCTTGTTTTTTCAGCCACACCAGCAAAATGGAAATTGCCGCTGGCGTGATGCCGGAAATACGCGATGCCTGACCAATCGAGGAAGGTTTGTGATCGTTAAGTTTGGCGATCACTTCGTTGGACAGGCCATTTACTTGACGGTAATCCAGCGATGCCGGCAACAATGTGTTTTCATTGCGCTGTTGTTTTTCGATCTCATCCTGCTGGCGTGCAATGTAACCTTCGTATTTCACCTGGATTTCAACCTGTTCAGCCGCCTGCTGGTCATTAAGACCCGGCGCGAACGGCGTCAACTGTACCAGTTGTTCGTAAGTCATTTCCGGGCGACGCAGCAGATCTTCACCGCTAGCTTCACGCGATAATGGCGCGGTCAGGTGTGCATTCACAGCCGGAGCATGTTCCGATGCTGGTGAAACCCACTGCGATTTCAGACGCTGGCGTTCACGTTCAATCGTTTCCAGTTTCTCGTTAAAGCGCGCCCAGCGTTCATCGTCCACCAAACCCAGATCCCGACCAGCTTCAGTCAGACGCAGATCAGCATTATCTTCACGCAGCATCAGGCGATATTCCGCACGGGAAGTGAACATGCGGTACGGCTCTTTGGTGCCGAGGGTGCAGAGATCGTCCACCAGCACGCCGAGATAAGCCTGGTCACGGCGCGGTGCCCAGCCCTCTTTTTCAGCAGAGAAACGTCCAGCGTTCAGTCCAGCCAGCAGCCCTTGCGCTGCAGCCTCTTCATAACCGGTGGTACCGTTAATCTGGCCAGCAAAGAACAGGCCATGGATGTATTTGCTTTCCAGCGTCGGTTTCAAATCTCGCGGGTCAAAGAAATCGTACTCAATGGCATAGCCTGGGCGCACGATCTTCGCGTTTTCCATCCCCTGCATGGAACGAACGATTTGCATCTGCACATCGAACGGCAAGCTGGTGGAAATACCGTTCGGGTAAATTTCGTTGGAGGTTAGTCCTTCCGGTTCCAGGAAGATCTGATGCTGATTGCGATCGGCAAAACGCATCACTTTGTCTTCGATCGACGGGCAGTAACGTGGGCCGATCCCTTCGATCACGCCTGCGTACATCGGGCTACGATCGAGGTTATTGCGGATCACGTCATGGGTTTTTTCATTGGTATGCGTGACATAGCACGGTACCTGACGCGGATGCTGCGCGGCATTGCCCATAAACGAGAATATCGGCATCGGGTTATCCCCGTGCTGCTGCGCCAGAACGCTGAAATCGATGGTACGGGCGTCAATACGCGGCGGCGTACCGGTTTTCAAACGGCTGACGCGCAACGGCAGCTCGCGCAGACGGCGCGAAAGCGGAATAGACGGAGGATCGCCAGCGCGACCGCCGCTGTAGTTATCAAGCCCGATGTGGATTTTACCGTCGAGGAATGTACCGACTGTCAGCACCACGGCTTTGGCGCGGAATTTAAGCCCCATCTGGGTGACAGCACCAACGACGCGATCATTTTCCACGATCAGATCTTCTACTGCCTGCTGGAAGATCATCAGGTTCGGCTGGTTTTCCAGAGCGGTGCGTACTGCCTGACGGTAGAGCACGCGGTCTGCTTGCGCACGGGTGGCGCGAACTGCCGGGCCTTTGCTCGCGTTTAGTATCCTAAACTGAATGCCCGCCTGATCGATCGCTTTCGCCATCAGCCCGCCAAGCGCATCCACTTCTTTTACCAGGTGTCCTTTCCCAATACCGCCGATCGCCGGGTTGCAACTCATCTGCCCCAGTGTGTCGATATTGTGTGTCAAAAGCAGAGTCTGTTGACCCATACGTGCTGCGGCCATCGCGGCCTCAGTACCTGCATGACCCCCGCCAATAATAATGACGTCAAAAGGATCCGGATAAAACATGGTGGTATGCCTCGCCTGAGCGGTTAGAAATTGGATTGAAGCCCGGGCCGTGGATTCTACTCAACTTTAGTCCAGTGAGAAAGATCCGGATCCCGGGTATTAAAAAGAAGATCTTTTATATAGAGAGATCTGTTCTATTATGATCTCTTATTAGGATCGCGATCTCTTGTGGATAACCCGGATCATCACTGTAAGATCAATTTATTAGAGAGGATCACTAGCTGTGAATGATCGGTGATCCTGAACCGTATAAGCTGGGATCAAAATGCCTGTTTATACACAGGATGAAAACTGTACAGCAGTTATTAATGGGATAACTACCGGTTAATAAGGCCTTTTAAGCATAGTTATCCACAACTGATCGCGCGATCTTTAATCGTTCTTGAGTAAATTTTTCCAGGATCCCAGCCATTCTTCCGCCGGATCCTCCGGAATATCGTGCTCAAGAATGTTGATCTTCAGTGTTTCACCGATCTGTTTCGCGCTATTTGCCTTCAATGCGTCCTCGATCTTCTCGATTGCCTGGCAGAAGGTGTCATATTCGCGACTGCCGATGCCGATCGCGCCAAAGCGCACCTGTGCAAGATCCGGCTTCTGTTCCTGTAGATCGTCTAAAAACGGTTGTAGGTTCTCAGGCAGATCGCCAGCACCATGGGTGGAACTGATCACCAGCCAGATTCCCTGCGGAGAAAGATCCTCTAATAGCGGGCCGTGCAGCGTCTCGGTGCTATAACCGGCATCTTCCAGCTTTTCAGACAGGTGTTCCGCCACATATTCCGCACCGCCGAGGGTGCTGCCGCTAATAAGAGTGATATCCGCCATGAAAACCCCGCTCCGTTTATTCGTCATCCGGCGACAAAGTGAGGCGTATTGTACGCTGTGAAAGGCCTGGGATCTACCTGTGGACAATATGGGTATTAATGAAGGACGAAAACGCCCCGTTAAGGGCGGATCGTACGCATGATAGGGTTTTGCAGGGAGATCAACGTTTCTGTGGACTGAATTTCATCAATTGTTTGGATCTTGTTGATAAGTACCTGTTGCAGGGCATCAATGGATCGACACATCACTTTTATAAAGATGCTGTAGTGGCCGGTGGTGTAATAGGCTTCGGTCACTTCTTCCAGGCTTTCCAGTTTCGCCAGCGCCGAAGGGTAATCTTTGGCGCTCTTCAAGATGATGCCAATAAAGCAGCACACATCGTAACCCAGTTGCTTCGGGCTGACGTCAATACGCGCACCGGTGATGATCCCGGCTTGCTTCATCTTTTCTACACGCACATGAATGGTGCCGGGGCTAACGCCAAATTGTTTGGCCAGTTCGGCATAAGCGGTGCGCGCATTGGCCATTAAAGCGTCGAGGATGCCGCGGTCCAGATTATCGATCTGATAATTTTCCATAGAATTTTCTTATGATAAATCAATATTCTTTCTATTTTAGACGCTTATTTTATCTATTTAAAACCATAATGGCCTTTTAAATTATGGATTATTGAGTTGAGGCGGCCTTTTGTTAATTAATTATCAGCAACATAAAACAGGAGCAACTCCCCGCCAACGGGAAAAGAAACTGGGCCTGATTGAAGTTCAGGCGCTCAGCCGCGTCGGCGATGGCCCGCAGCGGTTTGCAAGCTGGTTTCCGGTCTGCTCTAACGCCGCCAGCGTCGCAGCAAACGGCTGCGCATCCCGGTATCAAAGCGCCAGATGTGATCGAAAATACGCATGATGCCGGGTTTGCCATGTACCGACATTGCTACTGCGTGGAAGCGGTGCTGGTGAACGTTCTGCAACTCTTTTACTTTGCTGATGATATCGTCCGGCAGGCGCTGAGCGATAAAATCCGAGATCACCACGGCGTCGGCATCAAACCATTCACCACCCTGCATTCGTTCAATGATCGCCCGAAAACAGCTTGCCAGATCGGTTCCGCCACGGAAGCGCTGGCTCAGAAAGCGGATCGCTTGCTCCAGCCCCTGTGCGCAGGTCAGTTCATAACGCACGACTTCACTGGAAAACAGCATAATAAAACAGCGCCGTTTATCCGCCAGCGCTACGCGCATCAGCGCCAGACAGAAGGCTTTCGCGCACTGTTCATTAAACCCGCCCATTGAACCGGAAGTATCAACGCAGACGATAAACGGCCCTCGTGGTTGTTCATCAAAATCCTGATGGATCACCGGGCGTTCGGTAACCTTTTCCCTCCAGGCATCGCCGTGCAGACGGTAGGTGAGCAGTTGCTTTTCCACCAGCCGCCGATAAAACTCATATTCCAGCTCAGTAATGCCGAGCGTTGCCAGTTCCGGCGGCAACAGGCGCAAAATATCATCGCTCTGGTGCAGCCCATCGACCTGTTCCGGTATGGTTGCCGGTTCACGCACCAGCATACGGAACGTTTCCATCGGCGCATCTTTGCGAGGCACTGATTTCGCCTCCCGCGAGCGACCAAGCTGCTCCGCCAGTTGCTGAAGCTCCGGCTGCTCTTTCAGAAAATCGCCGTATTCGATGATCAACTGGTAGTCGCCGCGTTTAAGCTGACCGGCGCTCATATCCCACAAGCGTCCGGCTGAGTTTTCATTTTCGACCAGCACTGGCTCCAGTTGCCCGCTCAACGTCATGCGCTCCTGCACCTCACTCAGCAACTGCTCGCGTTCCTCTTCCAGCAGTTGCTGATTAAAGGTGGTGGTTTGCACGACAAGACTCAGACGCCAGCGCTGTAAAAAAAGGGTATGCAAAGCGAGTGTGAACTGCGGATTATCCGCTACCATTTGCCGGGCCTGGGCGGCAAAAGGCGAATGCAACTTTTCCAGTAATGCCAGGATCTGCGGTAACTGCACAATAAATTGCGATGTTGATAGTAGCTGGCTCTGCTGGTAACTCAGCACTTCTTCCGCCAGTTCTGGCGGCACAGTGGCCTCTTTCAGATGCTTTTTTAGCGCTTCGCGCCAGCGGGGAATATCTTCAGTGATCGCATGTTTTAAGCGCGGGAATTTTTCAAAAAACAGCACCAGTTGCGGAGAAGCCAGCAGCAGAACGATGAGTTCTTCCACCAGCGTCTCTTCGCTGATGGTGAGCATCACATTCAGTGTTTCCAGCGTTATCATTGGCGCGCCTGTTGGATCTGTGCGCGAACCTCCTGCAGGCTGGCTTCAATACGACCCAGCCAGTCGCCAGAGACGAACAGGCATTTTTGCTGCTCGCTAAAACGGGTGTGCTGCTGGTGCCAGGTGTTATCCAGCGTTTCCAGTTGTTGGGTGATCTCTGCCGGCACGTTTTCGGTAGTGATACCAGGCAGCGCAAGACGAGACCCCTGCAAACTGACATCGCGGATAACCAGATGAAGCGAGGTATCAACCTCAAGATTTAAAGGTTGCGCAAAACCGATACCGTTAAGTTTGCCGCGGATTTCACCGCCTTTCGCCAGCCACTGCTCCAGCGCGTTGCGCTCAATAGTGACGTGAATCACCTGTAAATCGTGCAATTTTAGCGGCTGCTGTAACAGTAGTGTCAACAGTGGTTCGTTCAGGCCTTCGGGTAAATCATAGTGTGGACGGCGGCTGAACATACCACCCTGGCGGCTGACTTTCAGCGCGGTTTTGTCGCTTTGTTGCTGCTGAAGCTGCATATGATGCTGATTGATGCTGGTGAGTTGTGTCAGCATCGATTGTTGCTGCCACGCGTGCCCAGTCATCAAAATGTCCAGTTGCTGCTGCAACAAACGCAGGCTTTCGGCATCGTGCCACAGACAATCTTTCAACAGGATCAAATCAATGGGGGCAACCGTATCGCGCCCGCTGAAAAAGGCGCTGGACTGTAATAAACGGATAGCTTTTTTCCAGCGGCGATCGGAAACATACGGCGCATTCGGTAAGGCATCGAGCTGCTGGCGCAGCGTATAGATCAATTCAAATACCGGATCGGGCAGTTTGACCAGCCCAATCTCCTGTTGCCAACGCTGATATTCCTCGTTGGTGATTTGCAATTCGGCGGGCACTGGGTTTTCGTTCTCGTCCTGCTGACTGACCAGCATGGAGCGAAAATTACCCTTCTCTTGTACTTTGTCGAGCCACAAGCGGATTAACATGCGGTCATACAGCGCTTCGAGGCTGCTGTCGGCTTCCGGCAGTTCGTTCGAGGCAGCCACCAGCAAACGCATCGGGATCTTTTCTTCGCTCGCGCCGTTACGGAAGCGGCGTTCGTTGATGGCGGTGAGCAGGGTGTTGAGGATCGCCGGGCCAGCTTTCCAGATCTCATCCAAAAATACGATTTCTGCTTCCGGAAGATAACCGTCTGTTAAGCGCTCATAGCGCCCTTCATCTTTTAATGCCTGAATGGAGAGCGGACCGAAAACCTCTTCCGGCGTGGAGAAGCGCGTCATCAGGTATTCAAAGGCGTGGGCATGTTTAAAGGCGAATTTCAGGCGACGTGCGATCAGGCTTTTCGCAATGCCTGGCGGGCCAAGAAGAAATACGCTCTCGCCGCTCAGCGCGGCCAGCAGACACAACCGGATAGCGTGGCTACGCTCAAAGAGTCCTTTTTCCAGAGCGCTGCTTAAGCGGGAAATTCTTTCTGCTAATAAATGTGAGTGAGCCATAATAGATTTGCGTCCTTTCGCCGTGTTATCCGGCTTGCAAAAGCGAGTATAGACGTTTCCGAAAGGGCTTGTAATAGACTGAAGAACGGCTTTATTTTCATTGCGTCAGATTAATGTGGTCGCATTTAGGTGTACGAGTTTGCAAATAATCGTGCATACTGTGCGCTTTTTGTGGGCCAAGGGACTAAGCACACATTTGCCATTCAAACAAAAGATTAGTCTATGAGCACTGATAATAAACAATCGTTACCCGCTGTCACTCTTGCGGCAATTGGGGTTGTCTACGGTGATATCGGCACCAGCCCACTTTATACACTTCGTGAATGTTTGTCTGGTCAGTTTGGCTTTGGCGTTGAGCGCGATGCCGTTTTCGGCTTTTTGTCACTGATCTTCTGGCTGCTGGTTTTTGTGGTTTCCATTAAATATCTGACGTTCGTCATGCGTGCGGATAACGCTGGCGAAGGCGGTATTCTGACGCTGATGTCGCTGGCTGGTCGCAACACTTCGGCCAGAATGACGTCGGTGCTGGTGATCATGGGATTGATTGGCGGCAGCTTCTTCTATGGTGAGGTGGTTATTACCCCCGCGATCTCGGTGATGTCGGCGATAGAGGGGCTGGAGATTGTCGCGCCTTCGCTCGATAGCTGGATTGTGCCGCTGTCGATTATCGTTTTAACCTTGCTGTTTATGATTCAGAAGCACGGTACAGGGCTGGTGGGGAAACTGTTTGCACCAATCATGCTGGCGTGGTTTTTAATTCTGGCCGTGCTGGGCGTGCGCGGTATTATCGAAAACCCCGATGTGTTGCAGGCGCTGAATCCGTTTTGGGCGGTGAATTTCTTCCTTAAGTACAAGGTTATCTCTTTTGTTGCGCTTGGCGCTGTGGTGTTGTCGATCACCGGTGTCGAGGCGCTGTATGCGGATATGGGACACTTCGGTAAGCTGCCGATCCGCGTGGCGTGGTTTATTGTGGTGCTGCCGTCGCTGGTACTGAATTACTTTGGCCAGGGCGCATTGTTGCTGAAAACGCCGGAAGCGATTAAGAATCCTTTCTTCCTTCTGGCGCCTGAGTGGGCGCTGATCCCGATGTTGATTATCGCCACTTTGGCGACGGTCATTGCGTCGCAGGCGGTTATCTCCGGTGTATTCTCCCTGACTCGCCAGGCGGTGCGTCTGGGCTATCTGGCGCCGATGCGTATTATTCATACCTCGGAGATGGAATCCGGGCAGATCTATATCCCGTTCATTAACTGGCTGCTCTATTTTGCTGTGGTGCTGGTGATTGTCAGCTTTGAGCACTCCAGCAATCTGGCTGCGGCTTATGGTATTGCCGTTACCGGGACGATGGTACTGACCTCAATTCTTTCCACGACTGTGGCATGCAAAAACTGGCACTGGAATAAAGTGCTGGTGGGGCTGATTTTGCTCTTCTTCCTGAGTATTGATGTGCCACTGTTCTCGGCGAACCTCGATAAAATCGTTTCCGGCGGCTGGTTGCCGTTAACGCTCGGCATGGTAATGCTGCTGGTGATGACCACCTGGAAAAGTGAACGTTTCCGCATGCTGCGCCGCATGCACGAACATGGCAACTCTCTGGAGGCGATGATTGCTTCACTGGAGAAATCGCCACCGGTTCGTGTGCCGGGTACGGCGGTGTACATGTCCCGCGCGCTGAATGTCATTCCATTTGCCATGATGCATAACCTGAAGCACAACAAGGTTCTGCATGAACGTGTGATTCTGCTGACGCTGCGTACTGAAGATGCACCTTACGTCCACAATGTGCGGCGGGTACAAATTGAACAGTTATCGCCTACGTTCTGGCGCGTGGTGGCCAGTTACGGCTGGCGCGAAACTCCGAACGTTGAAGAGGTGTTCCACCGCTGCGGTCTGGAAGGGCTCAATTGCCGGATGATGGAAACCTCCTTCTTTATGTCGCATGAGTCGTTGATCCTCGGTAAACGACCATGGTATTTGCGGCTGCGCGGCAAGCTCTACCTGGTATTACAGCGCAACGCGCTGCGCGCGCCGGACCAGTTTGAGATCCCGCCAAACCGGGTTATCGAGTTGGGAACACAGGTTGAAATTTAACGTTTAACAAACCCCTCTTTATGAGGGGTTTGTTGTTATTTATGCCTGTTAATTTTAGTTAAGTTAATCTGGCTGTTTTTTTCATCACATCCAGACGAGAAACGTTTCGATATCGATCACACTTCTGTAACTCAGGCATAGTTATAAGATTATTCTTTGTACTACACTACTTTCAGCGAAACGTTTCGCTAGTGGAGCATAAAAAATGAAAAAAGGTCGTGTATTGAACGCTGACATTTCGTCAGTTATCTCTCGTCTTGGTCATACCGATACGCTGGTTGTATGTGATGCCGGGTTGCCGGTGCCGCGTAATACGCAACGCATTGATATGGCGCTAACGCAGGGCGTACCGTCCTTTATGCAGGTGCTGGATGTGGTGACAGCCGAAATGCAGGTTGAATCCGCTATTCTGGCGCTGGAAATCAAACAACATAATCCGCAGCTCCACGAAACGTTGCTTAAGTCTCTTGAGCAACTGCAACAACACCAGGGAAACACCATAGAAGTGCGGTACGTTTCGCACGAGCAGTTAAAAAAACACACCGCGGACAGCCATGCGGTGATTCGCAGCGGGGAGTGTTCCCCGTTTGCGAATATCATTCTCTGTGCTGGCGTTACATTCTGAGGCCATCATGGACGCGTTACTGCAACTCAAGGGGATCGATAAAGCATTCCCCGGCGTTAAAGCTCTTTCCGGTGCAGCGCTTAACGTCTATCCAGGCCGCGTGATGGCGCTGGTGGGTGAAAATGGCGCCGGTAAATCCACGATGATGAAAGTGCTGACGGGGATCTATACCCGTGACGCCGGTTCGCTGCTGTGGCTGGGAAAAGAGACCACCTTTAACGGCCCAAAATCATCGCAGGAAGCCGGTATCGGCATCATCCACCAGGAATTGAATCTGATCCCGCAGCTCACCATTGCTGAGAACATTTTTCTCGGGCGTGAGTTCGTCAATCGTTTCGGCAAAATCGACTGGAAAAAGATGTTTGCTGATGCCGACAAGCTGCTGGCCAAACTGAATCTACGCTTTAAGAGCGATCGGCTTGTCGGGGAACTCTCCATCGGCGATCAGCAAATGGTCGAAATCGCCAAAGTGATGAGTTATGAATCGCAGGTCATCATTATGGATGAACCCACCGACGCTCTGACGGACACCGAAACTGAATCGCTGTTCCGCGTGATCCGCGAGCTGAAATCGCAGGGGCGCGGCATTGTCTATATTTCCCACCGTATGAAAGAGATCTTCGAGATTTGCGATGACGTGACGGTTTTCCGTGATGGGCAGTTTATCGCCGAGCGTGAAGTGGCCACGCTCACCGAAGATACGCTGATCGAAATGATGGTTGGCCGTAAGCTGGAAGACCAATACCCGCGGCTGGATCAAGCGCCGGGCGAAGTGCGTCTTACCGTCGATAATCTGTGTGGCCCCGGTGTCGAAAACGTCAGTTTCAACCTGCGCAAAGGCGAGATCCTTGGCGTCGCCGGGTTGATGGGCGCTGGCCGCACCGAGCTGATGAAAGTGCTGTATGGCGCGCTGCCGCGCACCAGTGGTTATGTGACACTCGACGGCCATGAAGTAATTACCCGCTCTCCGCAGGACGGGTTGGCGAACGGTATCGTCTATATTTCAGAAGACCGTAAGCGTGACGGCTTAGTGCTCGGTATGTCGGTGAAAGAGAATATGTCGCTGACGGCGCTGCGTTACTTCAGCCGTGCAGGCGGTTCGCTGAAGCATAAAGATGAACAGCAGGCGGTGAATGATTTTATCCGTCTGTTCAATGTGAAAACGCCATCAATGGAGCAGGCAATTGGTTTGCTCTCCGGCGGTAACCAGCAAAAAGTGGCGATAGCTCGTGGTTTGATGACGCGGCCAAAAGTGCTGATCCTCGATGAACCGACGCGCGGCGTCGATGTCGGGGCGAAAAAAGAGATTTATCAGCTTATTAACCAGTTCAAGGCGGACGGGCTGAGCATCATCCTGGTCTCCTCTGAAATGCCGGAAGTGCTGGGAATGAGCGATCGCATTATGGTGATGCATGAAGGGCATCTCGGCGGTGAATTCACGCGCGAGCAGGCCACTCAGGAAGTGTTGATGGCTGCCGCTGTGGGCAAGCTTAATCGTGTGAATCAGGAGTAAAAAAGATGACTACCCAGGCTGTTTCTGGTCGCCGTTATTTCAGCAAAGCATGGCTAATGGAACAAAAATCGTTAATTGCTTTGCTGGTGCTGATTGCGATTGTTTCGACCATGAGCCCGAACTTTTTTACCGTCAATAACTTGCTGAACATCCTGCAACAAACCTCGGTGAACGCCATTATGGCGGTGGGGATGACGTTGGTTATACTGACTTCGGGAATTGATCTGTCCGTCGGTTCCCTGCTGGCGCTCACCGGCGCCGTTGCGGCATCGATGATTGGCGTGGAAGTTAATGCACTGGTGGCCGTTGCTGGCGCGCTGGCGCTGGGTGCTGCGATCGGTGCCGTTACCGGGGTTATTGTTGCGAAAGGCCGTGTACAGGCATTTATTGCGACGCTGGTGATGATGTTGCTGCTGCGCGGTGTAACGTTGGTTTACACCAATGGCAGCCCAATCAATACCGGATTTACCGCTAACGCAGATATTTTTGGCTGGTTTGGTATTGGCCGCCCGCTCGGGATCCCGACGCCAGTGTGGCTGATGGCTGTGGTCTTTATCGCCGCCTGGTATTTATTGCATCAAACCCGCCTGGGCCGCTATATCTATGCTCTGGGCGGTAACGAAGCGGCGACGCGCTTGTCCGGTATTTCCGTCGATAAAGTGAAAATTATCGTCTACTCGCTGTGCGGCCTGTTGGCTTCACTGGCGGGCATTATTGAAGTGGCGCGTCTCTCTTCTGCCCAGCCTACTGCGGGGGCCGGTTATGAACTGGATGCTATTGCTGCGGTGGTATTGGGCGGAACCAGTCTGTCTGGCGGTAAAGGTCGCATTGTTGGGACGTTGATCGGCGCATTGATTCTGGGCTTCCTCAATAATGGATTGAATTTGTTGAGCGTTTCCTCCTATTACCAGATGATCGTTAAAGCAGTGGTGATTCTGCTCGCGGTGCTGGTAGACAACAAAAAGCAGTAATTACCTACACAACAGGACTCGTGAATATGAACATGAAAAAACTGGCCACTCTGGTTTCTGCTGTTGCACTGAGCGCCACCATTAGCGCAAACGCGATGGCGAAAGACTCTATTGCTCTGGTGATTTCCACGCTGAACAACCCGTTCTTCGTCTCCCTGAAGGATGGTGCACAGAAAGAGGCGGATAAACTGGGGTATGACCTTGTTGTCCTGGATTCTCAGAACAACCCGGCCAAAGAGCTGGCCAACGTGCAGGATTTGACCGTTCGCGGTACCAAACTTCTGCTGATTAACCCGACAGACTCCGATGCTGTCGGCAATGCGATCAAAATGGCTAACCAGGCAAAAATCCCGGTAATTACCCTCGACCGCGTAGCAAGCAGCGGTGAAGTGGTAAGCCACATTGCATCTGATAACGTGCTCGGCGGCAAAATTGCTGGCGACTACATCGCTAAAAAAGTGGGTGAAGGCGCGAAAGTTATCGAACTGGCAGGTATCGCCGGGACTTCCGCCGCACGTGAACGTGGTGAAGGTTTCCAACAGGCCGTTGCCGCGCATAAATTTAACGTACTGGCCAGCCAGCCGGCAGACTTCGATCGTACTAAGGGCCTGAACGTCATGCAGAACCTGCTGACGGCTCACCCGGATGTTCAGGCGGTCTTTGCCCAGAACGATGAAATGGCGCTGGGCGCGCTGCGTGCCCTGCAAACTGCCGGTAAAACTGACGTGATGGTGGTAGGTTTTGACGGCACGCCTGACGGTGTAAAAGCAGTAAATGACGGCAAACTGGCAGCAACGGTTGCTCAGTTGCCGGAGCAGATTGGCGCGAAAGGCGTTGATACCGCAGACAAAGTGCTGAAAGGCGAAAAAGTCTACGCGAAAAACCCGGTTGACCTGAAACTGGTCATCAAGCAGTAATAAGCAGTTCAGACGGTGGGCTTAAACCTGCCATCTGGGGACAACGTAAAAATAAAGAAAAGCATGGCACGCGCCACCGGGAACGGTGGCGCAATTTATGGACAAGCTCATCATGAAAACCGCAGGCAAACTCGTCGTCCTTGGTAGTATCAATGTCGATCACATTCTTAACCTTGAATCTTTCCCGACGCCGGGCGAAACCGTCACCGGTAGCCAGTATCAGGTGGCTTTTGGTGGTAAAGGTGCAAACCAGGCTGTTGCAGCCGGGCGTAGCGGCGCCGATATCGCTTTTATCGCCTGCACGGGCGATGACGACACTGGCGCGCGCGTTCGCAAGCAACTGGAAAGCGATCATATTGATGTAGCGCCAGTAAGCATTGTTGCGGGTGAATCCACCGGCGTGGCGCTGATTTTTGTTAATGGCGAAGGTGAGAATGTCATCGGTATTCATGCGGGAGCGAATGCGGCGCTCTCGATTGAACGCGTAGAAGCGCAGCACGCGCTGATTGCGAACGCATCGGCGTTGCTGATGCAACTGGAGTCGCCGGTAGAAAGCGTACTGGCTGCCGCGCGTATCGCGCAGCAAAACCACACGACCGTAGCGCTTAACCCGGCTCCGGCGCGGGAACTCTCCAATGAACTGCTGGCGCTGGTGGATATCATCACACCAAATGAAACCGAAGCGGAAAAACTGACCGGTATTCGCGTTGACAGCGATGAAGATGCCGCTCGCGCCGCGCAAGCGCTTCATGCCAAAGGGATCAATACGGTAATTATTACCCTTGGCAGCCGTGGCGTATGGGCAAGTGTTAGTGGTGAAGGTAAACGCGTGCCCGGTTTTAAAGTGAAAGCTATTGATACCATCGCCGCTGGCGATACCTTTAACGGAGCGCTGTTGACGGCATTGCTGGAAGAAAAAACGTTGGATGAAGCGATCCTTTTTGCTCATGCAGCAGCGGCGATTGCCGTCACGCGTAAAGGCGCGCAACCTTCTGTTCCGTGGCGCAAAGAGATTGATGATTTTCTCTCTCAGCAGGGGTGAAACTTGGCCACCATGAAGGATGTTGCCCGCGTGGCGGGCGTTTCCACCTCAACGGTATCCCATGTTATTAACAAAGATCGCTTTGTCAGTGATGCTGTTCGGGAGAAGGTGGAAGCGGCGATCAAAACGCTGAACTATGCCCCTTCCGCGCTGGCGCGGAGCCTGAAAATCAATCAGACCCACACCATCGGCATGCTGATAACCGCCAGTTCTAACCCCTTTTATTCCGAGTTGGTACGCGGCGTTGAGCGTAGTTGTTTTGAGCGCGGTTACAGCCTGGTGTTGTGCAATACCGAAGGCGATGAACAGCGGATGAACAGTAACCTGGAAACGCTGATGCAGAAGCGCGTCGACGGTTTGCTGCTGCTGTGCACCGAGACCCATCAGCCTTCGCAAGAGATCATGCAGCGCTATCCTTCTATACCGACCGTAATGATGGACTGGGCGCCGTTTAACGGTGATAGCGATCTGATTCAGGATAACTCCTTGCTGGGTGGCGATATGGCAACGCAGTATCTGATCGATAAAGGATTCACTCGCATAGCCTGTATTACCGGGCCGCTGGATAAAACACCTGCGCGTTTGCGTCTGGAGGGATATCGCGAAGCGATGACGCGCGCTGGATTAACCATTCGTGAAGGCGATGAAATCGAGAGTGACTTTGAATTCGGCGGCGGTTTTGATGCCATGCAGGCATTACTGGCGATGAAGGAACGCCCGCAGGCGGTTTTTATCGGCAACGATGCTATGGCAGTTGGCGCATACCAGGCCTTGTATCAGGCCGGGTTGAAGATCCCGCAAGATATGGCGATTGTCGGTTATGACGATATTGAACTGGCAAGCTATATGACTCCCCCGCTCACCACTATTCATCAACCAAAAGATGAACTGGGTGAACTGGCAATTGATGTGCTTATCCACCGTATTGCTGAACCGGGTTTGCAGCAACAGCGATTACAGCTCACGCCGATTCTGATGGAGCGCGGTTCAGCCTGATTTTTTGTGGCGCTCTTTGATCAGGTTGAGGCCATCTTTCGCTTTCAGCAGAATAAAGACCAGCGCGGAAAGCAGCGTGATAGCACCCATGGTTATAAAGGTGTAGTGGAACTGCTCTACGGTATTAATTCTATCGAACCCTTCATAGAAACGCAGCACCGCAGCGCTGATCGCGACCCCCAGGCTTATCGATAACTGTTGCGTGACCGCCAGGACACTGTTGCCGCTGCTGGCGTTTTCATCGGTTAAGTCCGCCAAAGTAATGGTATTCATCGAGGTAAACTGGGTGGACATCGCCATCCCCAGGATAAACAGCGGCAGTACCAGCATCCATACTGCCATCGCCGGTGTTTGCAGCGCGAACTGGGCAATCATCAAACCAATAAATAGCGTAATGCCAACCAGCGTCTTGCGATAACCGAACCAGCGCAATATCTGCGTGACCATGGATTTTGCCAGAATAGAGCCCAGCGCGGTTGGGGCCATCATGCAACCAGCAATCAGCGCGGGATATCCAAAACCGACCTGCAACATCAGTGGCATCAAAAACGGTACGCAACCCGTTCCCAGACGGGAGGCAATGTTCCCGGCGATGCCAACGGAAAAGGTGCGGGTGTTAAATAGATTGAGTGATATCAGTGGAGCAGGATGGCGGCGCGCGTGGCGGACATAAGCCCAAAGCAAACCGAGACCGCTGAGAATAATCGTGAAAGCAATCCAACTGGCAACCAGCTTCTCTCCAAATAACTCTATGCCGCTGGAAAACAGCACAAGGCTTAAACCAAAAAGGAAAAAACCACCCATATCGAAATTTCGCCGTGGCGTAGTGAAATTCGGCATATATTTCCGTGCATAGAACAAACCAGCGATCCCAATCGGGATATTAATCAAAAAGATCCAGTGCCAGCTGGCCCAGGTAACCAGCACGCCACCCAATACCGGGCCAAGAATCGGCCCAACAAGCCCGGGCATGGTGACGAAGTTCAGGACCGGCAGCAGTTCACTGCGCGGATACGCGCGTAGTAATGCCAGACGGGCCACTGGCATCATCATCGCACCGCCAATCCCCTGGATGACACGGAATACAACCAGCATTGACAGTGAGTTGGAGAGCGCGCACGCCAGGGAGCCGAGGGTAAACAGGCTAACCGCCAGCATAAATACCCGACGAGTGCCAAAACGGTCTGCCAGCCAGCCGCTCATTGGGATCAACATTGCCACTGTCAGCGTGTAACTAATAATGGTGGATTGCATCGCCAGCGGGGAACGGCCAAGGCTCTGTGCTATTGCGGGTAGGGCTGTGTTAAGAATGGTGGCATCCAGTGACTGCATAAAAAAAGCCATTGCCGCGATCCATGGCAGGCCGGCCATACTGCGCGCTTTCTTATCTGTCATACCAATTCCCGTTAATTAGGCGTATTCAGTAATAACTGGCTCGCCCGGAATGCGCTCTCACCGTCGCTTTCCTGAATGGCGTCCACTATCGCCTGATGAAGGTCGAGTTTGATCGCTTCGTTTTGCGTGATAGAGGTAAAGTAGGTTTGGTAAATCGAATGAAAGAGTGAAGCGAAAGAGATAAGGAAGGGATTATCACTCATCGCGTAAATGTGTTCGTGCCAGGCCATATCCACTTCAATCCAGCGTTCGCGGTTAAAGTCTTTTTTCAGGCTAACCATCTCTTCCATTAAGGTATTGAGATGCGCTTTTTGTTCTGCGCTGGCGAGTGTTGCTGCGAGCAGGCAAGCCTGAGGCTCAAGGCTGCTGCGCATAATAAGGAAGTGCTGAAGGATTTCCTTGAAGTTATCTTCGTGCATCCACCAGAACAACAATTCTTTATCAAGAAAGTTCCAGTTGTCGCGGGGCATTACCCGGGTACCAATACGCGGGCGAGGCAAGACCATCCCTTTTGCGGTTAATGTCTTTACCGCTTCCCTGACTGCGGTGCGGCTGACGCCAAACTTCTCACCCAGTTCCATCTCACCCGGTAGAATCGAGCCCGGAGCATATTCACCTTTCAGGATCTGTTGCGCCAGTTTCTCTGCGAGCACCCAGGAGATATTTTTCTGCGCGGCAAGCTGCTGTGCGTTTAAAGGCATTTCTCACTTCCTTTTTTCTTTGTATCACTCGCTAGTATGCCATTCGATATCTGTCAGTGGTGGTAAAAACAGCAAAATCAGCATTTCATGACGCTTTTTCCCGCGGTTTGTTGAAAAAAAACACGGTTGAAAACTTTTTTCAAATTAGGGGTTGTCAGCCGGAATTATCTCCCTATAATGCGCCTCCACTGACACGGCACAACGGCAGACACACCGGCCTGTCAGGTGAAGAAATCTGAAAATAATCAGTTGACTTCACGGCGGGAAAGCGTAATATGCACACCCCGCGCCGCAGCGAAAACACAGC
>JAGTSE010000007.1 GCA_018261615.1 Pseudomonadota bacterium | reverse complement strand
TTACGGACAGGCATAGGGTGATCTCATTGAATTTTTTGGCGAAAATCAGTAGATCATAAAACTCTATGCCTGTCTCCTTTTCTGGGGATTCATCAGCCTTTAGGGCGAGCGAAGCGAATCATCCTCACGTACTGCGTGTGCGCTCCGGTTGTTGCGCGCTGTCCGTGTCCAAACTGGCTGCAACAATATACGCCTGGTGGGATAGACTCTAAGTTGAGTGAATTCGTTACGGTAATTTTGTATTCCAGATGATAAAAAATAGTTACCCAGTGGCGCCCCGGAATGACGCCGGAGAAACTGGTTGCTGAGCTGGATAAAACCATCAATGTTCCGGGGATTGCGAATGTCTGTGTACCACTAATCCGTAACCGCCTGGATATGCTGGCGACCGGTAATAACATTGCCGATATTGAGTGCGTGGCACAGCAAATCGAGCAGATTGTGAAAACCGTGCGACGGTGAGGCTGAAGCTCGTCTTGTCGGTAACGTTAATGATTATCTTTGTCTTGCTGTTTATTACCTTTAAATGCGTCACTGATGCCCTGTTAATAATGGGAATATCACCCTTTTCATTGATTGGCGGAGTTTGGCGTTATTCAGATGCTCTATCTGAATCCGCGCTGGATAAAAATCGTCAATGCGATCCGCAGGGAGGAAATAAGATGCTGCTTCGGGCAATTCATGAGGGTGCCTTGTTGCGCGTGCGGCCGAAGGTGATGATTGTCGCGACCATTATGGCGGGATTGTTGTCCATCATGTGGGGCAATGGCAGCGGATAAGAGGTTATGCGCCGTATCGCTGCGGCGTAACATATTGTGTTTAAATTGGAAACTATTAGCACAATAATTAATTTTTGTTATGTTTTTAGAATTAATCTGATATCGTTAAGGATTTATTAAGTTAGTCTGCTACAGACTATACGTCAATATGTAAAACGGAATGCATACGGTGTCTGTCAAAAATAAAAAATTCATACTCTTCACTATATTTTGTCAATTTTCGGTGGTTTCCCTGACGCACGCAGCTCAGCAGTCCTGGATCTCTGATTTTACCGACAACGTAAAGCAAACCTGGCAAGCGCCGGAGCATTACGATCTCTATGTGCCGGCTATTACCTGGCATGCGCGTTTTGCCTATGACAAGGAGAAAACCGACCATTATAACGAACGTCCGTGGGGCGCCGGGTTTGGTCAGGAGCGCTGGGATGAGAAAGGCAACTGGCACGGCTTGTACCTGATGGCCTTTAAAGACTCGTTTAACAAATGGGAACCGATTGGCGGCTACGGCTGGGAGAAAACCTGGCGACCGCTGGCGGATGATAATTTCCATCTCGGACTCGGTTACACCGTAGGCGTAACTGCGCGCGATAACTGGAATTACATTCCGATTCCGGTGCTGTTACCGCTGGCTTCAATTGGCTATGGCCCGGCAACGTTCCAGATGACCTACATTCCAGGGACTCACAATAACGGGAATGTTTACTTCGCGTGGATGCGCTTTCAGTTCTGAATATTGTCTGCGGATGATGCTCTGCACAGTTCCTGAACAGTACAAAAAATGCGGAATAAAGCGGCAAAGAACAAAACTTCGCGACATTTATCACTTTTTAGCGAATAACGACTGGACAAAGGTCGCTACAATTGATGTACTGATACCCGACACAGCATTTGTGTCGTTTTTCATGTAAAGGTAATTTTGATGTCTAAGATTAAAGGTAACGTTAAGTGGTTTAATGAATCCAAAGGATTCGGTTTCATTACTCCGGAAGATGGCAGCAAAGATGTGTTCGTACACTTCTCTGCAATCCAGAGCAATGGTTTCAAAACTCTGGCCGAAGGTCAGCGCGTTGAGTTTGAAATCACTAACGGTGCCAAAGGCCCTTCTGCTGCAAACGTAATGCCTGTTTAATTCAGCTACGTAAGCAAGAATCCCAAAACCCGCTGATAAAGCGGGTTTTTTTATGTCTTTAGTTTGCATTAACGGCTGAAAAGAGCCAGAAAGCCAGCGCAGTCATCGCAAACGATCCCAGTAAGTTAACAGCTACGTTCAACAACGCCCAACTGACACGACCTTCCTGCAACAAAAACACCACTTCAGCCGAAAAGGTGGAAAATGTTGTCAGCCCGCCACAGAATCCGGTGGTAAGCAGCACTTTCCACACAGGGTCGATATGCGTCATTCGGTTGAACCACGCCAGCCCCATGCCAATAATAAATGCGCCCACCAGGTTGGCGGTTAACGTGCCAAGGGGGATTATCTGATGCGTCGGGTTTAGCCTCATACTGAGCATCCAGCGCGCAACGCTGCCTGTGCCGCCACCGATAAATACCGCTAAAAGAAGTTGTAACACCGTGAAATCCTGCTATTTGATTTGTTAGAGTGTCGAGTTTAGCTCCGTGACCACTTCCTGGCTATGGCGGTATAGCGGAGGGGAAAACGATGATTGTTGCAGCAGGGCAGTTTGCTGTTACACCGGACTGGAAAACCAATGCATTAACTTGCGTCGAGTTGATGGCGCAAGCGGCACAGCAACAGGCGTCGCTGCTGGTGCTGCCAGAAGCGTTACTGGCACGGGATGATGCTGACCCTTATCTTTCGGTAAAATCGGCGCAGAGGCTAGATGGCGGCTTTCTGCGCTGAAACCGTGATGATCGGTGCGCATCAGATCATACTTTTCCACGATAAAATTCACGGTGTCGCACACCTGCGTCAATGTGTTCCTGAATGACACGATCGTTACCAAATGGTGTGTCGTTAATCGTAAGGCCATAATGATGCCCGAGCAGGTAGGCGAGTAACTGTTGCCAGATTTCAACGGGCGTGGGGTGTGACAATGCTTTCCGCGTCGGGTCAGCCTTGCCATTTTCTGCGTAGCAGGCCAGTACTGGCCACTGGTTCAGGGCGTAAGCGATTGTCTGACGAGTTATTCCTTAAACTCACGATTGTAACGAGTCCTGGGCCTGACTCGCCATGAGTCATCTGGCAATATTTTTGTTTCCGGTAATTTTTCGTTGCCTTCCTGCGGCCTGGTAAAAGGATCACATTGAGGTACTCTGGTGACGTGGTTTGCGGTAAAGGCCATGATACTCCTGATTTTGTGAGGCGCTGGGCCATTATATGAACCGATGAATGGCTCATAGAAACCCGCTGTTAAATGGCGTGGATTGAGAGTTTCTCATCAAACTGAATGCGTAATTCTTCAGAGAGTTGCTGGCGATATTCGATATCGGCTATTCGATGTTCATTATTAGTACCCGTCAATAATAGATGAGCTCTATGGTTCACAGGAGGGGAAAAATAACCAGATGTCACTGATGGAGTATTTACTATTGGAATGGTTAAATCTTTAAATAAAAATTTAATTTATCAAAAAAAGTGGAGATATATCTTTAGACTTATTTCAAAAAAAACACCAATGATTTTATCTATTGTTTATTTAACAATAATAGAAATTATCGATCAATCTTGACTTTCTTTTGTTATATAAAATGTTAAAGGGAATTTTTAATTAAATGGACTTATTCCTTACACTATATTGGTGACATACCATGTTGGTGACATATAAGATTATTTAAATATGAGGTATAAATATGAGAACTCTATATTCTCTGCCTTTTATGGTGACTGCCGCATTAATTTCTGGGAATACATTTGCAGCGTCAAGTAATACCATCACTTTTCAAGGGGAGGTAACCGCTGAAACCTGTTCAGTTGCTATTAATGGGAACACTGTATCACCCGTTGTGCTATTACCTACGGTAAGTTCAACATCATTGGCAAGTAGTGGACAAACAGCTGGTGCAACGCCATTTGATGTGTCGGTGACAGGCTGCACAGGAAGTGCAACAGCTACAACAAAAGTGTCCACTGTGTTTGTCGGGAATCAAGTCACCACCAATGGCAATCTCGGCAACACCGGGACCGCAGCTAACGTTGAAGTGCAATTACTGGATACCACAAGTGCACCGATTAATCTGACTAGTGGCTTTAACGGTAATGGTGATCTGACCCTCGCGGCAGGAGCGACACAAGCATCGGCTACCTATACAGCTCAGTATTACGCAACCGGAGCATCCACTGCAGGTACGGTTGTTGCCACTCTGCAATATGCAGTTTCTTATCTCTAAATATGTAAGTTAACCCGAAGGAAGGAAGCCTGTCTACCACCCGGAAAAGGCGGAGAACCCAATAGTCGCTGGAAATTGCGCCCGGAGAGGATAACCAGGCGCGCGGCAGGGGCCGGTGAATACAGGATGTATTCAGGCATTCTTTTGTCTGGCAAAACAGGATGTTTTGCTGAAAAAAGAAGGTGTGTATTACTGACTGGAAGACAGTGTACACATTTTTCTTGTAAGCGGCGTAGTAAGGGTCTTGCCAAATAATGATAATTCGACCCGGGGGTTATTAATGATGGTAATTACATTTTTAAAGAGTAGCTATGCCCGAATACTGTCTGGCTTATTATTTTCACTTATTCTAACCAGCAGTGTTTCTGCCAGTGTTACAATGTTGGGAAATCGTATCATTTATCCCTCTGGTTCATCATCTGTAGATGTTCAACTCAAGAACAATGATAGTATTCCATATGTTATTCAAACCTGGTTTGATAATGGTAATATCGATGCCCCACCTGAAGCTGGTAAAGATATTCCTTTTATTGCTACTCCACCTGTTTTTAAAATTCAGGCAAAAACGGGGCAGGTTTTGCGTGTTATGTACACAGAAGGGGGACACCTTCCCCGTGACCGAGAGTCTGTATTTTGGTTCAATGTGTTACAGATTCCCCCCGCGAATTTAGGCGGTGAAAAAGAACAAAATAAAATGTTAGTAATGCTTCGTACACGAGTAAAGCTTTTTTACCGACCTGAAAATATTGGCTCACCGGAGAAACAACTTACTGGCCTTAAACTTACTGCTGTGTATAACCAGCAAAAAGGTTACGGAATTACGGTTGATAACCCGCAACCCTGGTACGCCTCATTAGCCAATGTTGATGCCCAGATTGATGGTAAGAAACACTCTGCCAGTGCAGAAATGTTGGCACCATTCAGTCAGCAAACTTTTTGGTTCAATAACTGGAAAAATAAATCACCGGGCAATGGCAGTGTATCTGTTCGCCTTGTCAATGACCAGGGCGCCTGGATAAGCGAGCAATATCATGTCACATTCCCATGAGTTCCGCCTGAATATACTGGCGCTGTGTATCATGCTCAGTTGGGGTGGTGTGGTGCACAGTGAGGAGTTTATTTTTGATTCCTCTTTATTGCAAGGTTCTTCATGGAATATGGATCTTGACCAGTTTAATAACTCTGGGATTATTTCAGGAAGCTATCTTGCTGATGTTTATGTGAATAATACGCTAGTTAAAAGTGGTGAAAAAGTTGTTTTTAATGCTGAAGCAGCTAATGCTCCCCCCCAGCCTTGCCTGACTTCATCATTAATGCGTGCGGCAAACTTAAAAGGAATACCTGAGCAGAATCGTGAATCAGCATGCCATCCGTTAACCTATTGGGCAAAAGGAGCGAGCTGGCAGTTTGATCAGGCATCATTGCGTCTACAGCTATTTATCCCGATGACTGAACTGGTGCAGACACCACGTGGTTATATCCCCGTTTCGGAATGGGATGACGGTATGTTTGCGTTATTCCTGCGCCATAACACCCGTTACACCTGGACGGAGAATACCAATAGTAATTACCACTACCAATATTTATGGAGTGGGATTAATGGTGGTGTGAATCTGGGGTTGTGGCAGGCACGCCACCAGGGGAATTTACGCTATGCCAACAGTAGCTTGAGCGGTAACGCTTATCACTATAATGCAGTGCGGACTTGGGTTCAGCGTCCTATAGAGAAACTCGATAGCGAGCTCTATCTGGGGGACAACTATACCGATAGTAGTCTTTTCGGGAGCCTCTCATTTAATGGGATAAAACTGGCCACTGATGAGCGAATGTGGCCACAGGGAAAACGTGGATATGCACCACAAGTCCAGGGGATCGCAACCAGCACCGCTCGTGTGATCGTTAAACAGCTAAATCAAGTCATTTATGAAACCAGCGTTCCTCCTGGGCCATTTGTTATTAATGATCTGTATAACACTCGTAGCCAGGGTGATCTGGAAGTAGAGGTCATTGAAGCTGATGGGAAAACCTCTAGTTTTATTGTCCCTTATTCTGCTGTTCCCGATTCAGTTCGTCCGGGTAACTGGAACTATTCTCTGTCACTTGGCCGAGTGAGGCAGTACTACGACATCAATAACACTTTTTTTGAAGGTGTATTGCAGCATGGGGTGAGCAATATGTTGACCAGTAATTTGGGGGTACGTATTGCACAGAATTACCAGGCTTTTCTGGCAGGTGGTGTCCTGGCGACAGATTTTGGAGCGCTGGGTATGAATACGACCTGGTCGCAGGCTCGAGTAGAAAATGGCAGGCAACAGCAAGGCTGGCGGGCTGAAGTGAGCTACAGCAAAACCTTTACTTCCGGTACTAATCTTGTACTGGCTGCATATCGTTATTCTACGGGTGGCTTTCGAGATTTACAGGATGTTCTGGGCGTACGCCGTCAGGAGCAGGATGGTACCGTTTATTATTCCGATTCTTTGCACCAGCGTAACCGTCTTTCAGCGACTATCAGTCAGCCTCTGGATACTTGGGGCGTACTGAATATGAGCGCCAGCACAGCTGATTACTACAATAATCAGTCGCGTATTACCCAGTTACAGTTGGGATACAGTAACCAGTGGAAGCGTATCAGTTATGGAATCAATATTGCGAGGCAGAGAACAACATGGGACTACGGGCGGTTTTATACCAGCGTTAATGATCCTGTATACAATAATTCGCTTCAGAAATATACGGAAAACACAATTTCATTTAATGTCTCCGTTCCTCTCGACTGGGGTAGCAATCTTGCTTCTGTGGCTTACAACTATAACCAGTCACGTAGCAGTCGTTCTTCTACGATGTCTCTGACTGGAACAGCGGGTGAAAACCGCGATGTGTCTTACTCCCTTTATGGTGGCTACGAACGCTACCGTGATACCGCTAGCGGTAGTGCCGCGACATTTGGTGGCACTTTACAAGAAAATACGCGCATCGGGGCTATACAAGCCAGCTATGACCAAGGTGAAAGTTACCGACAGGCTGGTCTGGGCGCATCAGGTACTGCCGTGTTACATCGTGGTGGCCTGACTTTAGGACCGTACACCAGCGATACTTTCGCACTTATCCATGCTGATGGAGCCCAGGGGGCGCATATCCAGAATGGACAAGGAGCAGTCATCGATCATTTTGGTTATGCCATTTTACCCTCGTTATCACCCTACAGTTCCAATAACGTTAGTCTGGATGCGCGCAACATGAATGCCGATGCAGAACTTAAAGGTGGTAGCAAACGCGTAGTGCCCTACGCTGGCGCAATTGTGCAAGTAGACTTCGCTACCCTGAGGGGGAAAGCCGTACTTATTACGCTTAAAACGCAGGAAGGCAACGTCCCGCCAATGGGGGCCGAAGTCCGTGATACGGAAGGTACGCTGATAGGCATGGTTGGGCAAGGAGGACAAATTTATGCCCGCGTGCCGAATAACTCTGGTGTGCTTTTAGTTTCATGGGGTAAAACACACAGCCAGCAATGCCGGGTACCATACCAGATAACTGGGCGGGATGCCGAAGCGCTGGTGCACTTGAGCCAGACATGTGAACAGGAGAAGTAATATGAGAGCCTGGGTGAGAAAACTCCTTACACTGGTGGTAACAGTGCTTATTTGTCAGCCTCTATGGGCATCTTGTATCAAGGTAACCAGTACTATTTCGCTATCTAGTCAGGCAATAGCTGCCGGGTATACTGCTGCTTATTGGGATGGAGCATGCGATACCTGTACCGGCAATGTTGGTCTACCTCCTATTATCAGTATTAACAGTGGTAGTCACTTTCAGCTTTCGGGGTCACTCCTGGAGAGTTCTGTGGGCAATTTTCTCACAGCAGCGACTAATCATGCTTATAGCGGAAATCAAATTTTATTTCGTTGCGCTTTGGCCGATGCTGGGGGGTTATATGAAATGTATTCAACGAATGGGGATAGTGCTTATGCCGGGATGTATTCAACATCGGAAGTAAATGGGGCTTATTACGATGTAGAAAGAAATGTCGCTGTGCGCATGACAAATCTTAGTACTGGAGAATATTACAGCCGCTACTGGAAACAACGGCAGTTAACATCCGCCAGTTGGTATCAGGATGGTACATATATTTACATTCCCGCCAGTGCATTTAGTAATGTGCTGTACGAAGTGTATAAAATTGACTCTACCACTTGGTATGCGAATTACAGTACTTATTACCATGATTTATGGGCACAACCACGCGGGTATATTGCATTTAAAGGTCCTGGATTGCCGACTGATTTACTTATGGCGGGAATGGATCATGCTTCTTATTTCTATGGCTGGTATTCCTACTGGCCTGGTGCATGGAGTACATATAACAACGTTACTTATGTACGTGGTGCTTTTTGTCAAGTGAAGGATTATCCCCACGTTGTGTTACTTCCTACTGTAAGTAAAGAAACATTAACGGCTGGCGGAAATAGTCGGGCATCGTTTTCTATCGGTCTGGAATGTGAAGCCGGGGCCATTTCCAGTACCAGCCCCTCAACAAGTAGCACGGCGAATGTGGCTATGGGGTTTTTGGTGAATCAGTCGGTTGCGGTGAATGCCGCCCGGTCATTGGGGTTGGTAACGAGTGGTGGAGGATTGACCTGGCTTCTTGATTCTCAATACGGTAGCACTGGAGAAGCTTCCGGCGTAGGTATAAAGATACTCGACAATAACGGCACTGCGCTGAATCTGCTGCCAGACCGTTCTGTAACTGGCACGGGCAACACGCGTGGATGGTACGCATATAAGGATTTGACCAGTTTGACTTCATCAGGTTCAGTCAATACCTACACCGGAGATTTTACCGCTTCATTAGAAGCTATTAGTGGACAGACAGTAACGCCAGGACGTGTCAATGCGCAATTACAAGTGGTACTTAGTTTTCAGTAAAGTGATGGTTACTTGCTCACTGACATTAGGTCTTATTGTTCAGGCTAATGCAGTAGTGAACGTTGATCGTACACGAGTGATTTTCAGTGCCCGTGATATAGCGCAGTCACTCAGTCTTTCTAATGATGGTGATACACCTGTATTAGTTCAGGTGTGGACAGATACTGGGGATCCTCTTGTGCCACCAGACAAGGTAAGTACGCCGATTATTGTCACTCCGCCAGTATTTAAAATGATGCCTCAAGAACTACGGTCATTACGTTTATTATTGACGGCGCGTCAGGGATTATCTGCGAAAAAAGAAAGCCTTTTCTGGCTGAATGTTTTTCAGGTTCAGCCAGAAAATGAGCAGCTTAGACAGGCTGGGCAAAAAGTTTTTCTACCTTTACGTTTGCGCCTGAAGGTATTTGTTCGCCCTGCTGAGCTTGGCGCACCAGATGCAAGTCAATATCGTCAGTTAAAATTTCAGGCACAAGGAGAACTGTTAAATATAATTAATCCGACTGCATGGTATATGAGTCTTGAAATACAGGTTCCAGGACAGAAGTCAATCAGTAACCTGATGGTTTCTCCCAATGGAAATCTGATGGTTAAATTGTCAAAAGCAGTGAGTAGTGGCCAGCAGATTACATATCGAGTGGTCATGGATAATGGATATTATCAGGATTATCACCAAAATATTAATTAAATATAGATTAACTCTTATTAAATAATAATCTGAAAATACAGGTAATAGTGTGCTTTATTATTTTCTTATCTTCGATAATGGTTTATCGTTACTTTGGTAAGTGAATTTAAAGTTATATTTATTATGTTTTTTGAATTAATAAACACGGATTAGTTTATTACACGCCTAATAGGGAGTTAATCATGTTAATTAAACTTAGTGGAACTAATAATGATTTGGTTGATAGATATGAGATCATATCACTGATACGTACTTTAAAAAAGGAGCGTTGCGTTGTATGCATTAATGGTATAGATAATCTCCCTGGTAGTTTATATAAAGTTGGAAATGATTTTGTTGATATAGAAATTAATTTTACCCCTTCATTTTCTAGTGGTGAACTAATTACAATATCTCTTTATGGTGAATGTTGTAAAATGGATTTCATGACAACGGACTGGCAATATAATGGACGTTTTTTAAGCATTTTGTCACCTGTTACATGCACCATAACGCAAAGAAGAAAAAATAAAAGATTTCAAGTGCCTGAATCTCTTCATTATAGCGGAAGTGGAGTGCTTAATGACGGTCATTTTATTAACTTTGATGTCATGGATCTGTCTTCAAATGGTATTGGATTATGCGTGGATAAGTTATTCGTTGGGCTTATAAAAAATGATCATGTTATTAAACGTGTAAATTTTAAATTCAATACTGACGAGGGTTTTTTCTGCGATTTAAAAGTGTTGAATATAACATCGAATATATGCTTCAGAAACTGTAGCTTTGATAAGGTTAAGCTGTCATGTTTGTTTTTAAATTTAGGAACAAAGGCGACTGAAATCATAGACTCAACATTATTAAATCTCATTATTGAAGAGAGGGTTAGGTTCCGTAGGATATTGAGATGACAATTATTATGTATTTATGGTCTTTCATGTAAAAATAGGCGAATAGATGGTTAATAAAAAAGAACATTCTCTTGATAAAAAGCCTGCAATATTTATTGCAGACTTTACAGTGGCTGGAGAAGCTTTATTTAATTATATTAGGAGCAAGCTGCCACTAGTCGAATGGCATTATCATCCGCCCAGGCAGATAAGTGCCGAGGTCAAGAATTCGCTTTTTATCGTTGACCTTTACTCTCAGGATTATGGTTATAATGAAAGGTTGAATTTTTTAACTCAAGGGTATTTTAGTGATGTGATTTTGATTAGTGAAAAGAAACATCATTACTTGATTAAAATGCTACGATTACCTAAGTTATATCGTGTTTTACTAACTGATGAACATGATAATGATTTAAATAGAATAATACATTCCAGGGATAAACATAGGAGATATACTAACGTAGTGTTTTCTTATAAAGAATTTGATGTTTTAAGGCTTCTCCGTAGAGGAGTGTCAATAAACAATGTTGCAAGGGAACTAAATATTTGCAGGAAAACTATACAGAGTCATAAATATAATATTATGAAAAAAATGGAAATGAAAAATAACGTTGAGTTTTGTTTTTTTATTAGTGATATGTCGGCGCCAGTATGGGATTTTTATTTCCAGGATGACAAAAGAGTGATATCATGAATAGAATAAAAAATAAACTTGAGCCTATAATGGATATTAATAGTAATATTATTGCCTATGAGTTGTTGGCCGATTTTTCTATCTCTCAGTTTAATGATTTTGAAAATTTACCACATCAGGAACGATGTGATTTATTTATTAATCAGATTTTACTTGTTAATAAATTGAAAGATCTCTCAAAAGAAAAAAGAATGTTCTCAGTTAATATTACAATGGATGTCGCTGAATATGTGATAAACAGACCAGAACTTCTTGATTTTATCTTTTCATTGCGTGAAATTCTAAGAATAGAAATTAGTGAAAGATTTGATTTTAAAAATAAAACGCGCATGAAAGATATTTTGACTGTTTTAGCTAACTCATGTCCTTTATGGCTCGATGATTTTAGTGATCAAATGTGTAGTGTTGATGTTTTATATGAATATCCGTTTGAATATATTAAAATAGACAAGGATTTCTATTGGTGCTATGGAGATAATTCTGTTATCTTGTCACTGATCAATAAAGTGTGTGCTTACCACTCTATTAGTGTGATTGTTGAGGGTATAAACTCGAACGCCAGTTTTGCATTTGCAAGATCACTGAATTTTAAAGGATATCAAGGACATTTATGGCATTCACTGAGTCAGGATAGTGTGCTATCTGAATTTGTAACTATATGATAAGTATTTTATTATAGAGATGGCTTAAAAAGCTATAGGTCGTTAACTAAAGAAGATTTAGTTGCAAGATATCGAGACGTTTATTGTTCCACTTTGCATCTTTTTTTCTGCACATGCCGTTGCATTAAGAAAATAACCAGTTAAATTACCTCCTTTCTATAATAAAAAACTGTTTTCCCAGCCTTCATCGCCTGAAGAATCGGTAATGCCAGGATATATTTTATTACTTATCACGGCAGAAGAAATTATGTACGCTCCGGTTGTTGCGCGCTGTCCGTGTCCAAACTGGCTGCAACAATATACGCCTACTGGGATAGGCTCTTAATATGCAGGAGTCAGAGCGGGTGGATGCGGGCAGCATTCTGCCACCGCTGATTGAGGTGGGCGGAATGCAGGTCGGGTTGATGGCCTGTTATGATTTGCGTTTTCCGGAACTGGCGCTTGCGGGCGCACAACTGCTGGTTCTGCCTGCGGCATGGGTGCGAGGGCCGCTAAAAGAGCAGCACTGGGCGACATTACTGTCTGCCCGGGCGCTGGATACCACCTGTTACGTGGTGGCCGCCGGGGAGTGTGGCAACAAGAATATCGGTCAGAGTCGGGTTATCGATCCGCAAGGCGTAACTATTGCGGCAGCAACTGAAGCACCGCAACTGATTTATGCTGATGTCACGGCAGACCGCGTGACGCAAACGCGAGAGAAACTTCCCATTTTACAGAACCGACGCTTTGCGACGCCGCAACTTCTTTGATGTTTTTTTAAACAATACTTGATTCATCTCGTTACAGATTGCTATTGTGTGCGCGCGTCGGATGACCGTTAATGAAGTCAGGTTATAATGACGTTTTATACAGCCTGTTTTACGAAAGAAGGTATCTATGGGTGAAATTAGTATTACCAAGCTGCTGGTCGTGGCCGCGCTGGTTGTTCTGCTGTTTGGAACCAAGAAGTTGCGTACGCTGGGCGGCGATCTGGGCGCAGCCATCAAAGGCTTCAAAAAAGCCATGCATGATGACGATGCTGTGAAGAAAGATGCTGACGAAGTGACAGCAGAAAAACTTACTCACAAAGAGTGAACCGCCCCGACAGGCGAAAAAAACCGGCGTAAAGGCCGGTTTTTTTGTCTGGAGTGTAAGCAGGTGTTACTTCACTTCAATACCTTTAGCCTGCAAGTCCGCGTGATAGGAAGAGCGAACGAATGGGCCACACGCTGCATGGGTAAAGCCCATTGCCAGCGCTTCTTCTTTCATCTCGTCAAACTCGTCCGGACTAACATAGCGTTGAACCGGCAGGTGATGGCGGCTAGGCTGTAAATACTGCCCCAGCGTCAGCATCGTCACACCGTGGCGACGCAGATCGCGCATCACGTCGATAATTTCAGCATTCGTTTCGCCAAGCCCTACCATCAAACCGGATTTGGTTGGGATCTCCGGATGCGCTTCTTTAAAACGCTCCAGCAGTTTCAGTGACCAGTTGTAATCGGCACCTGGACGTACCTGGCGATAGATACGCGGCACATTCTCCAGGTTGTGGTTAAACACGTCTGGCGGCGTTGCGGTGAGGATATCCAGTGCGCGATCCATACGGCCACGGAAGTCCGGAACCAGCGTCTCAATTTTGATAGATGGACTTTTTTCACGGATTGCGGTAATGCAGTCCGCGAAATGCTGTGCACCGCCGTCACGCAGATCGTCACGGTCAACGGAAGTGATGACAACATAACGCAGCGCCATATCGGCAATTGTCTGCGCCAGTTTTTGTGGTTCGTTAACGTCAGGCGCCACTGGACGGCCGTGCGCCACATCACAGAACGGGCAACGGCGTGTACAGATGGCACCAAGGATCATAAAGGTGGCCGTTCCGTGGTTGAAACACTCAGCAAGGTTCGGGCAGGATGCCTCTTCACACACAGAGTGCAGCCCATTTTTACGCATGGCTGCTTTGATCCCCTGGATACGGGAAGAGTCTGCCGGGAGTTTGATTTTCATCCATTCCGGTTTTCTCAGCAGAGCTTCGCGCTCGATTGCCACGTTTTTAACCGGGATAAGAGCCATTTTATCGGCATCGCGGTACTTAACACCGCGTTCCATCACAATGGGTTTACTCATAGCGTGCGTGTTCCAGTTGCGGATAACGAAGTAAGTATTTCAATTCAAGGGAATGTTGTATTTATCAACTATTTTTGAATTAACGTACGCGCAGTATACCATTATCGGCGAGTAGAAAGCAGCCTGACAGCGGGGGCAATTTGTAAAATAGTTGTTGTTTTGTGCCAAATGCCCAGCAAGCGTTAGCACTTTCAGCAGGGGAGAACGGGCGTTAAAAAGCCCGTCGGATAACATTGATGACATTCTCCAGCACCGGATCGCGCAAACTCAATTTATTGTAATTCAGGGATATATCGAGCCGTTCGCTGCTAAGCGGCGGAAAATCGATTTCGATCAGTGGCCAGCAATCACTGAAGAGTTTGAACAAACGTGTCGGCATCAGGCCGAGCAGATCGCTGTTGCCGATCAGTGCTGCAATAGTAAACACATTGTAACTGCTAAAACTCACCTGACGTTGCGGAAAGAGATCCTGTACACGCTGACGCAGCCCGCTCAGTTTTTGCCCTTCCAGCATCAGCTGTGTGTGCTCATACTTTTGCAAAACCACTTCGTTGATCGGCTCCTTCAGACAAGGATGCCCTTTACGACACACCAGCATCATCTGGTCGCTATACAACACGTGATGATTGAGCGTGCGCGAACTGGCAATATGCGTATCAATAATCAAATCAGTCTGGAACTGGCTAAGCTGGCTTTCTGCGTCGTTTATCGGAATATTACGCATCACCAGATGCGGAGCTTGCTCTTTAATAGCCTGAAAGATGATCGGAATAACTAATGCGCCGAGCGACGGCGGCGTGCCAATCGTAATGGTACGTTGTTTGTCGTAGCTACCGGTAAGATCCAACGCACCAAGAATCGACTCCAGCCCCTGGCTGATGTATTCATGCAAATGCGCGGCATAGGTGGTCGGTGTAACGCCCTGGCCTTTACGAATAAAAAGCGGATCTGGAAATATTAAGCGCAGTTTCTGAATCGATTGGCTAATAGCCGAAGGCGTGAGGTTAAGCACTTTTGCAGCGTTGACGATCCCTTTATGAACATATACTGCCTCAAAAATTGTCAGTAAGTTGAGATCAATATTGCGCAGCGTCCGGAAGATTTGCGGCTTATCATCTTCAGGGCGAACGGTTATTCGCTTTTCCGGTAGGTTATTATTATCCATGCTTGTGCTCCATAATCATTCGCAACATGAATGATAGTTGAATTCGTTTTTTTAGTTGATTATTAATTTGAGTTAACATCCTGTCATGCATCACCATTACGTAGTTTTTTCATCGTGATGCGAACATTGCGCTCAAAGTTGCTGGCCTGAAGCACGCATACGAAGCCGGAATACCACCGTAATGCATATTTGCCAGACAAGGCAGGTAGGTTGAAAATAGAGAAGAAGGCATCTGTTGTAAAGCGCTAACATGCCAGTTAAATAACGACCCGCACGAAATGCGGGTCAAAATACATGATATATTAAGCGTCCATATATTGATGGGGTGGATTGTTTAGTAGCGCTAAAAATTGCTGAACAATAATTGGCCTTATGTTATCCACCTCAGTATTTCCCGTCAGCTGGCTGACCTGCGTCATTTCCATGCCGGCATAGCCGCAGGGATTGATGCGCATAAACGGTGCCAGATCCATATCGATATTTAATGCCAGCCCGTGAAATGAGCAACCTTTACGGATACGCAAACCCAGCGAACAGATCTTCTTCCCCTGTACATAAACGCCCGGTGCGTCAGCACGCGCTTGAGCACTGATGCCCTGTGTCGCCAGCGTGTTGATCACCGTATTTTCCAGCAATGTAACAAGTTCACGCACGCCAATTTTGCGGCGTTTCAGGTTGATCAGCACGTACATCACTTGCTGGCCTGGGCCGTGATAGGTCACCTGGCCGCCGCGATCACTCTGGATAACCGGAATATCGCCGGGTGCCAGAACGTGTTCAGCTTTACCGGCCTGACCCTGAGTAAACACCGGGTAGTGCTCTACCAGCCAGATTTCATCAGGCGTTGTATCGTCGCGAGTATCAGTGAAGTCATGCATTTGTTGGGACACTGGCTCATAAGGTTGCAGGCCCAGATTGCGGATAAGAATGGTGTCCTGAGACAAAACGGCATCTCCGGCGGAGAAAAGAGTGAGGGGAGTATATCACAGCGAAGACGTTACCCGAATGTTTCCGGGTAACGCCAAACGATTACAGAACCATACGCACAATTTCAATGTTGCCGAGTTCTTCGTACAACGTTTCAACTTGCTCAATATGGGTGGCAGTAATGGTGATGGATACCGAGTGGTAATTGCCTTTGCTGCTCGGTTTTACCTGCGGAGAGTAATCACCTGGCGCGTGGCGCTGCACCACTTCAACCACCAGATCAACCAGCTCTGGCTTCGCCAGACCCATCACTTTGTAAGTAAAGGGTGTCGGGAATTCAAGCAGTTCTTTGAGATTGGTTTTCATGTCAGCTCCGGCGTAAAAAATAATAACTCCTGCCGGATGGGCAGGAGTTTTTCTGAGATGCTAAGTATATGGGGACGGAAATCACACTTTCAAGCGTTCAATTTTTAACCAAACCAGTGATGGAACATCAATTTAATGTAATCAATGACTTTGCCGAAGAAATTGCCTTCCGGGATCTCCTGCAACACCACCAGCGGGCGTTGCTCAATGGTTTTGCCATCTAACTGGAAGTTAATGGAACCAACAACCTGATTTTTCTGCAGCGGCGCATGCAGTTCGCTGGTGTTCAGCACATAGCTGGCTTTCAGATCTTTCATGCGGCCGCGTGGAATGGTCAGGTAAACGTCTTTATCGACGCCCAACGATGCACGATCGCTGTTGCCAAACCAGGCTGGCTCAGAAGCGAACTCTTTACCAGCTTTCAGCGGACTGACAGTTTCAAAGAAGCGGAAGCCCCAGGTCAGCAGTTTTTTGCTTTCGGTTTCGCGGCCTTTAAAGGTACGACCACCCATAACGGCAGAGATCAGGCGCATCTGACCTTCTGTTGCCGAAGCCACCAGGTTATAACCCGCTTTTTCGGTATGGCCGGTTTTGATACCGTCCACGTTCAGGCTGTTATCCCACAGCAGACCATTACGGTTGGTCTGGCGGATGCCGTTAAAGGTGAACTCTTTTTCTTTATAGATGGAGTATTCGTTCGGTACGTCGCGGATTAATGCCTGGCCAATCAGCGCCATATCACGCGCAGAGCTGTACTGGCCATCAGCGTCCAGACCGTGAACCGTCTGGAAGTGGCTGTTCTGCAAACCGAGCGCATTCACATAGCTGTTCATCAGGCCGACGAAAGCATCCTGGCTACCCGCAACATAATCGGCCATTGCTACACAGGCGTCGTTGCCGGATTGCAGGTTGATACCACGAATCAACTGAGAAACCGGCACCTGCATGCCTGGTTTCAGGAACATCAGCGAAGAGCCACGGAATACCGGGTTGCCGGTAGCCCATGCATCCTTACCGATAGTCACCAAATCGCTGTCTTTAAACTTGCCCGCTTTCATCGCCTGGCCGATGACATAGCTGGTCATCATTTTGGTCAGGCTCGCCGGATCGCGGCGCGCGTCGGCGTTCTGTTCCGCCAGCACTTTACCGGAGTTGTAATCGATCAGGATGTAAGATTCCGCGTCAATCTGCGGAACGCCTGGGATCATGGTTTTGATATTGAGATCATCAGCATGGGCAACGGTAAGAGACGCTGCAGTCAGCGCGGTGGTGAGCGCCAGGCGCTGCACAAAACGAACGGAAAAAGTGGTCTTCATGGTCGAACAACGACATCCGTGATGGAGTTAAAAAAGTGCCTTACTATAGCAAAAGCTATATCGGCAGGCATCCGACTTTAAGCATGACTTTGTTAATGCTGCTTACACAAGCTGACAAAGTCAGATACCTTACCCAATTATTGCGCGCCAGTGATAAAAGACTGTAACTGCGCTTCATTCTGCAGCCGCTGCTGCAGTGCACTGGCGTCTGCTTTGGTGCTGAATGGCCCGAGCTGAACGCGCCATACCGCACCGTTCTGCGTCACGCGGCCCGGTACAGAGAACTGCTGGGCCAGGCGCTGCTGATACTGCTTGGCGCGAGTCTGATCGCTGACGGCGCCGACCTGCACCATATAACCGCTGCTGGCGGCGGCTGTTGCGCTGCTGGCTGCGACAGAACTTTGCACATGCCCCTGCACAGAGCCCGGTGCAGTAACCGGCGAATTGCGGGTTGCTGGCATCACGGTTTGCGTCACCGGCGTGGTGGTTTGCGCGACTGGCGCTGTGGTCGCTGTTGCGGCCGGTTGCGTTGTTTCACTGCCTTCCAGCACGCCGCTGGGAAGCGGTGTCGGTGCGCCGAGGAAGCCGCCGCTACTTACCGGTGCGCCAGTGGCATCGCTGCTTTTTAGCGTATCGTTACTGATGGCCTGAACGTTGCCCTGCGGCTGTACAGGCTGCGATGCGGAAGAAACACTGCCCGAACCGTCGCCGAGATCGGGACGCGCGGGCAGCACATAGGTTTGCTGCGCGACTTTAGTACAGGCCATGCCCGGCCCGGAGAGTGAACCATCCTGAGCGACGATAATCGGGTCGATACGCACTTTGGTGTTATTCGAGGTGTTCAGGCGATCCGCGGCCGCGCGCGATAACGAGATCACACGGTCATTGCCATACGGTCCACGATCGTTAATGCGAACAACAATCATGCGGCCATTTGCCAGGTTGGTGATACGTGCGTAGCTTGGGATCGGCAGCGTCGGATGGGCTGCCGTCAGTTGCATTGGATCGAACGCTTCGCCGGAAGCGGTCAGATTGCTGCCCGGCTCAGCATCATAAATGGCGGCGAAACCGGCCTGGCTGAAACGGGAAGGATCCTTAACGATTTTGTAGCTCTTGCCGTCGCGCTCATAATCCTGATTTGCCGTGGCGCTCGGTGCTTCGTAATGAGGCTCCGCGCCGCTGATCTCAACGACAGGACCAGTACACACCGCAGGTTGAGGCGCTACGGTCGTCTGCTGCTGACCATCATCATTTGAACATGCTGCCAGTAACCCCGCTGCTATGCAGACTCCCAGCCATTGCTTACGCATTGCGCACCTCTTAAACGTTCTTAGACAACATTTTCCTGTGAGTATGGATCGACATAACGATACCAAACCCGGCCATGAGTACGATCAGGGCTGATCCACCGTAACTGATCAGTGGCAACGGTACGCCGACCACCGGCAGTATGCCACTCACCATACCAATATTTACGAACACATAAACGAATAAAATCAACATTAAACCGCCGGCCATGACACGGCCAAAGGTGGTTTGTGCCCGCGCGGCAATCCATAACCCGCGCATAATCAGCAGCACATACAGCGCCAGCAAAATCAGAATTCCGATCAGCCCCAACTCTTCCGCCAGCACGGCGAAGATAAAGTCGGTGTGGCGTTCGGGCAGGAACTCCAGCTGCGACTGCGTACCGTGCAGCCAACCTTTGCCGCTCAGGCCGCCGGAGCCGATAGCAATTTTCGACTGAATAATATGGTAGCCTGCACCGAGCGGATCGGTTTCCGGATCGAGCAACATCATCACACGCTGGCGCTGATAATCATGCATCAGGAAGAACCACAGCACCGGAATAAACGCCGCGACCAGCACCGCAGCAATAGCGATCAGCCGCCAGCTCAGGCCGGAAAGGAACAGGACAAACAGCCCCGAGAGCACCACCAGAATCGCGGTACCCAGATCTGGCTGCGCTGCCACCAGCAGCGTCGGCAGAAAGATCAGCGCCAGCGCAATAGCGGTATTTTTCAGCGAAGGCGGGCAAACGTCGCGGTTAATAAAGCGCGCCACCATCAGTGGCACGGCAATTTTAGCGATCTCGGAAGGCTGGAAACGTACAATGCCGAGATCGAGCCAACGTTGCGCGCCTTTGGATATCGCGCCGAAAGCATCCACCGCTACCAGCAGGATAATGCAGAAAATGTAGAGATAGGGCGCCCAGCCTTCATAGACGCGCGGCGGCACCTGCGCCAGCACTACCATGATAATCAGCCCCATAGCGATCTGGCCGATTTTACGTTCCATCATGCCTATATCCTGGCCGCTGGCGCTCCAGATTACGATCGCGCTATAAAACAGCAGGGCGAGGATGATAAGCAACATCGTGGGATCGATATGGATTTTGTCCCAGAACGATTTTTTGTTCGGATTATCCGTCATGATTATTGGTCCTCCGCCGCTGCCGTTGAGGGGTTTTCCGCCGGCAGAACGGTGTTGTTATCACCAAGCATAATGTGGTCGAGGATCTGGCGCATAATGGTCCCGACAGCCGGTCCTGCACCGCCGTTTTCCAGAATCACCGCGACGGCGACCTGCGGATTATCATACGGTGCAAACGCAGTCATCAGTTTATGGTCACGCAGGCGCTCGGCGATCCGGTGCGCGTTATAGGTTTCATTCGCTTTCAGGCCAAAGACCTGCGCAGTACCGGACTTCGCTGCGACCTTATACGGCGCATCGGCAAAGTATTTGTGGGCAGTCCCATTCGGGCGGTTCGCCACCCCGTACATGCCGTCTTTGGCGATCTCCCAGAAGCCGGAGTGAATATCGCCGACCGGGGGTTCAACAGGCTGTTTCCACGGCACCTGTTGGCCATTTTCCACTGTGCTCATCAGCAGGTGAGGCACTTTGACAATGCCGTCGTTAATCAGGATCATCATCGCCTTATTCATCTGCAATGGCGTTGCCGTCCAGTAGCCCTGGCCAATTCCCACCGGAATAGTATCGCCCTGATACCACGGCTTCTTAAAGCGTTTCAGTTTCCACTCGCGCGTCGGCATGTTACCGGAGCGCTCTTCCGACAGATCGACGCCGGTATAGTGGCCGTAACCAAATTTACCCATCCACTCTGACAGGCGATCAATACCCATGTCATAAGCGACCTGGTAGAAGAAGGTATCGGCGGATTCTTCCAGCGCTTTGGTGACATTCAGACGTCCGTGACCCCATTTTTTCCAGTCGCGGTAGCGTTTTTCAGAGCCTGGCAACTGCCACCAGCCGGGATCGAACAGGCTGGTATTGCGGGTGATCGCGCCAGTGCTGAGTGCGGAAACCGCCACATACGGTTTCACCGTTGATGCCGGAGGGTAAACCCCCTGAGTGGCACGGTTGATCAGTGGTGTGTTCGGGTCATTAAGCAGCGACGAATAATCTTTGCTGGAGATACCATCGACAAACAGGTTGGGATCGTAACTCGGCATCGATACCAGCGCGAGAATGCTACCGTTGCGCGGATCGGTGACTACCACCGCTGCACGGCTGCCGGCAAGCAGCGTTTCGATGTACTGCTGCAATTTTAAATCCAGCGTCAGGTAGATATCGTGCCCGGCCTGCGGCGGCACTTCTTTAAGCTGGCGGATCACGCGGCCGCGGTTGTTAACTTCAACCTCTTCATAACCGGTCTGGCCGTGCAGAACATCTTCGTAATAGCGCTCAATGCCCAGCTTACCGATATCGTGCGTGGCGGCATAGTTGGCCAGCTTGCCCTCTTTATCCAGTCGATCGACGTCTTTATCGTTAATTTTCGAAACGTAGCCGATAACATGAGTCAGCGCGGAGTCGTAAGGATAGTAGCGGCGTTTGTAGCCTTTTACTTCCACACCGGGAAAGCGGTACTGGTTAACGGCAAAACGCGCCACCTGAACTTCGGTCAGGTTGGTTTTTACCGGAATTGACGTGAAGCGGTGCGAACGTGAGCGTTCTTTTTTGAAGTTGGCAATATCGTCATCGGTCAGGTCCACCACGTCGCGCAGGGCATCCAGCGTTTGCTGCACGTTATCGACCTTCTCCGGCATCATTTCGACCTGGTAAATGGTGCGATTAAGCGCCAGCGGCGTGCCGTTGCGATCGTAAATAATGCCGCGGCTTGGCGCGATGGGAACCAGTTTGATGCGGTTTTCGTTAGAACGGGTCTGGTAGTCCGCAAAACGGACGATTTGCAGGTTATAAAGGTTAGCGATCAGCACGCCGGTCAGCAGCAAAATCCCCGTAAAGGCGACCACCGCCCGGCGTACAAACAGCGCGGACTCAGCCGTATAGTCGCGAAAAGAATTCTGTAATTTCATCCGCTGCTTAATCTGCCTAAGACTCGTCATTACTCACGGTGGTAAGGATGGTTGGTAGTAATACTCCATGCGCGATACAGGCTTTCAGCCACCAGCACGCGCACCAGTGGGTGCGGGAGCGTCAGCGCAGAGAGAGACCAACTTTGTTCTGCTGCTGCTTTGCAGGCGGGAGATAGCCCTTCCGGGCCGCCGATAAGCAGGCTGACGTCGCGTCCGTCCTGCTTCCAGCGTTCCAGCTCATTTGCAAGCTGCGGCGTATCCCAGGGTTTACCGGGGATATCAAGGGTGACGATGCGATTCTTGCCTGCAGCCGCCAGCATCTGCTCACCCTCTTTGTCGAGAATACGTTTGATATCTGCGTTTTTACCGCGCTTTCCGGCTGGGATCTCAATCAGCTCAAACGGCATATCTTTGGGAAAACGGCGCAGATATTCAGTAAAACCTGTCTGTACCCAGTCCGGCATTTTTGTGCCGACGGCGACCAGTTGCAGTTTCACGCATTAACTCCAGAGTTTTTCCAGCTCATACAGGCGACGGCTATCTTCCTGCATTACATGGACAATGACATCGCCCAGATCGACCACAACCCAGTCGGCGGCGCTTTCGCCTTCGACGCCCAGCGGCATCAGACCGGCGGCGCGGGATTCCTGAACTACATGATCTGCAATGGAAATCACATGACGAGTGGAAGTGCCGGTACAGATAATCATGCAATCGGTGATGCTTGATTTGCCCTGCACGTCAATCGCAACGATGTCCTGACCTTTCAGGTCATCAATTTTGTCGATAACAAAATCCTGGAGTGCTTTACCCTGCAAGTGTTCCCCCTGGGTGAGTGAAAAACGTACTGTTAATGAACGGTCTGACATTATACCTAAACTGCATCAATTGTCGGGACAAATGTCTGACCCGGCAATTTCAAAAGCGGGCTATCATCCCATCATGAAGGTGTGATTGCATCGCCATTTTTGTAAAACAATTTCTGCGCGCGGAGGATAGCAGCCTTGCATGGTGTGTCAATGATCGAATCACCACGTTGAATGGGATGATTAAAAAACACGCCATTACTCGTCGGCCCGCCAGACGGCGCGACTATTAAGCACGCGCAGCGTAGCGAAATTGTCATGCATATCGATCATACTCCAGCATCCTTGATCGACACGAAAATGCCACAGCGAAGCGGCAGGCATCTTTAACAGGCGGGTGATTAACAGGCTCAACACGCCCTGATGGCTGACCAGCAGGATATTCTGCTGGTGCTTAATATCGGCCAGATGTGCGATAACTTGCTCAATACGCGCGGCAAATGCCTGAAAGCCTTCGCCATTGGTCGGGATGGCATTCTGCCAGTCATTGCACCAGGCGGTATAGTTCTGCGGATCTTCGCGCGCCAAATCGCGGTGATGGCGCATTTCCCAGTCACCGAAGAACATTTCATTCAGTAACGGCGTGGTTTCAATGGTGATTTCCCGCCGCTCAAGAACGCGTTCCGCCGTCTGTTGCGCCCGCTCCAGTGCGCTGCACAGCACATGATCAAAGGGGACCTCGCTGAGCAGTTCCCCCAGGGTTTGCGCCTGCGCCAGACCCTTTGGCGTCAGCGGAGTGGGGGCGTGGCCGCTGTAAAGCCCGGCTGCGTTTGCTTCAGTCTCACCGTGACGTATCAACCAGAGTCGCATTATTATCTCCCGTCTGGATTACTGCGCGAAGTTTACCACGCCCCCTCAATCCTCATCCCTTTTTCGTTTAAGATATCGGCTTTAATCAAGCGGAGAGAGCGATGTTTCATAGCGCGCACGGCGGCAATACACGCGAGGCGGCCGCACTGCTGGGCATTTCCCCGGAGCAGTTACTGGATTTCAGCGCCAATATCAATCCGGCCGGTATGCCAGACTCTTTGCGGCATGCATTGCTGGAGAACATGGCGCTGGCCGAGCGCTATCCGGACGTGGAGTATCAGCGCCTGCATCAAGTGCTGGCGGAACATCATCAGGTTCCAGCGTCATGGTTGCTGGCCGGAAATGGTGAGACAGAAGTGATTTTCGCACTGGTCAATACACTGATGCCGCGTCGGGCGATGCTTATCACACCGGGGTTTGCAGAGTATCGCCGTGCGCTGCGGCTGGTAGGTTGTGACATCGTCGATTTTCCGTTGCGCGAAGACGAGGGCTGGCAACTGACTGAACGCTTTCTGGGGGCGCTGACGCCGGATCTGGACTGCCTGTTTCTCTGCACACCAAATAATCCGACCGGACTACTGCCGGATGACGCGCTGCTACAGGCCATTTCGGCGCGCTGCAAGTTGCTGGGCATTGAGCTTATTCTCGATGAAGCATTTATGGATTTTATCCCGCAACGCTGCGGTTTTATCCGGCATCTGGCGGGCAATCCGCATCTGTGGGTGCTACGCTCGCTGACCAAGTTTTATGCCATCCCCGGTTTGCGGCTTGGCTATCTGTTGGGTAGCAATGAACAGAAAGTGACGCAGATGCGCGCTGCGCAGATGCCGTGGTCAATCAATGCGTTTGCTGCGCTGGCGGGGGAGGTGATCCTGCATGACCATGCTTATCAGCAGGCGAGCTGGCAGTGGCTGGCGTGTGAGCGTCCGCGTTTGTTCACTGCACTGAACGATCTTCCGGCACTTACTGTCTGGCCTGGCATGGCGAATTACCTGTTTCTGCGCTGTGATGCGCCTGGGGTGGAATTACAGCGTGCGCTGCTGGAACAGCATATTTTAATTCGTCGTTGTGCGAACTATCCGGGGCTGGATGATCGCTATTACCGTATTGCTGTGCGCAGCAAAGAGGAAAATGATCGGCTGATTATGGCGATGCGACGGGCGCTGAGCGGTACAACCCCTGTGCGTTGATATATTCCAGCACGGCGGCAGGCAGCAGATCATCACAGTTTTCGCCGTGCTCGAGCCGCTCACGGATAATCGTTGCGGAGATATTGAACCACGGCGTTTCAGCCAGATAGATTTTTCCCGCTGGCTGTGTGTGTAATGCTTCGACATGCTGGGTGAGATGGTCATCAAGCCATTGCTGATGTTCTTCCTGCGCCATCTCCAGCGGGTAGCCGGGACGGCGGCAAACAATTAAATGGCAGTTATCCAGGATGGTTTCGTAGTGGTGCCAGCTCGGGAAGGTAAGCAGTGAATCCTGACCGATGATAAACGCCAGCGGGCACTCTGGCCCTTGTTCCTCTCGCCACTCTTGCAGCGTTAGTGCGCTATAAGAAGGCGTGTCGCGGTGCAGTTCCCGCTCATCGAGGGTAAATAGCGGTTTGTCGGCGATGGCCAGTTCGAGCATAGTTTTGCGTTGCTGGCTGGTGGCTTCCGGTTGCGGACGGTGCGGCGGCACGTTATTGGGCATAATAATCACCCGTGACAGCCCAATCCGATTCGCCAGTGCTTCAACCGGCTTCAGATGCCCATAATGGACAGGATCGAACGTACCACCAAACAGTGCCTGCAACTGAGTCATATCAACCATCAATAAAAACGTCTGCTAATGCCTTATGACAGAGTAGCAGAGAAAGCCCTTCCAGCTCGGCCCATACCGACTGACCAAAGTCCTGCTTCACAATCAGCTCAATGCGGCTGAGCTGATGCACCGCCTGGCGTAGCTGATCGGCGCTCAGGCGGTTTAACGCATCGCCCATCATGCCACGGCGATTTTGCCAGACCCGATGTTTATCAAACAGCGTACGCAGCGGCGTATGTGCAGCGTGACGCTTGAGCGTGACCAGCAGCAGCAATTCGCGCTGCATCGTGCGCAGCAGGATCACCGGCTCACATGCTTCCAGCCGTAACTGGTTCAGAATATGCAACGCACGTTTACTCTTGCCTGCGAGCAGCGCATCAACCCAGTGAAACGGGGTAAAGTGCGCCGCGTCGTTCACCGCCTGCTCCACGCGCGGCAGCGTTAATTTGCCATCCGGCCACAGCAGCGACAGCCGTTCAAGCGCTTGCGCCAGAGCCAGCAGATTGCCTTCATAGCAATAGCAAAGTAGCTGATTTGCAGCGTCATCCAGCTCCAGTTTGTTTTGCTTCGCCCGCGAGGCGACCCAGCGGGGGAGATTCACCTGCTCTGGCGTCTGGCAGCTAATCTGCACGGCGTGGTTATTCAACTGCGTCAGCCATGCTGCATTTTCCTGTGCTTTTGTCAACTTGTTGCCGCGCACGATCAGGAGCAGATCCTCATGCAGCAACGAAACCAACTTTACCAGTTGTTCATTAATGGCAGCGTTTGGGCCATTCTCCGGCAGCAACAAAAGTAAGGTTTGACGGCTGGCGAACAGGCTGAGCGCCTGGCAGATGGAAAAAATAGCGTCCCAGTCGGTACTCGCATCCAGTGTAAACGTGTGATGCTCGCTAAAGCCTTGCGTAGCGGCAACCTGGCGCACGGCGTCCTGGCTCTCTTGCAACAGTAGTGGATCGTTACCGAGCAGCAGATACGCCGCGCGCAGCCCTTCATTGAGCTGCGCGCGGAGTTGTTCCGGATACAACCTGAGCATTAGCTACCCGGTGTTGCGGAAACAGAGGGAGAGGCTGGTGTTTTGGTGTGATGCGTTGCAGCAGCATCAGCCGTGTAGACGCTCGGCAGTTTACGAATCAACTGCTCTGCCGCTTTGTCGTACATTTCCTGAATAATCATGTCCTGCTCGGCGGCCTTTGCCAGCGCTGTTTGTGGGTTATCAAAGAATGAACGGAACACGTTTGTGCTGATCGGGTAGATATCATGCCCCGGAATCAGCACGCTGGCGTTTGCGGTCAGTACCATTTGATACTCTGCGGTACGGCCATCCTGGAAGATCGACGCCGTATCACGTGCAAACGTCACCGCTCCCAGGCGCAGCGAAGGCACATCCTGACGCAGCGTGCTTTTCTCCAGCAGTTTGACACCGTTCAGGCGCAACTGGTTACGAATGGCACGGCTCAGCGGGCCATTGGGATCGCCGGAATCGAAAATCATCGTTTTCATTTCGCCCGGCACCTGCGTGGTATTACGCAGATGCCAGCCACATCCGGCGGTGACCAGCACCGCCAGTGACAATAACAATGTTGCCAGATATCGCACGCTTCCTCCCGCGCTTAGCCAACGACCAGATTGAGCAGTTTACCCGGTACGTAAATCACTTTACGCACGGTAACGCCATCAAGATACTTCGCCACCAGGTGTTCCTGGCCAGCGCGTTCACGCACCTGTTCTTCGGTGGAGTCCACGGCAACGGTAATTTTACCACGCACTTTGCCGTTTACCTGGACGACAACCAGCGTGGTGTCTTCCACCATTGCTTTTTCGTCTGCTACCGGCCACGGTGCATTATCGATATCGCCTTCGCCGCCCAACTCCTGCCACAGCGTAAAGCTGGCGTGCGGTGTGAACGGGTTCAGCATACGAACCACGGCCAGCAGGGCTTCCTGCAGCAGCGCGCGATCCTGTTCGTTTTCCTGTGGTGCTTTCGCCAGTTTGTTCATCAACTCCATAATCGCTGCGATTGCGGTATTGAAGGTCTGACGACGGCCGATATCATCGGAAACTTTAGCAATGGTTTTATGAACATCGCGGCGTAGAGCCTGCTGCTCGTCGCTCAGCGCGGCCAGATCCAGAGCGGCAACCGCGCCTTTGCTGGTGTGCTCGTAAACCAGTTTCCATACGCGTTTCAGGAACCGGTTCGCCCCTTCCACGCCGGATTCCTGCCACTCCAGTGTCATGTCAGCCGGAGAGGCGAACATCATGAACAGACGAACGGTATCCGCGCCGTAACGTTCAACCATTTCCTGCGGGTCGATACCGTTATTTTTCGACTTGGACATTTTGCTCATGCCGGTGTAAATCAGCTCATGGCCTGCAGGATCTTTCGCTTTCACGATACGGCCTTTGTCGTCGCGCTCAACGATCGCGTCTTTCGGGGAGACCCAGTTACGCTCGCCGTTTACGCCAACGTAATAGAATGCATCCGCCAACACCATACCCTGACACAGCAACTGTTTAGCCGGTTCATCAGAGTTCACCATGCCCGCATCGCGCATCAGTTTATGGAAGAAGCGGAAGTAGAGCAGGTGCATGATGGCGTGTTCGATACCGCCAATGTAAATATCGACCGGCAGCCAGTAGTTCGCCGCGTTCGGGTCGAGCATGCCTTCGCTGTACTGTGGGCAGGTGTAACGCGCGTAGTACCAGGAAGACTCCATAAAGGTGTCGAAGGTATCGGTTTCACGCAGCGCTGGCTGACCGTTAACGGTCGTTTTCGCCCATTCCGGGTCGGCTTTGATCGGGCTGGTGATGCCGTCCATGACCACATCTTCCGGCAGAATCACCGGCAGTTGATCTTCCGGCGTCGGAATCACTGTACCGTCTTCGAGGGTGACCATCGGGATCGGCGCACCCCAGTAACGCTGACGGGAAACGCCCCAGTCGCGCAGACGGAAGTTCACTTTACGTTCGCCCACGCCTTTCGCTGCCAGCTTGTCGGCAATCGCGTTGAAGCCTTCTTCAAAGCTCAGACCGCTGAACTCACCAGAGTTGAACAGCGTGCCTTTTTCAGTCAACGCCTGCTCTGACAGATCCGGCTCTGAACCGTCCGCCGCCAGGATAACTGCCTTGATCGGCAGGCTGTATTTGGTGGCAAATTCGTAGTCGCGCTGATCGTGACCCGGAACGGCCATGACCGCGCCAGTGCCGTACTCCATCAGTACGAAGTTTGCCGCCCAGACCGGAATCGCTTCGCCGGTCAGCGGATGAACCGCTTTAAAGCCGGTATCAACGCCTTTTTTCTCCATCGTCGCCATATCGGCTTCCGCCACTTTAGTATTGCGGCATTCGTCGATGAAAGCGGCCAGCTCTGCGTTACTGGCGATGGCTTTTTGCGCCAGTGGGTGACCCGCGGCAACGGCCAGATAGGTCGCGCCCATAAAGGTATCCGGACGGGTCGTATAGACTGTCAGCTTCTGGTCGCTGCCCTGAACGTCAAAGGTGATTTCCACGCCTTCGGAACGGCCAATCCAGTTGCGCTGCATGGTTTTTACGGTATCTGGCCAGTGATCCAGATTATCCAGGTCGTTCAGCAGTTCGTCAGCGTAGGCGGTGATTTTAATAAACCATTGTGGGATCTCTTTACGCTCAACTTTGGTATCGCAGCGCCAGCAGCAGCCGTCGATAACCTGTTCGTTCGCCAGCACTGTCTGGTCGTTCGGGCACCAGTTCACTGCCGAGGTTTTCTTGTAAACGAGACCTTTTTTGTACAGTTCGGTGAAGAACTTCTGTTCCCAGCGGTAGTATTCCGGGGTGCAGGTCGCCAGCTCGCGGTTCCAGTCGTAGCCGAAGCCCAGCATTTTGAGCTGGTTCTTCATATAGGCGATGTTGTCGTAAGTCCACGGCGCCGGCGCAGTGTTGTTTTTCACTGCCGCACCTTCCGCAGGCAGACCGAACGCATCCCAGCCAATGGGCTGCAATACGTTTTTACCCAGCATGCGCTGGTAGCGAGAAACCACATCGCCGATGGTGTAGTTACGGACGTGGCCCATGTGCAGTCGGCCAGAAGGATAGGGAAGCATCGACAGGCAATAGTATTTTTCTTTGCTCTCGTCTTCAGTGACTTCGAATGTGCGTTTCTCTTCCCAGTGACGCTGTACTTTGGATTCTATCTCTTCCGGGCGGTATTGCTCTTGCATGGCAGCCAGTAGTCCTGTTTTTGCTACAGCTACAAATGTAGCGTTGTTACGTGGTTTTTCAGATCGGCATAGCATAGCCCAAACGTCAGCCTCAAAACAGCCTTTCCGCGAGCCGGGAATGAAATAGCCCGGCGCTTTTGCCGTTGACTTTTTGCCAACAGTGCGGCGCAGTTAGCACTACGCACGGTAAATAACGTCTATTATTAGAGAGAGTTACTGAGCCGGGAGGCGAAACGATGAACAAGGTTGCTCATTTTTACCGTGAACTGGTAGCGACGTTAACCGAACGTTTGCGCAATGGAGAGCGTGATATTGATGCATTGGTTGATCAGGCGCGCCAGCGCGTCTCACAGACCGGTGAGTTGACTCGCACCGAGATCGACGAACTGATGCGGGCTATCCGCCGCGATCTCGAAGAGTTTGCCCGCAGCTATAAGGAAAGTCAGGAAGAAGTGACGGACAGCGTCTTTATGCGGGTAATTAAAGAGAGTATCTGGCAGGAACTGGCGGATATCACCGATAAAACGCAGCTTGAATGGCGCGAAGTATTCCAGGATCTCAATCATCATGGTGTCTACCACAGTGGTGAAGTGGTAGGGTTGGGGAATCTGGTATGCGAGAAGTGTCACTTCCACCTGGCGGTATATACCCCGGATGTGTTGCCGCTGTGCCCGAAATGCGGACACGATCAGTTCCAGAGACGCCCCTTTGAACCTTAAGGCAAAAACGCCTGCCGGTACTGGCAGGCGTTAATTTGTTAGTGCAGGATTTTGGCGAGGAAATCTTTTGCCCGTTCGGATTTTGGATTATTGAAGAAAGCGTCTTTCTCTGAATCCTCAACGATTTTCCCTTCATCCATAAAGATCACGCGGTTTGCCACTTTGCGGGCAAAGCCCATTTCGTGGGTCACCACCATCATCGTCATCCCTTCGTTTGCCAGTTCGACCATCACGTCAAGCACTTCGTTGATCATCTCCGGATCGAGCGCTGATGTCGGTTCATCAAACAGCATCGCCACCGGATCCATACACAGAGCGCGGGCGATTGCCACACGCTGCTGCTGACCGCCGGAGAGCTGCGCCGGGAATTTGTTAGCGTGTGCCGACAGCCCAACACGCTCAAGCAATTTTAAGCCTTTTTCCCGCGCGGCGGCTTTATCACGCTTCAGCACTTTGACCTGCGCCAGCGTCAGGTTGTCGATAATCGACAGATGCGGGAAGAGTTCAAAATGCTGGAATACCATGCCGACATGCGAGCGTAGTTTTGCCAGATCGGTTTTCTTGTCGTTCACCTGGGTGCCGTTGACGATGATTTCACCTTTCTGCACCGGCTCCAGGCCGTTAACGGTTTTAATCAGTGTGGATTTACCGGAACCAGACGGGCCGCACACTACCACCACTTCGCCTTTTTTCACTTCGGTGGAGCAGTCGGTCAACACCTGAAAGTGACCATACCATTTAGAAACATTTTTCAGGGAAATCATTAGACGGTCCTTTTCTTCAGCCAGCTGACCAACAGCGAAGCACTGAGACTGATAACAAAATACACGGCGCCGGCAAACAGGATCATTTCGACCTGGGTACCATCACGCTCGCCAATGGTGGATGCCATACGAAAGAAGTCCGCGAGGCTCAGGACATACACCAAAGAGGTGTCCTGGAACAACACGATCCCTTGCGTTAACAGCAGCGGAACCATGGCGCGAAACGCCTGCGGCAGGATGATTAACTGCATCGACTGCCAGTGCGTCATACCCAACGCCAGCGCGGCGCTGGATTGCCCGCGCGCGATACTCTGGATACCGGCGCGGATAATTTCCGAATAGTAAGCCGCTTCGAACATTGAGAACGCCACCATTGCCGAAATCAAACGGATATCGGTTTGCGGCGACAGGCCCAGAACGTTTTGCAGAAAACCCGGCACAATCAGATAGAACCACAGCAACACCATCACCAGCGGAATGGAGCGGAAGACGTTCACGTAGCTTTTGGCGAACCAGCGCAGCGGCGCAAATGTCGACAAACGCATTACTGCCAGCATGGTACCCCAGACAATCCCTACCACGATGGCAGTCACGGTGATTTTCAGCGTGATGGCCAAACCATTGAGCAGATAGGGCAGAGAAGGAACAATTGAACTCCAGTCAAAATCGTACATGTTTATTTGCCTCCCATATTGCCCGGCAGGCGAGTTTTACGTTCTACCAGCGTCATCACCAGCATAATGACTGCGTTAATCAGGACATAGGCTACGGTGATTGCAGTAAAGGATTCCCACGCGTGCGCGGAGTAATCCAGTAGTTTCCCTGCCTGTGCCGCCATATCAACCAGACCAATGGTGGAGGCGATAGCGGAGTTTTTCACCAGGTTCATCATTTCGGACGTCATTGGCGGCACAATCACGCGATACGCATTCGGCAGCAACACATAACGGTAGGTTTGTGACAGCGTCAGCCCCATTGCCAGCCCGGCGTTTTTTTGACCGCGCGGCAGCGATTGGATCGCCGCCCGTACCTGTTCGCATACGCGAGCGGCGGTGAACAGCCCCAGACAAACCATTGAAGAGACGAAAAATTGGATGTTTGGATCGAGCTCCTGTTTGAACCACATGCCGATATTTTCCGGTAGCAGTTCCGGTACCACCAGATACCATGCAAAGAACTGCACGATCAGCGGAACGTTACGGAACAGTTCGACATAGACGGTGCCAATGCCGGACAGGAAACGGTTAGGGACAGTTCGCAGGATGCCAAACAGTGAACCGACAAGAAAAGCGATAATCCAGGCCGCGATGGAAAGTGCGATAGTGACCTGAAAACCACTCCATAGCCAGCCAAGGTAGGTGGTGTTGCCGAACGGGGCTTGTTGCAGGAATATTCCCCAGTTCCAGTCTATGGACATAAATCTACTCCAGAAAAAAGAGGGTAGCAGCGCTACCCTCGAAGATTGTATGAAGAGCGAGTTTTCGCGTTGAGTGGGGAACGACCATTCAACGTATAGTCTGTCCGTGCTACTTCGACAATCGAGAGGGCAGGTAAACCCGCCCCTAATGGTTCTAATTAGTTAAGAGCTTTGTCATTCGGTGCTTTGAACAGCGCTTTCATGTCTTCAGACAACGTAAAGTTCATGTTCATGTTTTTTGGCGGAATCGGGTTTTTAAACCATTTGTCGTAGGACTTCTCTGCCGCGCCGGAGGTTTGCAACTGAGCAATGGTGTCATCCATCAGCTTTTTAAACTCTGGATCGTTTTTACGCAGCATACAGCCGTACGCTTCGTGGGACTGCGGCGTACCGACGATCTCCCAGTTGTCTGGTTTCTTCGCTTTCGCCCGTTCACCCGCCAGCAGAGCATCATCCATCATAAAGGCCACTGCACGGCCGCTTTCCAGCGTACGGAAAGAGTCGCCGTGGTCTTTCGCGCTGATGATGCGCATGTCCATTTTCTTCTCATCATTCAATTTGTTGAGCAGAATTTCGGACGTGGTACCCGATGTCACGACGACCGCTTTGCCTTTCAGGTCAGCGAAATCTTTGATCGGGCCACCTTTTTTGGTCAGCAGACGCGTACCGACCACAAAAATGGTGTCGGAGAAAGCCGCTTGCTGCTGGCGCTCAAGGTTGTTGGTGGTGGAACCGCACTCAAAATCGAAAGTGCCGTTTTGCAGTAGCGGAATACGGTTCTGCGAAGTGATGGGGATCAGCTTAACGGCCAGATCCGGCTTATTCAGTTTTTTCTTCACCGCTTCAACGATAGCGTTGGAGTAATCCTGTGAGTAACCGACCACTTTCTGTTCGTTGTCGTAATAGGAGAACGGCACGGAAGATTCACGGTGACCCACGACGATAACGCCGTTTTTGGCAATTTTATCCAGCGTCGTTTGCTGCTGAGCAGCCGCATCGGCAGGTTTTGCATCTTCAGCATGAACCAGACCGGCGGACATTCCCATTACCAGCATCGCGGCGGCCAGTTTACGTAATTGCATATCCAGACTCCTTTTCGTCAGCGCCAGAGACGCATTGATACCCGTTGTGTATGTTGTGTTTTTTATAGGCTGCGACATTTTTGTGCAGTATCGTGTGTGTTTGTTACATTTAGTCTGGCTTAATGTAAAGATTTTGCTGCGGTATTGTTTATTTTTGCGAGGCGTGCCGCACCGTTTAAAGGCAAAAATCTTCCATTGCACCAAACTGGTGCCGCTACTGTTCCCTGCCGGTGCGACTCTGTTGCACATAAGCGGATTTCATAGCTGCCTGGTATGTATAAGCAAATGGCATGCCAAAAACGACTGGATGGCTGCAAAGGTTAGTGTGTTGAGGAAGAGTTGCCGATGGTGGCACCTTATCCGGCCTACGGTGTGTGAGTTGTCGGCCGGATAAGCGAAGCGCCTTTCGGCGCTTAAAGGAACGGATTAACGGCGGCGCTGGCGCAGGCTCATCACCACGGCGGCAAAGCCGAAGAGGGCGGAGAGGATCCACACCGGCCAGTTACCTGCGCGTGCATACGGTGTCAAACCGGATGTCGGCGTGACGCTGGTGGTGAGCACTTCGCGGGTAAACTGCGGGATCATCGCCTGAATCTCGCCCTGCGGGCCAATCACTGCGGTGATACCATTGTTAGTGCTGCGCAGTAGAGGGCGCGCCAGCTCCAGCGCGCGCATACGCGCCATCTGGAAGTGCTGCCACGGGCCGATAGACTTGCCGAACCACGCATCGTTAGAGATGGTCAGCAGGAAATCGGTATCCGGGCGGAAGTTGTCACGCACCTGCTCGCCAAGGATGATCTCATAGCAGATAGTCGCCGTTAGCTTCAGGCCGTGCGCCGTCAATGGCGGCTGCACATACGCTCCGCGGCTGAATGAAGACATCGGTAGATCGAAGAACGGTGCCAGCGGGCGCAGAATCGACTCCAGCGGTACGAATTCGCCAAATGGCACCAGATGGTTCTTGTTGTAGCGATCGGATGAGCTGTAGCTGTAGGCACTGTCTTTACCCAGCGTGATAATGGTGTTGTAGGTATCGTAACGGTTTTGCTGATTCAGCCGCGCATCGACAATGCCAGTAATAAGTGTACTGTCATGCGCCCGCAGCAGATCATCCATGGCGGTTAAAAAGCGCTGCTGATTAATCTCCAGATCCGTAATGGCGGACTCCGGCCAGATGATCAGTTGCGATTTACCCATCACCTGCTCAGTGGCGTCGCTGTAGATTTTCAGCGTGTTGTACAGTTGCTTTTCGTCCCACTTCAGCACCTGGGGAATATTCCCCTGTACCAGCGAAACCTGCGCGGTGCGCTGTGGCAGCAACTGATACCATTGGATATAGCGCAGTGGGAACGGCAGGGCGAACAGCAGCACCGCAATCACTAATGGGCGCCAGCTTTTGTTGACTAGCGCCAGCACCAGCAGGCCGCTAACTACCATCAGCAGGAAGTTGATGGCTTCTACACCCATCAGCGGTGCCAGCCCTTTCAGCGGGCCGTCAATCTGGCTGTAGCCAAACTGCAGCCATGGGAATCCGGTGAGTACCCAGCCGCGCAAAAATTCTGTAATTTGCCATACCACAGGAGCGGCGACAGCCACGCGCAACCAGCTGGTTTGCGGCCAAAGGCGTGACAAAATCCCGGCGAACAAACCGGTATACAGCGACAGATAGGCGGCCAGCAATACCACGAGGAAAACATTAACCGGACCAGGCATACCGCCGAACTGCGCGATACTGACGTAAACCCAGTGCACACCGCTACCAAACAGCCCTAGCCCCCAGAAATAGCCAATCCAGGCTGACTGCAGCGGTCGACGATTGAGGGTTAATCCTTGCAGACCCATCAGAGATATAAGGGCCGCGGGCCAGAAGTCATAAGGAGAAAAAGCCAGCGTTCCGCTGGCTCCGAATAACAGTGCCAGCAGCAGACGCACGCGCTGGCGCTCAAACAGTGAGGCAAATACCATTTACATTACTCATCCAGTTTTGGTTGCGGCGAATCATCCGGCATTCTGACATGGACCTGAATAATACGTCGGCTGTCGGACATAGCGACTTTGAATTGGTAACCATCAATGTCAATCGCTTCTCCGCGCGCCGGGAGATGGCCAAACGCCTGCATCACCAGCCCGCCGATGGTGTCCACTTCTTCATCGCTAAAGTGGGTGCCGAAGGTTTCATTGAAGTCTTCAATCGGCGCCAGCGCGCGCACCGTCCAGGTGTGACGGCTGAGCTGGCGGAAGTCGATGTCCTCTTCTTCGTCGTACTCATCTTCAATTTCGCCGACGATCAGCTCCAGAATGTCTTCAATCGTCACCAGACCGGAAACACCACCAAACTCATCAATCACGATAGCCATATGGTAGCGCTGGGAACGGAACTCTTTCAGCATGCGATCCACTCGCTTACTTTCCGGTACCACCACTGCCGGGCGTAACACCTTTTCCATGCTGAAGGCTTCGGCATCGCTGCGCATAAAGGGCAGCAAATCTTTGGCCATCAGAATCCCTTCAATATGATCTTTGTCTTCGCTGATCACCGGAAAGCGCGAGTGGGCAGACTCGATAATGACATCGAGACATTCATCCAGCGTCTGGTTGCGTTTCAGGGTAATCATTTGTGAACGGGGGATCATGATGTCGCGCACGCGCTGGTCTGCGATATCCATCACCCCTTCAAGCATGTCGCGCGTATCGTTGTCGATAAGCTCGTTCTGCCCGGAGTCTCGGATCAGAGCCAGTAATTCGTCACGGTTTTTCGGTTCGCCGTGGAAAAGCTGGCTCAGTAAAAGGGAGAAGAATCCCTTCTTGCTGTTGGTTGTGTCGCTACTGTGTGAGTTATCGTCGCTCATGGCGTCGTGTGGGTTCTCATGTTGGTTAATTTGTCGCTCGTCACGCGTAAACTCAGCGCCGGACGGCAGTTAAGAGTGGAGGCGCAGGCTTTCCGGTTACTCTTTCTCGGAAATGTACGGATCCTCATAGCCCAGAGCAAGCATTATCTCTGTCTCGATCCCTTCCATTTCTTCCGCTTCATCGTCTGCAATATGGTCGTAACCAAGCAGGTGTAGACTGCCGTGCACAACCATGTGCGCCCAGTGCGCATCCAGAGGTTTACCTTGCTCCTGCGCTTCCTGTTCCACCACCTGGCGGCAAATAATCAGATCGCCGAGCAGCGGCATTTCGATGCCGGGCGGCGCTTCAAAAGGGAATGACAGCACATTGGTCGGCTTATCTTTCCCGCGATAAGTCAGATTCAGTTCGTGGCTTTCCGCGTTGTCGACCAGGCGAATGGTGACTTCTGCTTCTTCCTGAAACTGCGGGATAACTGCGTCCAGCCATTTCTGAAACTGTGCTTCTTCTGGCAGGCCGCTGTTATCTTCACACGCCAACTGTAAATCGAGTATCACCTGACTCATTTCTGTTCCTGCTCCTGTGCTTCGCGCTTACGTTCGGTAGCCAGTTCTGCTTTACGTTTCTGTTCGGCTTCTTCCCATGCCTCGTAGGCGATAACGATGCGGGCAACGACCGGATGGCGGACCACGTCTTCGCTGTGGAAAAAGTTAAAGCTAACTTCATCGACATTCGCCAGCACTTCAATCGCATGGCGCAGGCCGGATTTGGTATTGCGTGGCAGGTCGATTTGCGTGATGTCGCCGGTGATCACCGCTTTCGAGTTAAAGCCGATACGCGTCAGGAACATTTTCATCTGTTCGATGGTGGTATTCTGGCTTTCATCAAGAATAATGAAGGCGTCGTTTAATGTCCGCCCGCGCATGTAGGCCAGCGGCGCGACTTCAATTACGTTGCGTTCAATCAGTTTCTCCACGCGTTCGAAACCGATCATTTCAAACAGCGCGTCATACAGCGGACGCAGGTACGGGTCCACTTTTTGACTGAGATCGCCAGGCAGGAAGCCCAGTTTTTCCCCCGCCTCAACCGCCGGACGCGTTAGCAGAATACGACGCACTTCCTGGCGTTCCAGCGCATCCACCGCTGCTGCAACTGCAAGGTAGGTTTTCCCTGTACCCGCCGGGCCAACGCCGAAGGTGATATCGTGATCGAGAATATTGGCGACGTATTGCGCCTGGTTTGGCGTACGCGGTTTAATCACGCCACGCTTGGTTTTGATATGGATAGCTTTGCCGTAGTCCGGCACGCTCTCGGCGCTTTGTTCTAGCACGCGGGCTTCTTTGATCGCCAGATGTATTTGTTCTGGTTCGATATCCTGCATCTGACCGCGCATTGGCGCTGTATCGACATACAGCGTGCGCAGAATGTCGGCCGCTGCGTTGACGCAGATTTCACGTCCGGTGAGTTTGAAGTGATTATCGCGACGGTTGATTTCGATGCCCAGTCGCCGCTCCAGTTGTTTGATGTTGTCGTCAAACGGGCCGCACAGACTTAGCAGACGTGCGTTGTCCGCTGGCTCAAGGGTAATTTCACGCGTATCTATGTTCAAACTGTTCCTCTTTTCAGTGTGTCGCGGGCTCTGCCCATCAGGGAATTATTCACGGCATATTAAGAAGTCGCAAGCATAGCGCATGATGTTGGGGCTGGCAGGGGAAAAGCAAGGCCTGCCAGAAATGGCAGGCCAGTGGCCTTACGGCTGGTACATGCCGACGCCGAGGTCGTTCTCTTTACGCGTACGGGCGATCACCGATGCCGGGGATTCCACAACGCGCAGACCCATTTCGTCTTCGGTGCGAACCAGTACGCCGCGCAGGGAATTTGGATAGACGTCAACGATTTCCACATCGACGAATTTGCCGATCATCTCCGGCGAGCCTTCAAAGTTCACCACGCGATTATTTTCGGTGCGACCGGACAGCTCCATAATGTTCTTGCGTGAGGTGCCTTCTACCAGAATGCGCTGTGTAGTGCCGAGCATACGCCGGCTCCAGGCCATCGCCTGCTGGTTGATGCGCTCTTGCAAAATATATAGGCGCTGTTTTTTCTCCTCTTCCGGCACATCGTCCACCATATCGGCGGCCGGTGTCCCCGGACGTGCAGAGAAGATAAAGCTGTAGCTCATGTCAAAATTGACATCGGCGATCAGCTTCATGGTCTTTTCGAAATCGTCGGTGGTTTCGCCAGGGAAGCCAACGATAAAGTCGGAGCTTATCTGGATATTCGGGCGCGCCTCGCGCAGCTTGCGAATAATTGCTTTATATTCCAGCGCGGTGTGCGTACGGCCCATCATGTTCAGCACGCGGTCGGAACCGCTCTGCACTGGCAGGTGCAGGAAGCTCACCAACTCCGGCGTATCACGGTAGACATCAACGATATCATCGGTGAATTCAATCGGGTGGCTGGTGGTGAAACGGATACGGTCAATGCCGTCGATTGCGGCGACCAGACGCAGCAGTTCCGCAAAGGTCCCGGCGCTGCCATCGAAGCTATCACCGCGCCAGGCGTTAACGTTCTGACCGAGCAGGTTCACTTCACGCACGCCCTGCGCCGCCAGTTGAGCGATTTCAAACAGAATGTCGTCAGATGGGCGGCTAACTTCTTCACCACGGGTGTAAGGCACCACGCAGTAAGTACAGTATTTGTTGCAGCCTTCCATGATAGAGACAAAGGCGGTCGGGCCTTCGGCGCGCGGCTCCGGCAGTCGATCGAATTTTTCAATTTCCGGGAAGCTGATATCGACGACCGGGCTACGGTTGCCACGTACGGAGTTGATCATCTCCGGCAGGCGATGCAGAGTTTGCGGCCCGAAAATAATGTCAACGTAGTGGGCGCGCTGACGAATGTGGTCTCCCTCCTGTGAAGCCACGCAGCCGCCGACACCGATAATCAGATCGGGGTTTTTCTCTTTCAGCTGCTTCCAGCGACCCAACTGATGGAAAACTTTTTCCTGAGCTTTTTCGCGGATCGAGCAGGTATTGAGCAGCAGCACATCCGCCTCTTCCGCCACTTCGGTCAGTTGATAGCCGTGTGTGGCATCCAGCAGATCGGCCATCTTTGATGAATCGTATTCATTCATCTGACAGCCCCAGGTTTTTATGTGGAGTTTTTTAGTCATTGACTTGCTCTTGCTTAAGTTCATATACCCCGAGTATGACGGGTATAAGCCAGGATTGCAGGCCGCGTATTGTAATGCTTTGGTCGCGTGCTGACCAGTATGACGGATGTCAGACGCAAGGGAGAAAAAATCCGGTAAACTTAAGGGATTCTCGTTTAAGGAAAATTAGCCATGACACATCATACTGAAGTCGCCGTCGTTGGCGGTGGCATGGTCGGCGGAGCGCTGGCGCTGGGGCTGGCGCAACATGGATTTAGCGTTACGGTGATTGAACAGCATGCTCCGCCTGCGTTTGATGCGACGGCGCAGCCGGATGTGCGTATTTCGGCGATTAGCGCCGCATCGGTGGCATTGCTACGCGGGTTGGGTGTCTGGGAACGCGTGCAGGCGATGCGCTGCCACCCGTATCGCCAACTGGAAACATGGGAGTGGGAAAACGCTCATGTGATATTTGACGCCCGCGAGCTGAAATTGCCGCTGCTCGGTTATATGGTTGAAAACAATGTCCTGCAACGTGCGCTGTGGGACGCGCTGGAGGCGCATCCGCAGGTGACGTTACGTGTGCCCGCGGCACTCAGCGGACTGCATGTGGACGGCGATCATCACCAGTTGACCTTTGAAGAAGGCGAGCCGCTAATGGCGAAGTTGGTGGTTGGCGCGGATGGTGCGAACTCCCGCGTTCGGCAGGCAGCCGGAATTGGCATTCACGCCTGGCAGTATCAGCAATCCTGTATGTTGATTACCGTTGAGTGCGAAGCTGAAGCAGGCGAGAGTACCTGGCAACATTTTACTCCCGACGGGCCGCACGCCTTTTTACCGCTGTTTGGCAATTGGGCCTCGTTGGTGTGGTATGACACGCCTGCGCGTATTCGCCAGTTACAGACGCTCTCTATGGTGCAACTGGAGCGGGAGATCACCCGCAACTTTCCTCCACGACTGGGGCGTGTGAAGCCGGTTGCGGCGGCGGCATTCCCGCTGGCGCGCCGTCATGCGTTGCAATATGTTCGCCCAGGCCTTGCGCTGGTGGGCGATGCGGCACATACCATTCATCCGTTGGCCGGGCAGGGCGTCAATCTGGGCTATCGCGATGTTGATGCCTTGCTGGAAGTGCTTGCCGGGGCGCGTACGCACGGCGAAGCCTGGGCCAGTCACGCGATTTTAAAACGTTATCAGACGCGTCGAATGGCGGATAACTTTATTATGCAAAGCGGTATGGATCTGTTCTATGCCGGGTTCAGCAATAACCTTGGCCCGGTCAGGTTATTGCGTAATATTGGTCTGATGGCGGCGGAACGTGCCGGAGTGCTGAAACGTCAGGCGCTAAAATATGCTTTAGGGTTATAGACGTTAACGTTGGGGCGCGAGTATCCAGTGCTCGCGGCCTTTTGTTCGCATCAGTGCAACGAAAACAGTACATCCAGTGCGGTGCGCACGCGCATTTCCTGCTGGAAAAACGCCTGGTAGCCGTCAGCCGCTTCAACACGCTGTAATGTCCATGCACCGGCGCGCATATCGCGCATTGTTGTCAATGTGTGGTAGATCGGTAGCAGCAGAAGTATAAATGCCGCCACTGCTGCGATCCTGGCATAGTTCGTCCACTCAATTTCCCCCACCTGCTGTATCAACAGTCCCAAGGTCATCAACTGCAAAATGAGCCGGGCAATAAAGCCCCGCCAGTAGAACTGCTGAAGACGTTTTGGCGTACGAAAACAAGGGTTTTTAAGCGAAGCGCGTTGTTCTTCCAGCGGAATGCCTTGCATGTAAACTTTCCAGTTGGATATTTCGCTGAGCAGCGTGGCCTGGCCATGCTGGCTGAGCGTGTGCAGTCGCATCGAAACCAGTACCGGAAACACAATCCCCATCAGCAGACCATACAAAAAGGGTGCGGAGAGGCCAAAAAAAACCAGCGCCAGGCAAAATACGCCTAACAGAATGTAGCGAGGAGAGTAGAGTGGGAAGGCTGTTGTCTGGTAGTTCATGATGTCATCCCTGTTGAGTAATGGTTTAAATTACCACTGATTTTGACGGGATACTCGCTACCAATTCCGGGGATTAACAAAAACAAAAAAGCTCGCTGAAGCGAGCTTTTTTGCATTAAGTGGCTGGGGTACGAGGATTCGAACCTCGGAATGGTGGAATCAGAATCCACTGCCTTACCGCTTGGCGATACCCCAAATGTGCGCCCGCAAAGCAGACGTTTTTGAGATGGCTGGGGTACGAGGATTCGAACCTCGGGATGGTGGAATCAGAATCCACTGCCTTACCGCTTGGCGATACCCCAACAAATCTTTCAGGTTTAATACGCTAAAGTATTACACCTTAAATATGGTGGCTACGACGGGAATCGAACCTGTGACCCCAGCATTATGAGTGCTGTGCTCTAACCAGCTGAGCTACGTAGCCAAATTTACTGCTTACCCAGTCATCGACTGGCTGGGGTACCTGGATTCGAACCAGGGAATGCCGGTATCAAAAACCGGTGCCTTACCGCTTGGCGATACCCCAACGACTGACGCGTTTACACGCAGGAGTCGAAGAAAAAATGGCTGGGGTACCTGGATTCGAACCAGGGAATGCCGGTATCAAAAACCGGTGCCTTACCGCTTGGCGATACCCCATCCGCGCAACACCTGTTGGGAATGGTGCGGGAGGCGAGACTTGAACTCGCACACCTTGCGGCGCCAGAACCTAAATCTGGTGCGTCTACCAATTTCGCCACTCCCGCAAAAAAGATGGTGGCTACGACGGGAATCGAACCTGTGACCCCAGCATTATGAGTGCTGTGCTCTAACCAGCTGAGCTACGTAGCCATCTTTTTTTCGCGTTACCTTATCGGCGTTGCGGGGCGCATTATGCGTATTGGGCCTTACAGCGTCAATATTTTTTTCATCGAAAATTACCGTAATGTGACTGTTTGGTTAGGTTGCGAACAGCATGGCTGCTTTATTCAACAAAATTCGAATTTATTCATGAAATCAGTGATACAAAAAAATACAGGCCCCGCAGGGCCCGTAAGGATAACCGCCATTTATTAATAAGCGGACTGGTGAATACCCACCGCGCGGCCAGACGGATCGTTCATGGTTTTGAATGCTTCATCCCACTCGAATGCTTTAGCCGAAGAGCAGGCGACGGACGGACCGCCAGGTACGCATTCTGCTGCGCTTGGCAGCGGGAACAGCTCTTCAAAGATTTCGCGATACAAATACGCTTCTTTTGAGGCAGGCGTGTTGTACGGGAAGCGGTAGCTGGCGGTCGCCAGTTGCTGATCGGTCACCTGCTGCGCCGCCACTTCTTTCAGTGTATCGATCCAGCTGTAACCTACGCCGTCGGAGAACTGCTCTTTCTGGCGCCACGCCACGCTTGCCGGCAGATAGGATTCAAAACATTCGCGCAGAATGTGTTTTTCCATTTTGCCGTTGCTGCCGCACATTTTGTCCTGCGGGTTGATGCGCATTGCTACGTCGAGGAACTTCTTATCGAGGAACGGAACGCGTGCTTCAACGCCCCAGGCCGACATCGCTTTGTTCGCACGCGCGCAGTCAAACATATGCAGCGCTTGCAATTTGCGCACGGTTTCTTCATGCAATTCTTTGGCATTCGGCGCTTTATGGAAGTAGAGATAGCCGCCGAATACTTCATCGGAACCTTCACCAGAAAGTACCATTTTGATACCCATCGCTTTGATTTTACGCGACATCAGGTACATTGGAGTTGAAGCGCGAATGGTCGTCACGTCATAAGTTTCGATGTGATAGATAACGTCGCGGATAGCATCCAGACCTTCCTGCACGGTGAAGTGAATTTCATGGTGCACGGTGCCGAGATGGTTAGCCACTTCCTGCGCGGCTTTCAGATCCGGCGCGCCTTTCAGGCCAACGGCAAAGGAGTGCAATTGCGGCCACCAGGCTTCAGAACGCTCCTGATCTTCGACGCGACGCGCAGCGAATTTCTTGGTGATGGCTGAAATGACGGAAGAATCCAGACCGCCAGAGAGCAGCACGCCATACGGCACGTCTGACATCAGATGGCTTTTCACCGATTCTTCCAGCGCCTGGCGCAGCTCGGCTTTATCCGTCACGTTGTCTTTTACGGCGTCATAGTCAAACCAGTCACGGTGATAGTAAGAACGGATTTCACCGTCTTTGCTCCACAGATAGCTACCTGCCGGAAACTCTTTAATCGTGCGGCAAACCGGTACCAGCGCTTTCATTTCTGAGGCAACATAAAAGTTGCCGTGCTCATCGTGTCCCATGTACAGCGGAATAATACCGATATGGTCGCGACCAATCAGGTAAGCATCTTTTTCACTGTCATACAGGACGAAAGCAAACATCCCCTGCAAGTCGTCGAGGAATTCCGGGCCTTTCTCCTGATACAGCGCGAGGATCACTTCACAGTCGGAACCGGTCTGAAATGCATAGCGATCGCCGTATTCTGCGCGCAGTGCCTGATGGTTGTAGATTTCACCGTTAACCGCCAGCACATGCGTTTTTTTCTCGTTATACAGCGGCTGTGCACCAGCGTTGACGTCAACAATAGAGAGACGCTCATGGGCCAGAATGGCTTTATCACTTGCATACACGCCGGACCAATCCGGGCCACGGTGGCGCATCAGGCGGGATAATTCCAGCGCTTTTTTACGTAACTCTGCTGCGTCGGTTTTAATATCCAGTACGCCAAAAATTGAACACATAGACTTCTCCGTTAACCTTGAGGGTATTGCTGCAATGTTGTGTGCTTGCATTCAAAATGCCGCAAAAGCGCAGGGGCGTGCAAGCTTTTTGCGTTCATAAAAATAAAAAGCGCAATAGTGATTATCGAATGCTGAAAAAAGAGTACAGATTGAACTCTATTATTGATGAATCATCAAAATAAAACGCTTTTTATTGAATGGCGTTGTTTTTTTGTCATGCTCGAAATGAAAAGCCACGTCCGAAGACGTGGTTTCTGTCAGATAACATCAATTTCCGCGACGGAGGGATAAATCCACGAAGGGCGAAATGGCATGGCATCAATATCATCGATTTGCGAAACACCCGAAAGCACCAGGATGGTCTCCAGACCGGCCTGAAAACCAGCCAGGATGTCGGTGCGCAGGTTGTCGCCGACAATCACCGTCTGTTCCGAGTGCGCCTGCATCGTATTCAGCGCGGCGCGGATGATCCATGGGCTGGGTTTGCCGACGTAAAACGGTTTACGGCCAGAAATCTTTTCGATACCTGCACACAGCGCGCCGCACGCAGGGTAAAAACCGCGCCCGTGGGTGTCCGGGTTGGTGGCGATAAAGCGTGCGCCATTGGCGACAAAGAAGGCCGCTTTGTGCATCATTTCCCAGTTATAGGAGCGGGTCTCGCCGACGATGACAAAATCCGGGTTAATGTCGGTAATGGTAAAGCCTGCTTTATAAAGCTCATGGATCAGCGCGCCTTCGCCAACGACATAGGCTTTTTTCCCTTCCTGCCGCTTGAGAAAATCTGCGGTGGCCATGGCTGAGGTATAAAAGACGCTGGCGGGCACATCAATGCCAGCGGAAATAAAGAGGTTCGCCAGATCCTGGCCGGTCTGGGAAGGGTAATTTGTCAGTAGCACTAGCGGCATTCCTTTCTCAAGGATGCGCGTGATGAACTCTGCCGCGCCAGGCACCGCTACGTTATCGTGCATCAGCACGCCGTCAATATCACAGATTACATTCTGAATGGTCATGGACTGTCCGGATAAAAATGAAGTAATAACTATAAACCCTGTCAGTTTTCCAGCAAACGTTGCAGCAGCAGACCGTTCAACATGGCGCGTTTCACCAGCGCGAATGCGCCGATAGCCGAGCGGTGATCCAGCGTGGAGGGCACCACCGGCAGGTTTTTGCGAAACTCTTTTAGCGCCTGAGTATTGATGCAGGCTTCAATGGCGGGCAGCAGGACTTTACTGGCTTCAACAATCTCGCCTGCGATCACGACTTTTTGCGGGTTAAACAGATTGATGGCAATCGCAATGGTTTTGCCAAGATGGCGGCCGACATATTCGATCACTTCACAAGCCAGCGTGTCGCCTTTATTTGCGGCTTTACAGATCGTTTTAATTGAACAATCGTCTGGCGTGAGGCGGCTTTGATAGCCTTGTTCCAGCAGATGGCGCACGCGTTGTTCGATGGCGGCATTCGCAGCGATAGTCTCCAGACAGCCGAAGTTGCCGCAGTGGCAACGTTCTCCCAGCGGTTCGACCTGCACGTGACCGATCTCGCCTACGTTACCGTTACGACCAATAAAAATACGGCCGTTGGAGATGATCCCGGCGCCGGTGCCGCGATGCACGCGCACCAAAATAGAGTCTTCGCAATCCTGACTTGCCCCAAAATAGTGCTCGGCAAGCGCCAGACTGCGAATGTCATGACCAACAAAACAGGTCAATTTAAAGCGCTTTTCCAGCGCTTCCACTAGCCCCCAGTTTTCGACCTGGATATGCGGCATGTAACGGATGACGCCGCTTTCCGGATCGACCAACCCCGGCAGGATGACCGAAATGGCGATCAGTTCGCGGATCTTACGCAGGTTGGTTTCAATAAACAGGCTGATGGTATTAAGCAGCGCATGCTCGAGTGTTTCCTGGGTGCGTTCCGGTAAAGGGTAGTGCTCTTCGGCCAGCACTTTGCTGCTCAGATCGTACAGCGTCAGCGTGGTGTCATAGCGGCCAAGACGCACGCCGATAGCCTGGAAATTGCGGGTTTCGGTGACGATGGAAATGGCGCGGCGGCCTCCGGTGGAGGCCTGCTGATCGACTTCTTTGATCAATCCGCGTTCAATCAGTTGACGCGTGATTTTGGTCACGCTGGCAGGAGCTAGCTGGCTTTGTTCGGCAATCTGAATGCGCGAAATGGGGCCATGTTGATCAATCAGGCGGTAAACCGCCGCGCTGTTAAGCTGTTTTACGAGGTCAACGTTACCAATTTGAGCCTGTCCGCCTGATGTCATACTTTCTCTTTATGCAGTGACGACCTCGTTGCCATTAACGATGGTCTTGATGATTTTATAATCGTGTGTGAACGCGGTCAGGTTCGCCACTTTGCCGATGGCGAGGCTGCCTAAGCGGTTGTCAACGCCAATGGCGCGAGCGGGGTAGAGTGTTGCCATACGCAGCGCTTCGTCCAGTGCGATGCCGACATGTTCTACCAGATTGCGTACCCCTTCAATCATTGTCAGGGAGGAACCGCTCAGCGTTCCGTTTTCGTCCACACACAACCCGTTCCGGTAGTATATTGTTTTGCCAGCAAAAATAAATTGATCAATGTTTGCACCCGCGGGTGCGGTCGCATCGGTCACCAGGCAAAGTTTGTCACCTTTCAGACGCTTAGCGTTACGGATATTAACGTAATCGACATGCAACCCGTCTGCAATAACGCCACAGTAAACATCCACATCATCGAGCACTGCGCCAGCGAGTCCCGGTTCACGACCGGTAATGTATGGCATGGCATTATAAAGGTGGGTCGCAAAAGAAATTCCGGCGCGGAACCCGGCTTTCGCTTCTTTCAGCGTGGCGTTAGAGTGCCCGGCGGAGACCACAATGCCTGCATCCGCCAGTTGACGAATGACTTTGTCGCCTGCCATTTCCGGAGCCAGAGTGACCTTGGTGATAACATCGGCATTCTGGCACAGAAAATCGACCAGCGCAGGTTCCGGTTTACGTACAAACGCCGGGTTATGGGTGCCTTTTTTAACGAGATTCAGCCACGGCCCTTCCAGATGAAGACCGAGCGCCTGATTGGGATATTTTGCTAGGTAATCGCGCATCACCTGCACGCCCTGTTTCATTAATTCGTCGCTGCAGGTGATCAGTGTCGGCAGATAGCTGGTGCAGCCGGATCTTTCATTCGCCTGCTGCATGATTTCCAGCGTTTTCACGCTTACCGCTTCCGCGGTGTCATTAAACTGCACACCGCCGCAGCCGTTAAGCTGTACGTCGATAAAGCCGGGGGCCAGAATGGCGCCATTCAACGAGCGTTGTTCGATTCCCGTCGGCAACTCGTCCTGTGGGCAAAGACGTTCAATCAGGCCATTGGCAATCACAACCGCGTGATTATCCAGAATTTCATGGCCGGTATAGATTCGGCAATGGGTTAAAGCATACATAACGACCCCCGGTTACAAATATGTACCGCTCCGCAATCATCCCTTGCGCCTTGCGGAGCGGAAACTGGATTACAGACCTTTAATGTTTTCCGCTTCTAACTCGTTGAAGTATTTCAGCGTCTTAACTTTCAGCTCCATCGTGGACGGTTCATCGCAGACGATCACCGCTTTCGGATGTAACTGCAGGCAACTAATGGTCCACATATGGTTTACGTTGCCTTCAACTGCCGCTTGCAGAGCCTGTGCTTTCACACCGCCAAGTACCAGGATCATCACTTCTTCTGCATCAAGCAGCGTGCCCACGCCGACAGTCAGCGCGTATTTCGGCACCAGGTTTACATCGCCGTCAAAAAAGCGAGAGTTCGCCACGCGGGTGTCATGAGTCAGGGTTTTAATGCGTGTGCGTGAAGCCAGAGAAGAGGCCGGTTCGTTAAACGCAATGTGCCCGTCGTTACCTACGCCGCCCATAAACAGGTGAATTTTGCCGTAGGAGCGGATTTTTTCTTCATAGCGGCGGCATTCTGCGTCAATATCAGGTGCATTGCCATCCAGCAGGTTAATATTTTCTGCCGGGATATCAACGTGATCAAAGAAGTTGCGGTGCATAAAGCTGTGATAGCTTTCCGGATGCTCTTTCGGCAGGCCAACATATTCGTCCATGTTGAAGGTGACAACGTGCTGGAAACTAACCTGGCCTGCTTTGTGCATCTCAACCAGTGCTTTGTAAGCGGTGAGCGGCGTCCCACCGGTTGGCAGACCAAGGATAAACGGACGATCTGCCGTCGGTTTGAATGCGTTGATACGATTTACGATATGGCGGGCTGCCCATTTTCCGACTTGTTCAGCTGTCGCCAGGGGAATCAGTCTCATTGTTCACCTCAAAAGTTAAATGAATAAAGTTGGCGGAATGCTTACTGGCTCGGCTTAAGCGTAACCTGAATTCGTTACAGAGCGGGAGCACTCCGTCTTGATATTTTTGATCATAAAATAAGTTTTGCTTGTTTGCTAGCGGCTGGGAGGCTTATTGACGATAGTTAGTGATTTTTATCACAAAAAAAATGCTTTTAATTTGCGAGGCGAATTAATTTTTCACACACTCTGCAAGGTAGTGAAAAAATAGCCTGTAGGGTAGTGAATAAATAGCCGTGATTTCAGGTTAGTTACACAATAAAAAACGACTGTTTTCAGTGAGCTCACGATGGGTTCATAGGGGGAATAAAAGTGAGTATTCTAGGTTATTTACAAAAGATTGGCCGTGCGCTGATGGTGCCTGTCGCCACTCTGCCTGCGGCGGCGATACTGATGGGCGTCGGCTACTGGATTGACCCGGTTGGCTGGGGTGGGCAAAACGCACTGGCGGCTTTTTTCATCCAGTCCGGCTCTGCCATTATCGATAACATGGGCGTGCTGTTCGCGGTGGGTGTCGCTTACGGTATGTCCAAAGATAAAGATGGCGCTGCTGCGCTTGCTGGCTTTGTCGGTTTTCTGGTATTGACCACGCTGTGTTCGCCTGCTGCGGTTGCCATGATCCAGAAGATTCCAGCGGATCAGGTACCTGCCGCTTTCGGCAAAATCAAAAACCAGTTTATTGGTATTCTGGTCGGGATTATTGCCGCTGAACTTTACAACCGCTTCAGTAATGTCGAGTTGCCAAAAGCGCTCTCCTTCTTCAGCGGCCGCCGTTTGGTGCCGATCCTCACCTCGTTTGTGATGATCGTGGTCGCTTTCATCATGATGTTTATCTGGCCGGTTGTGTTTAGCGGTCTGGTAGGTTTTGGTGAACACATCCAGAAACTGGGGTCAATCGGTGCGGGTGTCTACGCCTTCTTTAACCGTCTGCTGATCCCGGTTGGTCTGCATCACGCGCTGAACTCTGTATTCTGGTTCGATGTTGCTGGTATCAATGACATTCCTAACTTCCTTGGCGGCGCACAGTCTATCGAATCCGGTAAAGCGGTTGTCGGTGTCACTGGTCGTTATCAGGCGGGCTTCTTCCCGATCATGATGTTCGGTCTGCCCGGTGCCGCGCTGGCGATTTACCACTGCGCTCGTCCAGAAAACAAAGCTAAAGTATTGGGTATCATGATGGCCGGCGCGTTTGCCGCGTTCTTTACCGGTATTACTGAACCGCTGGAATTCTCCTTCATGTTCGTGGCGCCAGTATTGTATGTCATCCACGCAATCCTGACCGGTATCTCTGTTTTCATTGCCGCGAGTATGCACTGGATTGCCGGTTTCGGCTTTAGTGCGGGTCTGGTGGATATGGTGCTCTCTTCGCGTAACCCACTGGCAACCCAGTGGTGGATGCTGATCCCGCAGGGGCTGGTATTCTTCGTTATTTATTACGTGATCTTCCGCTTTACGATCACCAAATTTAACCTGATGACGCCGGGTCGTGAGCTGGCTGTCGCTGGTGACGAAACGGATGGGCAGGATGTAAACGTAAGCGCGGATTCCGCGCAGGATGTTAGTGGGCTGGCGCGTCAGTATATTGCCGCAGTTGGCGGTACTGATAACCTGACCGGCATTGATGCTTGCATCACCCGTTTGCGTCTGAACGTGAAAGATTCTGCACTGGTGAACGACGCGCTGGCTAAACGCTTGGGCGCAACCGGCGTTATCCGTCTGAACAAAACCAGCGTGCAGATCATTGTCGGTTTTGTGGCGGAAAAAATCGCCAATGCGATGAAGACTACCGGTCATGTACCGGCTGCAGGTAATGCAGCGCCAGCCGCTGCGCCAGTGGCGAGTGTTAAGCCTCAGGCTGTACCGAACGCAACAGTGATTGCTGAACTGGTATCGCCGGTAACGGGTGAGCTGGTTGCGCTGGATCAAGTACCTGATGAAGCTTTCGCCAGCAAAGCTGTTGGTGACGGCGTGGCGGTGAAACCGACCGAAAGCATTGTGGTTTCTCCGGCAGCGGGCACAATCGTTAAAATCTTCAACACCAACCACGCATTCTGCCTGGAAACCGAAAAAGGCGCTGAAATCGTTGTGCATATGGGCATCGATACCGTGGCATTGGGTGGCCAGGGCTTTACGCGGCTGGTGGAAGAAGGCGCAGAAGTTGTGGCGGGCCAGCCGATACTGGAAATGGATCTGGCGTACCTCAATGCCAATGCCCGCTCAATGATTAGTCCGGTAGTCGTCAGCAATATCGATGACTTTAGCGGTCTGGTTATCAAGGCGCAGGGCCAGCTTGTTGCCGGTCAAACGCCGCTATACGAGATTAAAGGCAAGTAGTCGCTCCTGAATAAGCATTAATGCCTTAAGCGGCGGGGGAGAACCTCCGCCGTTTTTTTTTGCCCTGCACTTAATCAATGCCATATTGCTGCCGCTTTATTACAGGGGATACGATGGAACGAATGCGCTTTTTACTCTGTTTGCCACTGTTGCAGAGAGGCTGCCCACAAACACAAGCTGTAGCCGATTACCTTTCCAGCGGGCAACGCTGATTTGTATAAGTAAAGGTTGTTTCCTGCGCCCTGTTATTAGATCATATGCCGTTATACCTTGTTTACGCCTTGAGGAACCCGTGATGAGTGAGGCTGAAGCCCGCCCGACTAACTTTATTCGCCAGATCATTGATGAAGATCTGGCCAGTGGTAAGCACACTACTATCCATACCCGTTTTCCGCCGGAGCCTAATGGCTACCTGCACATCGGTCATGCGAAATCTATCTGTCTGAACTTCGGCATCGCACAAGATTACCAGGGCCAGTGCAATCTGCGTTTTGATGATACTAACCCGGCTAAAGAAGACATCGAATACGTCGAATCGATAAAAAACGACGTGCAATGGTTGGGCTTTCACTGGTCTGGCGACATCTGCTACTCCTCGGATTACTTCGACAAGCTGTACCAGTATGCCATCGAACTGATCAACAAAGGCCTGGCCTATGTTGACGAGCTTTCTGCTGATGAAATCCGTGAATATCGCGGTACGCTGACTCAGTCGGGTAAAAACAGCCCGTTCCGCGATCGCAGCGTAGAAGAGAACCTGGCGCTGTTTGAGAAAATGCGTTCCGGCGGCTTTGAGGAAGGGAAAGCATGCCTGCGCGCGAAGATCGATATGGCATCGCCGTTTATCGTGATGCGCGATCCGGTACTGTATCGCATTAAATTTGCAGAACACCACCAGACCGGCAACAAGTGGTGTATCTACCCGATGTACGACTTTACCCACTGCATCAGCGATGCGCTGGAAGGTATTACGCACTCCCTGTGTACGCTGGAATTCCAGGACAACCGTCGTCTTTACGACTGGGTGCTGGATAACATCACCATTCCGGTTCATCCGCGCCAGTACGAGTTTTCGCGTCTGAATCTGGAATACACCGTGATGTCGAAGCGCAAACTGAACCAGTTGGTGACCGAGAAGCATGTGGAAGGCTGGGATGACCCACGTATGCCGACCATCTCCGGTCTGCGACGCCGTGGTTATACTGCTGCTTCCATCCGTGAATTCTGTAAACGCATAGGCGTGACCAAGCAGGACAACACCATCGAAATGGCTTCGCTGGAGTCCTGCATCCGTGAAGATCTTAACGAGAATGCGCCGCGCGCAATGGCTGTTATCGATCCGGTGAAACTGGTTATCGAAAACTATCCGCAGGGCAGCAGCGAAATCGTCACCATGCCTAACCATCCGAATAAACCGGAGATTGGCACGCGTGAAGTGCCGTTTAGCGGTGAGATCTGGATCGATCGCGCAGATTTCCGTGAAGAAGCGAATAAGCAGTACAAACGTCTGGTGCTGGGCAAAGAAGTGCGCCTGCGCAACGCGTATGTGATTAAAGCTGAACGCGTGGAAAAAGATGACGAAGGTAATATCACTACCATTTTCTGCTCTTATGATGCGGATACTCTGAGCAAAGATCCGGCTGATGGCCGTAAAGTGAAAGGTGTGATCCACTGGGTAAGCGCGCAGCATGCGTTGCCGATAGAAATCCGTCTCTATGATCGCCTGTTCAGTGTACCGAACCCGGGCGCGGCGGACGATTTCCTTGCCACCATCAATCCGGAATCACTGGTGATCAAGCTGGGTTATGCCGAACCATCTCTGAAAGAAGCGCAGGCGGGTAAAGCGTATCAGTTCGAGCGCGAAGGTTATTTTTGCCTCGACAGCCGTTATGCAAGCGCTACCAAAGCTGTCTTCAACCGCACTGTTGGGCTGCGCGATACTTGGGCAAAAATGGGTGATTGATTAAGTCAACCACGGACAATCAGTTTAAAACGCCGCGAACAGCGGCGTTTTTTTTTGCTTATTCAAGAGGTCATTACGGCATAATTCATTCGTGTCGCGAATTAATGTCGTCTCTTATTGATATTGAATTAACTTGCCGGAAAAGATCATGAATTCCAAATTCCAGATAAATGAAAGATGAAATCGTTAACAATCAGCGTTATATGCTGATTTAATACATTTAAATAAATCATTTAACCGCTTAATGTAATTTGTTTCAAAGCGCTACAAATTATGTGCACTCCATCATAATCCTGCATTTTGCTCACTAAAAAGCGTTGATAATTCGCAACGCGAAAAATAGTCTTGAGCCGGTAGTTACTTCGGGGGTATTTCATAACTACCTAAACTTTTTGCTTTTTTTCTCGCCGTCTCGGCGGGTTATATGCGTCCAGAAGGAATCACACATGCGTATGTTAAGTGGCAAACGTAGTGCACTGGCGCTGGCTATTGCCAGTGTCACAGCAATGTCGGGCTGGGTTGTATCTCCACAGGCTCATGCAGCCGGTTTTATCGATGATTCCACGCTCACGGGCGGTATTTATTACTGGCAGCGTGAACGTGACCGCAAAGATGTTCTGGAAAATAAATACAAAACTAACCTTTCGCACTCGACCTGGAATGCCAATCTGGATTTCCAGTCTGGCTATGTCGCTGACATGTTCGGTTTGGATATTGCGGCTTTTACCGCGGTTGAAATGGCAGAAAACGGCGACAGCGCGCATCCGAACGAAATTGCCTTCTCCTCCAGTAACAAGGCCTACAAAGAAGACTGGTCAGGAGATAAAAGTGGGATCAGCCTGTATAAAGCCGCCGCGAAATTTAAATATGGCCCGGTCTGGGCGCGCGCGGGTTACATTCAGCCAACCGGCCAAACACTGTTAGCGCCGCACTGGAGCTTTATGCCGGGTACCTACCAGGGGGCGGAAGCTGGGGCAAGTTTTGATTACGGCGATGCAGGTGCGCTGAGCTTCTCGTATATGTGGACCAATGAATACAAGTCGCCATGGCATATCGAGATGGATAAGTTTTATCAGAACGACAGAAAAACCAAAGTCGACTACCTGCACTCGCTCGGCGCAAAATATGACTTCAAAAACGACCTGGTGCTGGAGGCCGCATTTGGCCAGGCGGAAGGCTATGTTGATCAATACTTCGCTAAAGCCAGCTACAAATTTGATGTGGCTGGCAGCCCGCTCAGCACCAGCTATCAGTTCTACGGTACCCGCGACAAAGTCAGCAATGGCGGCGTGAACGATATTTATGACGGCACTGCGTGGCTGCAAGCGTTGACCTTCGGCTACAAAATTGGACAGGTCGATTTGCGTCTTGAAGGCACCCTGGTCAAAGCTAACGGCCAGCAAGGATATTTCCTGCAACGTATGACGCCAACCTATGCGTCATCCAACGGGCGCCTCGACATCTGGTGGGATAACCGCTCTGACTTTAATGCCAACGGTGAAAAAGCCCTCTTCTTCGGCACGATGTATGACCTGAAGAACTGGAACCTGCCTGGCTTTACAGTCGGCGCATCTTACGTCTATGCGTGGGATGCGAAGCCGGCCGCTATGGCAACACCGGATGCGTATTACGATCCAAACTACCGCCTGAAAGAGTCCGCTTACAGCCTGGATGCCATTTATACCGTTCAGGATGGTCGCGCTAAAGGCACGATGTTCAAGCTGCACTTTACCCAATACGACAACCATTCCGACATTCCGAGCTACGGCGGCGGCTACGGCAACATCTTCCAGGATGAGCGAGACGTGAAATTTATGGTTATCGCGCCGTTCACCATCTTCTGATGTGTTTGCTGGGTTATGCCCGGCCGAAATACAAGGAATAAATAATGAAAACAGTACATTTAAGCATCTTAGCCAGCGCAATCTTCGGGATATTAAGCAGCCCAGCGCTGGCAAACCAGAGTACCGTCGACGCCATCAGCCAGTTTCATCTTAACTACGCGGTGAAAGATAACTTTGCCGCACGGAATGGCACTGATTGTGCGAAGCTTGGTGCCGACTGGGCTTCCTGCAATAAAGCGGTGATCACGCTGACCAATAATGGTGAAGCTGTAACTGACAAGGATTGGGCGATTTACTTCCATAGCATCCGTCCGATACTGGAGGTGGCAAATGACCAGTTCAAGGTCACCCATATTATGGGCGATCTGCACAAACTGGAGCCGACGGACAAATTTACCGGCTTCCCGGCAAAGCAGGCGGTGGAAATCCCGGTTGTTAATGAGTACTGGCAGTTGTTTGTTACCGATGTACTACCTCGATGGTACGTGACGGCTGAAGGTGCAACGGCAAAAGTGATCGCCAATACCGATACCGAAGATCTGTTCCAGTTTGTTACGCCGCTCGACGGTCAGTGGAAACGTACGCCGGATGATAAAAACATCCTGATGACTGCGGAAGCGCGCTTTGAGAAAAATAGCGACGTCAATGCACTGAACCTCGCCACGTTGCGCGGCCAGATTATCCCCACGCCGCAGAAGGTAAAAATCTCCGGTCAGGATGTGGATCTGAGCAAAGGCGTGAAGCTCGATCTCTCTGCGCTAGGCGCGGATGCGCAGGAAGCGGTGAAGTCGCGCTTCGCGCTACTGGGCGTCAAAGAGGGCCGTTATCCCATTCGTACAGAGATCGCAGCGAAGAACTTTGTGGATGATGAAGCCATATCTGGTGCCTACCAGTTGCGTATTGGGGCAAATGAAGCGGTGATAACTGGTTTTGATCAGGCTGGTGTGTTCTATGGCCTGCAATCTTTACTGTCGTTGATCCCATCCAGTGGCCAACAGAAAATCGCACAGATTGAAGCGAAAGACGCACCGCGCTTTGATTATCGCGCTATTCAGCTTGATGTGGGACGTAACTTCCACAGCAAAGATGCTGTACTGCGCCTGCTGGATCAGATGTCGGCTTATAAGCTGAACAAATTCCACTTTCACCTTACCGATGACGAAGGCTGGCGCATTGAGATCCCTGGTCTGCCTGAGCTGACCAATATCGGCAGTAAACGTTGCCACGATCTGAGCGAGAAAACGTGTCTGCTGCCACAGCTTGGTTCCGGCCCGGACAGCAACAACAATGGCAGCGGCCACTTCAGCCGTACCGATTACATCGACATACTGAAGTACGCGAAAGCGCGACAGATTGAAGTGATCCCGGAAATTGATATGCCAGCACACGCCCGTGCTGCAGTGATCTCAATGGAAGCGCGCTACGAGCGACTGCACAAAGAGGGGAAAGAGCAAGAGGCTAATCAGTACCGTTTACTGGATCCGACAGACACCTCCAATACCACTGGGGTACAGTTCTACAACCGCACTGGCTATCTGAACCCTTGCCTTGATTCATCGCGCAATTTCGTCGATAAAGTAATTGGCGAAATCCAGCAAATGCACAAAGAAGCGGGCGCACCGCTGAACACCTGGCATTTTGGCGGTGACGAAGCGAAAAACATCTATCTGGGAGCGGGTTATACCGACCAGAAAAAACCGGAAGCGGGCAAAGGCATCATCGATCAGAGCACGCAGGACAAACCGTGGGCGAAATCTAAGGTCTGCCAGACCATGGTCAAAAAGGGTAAGGTTGCCGATGTTGATCATCTTTCCAGCTACTTTGGAATTGAGGTTAGCAAGCTGGTGAAAGCGCACGGTATCGGCACCATGCAGGCGTGGCAGGATGGACTGAAAGACGCCAAAAATGCCGCCGAGTTTGCTACCGATCACGTCAATGTCAACTTCTGGGATACGCTCTACTGGGGCGGTTTCGATTCGGTAAATGACTGGGCAAACAAAGGGTTCCGCGTCATTGCCTCGAACCCGGACTATGTTTACCTCGACTTCCCGAGCGAAGTTAATCCGGCGGAAAGTGGCTACTACTGGGGCACGCGCTTTAGCGATGAGCGCAAGATCTTCAGCTTTGCGCCGGACAACATGCCGCAAAATGCTGAAACCTCACTGGATCGTGACGGTAATCCATTCAACGCGAAATCGGATAAACCGTGGCCGGGAGCCTATGGTCTTTCTGCTCAGCTGTGGAGTGAAGTGGTACGTACCGACAAGCAGATGGAGTACATGATTTATCCACGTATGATTGCAGTCGCAGAGCGAGCCTGGCACCGCGCTGGTTGGGAACAGGATTATCAGGCCGGCCGCGAGTACAACGGTGGAAAAACCCATCTGGTCAATGTTAAAGCGCTGGATAAAGACTGGACCCGCTTTGCAAATCTGTTAGGTCATCGTGAACTGGCAAAACTGGACAAAGCAGGAATCAACTACCGCCTGCCTGTACCGGGTGCGCGTGTGGTCAGCGGCAAGCTGGAAGCTAATACCAGCTTCCCAGGAATGGTCGTTGAATATTCTACGGATGGCGGTAAAAACTGGCTGCGCTACGATGAGAAAGCGCGTCCGCAGGTGAGCGGGGAAGTGCAGATCCGTACCGCCAGCCCGGACGGCAAGCGTTTCAGCCGTGTGGATAGTGTCAAAGCGTAATTATTGCTGAAGTAAAATGCCCGGCGGCGCAAACCTGCCGGGTATTTTTGTTTCTGTAGGGCAAAAAAAAACCAACCCGAAGGTTGGCTTGAGTATGAAAAGGGATTATTTCGCGTCGTGCGCGTGTTCATCTTCACGGCAGTCACCCTCGGCACAGTGGCCGTACAGGTAAAGGCTGTGGTTCGTCAGGCGAATGCCGTGTTTGGCGGCGATTTCACGCTGGCGCGCTTCGATGGAATCATCACTGAATTCGATCACTTTGCCGCAGTCGAGGCAAATCAGGTGATCGTGGTGATGCTGCTGAGTCAGTTCAAAAACGGATTTCCCGCCTTCGAAGTTATGACGGGTCACGATGCCAGCGTCATCAAACTGGTTCAGGACACGATATACTGTCGCCAGCCCGATCTCTTCGCCCATGTCGATCAGCCGTTTATATAAATCTTCCGCACTGACATGATGGTTATCCGGTTCCTGAAGCACTTCCAGTATTTTTAACCGAGGAAGCGTGACTTTCAGGCCAGCCTTCTTTAATGCGATATTGTTGTCAGTCATGCGGAATCTGTCCTGTTGCTATACGATTCACTTCCTCAATGGAAGTTAGAAGGAATGCACCTGGGGTAATGCGTCTCATTATAGAACTGCCATGACTAAATGAAAACTGCAAGTCCTCAAGTAAAGTAAGCTTTTAAAACGTGGTGTCACCAGCAACTCCTGTGCTTCATGACACCACTCTAGCAAGGGTTATTGTACAGCGATGGAGAAAAAAGTTAAAAATTTGTAGCAATTATTCCCATTGCTTTTACCTATTAATACCACGTAACCCGCAGATTACGCGGCATAATCAGGCATTGATGATGTCATCAAGATGCAGCTCTTCGCGCACTTGCTTAACCCATTTTTGTACACGTTCTGCGGTCAGTTCTGGCTGACGATCTTCGTCAATCGCCAGACCAACAAAATGGTCATCATCCGCCAGGCCTTTAGAGGCTTCAAAATGATAGCCCGCTGTCGGCCAGTGGCCCACAATGGTCGCGCCGCGCGGCTCAATAATATCGCGGATCGTACCCAGCGCATCACAGAAATATTCTGCATAGTCTTCCTGATCGCCACAGCCAAACAGTGCAACTAACTTACCATTAAAATCAATATCTTCCAGTGTCGGGAAAAAATCATCCCAGTCGCATTGCGCTTCGCCGTAATACCAGGTCGGAATGCCGAGCAACAGAATATCATATCCTTCGATATCTTCTTTGCTGCTCTTGGCAATGTCATGCACATCGGCAACATCTTTACCAAGCTGACTCTGGATCATTTTCGCAATATTTTCGGTGTTGCCGGTATCGCTGCCGAAGAAAATACCTGTAATTGCCATGAGTAAAATAACCTCTTGAAACCTAATGAATATGATGGTGGCGCTATGCCCACAGATAAGGGCAATCATAGCAGAACAGAGAAGGGCGCGAAAACAGCTATCGCCGCGGAGTGCACTGTATGACACATGAAAACATAAAAATAAGAGAGGTGATTCGGAGTAATTACTTTTCGCGCAACGCGTCCAGTTGTGCCAGCAGCATCTCTTCGATAAGTTCGCTGCGGCTCATGTCGCGCGCATCGGCAAGTTGGTTTAACGCATCGACGGCTTCAATGTTCAGTTTTAGCTCGACGCGTTTAAGCCCACGAACTTTATCGCGTTTTAGTTGATTGCGTTTGTTGATGCGTAACTGTTCATCGCGCGAGAGCGGATTCGTCTTCGGCCGTCCCGGGCGACGCTCATTCGCGAACAGGTCCAGGGTTGTACGGTCCGTTTGTTCTTTAGCCATGTTTAAGCATACTACGGGAAAGACAAGCAATCGGGCTGCCGCCCGGGCTGAATAGCGCGCCATCATACATCAGCATAACGGGCGCGCCAACGGGCGGACGCGTTCTGGCGACTGGTCGCCGTCTTTTTAATCAGTTTGACTTTTCAGCGAGATAACGGTTAATTGCCCGCATCACCGCTTCAGGTTTTTCCGCATGCACCCAGTGGCCGGCACCAGCAATCACATGTGCACGCGCCTGCGGGAACTGGTCAAGCAAAGTGCTCCGGTACTGCTCTGTAACGTAAGGGGAGTTGCCGCCGCAGACAAACAGTGCAGGATGAGGCCACGCGGGAATGGTTTCCCAGCCGACAATATGTGGATATTGCTCCCATAACACTGGCACATTGAAACGCCACGCACCCTCAACAAACGATTTCAGCAGAAACTGGATCACGCCTTCTTCTTTTACATGCTCGCGCATTAGCGAAGCCGCTTGCTGGCGCGTAGTAATCTGAGCGTCAGTGACTGCGTTGATCGCGGTAAATATCTCGTCGTGGCGGCGAATGTGGTAATCGACCGGTGCAATATCAATTGCCACCAGCTTTTCTACGCGTTCCGGCGCCAGCGCAGAGAGCGCCATCACGGCTTTGCCGCCCATTGAGTGACCGATAAAGATAGCTTTGTCGATATGATGGGCATCCATCGTGTCCAGCAGATCCTGCGCCATTGCCGGATAGTTCATCTCGTTGGAACGGGGGGAAAGACCGTGGTTGCGCATATCAACCTGCACCACGTCGTACTCCGGCACCAGTTCGCGGGCCAGTACGCCGAGGTTATCGAGGCTACCAAACAGTCCGTGAGCAAGGACGACTGGAGAATTATTGTGCGGATGTTGTGCAGATTGCGCTCGCGTATTCAATTTCATAGGAAAGTTCTTTTTTTCACTCTGGCGGGTTAGGTTATTATGGTGAACATTCTGCCGCCCGGCCGCAAGGTTAAGAATTACTCTTACTTTTGCCGCCATCCTGGTTTGACGCTATCCGATGTTGAGATTTCACTTTATAATCCCAACACTTGTATTCAGATTAGATATAGCACTGGATTAAGATGAAAACGATTGAAGTTGATGATGAGCTCTACAGTTATATTGCCAGCCACACTAAACATATCGGCGAGAGCGCATCCGACATTTTACGGCGCATGTTGAAATTTTCCGCCGTATCACCGGCACAGTCAGCCGCTTCTCTTGCTCCGGTAAAAGAGCCGCGTAGTGTCGTCACTGTCGAAAGCATCAAACCGGCTAATACCGCAAAAGATAAAGTCCGCGCCGTGCGTGAACTGCTCCTCTCTGATGAATATGCCGAGCAGAAAAAGGCCGTCAATCGTTTCCTGATGGTGCTGTCTACCCTCTATTCACTCGACGACAAAGGCTTTACGGAATCCACTGAATCACTGCACGGGCGCACCAGAGTATACTTTGCCGTCAATGAGCAAACCCTGCTGCAGAACGGTAGCCAGACCAAACCGAAGCAGGTGCCGAACACCCCTTACTGGGTCATCACCAACACCAATACGGGCCGTAAATGCAGCATGATTGAGCATATCATGCAGTCAATGCAGTTCCCGGCGGAATTGATTGAAAAAGTTTGCGGCACAATTTAATCCTTGCATTGAAAGGACCAGGCAATGGCTAACCACCCGCGTGCGGGTCAACCTGCACAACAGGGCGATTTGATTAACATCGCCCAGCTTACTGCGCAGTACTATGTGTTGAAACCTGAAGTCGGTAATTCAGAACATGCAGTGAAATTTGGCACTTCCGGCCACCGTGGCAGTGCACATCGTCACAGTTTCAACGAGCCACACATTCTGGCAATCGCTCAGGCGATTGCCGAAGAGCGTGCAAAAAATGGGATTACCGGGCCGTGCTATGTGGGTAAAGATACTCACGCGCTGTCTGAACCGGCGTTTATCTCCGTGCTGGAAGTGCTGACAGCAAACGGTGTGGATGTGATAGTGCAGGAAAATAACGGCTTCACACCGACGCCTGCTATCTCAAATGCCATTTTGGTACACAACAAAAACGGTGGCGCGCAGGCGGACGGTATCGTTATCACTCCGTCGCATAACCCGCCGGAAGATGGTGGTATCAAGTACAACCCGCCTAACGGTGGCCCGGCGGATACCAATGTTACCAAAGTGGTGGAAGACCGCGCTAATGCGCTGTTGGCGGATGGCCTGAAAGGCGTGAAACGCCTTACGATCGATGCAGCACTGGCCTCCGGTCATGTGACAGAAAAAGATCTGGTGCAGCCATTTATTGAAGGGCTGGCGGATATCGTCGATATGGCGGCAATCCAGAAAGCGGGCCTGAAACTGGGTGTCGATCCGCTGGGTGGTTCCGGTATTGAATACTGGAAGCGCATCGCGGAGTACTACAAGCTGGATCTGAGCATCGTTAACGATCAGGTCGATCAGACCTTTCGCTTTATGCATCTGGATAAAGATGGTGCGATCCGTATGGATTGCTCCTCCGAATGTGCGATGGCGGGTTTGTTGGCGCTACGCGACAAGTTCGATCTGGCGTTTGCTAACGATCCAGACTATGACCGTCACGGTATCGTTACCCCGGCAGGGCTGATGAACCCGAACCACTACCTGGCGGTTGCTATCAACTACCTGTTCCAGCACCGTCCGCAGTGGGGCAAAGATGTTGCAGTCGGTAAAACGCTGGTCTCTTCTGCGATGATCGATCGCGTGGTTAACGACCTTGGCCGTAAGCTGGTGGAAGTGCCGGTAGGGTTCAAATGGTTTGTTGATGGTCTGCATGACGGCAGCTTCGGCTTTGGCGGTGAAGAGAGCGCGGGCGCGTCCTTCCTGCGTTTCGACGGTACGCCATGGTCAACGGATAAAGACGGCATCATCATGTGTCTGCTGGCGGCTGAGATCACGGCCGTGACCGGGAAAAACCCGCAGCAGCATTACGATGAGCTGGCAGCACGCTTCGGCGCGCCAAGCTACAACCGTTTGCAGGCTTCGGCCTCCTCCGCACAGAAAGCCGCGCTGTCCAGGCTCTCTCCGGAAATGGTGAGCGCCAGCACGCTGGCAGGCGACCCGATCACTGCGCGTCTGACTGCCGCTCCGGGCAATGGCGCATCGATTGGCGGCCTGAAAGTGATGACCAACAACGGCTGGTTCGCCGCGCGTCCGTCAGGTACTGAAGACGCCTACAAAATCTACTGCGAAAGTTTCCTCGGTGACGAACACCGGAAGCTGATTGAAAAAGAAGCGGTAGAAATTGTCAGCGAAGTGCTGAAAAACGCGTAAAAAAATGCGTAGTAATAGAAAGGCTCTTTCGGGAGCCTTAATTTTTTTGCGGATCGGCTGCTGCCTCTGTAAGTATCCCGCTGCAAACTCACCCCAGCGCCACCATCAGCGCACCAGCCGTAATTAACGCCACACCCGCTGCCGCAACCAGCGAGACTTTCTCGCCAAACAGGATCACGGCCAGGATCACGGCAAACACAACGCTCAGCTTATCGATGGGAGCAACCCGCGACACGTTGCCGCTTTTGATCGCCATAAAATAGAACAGCCACGACAGCGCGCCCGCTATGCCGCTCAGCACCACAAACAGCAGCGCTTTTTTATCGGCCAGTACGGTAGAGACCAGCGACAATTTGCCTTGCACCACGACCACACCGACCAGAAATACGGCCATTACCACCGCACGGATTGCCGTGGCGGTATTGGCGTCGAGATGTTGCAAACCGATCTTGCCGAAAATAGCCACCAGCGCAGCGGTGACCGCCGATAACAACGCATAAATTAGCCAGGCGCTCATCATTACCCTCCTAAAAAACAGCAGGATACGCCCTCAAAGCATAAACCGGTAGCCAATCCCTGTTTCAGTAAGTAAATGGCGAGGACGGGCAGGATCGGTTTCGAGTTTCTGGCGCAGATGGCCCATATAGATGCGCAGGTAGTGACTGTGCTCGATGGCATTCGGTCCCCAGACCTGGCTTAGCAGTTGTCGCTGAGTTAATACTTTGCCGTGATTATTCAGCAGCACGGCCAGCAGGCGAAATTCAATTGGCGTCAGATGAATCTCTTCCTCACCGCGCTGGATACGGCGGTTAGCCAGATCGACGCGAATATCGGCAAAGTTCACCACCGGTTCGCCGGGGGTTGTGGTCGCATGACGGCGCAGGGCAACGCGCAGACGGGCCTGCAACTCGCCAATACCAAACGGTTTGCTGAGGTAATCGTCGGCACCGGCGTCAAGAGCCGCAATTTTGTCGCTCTCTTCAGCACGCGCCGAAAGGACAATCACCGGCATCTGGCTCCACTGGCGCAAATCGCGGATAAAGTCCAGACCATCGCCATCCGGCAGCCCCAAATCGAGGATCACCAGATCGGGTTTGCGGGTGGCGGCTTCAATCAGGCCACGCTGTAAAGTCTCCGCTTCATGGACGCGTAGCCCCTCAGCTTCCAGCGCGGTACGCAGAAATCGGCGAATAGCTTGTTCATCTTCGACAATCAGAACGTTGATCACAGATCCTCAGGTAATTCATCCAGTTGCGGCGGTGTTTCACGGGGAAGTGTAACACAAAACAGCGCGCCCCCTTGTGGGCGATTGTGGGCACTAATGGTGCCGCCATGAACTTCAACAATCGCCTGGCAAATTGCCAGCCCAAGACCGACGCCAGGAATTGCTGATTCCTTAGTTCCTCGCGCGAACTTATCAAAAATGGCCTGCTCCTGTCCTGCCGGGATACCTGGCCCGTTATCCCACACATCCAGCATCAACTGTTGCGGTGTGTCATGAGCGGTAATGCCGATCTCCGCCCGCTGTCCTGCGTATTTCACCGCATTTTCCAGCAGATTGATCAGCACCCGCTCAAATAATGGGCCATCAACATGTACCAGCATTAACGGGTCGGGCAGGGCGAGTTTGATATGTCGACCGCCAAGCCCGGGTTCCAGAGTTCTGAGCGCACTGCCGACCACTTCTTCCAGCGTTAGCCACTCTTTTTTAAGATTAAAACCACCGGACTGAATACGCGCCATATCCAGCAGATTATTTACCAGCCGCGTGGTATTCAGCACATGCTGACGGATCTCGTTGGCCTGCGGCGCATGCGAGGAGCCTTCACTTGCCAGATCGAGCGTCAGGATCTCTGCCTGGCCAAACAGCACAGTCAGCGGCGTGCGCAGATCGTGAGAGAGCGCAGCCAGCAAGGAGTTACGAATACTTTCCCGCTCACTGGCGAGGCGAGCCTGTTCTTCGCTGGTGGCTAACGCCTGACGTTCAAGCGCACTGGCAACCAGCAGGGTGAAGGTTTCCAGCAGGCGTTGCTGCTCCGGGATCATCAATTGGCGCAAATTGGCCGGTTCCACAATCAATAACCCATGGGTTTTATGATCGCTTTTTAGTGGCAAAATTTGATACGGCACACCGGGCAGAGTGTCGGTTCCCGCTCCGGCAGGCTGACCTTTATCAAAACTCCAGCGGGCAATCGCGTCATCCCAGGGCGTCATGCCGTGGGTTTGCGTCATCGCTTTCAACTGCCCGTGGCTGTCCGGCAGCAACAATTTGCTGCGGGCATCAAAGGTAGACTGAATAAACGTTTCGCTGGTGACGGCGATATCCTTGTTATTGCGCCCGACCGCCAGCGCTTTCGACATCTCATAAAGATGGCGGGTGCGCTGCTCGCGATAACGCGCCACGCGCGCCTGATAACGCACCCCGGCGGTGAGATTGCCAATGACCAAACCGACTGTCAGCATCACGCCAAAGGTCAGCAGATATTGCACATCGGAAACGGCCAGCGTGCCGCGCGGAGCGATAAAAAAGAGATCAAAGCTGATGACGTTAATCACCGTGGCGAACGCGGATGGCCAACGCCCATAAAACAGCGCAACCAGCACTACGCCGAGCAGGTAGATCATCACCAGGTTAGCGGCATCAAAAGCGGTCAGCCACTGTGCGGCGATCAGCGTGATTGCCGCACAAAGGGCGAGGGCGACGGCACAACCTTTCAGTTGTACCCGCCAGCGATCCATAAACGGGCGTGCATCCCCGGCGCGAGCGAGCAATGCTGGCGGAGCGTCGTCCAGCGCGATGATCAGCAGGTCGAGATCCGGCGCGCGGCGCGCCAGCTTATCGGCAAACGGTTCTGGACGCCACCAGCGGTGCTTATTGCGTCGGCCAATAATAATTTTGCCGAGGTTATGCTCGCGGGCGTAACGCAGAATCGCCTTCTCTTCCACCGGATCGGAAAGCGTTGCCGTTTCGGCTCCCAGTTCCTGCGCAAGGTGCAGGGCGCTTAAAATCGCCCGCCGTTGCGGTTCCGGCAATTTATGTAGCGATGGTGTTTCGACATACACCGCATGCCAGACGCTGCCAAGTTTAGCCGCCAGCCGCGCCGCCGTGCGGATCAGCTTCTCATTGCCCGCGCCATGTCCGACGCAGAGTAGAATGGCATCACGTGTATGCCAGACTTTCTCTTCGCCCTGGCGATCGCGCCAGGCGCGCATCTGATCGTCCACGCGATCGGCAGTGCGGCGTAGCGCCAGTTCGCGTAGGGCAATCAGATTACCTTTACGGAAGAAGTGTTCAATGGCGCGCTCGGCCTGGCCGCCGATATAGACTTTGCCTTCGTGCAGGCGCTGGCGGAGATCGTCCGGCGGCAAATCAACCAGTACGACCTCATCCGCGTTGTCGAAAAAAGGATCCGGCACGGTTTCACGCACTTGGATACCGGTCACGCCGCTGACCACATCATTGAGGCTTTCCAGATGCTGGACGTTGACGGTTGTAAAGACATTGATACCCGCTTCCAGCAGTTCTTCTACATCCTGCCAGCGTTTTGGATGGCGCGAGCCATGTGCGTTACTGTGCGCCAGCTCGTCCATTAAAATCAGCGCTGGACGGCGCGCAAGGGCGTCGTCCAGCGAAAACTCCTGAATAAGACGCCCACGATGGGCGATACGGTGCGGCGGCAGGGTTGCCAGCCCTTCCAGTAGCGCGGCGGTCTCTTTGCGCCCGTGGGTCTCCACCACGCCAACGAGAATATCAAGCCCTTGCGCCCGCAGACGCTGCGCTTCTTGCAGCATAGCGAAGGTTTTGCCCACACCAGCGCAGGCGCCGAAAAAGACTTTCAACTTCCCCCGGTGCGCCGTTGCGGCGTGCTCCAGCAAGCGGTCGGGATTAGGGCGCAAAGGCTCTTCAGTCATGCTTTATTTATCCTTGAGCGCATCCAGCGCCAGATTGAGTTCCACAATATTGACCACCGGCTGGCCAATAAAGTTGACCAGCGGCGTGGTAGTATGTTCGGCCACCATTTTTTCCACTTCCGTCACTGGTAAGTGACGGGCTTGCGCCACGCGTGGGATCTGCCAGTCAGTAGCGGCCGGAGAGAGTTGACCATCAAGGCCGCTCGCCGAGGTGGTAATCAATTCCACCGGAACATGCGTATCAGCTTGTGGGTTCTCTGAGCGCAGTTGTGCCACGCGCGCCGCCACTTCTTTATCCAGCTCCGGGTTGCTGCCTGCCAGGTTGCTGCCGCCGGACGCCATTGGATTATAAGGCGTATCGGCAGTGGCAGAAGGGCGACCGTGAAAATAAATCGGCGCGGTAAAGTCCTGACCCAGCAAGCGTGAACCGCGCACGGTATCGCCCTCACGGATCAGCGAGCCGTTCGCTTGCGTATTAAACCACCACTGCCCGAGCACGGTGGTTACCAGCGGGTAGATCCCGCCGGTAATCAGGGTGAAGAGTATCAAAAGCAGAAATGCGGGACGTAATAAAGCCATTTTTTTATACCTCTTACACCAGGCCAAACAGGGTCAAAATCAGGTCGATCGCCTTGATACCGATAAACGGCACCACCAGCCCGCCCAGCCCGTAGATCCACAGGTTGCGGCGCAGCATGGCGGAAGCGGTAAGCGGCTTGTAGCTCACCCCTTTCAGCGCCAGCGGGATAAGAAACACAATCACCAGCGCGTTAAAGATCACCGCGCTTAAAATTGCCGACGCCGGGGAGTGCAAATGCATCACGTTCAGCGTATTCAGTTGCGGATAGGTTGCTGCAAATGCCGCCGGAATGATGGCGAAGTATTTCGCCACATCGTTGGCGATACTGAAGGTGGTTAGCGAACCACGAGTCATCAACATCTGTTTACCGATATGTACCACTTCAATCAATTTGGTGGGGTTCGAGTCGAGATCCACCATGTTGCCCGCTTCTTTCGCGGCCTGGGTACCGGAGTTCATCGCTACCGCAACGTCCGCCTGTGCCAGTGCTGGCGCATCGTTAGTGCCATCGCCAGTCATCGCCACCAGACGACCTTCCGCCTGATACTGGCGGATCAACGCCAGTTTCGCTTCCGGCGTCGCTTCCGCAAGGAAGTCATCGACACCGGCTTCAGCGGCAATCGCCGCAGCAGTTAAACGGTTATCCCCGGTGATCATTACCGTTTTAATGCCCATTTTACGCAACTGGGCAAAACGCTCTTTAATCCCGCCTTTGACGATATCTTTCAGCGAGATAACGCCCAGCACTTTCGCTCCTTCGGCAACGAGCAGCGGCGTGGCGCCCTGACGGGCAACGCGTTCAACCAGCGTTTCCACATCGGCCGGGAATTGACCGCCATTGGCGGCGATATGACGACGGATAGCATCCACAGAACCTTTACGGATCATCCGATCCTGCACGTTGATGCCGCTCATGCGGGTTTGCGCAGTGAAGGGCACAAAGGTGGCTTGCAGGCTCTGCACATCGCGCTCGCGCAGATTAAAACGGCGTTTGGCCAGTATCACAATACTGCGGCCTTCTGGCGTTTCATCCGCCAGCGAGGAGAGTTGTGCAGCATCGGCCAGTGTTTTTTCATCCACGCCTTGCACGGGCAGGAAATCGGATGCCTGGCGGTTACCTAAGGTGATGGTGCCGGTTTTATCCAGCAGCAGCACATCGATATCACCTGCCGCTTCCACCGCACGACCGCTGGTGGCAATTACATTCGCACCCAGCATGCGGCTCATCCCGGCAACGCCAATTGCAGACAGCAGCCCGCCGATAGTCGTTGGGATCAGGCATACCAGCAGGGCCACCAATACAGTAACGCTGACCGCCTGGCCGCCATATACCGAGAATGGCCACAAGGTGGCGGTTGCCAGCAGGAAGACAAGGGTCAGGGCAACCAGCAGAATGGTCAGGGCGATCTCATTCGGTGTTTTACGCCGCTGCGCACCTTCCACCATCGCAATCATGCGGTCGAGGAACGTTTCGCCGGGGTTAACGCTGCACTGGATCACCAGCCAGTCAGAAAGAATGCGTGTCCCGCCAGTAACCGAAGCGAAATCGCCGCCGGATTCACGGATCACCGGTGCCGATTCACCAGTGATTGCGCTCTCATCCACTGATGCACCGCCTTCAATCACTTCACCATCACAAGGAATAATGTCACCGGCCTCAACCAGCACCACATCGCCTTTACGCAGATATGCTGCTGGAATATGGTCGATTTGCGCATCATGCTGCGGGGCGCGTAATTTGCGGGCGAAAGAGGTTTTTTTCACTCCTTTCAGGCTATTGGCCTGCGCTTTGCTGCGACCTTCCGCCAGTGCCTCTGCAAAGTTGGCGAACAATACCGTAATCCACAACCACAGGCTGACTGCGCCGGTAAACCACGCGCTGCCGTCAAGGTGGTTTGTTGCCATTGCCACGGTCAGAACGGTGGTCAACAGGCTGCCGATCCAGACAATAAACATCACCGGGTTACGCCACTGTACCTGCGGGCTTAACTTGGTCACCGAATCCATCAGCGCCTGACGAACAAGGTGCGGTTCGAACAGGGCCAGTTGTTTGCGACTCATAAAATGCGTCTCCGCCAGTCTCAAAATAAGAGGTATTCCGCCACCGGGCCGAGCGCCAGGGCAGGAATAAAGGTCAATGCGCCAACCAGCAGTACCGTGCCGATCAGCAGGCCGATAAACAGCGCGCCGTGCGTTGGCAGGGTGCCAGTGCTGGCGGGCTGAATTTTCTTGCCGACCAGTGAACCAGCAATCGCCATCACCGGAACAATCACACCGAAACGTCCGAAAAACATGCAGAACGCCAGCAGACAGTTCCAGAACGGGGTGTTAGCGCTTAATCCGCCAAAGGCGCTGCCGTTGTTGTTGGCCGCCGACGAAACGGCATACAGCACTTCACTAAAGCCGTGAATGCCGGGGTTAAACATGCCGCTACGCCCGGCGTCAGTCATCATCGCCAGAGCGGCGCCAATCAGCACCAGCGCCGGGGTGACGAGGATCGCCAGCGCGGTCATTTTCATCTCGCGGACATCGATTTTTTTACCGATAAACTCCGGCGTACGGCCAATCATCAACCCGGCAATAAACACCGCCAGCAGCACGAACAGCAGCATGCCGTAGAGACCTGAGCCCACGCCGCCGAACACCACTTCGCCAATCTGCATCAGCCACATCGGGATCATGCCGCCCAGCGCAGTAAAGGAGTCATGCATGGCATTCACCGCGCCGCATGAGGCGGAAGTTGTGACCACCGCATACAGGCTGCTCGCCAGAATGCCAAAACGACTCTCTTTGCCTTCCATATTGATGGCGCTGTCGCCACCGAGTGTCAGGAAGTGCGGGTTACCCTGGAACTCTGCCCACATCACCACTCCGGCGCAGACCACGAAAATCAGCGACATCGCCCACAGCAGCATGTGCCCCTGGCGACGATCCGCCACTGCATCGCCAAAAGCAAAGCAAAGCGCTGCCGGGATCAGGAAGATCATTAGCATCTGCACGATGTTGGTCAATGCGGTCGGGTTTTCAAACGGATGAGCGGAGTTGGCGTTGAAGAATCCCCCGCCGTTGGTGCCGAGTATTTTGATCGCTTCCTGGGAGGCGACTGGCCCCATCGGCATCAGGTGCTGAACGCCTTCCAGAGAGGTGTAAGATTGATAAGGCAAAAAGTTTTGCAGTACGCCTTGCTGAATAAAGAACAATGCGAGGATCAGCGAAATCGGCAGTAGCACCCACAGAATAATGCGGGTGAGATCCACCCACGCGTTACCGAGCGTATCCATGCTGCGGCGTGCAAAGGCGCGGATCAGCGCGAATATCACTGCAATCCCCGTCGCTGCGGAGAGAAAGTTTTGCACGGTCAGCCCGACCATCTGGCTGAAATAACTCAACGTGCTTTCACCTGAATAGGATTGCCAGTTGGTATTCGTAACAAAACTGACCGCCGCATTCAGCGCCAGATGCCATGAGAGGCCGGGCAGGTTTTGCGGGTTCATTGGCAAAATGCCCTGCAACATAAGCAGGGCAAATAGCAGCACAATACCGAGCGTATTTAGCCACAGGATGGCGAACAAATAGTGCCGCCAGTTCATTTCTCGAGTATCAATACCGAGTCCACGCCAGAGGATATTTTCGATTGTCGCCGTACCGGGCAGCGCCTGTCCGGCAATGAGTTTTGCCAGTAACGACCCCAACGGACGCGCAAGAATAAACAGCACCAGCAAAAAGCTGGCGACCAGAAGAAATGCCTGAGCGGCCATCAGAAATCCTCCGCGTTAATCAGGGCATAAACCAGGTAGCCCAATAACAGGAAAACCAGCACGATGCCGATTATTACGCCTGCATTCACAATTCACCTCCGGGGTGATTTAAGGATGTATTCTAAAAGTAGTTTTTTTGGCGCAAAGATTTCGCAAAAATCGTCAGGTGGGGTGTAAAAAAAATATAAAAATGGCCAAAAATATTGGCCAGGCAAGCGGAGAAACCTCGGGTAAACCACAATTTAACTAATGGTTAGTATTTATTTAACCATTTTGTAACTAATTTACCGCTTTGGCATAAGTAAATCCTGGATTGGCAGAAAAATAGTGGTCGGATGAGTAGTAAAATTACAAATAAAGCGATACTATTTTAACCAGATTTCAGCACCGCCCTGGTTTTCTGTAAGGCGGGAACATTTTCCGGTAATGATTGCCGGCCTGACAAAGGGGAGAGGATTATGAACACATATAAAGCGTTTCCGGTACACGTTGTGTTGATGCGCCGCGCTTTCGCCATTATGGCAGGCGTTCTGGCATTACCGGTGATGTTGTTCTGGAAAGATCGCGCACGTTTTTACAGCTACCTGCACCGCGTCTGGGCGAAAACCAGTGAAAAACCGGTGTGGATGGATCAGGCTGACAAAGTAGCCTGCGACTTTTATTAATCGATTACACACAGTAAATCCTCTAAGCCACCGCCTTGCGGTGGTTTTTTTTTGAGGTAACCTTTTTGCTACATTTACACTATGCCGCCAGGCGCTGTGGATTAACGATCCGCTGCGCTGCTCTTTCGTTACGGATATAAGGAGTGATATGACCACCCATTTGGTCTGGTTTCGCGCGGATTTGCGCGTACATGATAACCTTGCGCTCGCGGCCGCTTGTCACTATCCCGACGCCCGTGTTATCGCGCTTTTTATTGCTACGCCAGCACAATGGTTGCAGCATCACATGGCACCGCGCCAGGCGGCGTTGCTCAACGCCTATCTTAATGCGCTGCAACAGTCGCTGGCGGAGAAGGGGATTCCGCTGCTCTACCGCGAGGTGGATGATTTTGCTGCCTGCGTGCAGACCATTGCCCAAATCTGTGCCAGCGAGCAGGTAAGCCATCTTTTTTATAACTCTCAGTATGAATTCAATGAACGCCAGCGTGATGTGGCCGTAGAAAAAGCGCTGCCGAATGTATCCTGCCAGGGGTTTGATGACAGCGTGATGCTGGCACCGGGCAGCGTGATGACCGGCAATCACGAGATGTATAAAGTCTTTACGCCGTTCAAAAACGCTTTTTTACGGCGGCTAAAAGAGAAACTGCCCGAATGCGTGGCCGCGCCGCATGCGCGGGAAGGGGCGCTGCCCATTGCTCAGCCGATCATACTTAACTATCCGCAGCAGCCGTTTGATGAACAACTTTTCCCCGCCGATGAGAAAAGCGCGATTGCCCGGCTGCACCACTTTTGCCAACAGCAGGCGGCAGAGTATGAGCAGCAACGTGATTTCCCGGCGATTGAAGGTACCAGCCGCCTCTCCGCCGCGCTGGCGATTGGTGCACTGTCGCCGCGCCAGTGTCTGCGCCGTTTACTGGCCGAGCAGCCGCAGGCACTAGATGGCGGAAGTGGCGCAGTATGGCTCAATGAGCTGATCTGGCGAGAGTTTTACCGTCATCTGATGATGTTCCATCCGGCACTTTGCAAGCACAAACCTTTTATCCCCTGGACCGATAATGTGCAGTGGCAGGAAAACCAACAGCAGCTTGAGGCCTGGCAAAAGGGCAGAACTGGCTTTCCGATTGTTGATGCCGCAATGCGCCAGTTGAACAGTACCGGCTGGATGCATAATCGGCTGCGGATGATCGCAGCCAGCTTTCTGGTCAAGGACTTACTCATCGACTGGCGCTGCGGAGAGCGCTATTTTATTTCCCAGTTGATCGATGGCGATCTGGCGGCAAACAATGGCGGCTGGCAGTGGGCTGCCTCAACGGGGACCGACGCGGCACCTTATTTCCGCATTTTCAACCCTACTACACAGGGGGAGCGCTTTGACGCCAGAGGCGAGTTTATTCGTCACTGGTTACCTGAACTGCAAGCGGTGCCGGAAAAGCATCTCCATCAGCCTTGGGCGTGGGCGGATAAACAAGGGCTACGTCTCGATTATCCTCGTCCGATTGTGGACCATAAACAGGCGCGTGCCGCCACCCTGGCGGCGTATGAAGCCGCCCGTAAAGTGTAAAGAGAGCATTGATGAAAAATACCGAACTGGAAAAACTGATTAACGAGAAACTGAACAGTGCGGCATTCAGTGACTACGGCCCGAACGGCCTCCAGGTTGAAGGGCGAGAAACGGTGCAAAAAATTGTCACCGGCGTGACCGCCAGCCAGGCGCTACTGGATGAAGCGGTACGTCAACAGGCGGATGCGGTAATCGTCCATCATGGCTATTTCTGGAAAAACGAAGCGCCGGTCATTCTGGGTATGAAGCGTAACCGTCTGAAAACGCTGCTGGCGAACGACATCAACCTGTATGGCTGGCATCTGCCGCTCGATGCGCACCCAGAGCTGGGTAATAACGCGCAACTGGCGGCGCTGCTCGGTATTACCCTGCAGGGAGAAATCGAAGATCTGTTGCCGTGGGGCGAATTAACAGTGCCGGTGCCGGGGTTGGAACTGGCTTCCTGGATTGAAGAGCGTCTGGGTCGTAAGCCGCTCTGGTGTGGCGATACCGGGCCGGATCTTGTGAAACGTGTCGCCTGGTGTACCGGAGGCGGACAGGGCTTTATCGATAAAGCGGCTCGTTTTGGCGTTGACGCCTTTATCACCGGCGAGGTGTCGGAGCAGACCATTCACTCCGCGCGCGAGCAGGGGCTGCATTTCTACGCGGCGGGGCACCATGCTACCGAACGCGGTGGCATTCGCGCCCTGAGCGACTGGCTGAATACGCATACCGATCTTGACGTCACATTTGTGGATATTCCGAACCCGGCCTGAGGAGCGAACAAGTGCAGCGAGCGCGTTGTTATTTATTAGGGGAAGCTGCCGTGGTGCTGGAGCTGGAGCCTCCTGTACAGTTGGCGACGCAAAAGCGGATCTGGCGGCTAACGCAGCGGTTGTCCATGGTGCCGGAGGTGGCGGAAGTTATTCCGGGGATGAATAACATTACGGTTGTGCTGCGCGATTCGGGCACGCTGGCGCTGGATGTCATTGAACGCCTGCAGCGCTGGTGGGAAGAGAGCGAGGCGCTGGAGGCGGAATCTCGCGCCATTGAGATCCCTGTGCTGTACGGCGGCGATGCCGGGCCGGATCTCGGACGGGTGGCAGAACACTGTCGGATGAGTGAAAAACAGGTGGTTGAGCTTCATGCTTCTGTTGATTACGTGGTCTGGTTTATTGGCTTCCAGCCGGGTTTTCCCTATCTGGGTGCTCTGCCAGAAGCGCTGGCCACGCCGCGACGCGCTGAACCGCGCGTTTGCGTAGCGGCTGGTTCTGTCGGTATTGGTGGCGCACAGACCGGCATCTATCCGCTGGAGACGCCCGGTGGCTGGAACCTGATTGGACGCACCGATTTGGCGATCTTTAACCCGCGTTTAGCGGAGCCTTCGTTGCTGCGTCCTGGTGACACGCTGCGCTTCATTCCTCGTAAGGAGGGCGTATGTTGAAAATTATCCGCGCCGGTATTTACACGACCTTGCAGGGGGGGAAGCGTACCGGTTTGCGCCAGTCCGGAATCAGCTATTGCGGCGCGCTGGATGCGCCTGCGCTGCAAATTGGCAATGCGCTGGTGGGCAATGCGCCTGATATGGCCGGGCTTGAGATCACGTTCGGTCAGTTCGAAGTGGTATTCGAAAGCCGTTGCTGGTTTGCCCTGACTGGTGCTGGTTGTGAAGCGAAGCTCGACGGTAAGCCCGTGTGGACGGGCTGGCGTTTTATGGCAAAAGCCGGACAGCGGCTGGTGCTGAAACGCCCGCTGCACGGCGTGCGTAGCTATCTGGCGGTGGCGGGCGGTTTTGCGCTGCCGAAGGTGTTAGGTTCCGGTAGTACCGATCTGAAAGCCGCGGTTGGCGGGCTGGAAGGGCGACTGTTACGTGATGGCGATACACTGCCTCTGGCAGAACCAACGCGGCAGTTTCGTACCCAGCAGGGTGTAAAACAACTGCTGTGGGGCAACCGCATTCGCGCATTGCCGGGGCCGGAGTATCATGAATTCGACCCGGCTTCGCAGGAAGCATTCTGGCGTCTGCCGTGGCAGATAAGCTCGCAGAGCAACCGCATGGGATACCGCTTACAGGGGCAGCCACTGTTGCGGACGACCTCACGCGAGTTGCTCTCCCACGGATTATTACCTGGCGTTATACAGGTGCCGTCAAACGGCCAGCCGATTGTGCTGATGAATGATGCTCAGACAACCGGCGGATACCCGCGTATTGCCTGCATTATTGCGGCCGATATGTACCATCTGGCGCAAATTCCTCTTGGACAATCGGTGCATTTTGTTCAGTGTTCACTGGATGAAGCACTGCATGCCCGTCAGGATCAACAGCGTTACCTTGAACAACTGACATGGCGGTTAACGCATGAAGATTGATTTAAACGCCGATCTTGGCGAAGGTTGCGGCAATGATGCTGCGTTGTTGAAACTGGTTTCGTCAGCCAATATCGCCTGCGGTTTTCATGCGGGCGATGCCGGGACGATGCTGACATGCGTGCGCGAAGCGCTGCGTAACGGGGTCGCCATCGGCGCACATCCCTCGTTTCCCGATCGGGAAAACTTCGGTCGTACGGCGATGCAACTGCCGCCAGAAACAGTGTATGCCCAGATGCTGTACCAAATCGGCGCACTGGCAGCGATGGTGCATGCTGAAGGTGGCAAATTACAGCATGTGAAGCCCCATGGCATGTTATACAACCAGGCGGCAAATGATGCGCAACTGGCTGACGCTATCGCCGGAGCGGTGCACGATGTTGACAGGAATTTGATTCTGGTCGGGCTGGCAGGCAGCGAACTGATCCGCGCCGGAAAAAACTGGGGGCTGCTCACCCGCCAGGAAGTGTTTGCTGATCGCGGTTATCGCAGCGATGGTCGACTGGTGTCACGCAGCGAGCCAGGTGCGTTGATTGACGATGACAATGTGGCGCTGGCGCAAACGCTGGAGATGGTGCTGGCAGGGCGTGTCAAAAGTATTGACGGCGAGTATGTTCCCGTGCAGGCGCAAACGGTGTGTTTGCACGGCGACGGTGAACATGCGTTACTGTTTGCCCGCCGCCTGCATGCTGCTTTTACCCAGCGTGGAGTGAACATTTCCGCGCGATAACACAAGGGATTTCACATGCCAGAAGGACCGGAAATCCGCCGGGCGGCAGACATGCTTGAAGCGGCGGTTCAGGGAAAAACACTGACCGATGTCTGGTTTGCTCTGCCGCAGCTCACCGATTTTGCCCCTGCGCTGGTGGGACAGCGCATTGAGCAGATTGAAACACGCGGCAAGGCGATGTTGACGCACTTTTCTGGCGGGTTGACGCTCTACAGTCATAACCAGCTTTACGGTGTCTGGCGTGTGGTGAATGCGGGCGAAACACCGCAAACCAACCGCGTACTGCGCGTAAAATTACAGACGGCCGATAAAGCCATTTTGCTCTACAGTGCGTCAGATATTGCCATGCTCACGGCGGAACAACTGGCCAGGCACCCCTTTTTACAACGGCTCGGGCCGGATGTGTTGAACATGACACTCACGGCGGAACAGGTGAAAGAACGTCTGTTATCGCCGCGTTTTCGCCACCGTCGCTTCGCCGGGTTGCTGCTTGATCAGGCGTTTCTCGCCGGGCTGGGTAACTTTTACGCGTAGAGATCCTCTGGCACTGCGCATTGGCACCGCAGCATAATGCCGCCGAACTGGATGATACCCAGCTTGACGCGCTGGCGCAGGCGTTGCTGGATATTCCGCGTTTGTCCTGGCAGACGCGCGGCACTGTGTATGAGAACAAGCATCACGGCGCGCGGTTTCGCTTCCGGGTCTTTTACCGTGCAGGGGACATGTGCGAGCGCTGCGGTGGGATCATCGAAAAAACCATGCTCTCATCACGCCCGTTTTACGGGTGCCCAGGCTGCCAATGCTGACAAAGTCCTGGCCGTAAGGTCAGGACTTTTAACAGACTGACCGCCAACCTCTGGTTGAGAGTTGCTCATTTAGTCGAGTGTCTACTAATGGCGGGTAGGCTCAGGAGCAAGGAAGCCCTCATTGTGAGTTTTCGTTCCACTGACCGTCAGACCTCTTTTATGATCTTGCTTACTGTCATATGAGGCTGCTCTTTGGTTGTTCGCACATTACCGTGTCATTTTTAATCAAAAACATGCAGTATGAATGCATTGCCGCAAAGTTTGATAAAATGTGTAACGGAAAAAAGTTAATCGGGAGAAACCGCGATTATTACATTTGAAGATGACTTTCCAAGTTTAGGTGTCTTCCCTTTTGTGGCATAAATTGTTACTTCAGTTGAATGACCAACTGATAAATCGCTACCACTAATATTTATCTCTCTCCCATTGATATCAATTTTTTGCCCACCTGATTCCGCGCAAAAATTCAGTGATTTATTATCACCTTCCACACAGCTATCATCTGTAACTGGTGCGGTTGTTTTTAGGTTTATTTTTTCTGATTCCACGCCAGTGCATTGTGATATAACATTTACTGTACCACTCATTCCATTAAGTCGGGAATGAGTGGTTGCTGAGGATAGCTGGGAAAAACTTATGTCACCAAGTTCTAAAACTGATTTTGATATCTGAATGGTACACATGGATTTAGCTGGAACCGTCCCTGATATTGGTATTATCCAACGATTATGAGTATGAGCCCAGAAATTAAAATCCCTACCTTCAACAAAGACAGGAGAGGTACTGGAGTTCGTTACTGTTACGCTTCCAGTCAGAGTAATCACATCATTGAATTGGTATCTCTCAACGATTCAAATTGGTTCAGGCCAGTTAAGTAGTGTTCCCGGCCCCCAACCATTATTAAGAGTACTCATATCTATAGAGAAATTACCTGTGTGCATGGAGCCCTTTATAATGTTTGTAGATGTTATTGTTCCATTAATTACACCGCCAAGCGATATCGAACCTGGGAGTCTGAACCTCAGACCTGTCTTAAATGAAATCCACTCAGGCTCAGATCCGGAGCCCCCGCCTGATATGCTACCATCCATGGAACCAACTAATGTATTATTGACTGATATTGGGGAAGCTCTGCCTAAATCTATACTAAATGCACCTGAAGTGGCAGCTGTTGCGCTAAATGACAATAAGCATAACGCTCCACCAAAAAAAACAGAAGAAATACCAGCAAACATCCTGTTCATGAAAGTCCTACCCTCAACTAAATCCGTAGAAATGGGATACTTTGAAAAATATCTTCCCTGCTTAATTTAATGACCTCACTCACGTATTAACTTGCTGAGTGATCTTGACCTGCCATCATCCGGACAATACCGGATGATGGCTTTAAATTAATTTGGCAACTCTTTGCTTTCCATCATTAAAAATTAACTCCATACAATTATCCATAAATGAAATTGATCGTCAATGACGATCAATAATTAAAAACCAATAGCTATTACGAATCATAATATGGTCAATCAATCGTGAGTATCGATCATGTAAAATGAACGATGCATCACGTAACTTTCTGTAATCTATAAAGAAAAAACCTGAAGGTACTTGCCGAAGGAAAAGGAATCTATGAGTTAAAATCAACAAAAGGTGAAATATCGACATAGTGCAAAATAAAAATAAATTAAAATTTTGCAGTGGAATATTTTGTTTGGTAGAGGTGTACAGCAAAATAAAAAACATTTTATTAACAATTATAATACATGGCTGTATGTTTTTCAGATTATTTATTTGGAATAAGACGTAGCGTCTTTACAGGCTGAGGGATTCCCAGAAAAAAAGACAGGCATGGCGTTTTGTGATCTTCTGATTTGTGCAACTTTTTCAATGAGATCACTGCTATGCCTGCCCGTAAAGTATGCCAGACTCTTTTCCGTAATCTGAAACGCGCCCACAGGCGCGTTTCTTCATGCGGATTGCCCCTTAATCTTTTTTCAGATCGGAGGAAAATTCGCGTTTGGCGTAGCCAGTGTAAAGCTGACGCGGACGGGCAATCTTGATGCCGTCGTCGTGCATTTCGCTCCAGTGCGCAATCCAGCCCACGGTACGTGCCATTGCAAAGATAACGGTAAACATGGACGCCGGAATTCCCATCGCTTTCAGGATAATACCGGAGTAGAAGTCGACGTTCGGGTAGAGTTTGCGTTCGATAAAGTACGGGTCGTTGAGCGCAATGTGCTCCAGCTCCATCGCCACTTCCAGCAGATCGTCTTTCGTACCCAGCTCATGCAGCACTTCGTGGCAGGTTTCACGCATCACAGTAGCGCGTGGGTCGTAGTTCTTGTAGACACGGTGACCGAAGCCCATCAGACGGAACGAATCGTTCTTGTCTTTGGCGCGACGCAGGAATTCCGGAATATGTTTCACTGAGCTGATCTCTTCCAGCATTCTCAGCGCCGCTTCGTTGGCGCCGCCGTGCGCCGGTCCCCACAGAGAGGCGATGCCGGCCGCGATGCAGGCAAACGGGTTTGCACCGGAAGAACCCGCGGTACGCACAGTAGAGGTGGAGGCGTTTTGCTCGTGATCGGCATGCAGGATCAGAATACGATCCATGGCGCGTTCCAGCACAGGATTCACTTCATACGGTTCACACGGAGTAGCAAACATCATATGCAGGAAGTTGCCAGCGTAGGAGAGATTGTTGCGCGGATAAATAAACGGCTGACCGATGGAGTATTTGTAACACATTGCCGCCACGGTCGGCATTTTGGACAGCAGGCGGAACGCCGCGATTTCACGGTGGCGCTGATTGTTCACATCCAGCGAATCGTGGTAGAACGCCGCCAGCGCGCCGGTCACGCCACAAAGTACCGCCATCGGATGTGAGTCGCGACGGAAACCGTTGAACAGACGAGTGATCTGCTCATGAATCATGGTGTGGCGGGTGACCGTTAGTTTGAACTCTTCAAACTGCTCCTGCGTCGGTTTTTCGCCGTATAGCAGGATGTAGCTCACTTCCAGGTAGTTGGATTCGGTCGCCAGTTGATCAATCGGGAAACCACGGTGTAACAAAATACCTTCGTCACCGTCGATAAAAGTGATTTTTGATTCGCACGATGCGGTAGAGGTAAAACCAGGATCAAAAGTAAAAACCCCTTTTGAACCGAGACTACGGATATCAATAACATCTTGACCGAGCGTGCCTTTTAGCACATCCAGTTCAATAGCAGCGTCACCATTGTAGGTGATGTTTGCTTTTTTATCAGCCATTTACGGTCTCCTTAGCGCCTTATTGATTAAGACTGCCAGTTACCGGATTTGCTTTCAACTGCCCGTCAACGTTACCAGTTTGTTATTAGCTCGTAGCTCTGTGGAGAGGGAGAAACAGGGTACAGAGCAATGGCGCGTGCCAGTACACATTGAAAATACAGTGAAAAAACAGCAAATCAGCGTCTCTGCAGTCCGAATTTATCAAACCTGTATATCACTAATAACTGTCCTGATTACATCGGTCAATACCATCACACTGTTACATAACTTATTCTCAGGTGAAAGCAAGACCCCATAACTTTTGCGAATTATATGCCTTATTAGGCGTAGTTTGTAACAATAATGTTTAAGTTTTGTCAAATCAGATGATTAAATTTTAAAATAATGTTGTTATCGTGATGAGTGTCACTGTTCTGCATAAAACCCGACAAACTATATGTAGGTTAATTGTAATGATTTTGTGAACGACCTATACTGCCGCCAGGTCTCCGGAATACCCTGCCATCCCGAGCCATCCAGCGTTGTAACCTGTCGTTTAGCTTCTGGAAGCTAATTTTTTGCATGACGAGCAGTTATAGAAAAGGACGCTGTCTGACCCGCACGCAGACCGGAGGAAGGAAACTAGAAGAATAGCATGTGGGCGTTATTCATGATAAAAAATGCGAAAAAACAAAGACCTGTCAATCTGGATCTGACAACAATTCGGTTTCCTGTTACGGCTATAGCTTCCATTCTTCACCGCGTCTCCGGCATCATTACGTTTGTGGCTGTCGGTATTCTGCTGTGGTTATTGGGCCTGTCGCTGTCATCTGAAGATGGCTTCCTGGCTGCCTCTGCCATCATCAACAGCTTCTTCGTTAAATTCATCCTGTGGGGCATCCTCACCGCGCTGGCGTATCATGCTGTTGGCGGGATTCGTCACATGCTGATGGATTTTGGCTGGCTGGAAGAAACCTTCGAAGCAGGAAAACGTTCCGCTAATCTTTCTTTTGTGGCAACTGTCGTGCTTTCAATTCTCGCAGGAGTTCTCGTATGGTAAGCAACGCCTCCGCATTAGGACGCAACGGCGTACATGATTTTATTCTTGTCCGTGCTACCGCTATCGTCCTGACGTTATACATCATCTATATGGTGGGTTTTTTCGCCCTGCATGGCGAGCTGACCTGGGGGGTCTGGACCGGTTTCTTCTCCTCCGCCTTTACCAAAGTCTTCACTCTGCTGGCTCTGTTTTCCATTCTGATCCATGCCTGGATTGGCATGTGGCAAGTGTTGACCGACTACGTTAAACCGCTGGCTGTACGTCTGATTCTGCAACTGATTATTGTTGTGGCACTGGCGGCTTACGTGATTTATGGATTCGTTGTGGTGTGGGGTGTGTAATGAAATTGCCAGTCAGAGAATTTGATGCTGTTGTCATTGGCGCGGGCGGCGCAGGTATGCGCGCGGCGCTGCAAATTTCCCAGAGTGGGCAAACCTGTGCACTGCTCTCCAAAGTTTTCCCGACCCGTTCCCACACTGTGTCTGCCCAGGGCGGCATCACCGTCGCACTGGGCAATACCCATGAAGATAACTGGGAATGGCACATGTATGACACGGTAAAAGGTTCCGATTATATCGGTGACCAGGACGCGATTGAATATATGTGTAAAACCGGCCCGGAAGCGATTCTTGAGCTGGAGCATATGGGCCTGCCGTTCTCCCGTCTTGATGATGGTCGTATCTATCAGCGTCCGTTTGGCGGCCAGTCGAAGAACTTCGGCGGCGAGCAGGCGGCGCGTACCGCAGCGGCAGCGGACCGTACCGGCCATGCGCTGTTGCATACCCTTTATCAGCAGAACCTGAAAAACCACACCACCATTTTTTCCGAGTGGTACGCGCTGGATCTGGTGAAAAACCAGGATGGCGCTGTCGTAGGTTGTACCGCACTGTGTATTGAAACCGGTGAAGTCGTCTACTTCAAAGCCCGCGCAACTGTGCTGGCAACTGGCGGCGCAGGCCGTATTTACCAGTCTACCACCAATGCGCACATTAATACCGGCGACGGCGTTGGTATGGCGCTGCGTGCGGGTGTTCCGGTGCAGGATATGGAGATGTGGCAGTTCCATCCGACCGGTATCGCCGGGGCAGGGGTACTGGTGACAGAAGGCTGCCGTGGCGAAGGCGGCTATCTGCTGAACAAACATGGCGAGCGCTTTATGGAGCGTTATGCGCCAAACGCCAAAGACCTGGCGGGTCGTGATGTGGTGGCACGTTCCATCATGATCGAAATCCGTGAAGGCCGCGGCTGCGATGGTCTGTGGGGACCGCACGCCAAACTGAAACTCGATCATCTGGGTAAGGAAGTGCTCGAATCGCGCCTGCCGGGGATCCTGGAGCTGTCACGCACCTTTGCGCATGTGGATCCGGTGAAAGAGCCAATCCCGGTGATCCCGACCTGCCACTATATGATGGGCGGTATTCCGACCAAAGTGACCGGTCAGGCGCTGACGGTGAATGAGAAAGGCGAAGATGTCGTGATCCCGGGGCTATTTGCGGTGGGCGAAATCGCCTGCGTATCGGTTCACGGCGCCAACCGCCTGGGCGGCAACTCACTGCTCGACTTAGTGGTCTTTGGCCGTGCGGCAGGTCTGCATTTACAAGAGTCTATTGCCGAGCAGGGCGCGCTGCGCGATGCCAGCGAATCGGATATCGAAGGCGCGCTCACCCGCCTCAACCGCTGGAACAACAACCGCAGCGGCGAAGATCCGGTCACCATCCGCAAAGCGCTGCAAGAGTGTATGCAGCATAACTTCTCGGTGTTCCGCGAAGGTGATGCGATGGCGAAAGGTCTTGAACAACTGAAAGTGATCCGCGAGCGTCTGAAAGAGGCCCGTCTGGATGATACGTCGAGCGAGTTCAATACCCAGCGCGTTGAGTGCCTGGAGCTGGATAACCTGATGGAAACCGCTTACGCAACGGCTGTTTCCGCAAACTTCCGTACCGAAAGCCGTGGCGCACACAGCCGCTTCGACTATCCGGATCGTGACGATGAGAACTGGTTGTGCCACAGCCTGTATCTGCCAGAAACGGAATCCATGACGCGCCGTAGCGTCAACATGGAACCGAAACTGCGTCCGGCGTTCCCGCCGAAGATTCGTACTTATTAATGCGGAGACAGGATGATGAAACTCGAATTCTCGATTTATCGCTATAACCCGGATGTGGACGACGCGCCGCGTATGCAGGATTACACGCTGGAAGCGGAAGAAGGGCGTGACATGATGTTGCTGGATGCGTTAATCCAGCTGAAAGAAAAGGACTCTACACTGTCGTTCCGCCGCTCCTGCCGTGAAGGTGTATGTGGTTCCGATGGCCTGAACATGAACGGTAAGAATGGTCTTGCCTGTATCACCCCGATTTCCGCGCTTGGCAATGGCAAACAGAAAATCGTTATCCGCCCGTTGCCAGGACTGCCGGTTATTCGCGATTTGGTGGTGGACATGGGACAATTCTATGCCCAATATGAGAAGATTAAACCTTACTTATTGAATAATGGGCAAAATCCACCGGCCAGAGAACATTTACAGGCACCGGAGCAGCGTGAAAAGCTCGACGGTCTGTACGAATGTATTCTTTGCGCCTGCTGTTCTACGTCCTGCCCGTCATTCTGGTGGAATCCGGATAAGTTTATCGGCCCGGCTGGCTTGCTGGCGGCGTATCGCTTCCTGATCGACAGCCGCGATACCGAAACTGATAGCCGTCTGGAAGGGTTGAGCGATGCTTTCAGCGTATTCCGCTGCCACAGCATCATGAACTGCGTCAGTGTATGTCCGAAAGGGCTGAACCCGACGCGCGCCATCGGCCATATTAAGTCGATGTTGTTGCAAAGAAGTGCGTAATTAACCCGTGCCGGATAGCGCTGCGCCTATCCGGCCTACAGTATTAGTGATGTTTGTTGATACAAAATCAGGAAACCTCTAAAAACCGCCACAAAGACATAATCGAGATGTCTGGAGCGAGACAAGGCGGCAACTGAGCGCATCCCTGGGAGCATAGTGAACTATGTGACCAGGGTAAGTGAAGGCAGCCAACACAGTCGCAGCCCGGACAGCGAAGATTAGGGCAGTTTTTAAAGGTTCCTTCGCGGGCCGCCAAGAGCCCGCAAGTGAACCCTGGGACGTGCGCTACTCAGTGTACGTCGTAGTTATCCACGGCGAAGTAAGCATAACAATGCTTAAGGGATCACGATGCAGAACAGCGCTTTGAAAGCCTGGCTGGACTCTTCTTACCTCTCTGGGTCGAACCAGAGCTGGATAGAACAGCTCTATGAAGACTTCTTAACCGATCCTGACTCGGTAGATGCTAACTGGCGATCTATGTTCCAGCAGTTACCGGGCACCGGAGTCAAACCGGATCAGTTCCACTCCAAAACGCGTGATTATTTCCGTCAACTGGCGAAAGATGCCTCACGTTACTCTTCCTCTATTTCCGACCCTGACACCAACGTTAAGCAGGTCAAAGTCCTGCAGTTGATAAACGCCTACCGCTTCCGTGGTCACCAGCAGGCGAATCTCGATCCGTTGGGACTGTGGCAGCAAGAACACGTTGCCGATCTGGATCCGACATTCCACGATCTGAGCGAAGCAGATTACCAGAACAGCTATAACGTAGGTTCCTTTGCGATCGGGAAAGATACCCTGCCGCTGGGCGAATTGATCAAAGCGCTGAAAGAGACCTATTGCGGTTCGATCGGCGCGGAATACATGCACATTACCAGCACCGAAGAGAAGCGCTGGATCCAGCAGCGGATTGAGTCAGCAGTTGGAAAATCAAGCTTCAGCAGCGAAGAGAAAAAACGCTTCTTAAGCGAACTGACGGCGGCTGAAGGTCTGGAGCGTTATCTCGGGGCGAAGTTCCCGGGCGCGAAACGCTTTTCGCTAGAAGGCGGCGATGCACTGATACCACTGCTGAAGGAGATGATTCGCCATGCAGGCAAAAGCGGCACCCGCGAAGTGGTGCTGGGCATGGCGCACCGCGGTCGTCTGAACGTACTGGTCAACGTGCTGGGCAAACAGCCGCAGGATCTGTTCGACGAGTTTGCCGGTAAACATAAAGAACACCTCGGCACCGGCGACGTGAAATACCATATGGGATTTTCGTCTGATGTTGAGACCGAAGGCGGCCTGGTGCACCTGGCGCTGGCGTTTAACCCGTCGCACCTGGAAATCGTCAGCCCGGTGGTTATTGGTTCCGTACGCGCGCGTCTTGATCGTCTCTCTGAGCCGAGCAGCAATAAAGTGCTGCCGATCACCATTCACGGTGACGCGGCGGTAGCGGGTCAGGGCGTGGTACAGGAAACCCTGAACATGTCCAAAGCGCGCGGTTATGAAGTGGGCGGCACGGTGCGCGTGGTGATCAACAACCAGGTCGGTTTCACCACCTCGAACCCGCTGGATGCCCGTTCTACGCCGTACTGTACCGATATCGGTAAGATGGTGCAGGCGCCGATTTTCCACGTCAACGCCGACGATCCGGAAGCGGTTGCTTTCGTTACCCGTCTGGCTCTGGACTTCCGTAACACCTTCAAACGCGATGTGTTTATCGATCTGGTGTGCTACCGCCGTCACGGCCATAACGAAGCCGACGAGCCGAGCGCAACCCAGCCGTTGATGTATCAGAAAATCAAAAAACACCCGACGCCGCGTAAAATCTACGCCGATCGTCTGGAGCAGGACAAAACCATCATGTTGGAAGATGCCACTGAGATGGTTAACCTGTACCGCGACGCGCTGGATGCGGGCGAGTGTGTGGTCGCTGAATGGCGTCCAATGAATATGCACTCCTTTACCTGGTCGCCGTACCTCAACCACGAGTGGGATGAGAGCTACCCGAACAAAGTAGAGATGAAACGCCTGCAAGAGTTGGCGAAGCGCATCAGCACGGTGCCGGAAGCCATCGAGATGCAATCCCGTGTGGCGAAAATCTATGGCGATCGCCAGTTAATGGCGAATGGCGAGAAATTGTTCGACTGGGGCGGCGCTGAAACGCTGGCTTACGCCACGCTGGTTGATGAGGGCATTCCGGTGCGCCTCTCCGGTGAAGACTCGGGGCGAGGTACTTTCTTCCATCGCCATGCCGTGATCCATAACCAGGCCAATGGCTCAACCTATACACCGCTGAGTCATGTGCATAATGGCCAGGGCCCGTTCCGTGTGTGGGACTCCGTGCTCTCTGAAGAAGCAGTGCTGGCTTTTGAATATGGCTATGCCACCGCTGAGCCGCGCACGCTGACAATCTGGGAAGCGCAGTTCGGCGACTTCGCTAACGGCGCGCAGGTGGTTATTGACCAGTTCATCAGTTCCGGCGAACAGAAGTGGGGCCGTATGTGCGGGCTGGTAATGCTGTTGCCGCATGGCTATGAAGGTCAGGGTCCGGAGCACTCCTCTGCTCGTCTGGAGCGTTATCTGCAACTGTGTGCTGAGCAAAACATGCAGGTTTGCGTCCCGTCCACCCCGGCGCAGGTTTACCATATGCTGCGTCGTCAGGCGCTGCGCGGTATGCGTCGTCCGCTGGTGGTGATGTCACCGAAGTCGCTGCTGCGTCATCCGCAGGCGGTCTCCACGCTGGATGAACTGGCGAATGGCACCTTTATGCCGGCGATTGGTGAAGTGGATGATTTGGATCCGCAAGCCGTGAAACGCGTTATCCTTTGTTCTGGTAAGGTTTATTACGACCTGCTTGAACAGCGTCGTAAAAATGACCAGAAGGATGTCGCCATAGTCCGTATTGAGCAGTTGTACCCGTTCCCGCATCAGTCGGTGCAGGACGCGTTGAAACCTTATGCGCACGTACATGATTTTGTCTGGTGCCAGGAAGAGCCGCTTAACCAGGGCGCATGGTACTGCAGCCAGCATCATTTCCGTGATGTGATACCTTTCGGGGCCGCTCTGCGCTATGCAGGACGCCCGGCCTCCGCCTCCCCGGCGGTGGGATATCTGTCCGTTCACCAGAAGCAACAGCAAGATCTGGTGAATGACGCGCTGAACGTCGATTCAATAAAGGATAAATAATGAGTAGCGTAGATATTCTTGTTCCCGATCTGCCTGAGTCTGTTGCTGATGCGACCGTCGCGACCTGGCACAAAAAACCAGGCGATAGCGTCCGACGAGATGAAGTATTGGTAGAAATCGAAACGGACAAAGTGGTACTGGAAGTACCGGCTTCAGCGGACGGTGTTCTGGACGCGGTGCTGGAGGACGAAGGTACGACAGTCACTTCCCGTCAGATCCTTGGCCGCCTGAAAGAGGGCAATAGCTCGGGTAAAGAGAGCAGCGCCAAATCTGAAGCGAAAGAATCAACGCCAGCTCAGCGCCAGCAGGCGTCGCTGGAAGAGCAAAATAACGACGCGCTCAGCCCGGCGATCCGCCGTCTGCTGGCTGAACACAGCCTTGACGCTAGTGCAATTAAAGGTACCGGCGTTGGCGGCCGCATCACCCGTGAAGATGTGGATAAGCACCTGGCGAAAGCCCCGGCCAAAGACGAGAGCAAACCGGCCGCTCAGCCGACAAGCAGCCCGGCGCCGCAACTGGCTGGTCGTTCAGAAAAACGCGTGCCGATGACCCGCCTGCGCAAACGCGTGGCTGAGCGTCTGCTGGAAGCGAAAAATTCAACTGCCATGCTGACGACTTTCAACGAAGTCAACATGAAGCCAATCATGGATCTGCGTAAGCAGTACGGTGATGCGTTTGAAAAACGCCACGGTATTCGTTTGGGCTTTATGTCGTTCTATGTGAAAGCGGTCGTTGAAGCGCTGAAACGCTATCCGGAAGTGAACGCCTCTATTGATGGCGAAGACGTGGTTTACCATAACTATTTCGATGTCAGCATGGCGGTTTCCACGCCGCGTGGTCTGGTTACGCCGGTACTGCGTGATGTGGATACGCTGGGCATGGCCGACATCGAGAAGAAAATTAAAGAACTGGCGGTAAAAGGCCGTGACGGCAAGCTGACCGTTGAGGATCTGACCGGTGGTAACTTTACCATCACTAACGGCGGGGTATTCGGTTCGCTGATGTCCACGCCGATCATCAACCCGCCACAGAGTGCGATCCTTGGCATGCACGCCATTAAAGATCGCCCAATGGCGGTCGATGGCAAAGTTGAAATCCTGCCGATGATGTACCTGGCGCTCTCCTACGACCACCGCCTGATCGACGGACGCGAGTCTGTGGGCTTCCTGGTCGCAATTAAAGAAATGCTGGAAGATCCGACGCGTCTGTTGCTGGATGTGTAGTGTCCTTTGCCCGGCGGCGCAGGCTGCCGGGTCTATAACAAACACCTGCTTTGCAGGCCGGTAAGCCATGGTGCTTCCGGCATGACAAATTAAATGAAGGATGGATAGAACACATGAACTTACACGAGTATCAGGCGAAACAGCTTTTTGCCCGGTCAGGTCTGCCGACTCCGGTTGGTTACGCCTGTGCCACCCCACGTGAAGCAGAAGAAGCCGCATCTAAAATCGGCACCGGTCCGTGGGTGGTTAAATGCCAGGTCCACGCGGGCGGCCGTGGTAAAGCGGGCGGCGTAAAAGTCGTTAACAGCAAAGAAGATATTCGCGCTTTCGCGGAACACTGGCTGGGTAAACGCCTGGTAACTTACCAAACAGACGCCAACGGTCAGCCGGTTAACCAGATCCTGGTGGAAGCGGCAACGGATATTGGCAAAGAGCTCTATTTGGGCGCGGTTGTTGACCGCAGCTCACGCCGTGTGGTGTTCATGGCGTCGACGGAAGGCGGCGTGGAAATCGAAAAAGTGGCAGAAGAGACGCCGCACCTGATCCACAAAACCACCCTTGATCCACTGACTGGCCCGATGCCGTACCAGGGACGCGAACTGGCGTTCAAACTCGGTCTGGAAGGCAAACAGGTTCAGCAGTTCACCAAAATTTTTATGGGGCTGGCGACCATTTTTCTTGAGCGCGATCTGGCGCTGATCGAAATCAACCCGCTGGTCATCACCAAACAGGGCGACCTGATCTGCCTCGACGGCAAACTGGGCGCTGATGGCAACGCACTGTTCCGTCAGCCGGAACTGCGCGAAATGCGCGACCAGTCGCAGGAAGACCCGCGTGAAGCGCAAGCTGCGCATTGGGAACTGAACTATGTTGCGCTGGATGGTAACATCGGCTGCATGGTTAACGGTGCTGGCCTGGCGATGGGCACCATGGACATCGTTAAGCTGCACGGCGGCGAACCGGCGAACTTCCTCGATGTAGGTGGCGGTGCGACCAAAGAACGTGTTACTGAAGCGTTTAAAATTATCCTCTCCGATGAGAACGTGAAAGCGGTGCTGGTGAATATTTTCGGCGGTATCGTGCGTTGCGATTTGATCGCCGACGGCATCATCGGTGCGGTAGAAGAGGTGGGTGTTAACGTTCCTGTCGTTGTCCGTCTGGAAGGTAACAACGCCGAGCTGGGTGCCAAACGTCTGGCGGACAGCGGTCTTAACATTATCGCAGCGAAAAGTCTGACGGATGCAGCACAGCAAGTTGTTGCCGCAGTGGAGGGGAAATAATGTCTGTTTTGATTGATAAGAACACCAAAGTTATCTGTCAGGGTTTCACCGGTAGCCAGGGGACTTTCCACTCCGAGCAGGCGATTGCCTACGGTACGAAGATGGTTGGCGGTGTAACGCCAGGCAAAGGCGGCACCACGCATCTGGGTCTGCCTGTATTTAATACCGTACGTGAAGCGGTGGAAGCCACTGGCGCGACAGCCAGCGTGATTTACGTTCCGGCGCCGTTCTGCAAAGACTCGATTCTGGAAGCAGTCGACGCAGGCATCAAACTGATCATCACCATTACTGAAGGTATTCCGACGCTGGATATGCTGACGGTTAAAGTGAAGCTGGACGAAGCTGGCGTGCGCATGATTGGCCCAAACTGCCCTGGTGTAATCACCCCAGGCGAGTGCAAAATCGGCATCATGCCTGGCCATATTCACAAGCCGGGCAAAATCGGTATTGTGTCGCGGTCCGGTACGCTGACCTATGAAGCGGTTAAACAGACCACCGATTACGGCTTTGGTCAGTCTACCTGCGTCGGTATCGGCGGCGACCCGATCCCGGGCTCTAACTTCATCGACATCCTAAAACTGTTCCAGGAAGATCCGCAGACCGAAGCGATCGTCATGATCGGTGAGATCGGCGGTAGCGCAGAAGAAGAAGCTGCTGCTTACATCAAAGAACATGTGACCAAACCGGTCGTCGGCTACATCGCGGGTGTAACTGCACCGAAAGGCAAACGCATGGGCCATGCGGGCGCCATCATCGCGGGCGGTAAAGGTACAGCGGACGAGAAATTCGCTGCGCTGGAAGCTGCCGGGGTGAAAACTGTGCGTAGCCTCGCTGATATCGGCGAAGCCCTGAAATCTATCATTAAATAAAATCATTGCTCCTCCCTGAGGGGAGCAAAAACTTGTCTTGACATGGTTGGCCGCTCCTGTAGCGGCCTTTTTTATGGTTGTAATTTACGTACTTCAGTATTTGTAGCGGTAAGACGGTGCCCGTCAGCCGCTTGCGGCAGCATTGGGGGTATGGCTTCGCCGCTCTGGCGCAGCGCCACCACCACAGGGAATAACGACTTGGTGGGCAGGCGCTGCATGGCACGAACCAGAGCCTGATTTTGCGCACCAACGTTGCTCAACACGGCGCTGGATGCCGCTGAATAATAACCACTAAAATAAAATGGTTTTCGTGTGTGTGAGAATAAAAAGAATAATCACGGAGCGGTGTTAAGTATGATAATTGCAATGGTGAAATATTTGTAAAATAAAGAAGATGTGCAATAAGTCTAATTTCTAAAACGCTTTATCTGTCACGGATGATCCGTTTTTTTCTGCGGATGATAAACGTTAAATATACTCGCCATTATTTATCTTTACCCACCGATTGATAACCATTGATTACGTTAAAAAGAACATGCTGTTAACAATGTTTTTACTGCAATTGCACATCGGCTACAAAGTTAACAACAAAGAATAAAAAATGATTTAAATCAATGTCTAAATGCTTGGAAAAGATTATGAAAATCGTTAAATTGTCGCAGATCAAATTGGCTGAAAATCGGTAAGATGGGCATAAATTGATCGGTGTCGAAAAATGTAAAATTAACTCAATAAAAACCTATTTATCGTAAGGGTTTTCCGAGTTAATATGCTCGCGATCAATTCGAAATTTTATTAACCTGGTTGTAACTTTTTTCATTCATTACTACAAGTTATGTGGTAGTGAATAAAAATAGTGCAACAAATTTCTATTGGGGCATGCGTGTGAACCCGCGCTAACGGGGTTTACTCTCGGAGTCTTCATGCGATGAGCAAGGAGTCAGAATGTTAGATATAGTCGAACTGTCACGCTTACAGTTTGCCTTGACTGCGATGTACCACTTTCTGTTTGTGCCACTGACGCTCGGTATGGCGTTCCTGCTGGCAATTATGGAAACGGTCTATGTCCTCTCCGGCAAACAGATTTATAAAGATATGACCAAGTTCTGGGGCAAGTTGTTTGGTATCAACTTTGCTCTGGGCGTGGCAACAGGCCTGACGATGGAGTTTCAGTTCGGGACTAACTGGTCATACTATTCCCACTACGTTGGGGATATCTTCGGTGCGCCGCTGGCAATCGAAGGATTGATGGCCTTCTTCCTCGAATCCACATTTGTTGGTTTGTTCTTCTTCGGTTGGGATCGTCTCGGCAAAGTGCAGCATATGGCAGTCACCTGGTTAGTCGCGCTGGGTTCTAACTTGTCGGCATTGTGGATCCTTGTGGCTAACGGCTGGATGCAAAACCCCGTCGCGTCTGATTTCAACTTCGAAACCATGCGCATGGAGATGGTGAGCTTTGCCCAACTGGTGCTGAACCCGGTTGCTCAGGTTAAATTCGTTCACACCGTGGCTTCCGGTTATACCTGCGGCGCTATCTTTATTCTCGGTATCAGCTCTTATTATTTGCTGCGTGGGCGCGACATCGCTTTTGCTAAACGTTCCTTTGCTATCGCTGCCAGCTTTGGCATGGCCGCTGTTCTGTCTGTTATTGTGCTGGGTGATGAATCCGGTTACGAAATGGGCGACGTGCAGAAAACCAAACTGGCTGCCATTGAAGCCGAATGGGAAACGCAACCGGCTCCGGCGGCATTTACCCTGTTTGGCGTGCCGGATCAGGATAAGCAAGAGAACAAATTTGCTATCCAGATCCCTTACGCGCTGGGCATTATCGCGACTCGTTCGTTGAATACCCCGGTTATCGGCCTGAAAGAGCTGATGGTGCAGCATGAAGAGCGTATCCGTAACGGTATGAAAGCGTACCAGTTGCTGGAGCAACTCCGTGCAGGTTCTGCCGATCAGTCCATTCGCGATCAGTTCAACAGCGTCAAGAAAGACCTTGGTTATGGCCTGTTACTTAAGCGCTATACGCCGAATGTGACCGATGCGACTGACGCGCAAATCCAGCAGGCGACGAAAGACTCTATTCCGCGCGTTGCGCCGCTGTACTTCGCGTTCCGTATCATGGTGGCGTGCGGTGTTTTGATGCTGCTGATTATCGCTGCGTCCTTCTGGACGGTGATTCGTAACCGTATTGGCGAGAAGAAATGGCTGTTGCGTGCGGCGTTGTATGGTATTCCACTGCCGTGGATCGCCGTTGAATCCGGCTGGTTTGTTGCCGAGTACGGACGTCAACCGTGGTCGATTGGTGAAGTGTTGCCTACCGCATTGGCTAACTCGTCATTAACCGTTGGCGATGTGCTGTTCTCCATGATTCTGATTTGCGGCCTTTATACGCTGTTTATGGTGGCGGAAGTGTTCCTGATGTTCAAATTTGCTCGCCTTGGGCCGAGCAGCCTGAAAACAGGTCGCTATCACTATGAGCAGTCCAGTGTGGCTTCTCAGCCGGCACGCTAAGACAGGAGTCGTCAAATGATCGATTATGAAGTATTACGTTTTATCTGGTGGCTGCTGGTTGGCATTCTGCTGATTGGTTTTGCTGTCACAGATGGCTTCGACATGGGTGTTGGCATGCTGACTCGCGTGCTGGGTCGTAGCGATACTGAGCGACGCGTGATGATTAACTCCATTGCACCGCACTGGGACGGCAACCAGGTTTGGCTGATCACCGCCGGTGGCGCGTTGTTCGCCGCCTGGCCGATGGTTTACGCTGCTGCGTTCTCCGGCTTCTATGTTGCGATGATTCTCGTGCTGTCTTCTCTCTTCTTCCGTCCGATTGGTTTCGACTACCGCTCGAAAATTGAAGACAATCGCTGGCGCGGGATGTGGGATTGGGGCATTTTCATCGGTAGCTTCGTACCGCCGCTGGTGATTGGTGTGGCGTTTGGCAATCTGCTGCAGGGCGTGCCATTCCACCTCGACAACGATATGCGCCTGTTCTACACCGGTAACTTCTTCCAGTTGCTGAATCCGTTCGGTCTGCTGGCGGGTGTGGTTAGCGTGGCAATGATCCTGACGCAAGGCGCGACATATCTGCAAATGCGTACCGTGGGCGAACTACATCTGCGTGTTCGCGCTACCGTGCAGATCGCCGCACTGGTGACGCTGGTCTGTTTCGCGCTGGCCGGTGTGTGGGTGGTTTACGGTATTGATGGCTATGTGGTGACTTCGGTGATGGATCATCACGCCCCGTCTAACCCGCTGCTTAAAGAAGTTGCGGTACAGGCTGGCGCCTGGCTGACTAACTTTAATAACATGCCTGTGTTGTGGGTGATCCCGGCGCTGGGTGTAGTACTGCCGCTGCTGACCGTACTGACCGCGCGTCTGGATAAAGCTGCCTGGGCATTTGTATTCTCTTCGCTGACCCTGGCCTGCATTATTCTGACCGCCGGTATCGCGATGTTCCCGTTCATCATGCCGTCAAGTACCATGCTGAAAGCCAGCCTGACCATGTGGGATGCGACATCGACTCAACTGACGTTGAATCTGATGACCTATGTTGCTCTGGTATTTGTGCCAATCGTTCTGCTTTACACCATCTGGTGTTACTGGAAAATGTTCGGCCGTATCACCAAAGAACATATTGAAAGCAATACCCACTCTATGTACTAAGTAAGGAGCTGAATATGTGGTATTTCGCATGGATTTTAGGAACGCTTCTTGCCTGTGCTTTTGGAGTGATTACCGCCCTGGCACTGGAACATGTTGAAGCGTCGAAAGCCGGACAAGAAGAACAGTAATGGAAAAAGTTATCGCAAAATTGTATGCGGTAATGGATAAGGGCCCGTTAAGGGCCCTTTCCTTGATAATGGCGCTCTTGCTGGCTGGCTGCATTTTCTGGGATCCGTCCCGTTTCGCTGCGAAAACCAGTGAGCTGGAGATCTGGCACGGATTGCTGCTGATGTGGGCGGTTTGTTCCGGGGTTATCCACGGCGTCGGTTTCCGTCCGCAGGCTATTCACTGGCAGGGGTTTTTCTGCCCACTTATCGCGGATGTCGTTCTGCTGGCTGGTCTTATTTTTTTCTTCTTTTGAATAAGAAATATCCGTTATCCTCATGGGCTTGCAAAAGCCCATAAATTTTTACCATCCGTTTACCTGAACCCATTCCAAAGCACCTTTCCCGCGCGTATAGTAGCGAAGTTTAAAAGCTCTAACTTGAGGTTGCGTCCTGTGATTGTGCGCAGTGGCGACGCTGAACCATCAGGACGTTATCAAGGCGGAGTACGCGGGACATAGTGGTACTATGGCCAAGTGCGACAACGCAGAGAACGTCCTGATAGTATGTGTCCCGAAGGGCTGAGGACTTTTTTACACAGCACTGCGTTACTCGTGGCTTATTTGGAACCACTAAATCTCGCTGTTCGTGCCTTGTTCTATGTAGAAATGTCTGTCAGCGCCATCCGCGGGCAATGACAGGACACAACCTAATTGCATTACCGGGATGTAAAGTGAATACAACGCTGTTTCGATGGCCGGTTCGTGTCTATTACGAAGATACCGACGCCGGTGGTGTGGTTTACCACGCCAGCTACGTGGCTTTTTATGAACGAGCTCGTACAGAGATGCTGCGCCATCATCACTTTAGCCAACAAGTTCTGCTGGCTGAGCGTGTCGCGTTCGTGGTACGCAAAATGGCGCTGGAGTATTTTGCACCCGCCAGACTCGACGACATGCTCGAAGTCCAAACGGAAATTACGTCAATGCGTGGTACCGCCATGGTTTACACGCAGCGGATTGTCAACGCAGAGAACAAAGTGCTGAATGAAGCTGAGGTACTGATTGTCTGTGTTGATCCACTCTTAATGAAGCCTCGTGCGCTTCCCAAGTCTATTGTCGCGGAGTTTAAGCAGTGACTGACATGAACATCCTTGATTTGTTCCTGAAGGCAAGCCTTCTGGTCAAACTTATCATGTTGATTTTGATTGGTTTTTCAATCGCATCCTGGGCAATCATCATCCAGAGAACGCGCATCCTCAACACAGCTGGGCGCGAAGCGGAGGCATTCGAAGACAAGTTCTGGTCCGGCATTGAACTGTCGCGTTTGTATCAGGAAAGCCAGGGGCGCCGCGATAATCTGAGCGGTTCGGAACAAATCTTCTATAGCGGGTTCAAAGAGTTTGCCCGTCTGCATCGCGCAAACAGTCACGCGCCAGAAGCGATTGTCGAAGGGGCATCAAGGGCGATGCGTATTTCGATGAACCGCGAGCTGGAAAATCTGGAAAACCACATTCCTTTCCTTGGCACCGTGGCTTCTATCAGCCCATATATCGGGCTGTTCGGTACGGTGTGGGGGATCATGCACGCCTTTATCGCGCTGGGCGCGGTGAAGCAGGCCACACTGCAAATGGTTGCGCCGGGGATCGCGGAAGCGCTGATCGCTACCGCAATCGGTCTGTTTGCCGCAATCCCGGCGGTGATGGCGTATAACCGCCTGAACCAGCGCGTGAACAAACTGGAACAGAATTACGACAACTTTATGGAAGAGTTCACGGCTATTCTGCATCGCCAGGCATTCGCCAGCAGCGACAGCAACAAGGAGTAATCCATGGCCAGATCGCGTGGGCGGGGCAGTCGTGGCCTCAAATCTGAAATCAACATTGTACCGTTGCTGGACGTGTTGCTGGTGCTGCTGCTGATTTTTATGGCAACAGCGCCGATCATCACGCAGAGCGTAGAGGTCGATCTGCCGGATGCGACGCAATCGCAGACCGTCAGTACCAATGACGATCCTCCGGTCATTATTGAGGTTTCCGGTGTCGGACAGTACAGCGTGGTAGTGGAAAAAGATCGTATGGATCAGCTACCGCCAGAGCAGGTGATTGCCGAGGCGCAGCGTCGCCTGCAATCCAATCCGAAAACCGTGTTCTTAATCGGCGGAGCGAAAGACGTGCCGTACGATGAAATCATTAAAGCGCTGAACCTGTTACATAGCGCGGGTGTGAAATCGGTTGGCTTGATGACGCAGCCTATCTGATCACTCGCCTGACAGGCGGACAGTTTTTGGGAACCGAGAGTGTCAAAGGCAACCGTACAAAACGACAAGCTTAAGCGAGCGATAATCATCTCGGCAGTGCTGCACGTAATTCTGGTAGCGCTGCTGATTTGGAGTTCGTTCGACGAGCATATTGATGCGTCTGCAGGCGGCGGCGGTGGCTCGGCGATCGATGCGGTGATGGTCGATTCCGGTGCTGTGGTGGACAATTACAATCGCCAACAGCAACAGCAAGCCAGCGCGCAACGAGCCAAAGAGCAGCGCGAAAAACAGGCGCAACAACAGGCAGAAGAGCTGCGTGAAAAGCAGGCTGCCGAGCAAGAGCGTTTGAAACAACTGGAGCAGGAACGTTTGCAGGCGCAGGAAGCCGCGCGCGAACAGGCCGAACAGCAGAAGCAAGCGGAAGAGGCGGCGAAAAAAGCACAGCAGCAACAGAAGCAAGCTGAAGAAGCCGCTGCGAAAGCCGCTGCCGATGCAAAAGCTAAAGCGGCAGCTCAGGCAAAAGAAGCGGCAGAAGCCGCGAAGAAAGCCGCCGCTGATGCGCAGAAGAAAGCGGAAGCTGAGGCCGCAAAAGCCGCTGCCGACGCACAGAAAAAAGCGGAAGCTGAAGCCGCAAAAGCTGCCGCCGATGCGAAGAAAAAAGCCGAAGCCGAAGCCGCGAAGAAAGCACAGGCAGACGCTGAGAAGAAAGCACAGGCCGAAGCGGCTAAACAAGCTGCCGCAGAAAAAGCGGCAGCTGAAAAAGCAGCTGCAGCTGAAAAAGCCGCTGCAGCTGAAAAAGCCGCTGCAGCTGAGAAGGCTGCTGCTGCGAAAGCCGCTGCCGCTGAAAAAGCTGCAGAAGAGAAGAAAGCTGCCGCAGCAGAGAAGGCCGCCGCCGATAAGAAAGCGGCAGCCGAAAAAGCGGCCGCAGCTAAGAAAGCTGCCGCTGAAAAAGCCGCTGCTGCCGCTGGCGTTGACGATCTGTTTGGCGATTTAAGCTCTGGTAAGAATGCGCCGAAAACAGGTGGTGGGGCGAAAGGTAGTAATGCAGCCGCAGCCGGTTCTGGTAACACTAAGAACAACGGCGCATCTGGTGCTGACATCAGTAACTATGCAGGGCAGATTAAATCGGCGATTGAAAGCCGCTTTTATGATGCCTCCTCCTATGCGGGGAAAACCTGTACATTACGTATCAAACTGGCGCCAGATGGTATGCTGTTAGATATTCAGTCGGAAGGTGGCGACCCGGCGCTTTGTCAGGCTGCTCTTGCAGCGGCAAAACAGGCGAAAATTCCGAAGCCGCCAAGTCAGGCTGTGTATGAGGTGTTCAAAAATGCGCCGCTGGTCTTTAAACCACAATGAGTTTGTTAAAATTCTGCTAAATTATCGCGGGTTTTCCGCCCGGATAAGGGAGATATGATGAAGCAGGCATTACGTGTTGTATTTGGTTTTCTGATGCTGTGGGCAGCAGTGCTGCACGCAGAAGTACGTATCGAGATCACCCAAGGGGTGGACTCGGCACGCCCGATTGGTGTTGTACCTTTCCAGTGGGCAGGCCCTGGTGCCGCGCCTGAAGATGCCGGCGGTATCGTTGCTGCGGATCTGCGCAACAGCGGCAAATTCAATCCCCTCGATCGTTCCCGCCTGCCGCAGCAGCCTGGCAGCGCACAGGAAGTTCAGCCGGCAGCATGGTCTGCGTTGGGCATCGATGCGGTGGTTGTTGGTAAGGTAACCCCGAATCCTGACGGCAGCTACAACGTTGCTTATCAGCTGGTGGACACCGGCGGCGCGCCGGGTACCGTGCTGGCGCAAAACTCCTTTAAAGTGAACAAACAGTGGCTGCGTTATGCCGCTCATGCCGCCAGTGATGAAGTATTCGAAAAGCTGACCGGTATTAAAGGCGCGTTCCGTACTCGTATTGCTTACGTAGTGCAGACGGCGAACAGTCAGTTCCCGTATGAGCTGCGCGTTTCAGACTACGACGGTTACAATCAGTTCCTGGTGCACAAATCGCCGCAGCCGCTAATGTCTCCGGCATGGTCTCCGGACGGGTCCAAACTGGCTTACGTAACGTTTGAAAGCGGTCGTTCTGCTCTGGTTATCCAGACGCTGGCGAATGCAAGCATCCGCCAGGTTGCTTCGTTCCCGCGCCACAACGGTGCGCCAGCCTTCTCTCCGGACGGTTCTAAACTGGCGTTTGCGCTGTCTAAAACCGGTAGCCTGAACATTTATGTCATGGATATCGGTTCCGGCCAGATTCGCCAGGTTACCGATGGCCGCAGCAACAACACCGAACCGACCTGGTTCCCAGACAGCCAGACGCTGGCGTTTACGTCTGACCAGGCAGGCCGTCCTCAGGTGTATAAAATAGGTATCAATGGTGGCGCAGCGCAGCGTATCTCCTGGCAGGGTTCACAAAACCAGGATGCTGACGTGAGCAGCGACGGCAAATTTATGGTGATGGTAAGCTCTGACGGTGGTCAGCAGCACATCGCTAAACAAGATCTGGCAGCGGGTGGCGTACAGGTTCTGACGTCAACGTTCCTGGATGAAACGCCAAGTCTGGCACCTAACGGCACGATGGTAATCTACAGCTCTTCTCAGGGGATGGGATCCGTGCTGAATCTGGTTTCTACTGATGGGCGTTTCAAAGCGCGTCTTCCGGCGACTGATGGTCAGGTTAAATTCCCTGCCTGGTCTCCGTATCTGTGATAATAAATAAATATTTATAAAGGAATCAAAGAAATGCAACTGAACAAAGTGCTGAAAGGCCTGATGCTGGCTCTGCCTGTTATGGCAATTGCTGCATGTTCTTCTCACAAGAACAACACCAGCGACCAGAGCGGCGAAGGCATGATGGGTGCTGGCACTGGCATGAACGGTAATGGCAACATGTCTTCCGAAGAACAAGCGCGTCTGCAAATGCAACAGCTGCAGCAGAACAACATTGTTTACTTCGATCTGGACAAATATGACATCCGTTCTGACTTTGCTGCGATGCTGGATGCTCACGCTAACTTCCTGCGTAGCAACCCGTCCTATAAAGTCACCGTAGAAGGTCACGCGGACGAACGTGGTACTCCGGAATACAACATCTCCCTGGGCGAACGTCGTGCTAACGCCGTTAAAATGTACCTGCAGGGTAAAGGCGTTTCCGCAGACCAGATCTCCATCGTTTCTTACGGTAAAGAAAAACCTGCAGTACTGGGTCATGACGAAGCGGCTTACGCTAAAAACCGTCGTGCCGTACTGGTTTACTAAGAGAATTGCATGAGCAGTAACTTCAGACATCATTTGTTGAGTCTGTCGTTACTGGTTGGCATAGCGGCCCCATGGGCCGCTAATGCGCAGGCGCCAATCAGTAGTGTCGGCTCAGGCTCGGTCGAAGACCGTGTCACTCAACTCGAGCGTATTTCTAATGCTCATAGCCAGCTTTTGACTCAACTCCAGCAACAACTTTCCGATAATCAGGCCGATATTGATACCCTTCGTGGACAAATCCAGGAAAATCAGTATCAGCTCAATCAGGTGGTTGAACGCCAACAGCAAATTTTGCAGCAGATAGGCAATCTGAGCAGTGGCACAGCGGGACAGACGCAGCAAGCTTCCGGCGATCAGAGCGGTGCGTCGGCGCAAGCGCCAGCAGCGGATACGGGTGCAAATAACGGTGCGGCAACGTCTGGTGCGCCAGTTCAAAGCGGCGACGCGAATACGGATTACAATGCGGCGATTGCGCTGGTACAGGACAAATCCCGCCTGGATGACGCGATCGCTGCTTTCCAGAATTTTGTCAAAAAGTACCCAGATTCAACCTACATACCGAATGCCACCTACTGGCTTGGTCAGTTGAATTACAACAAGGGTAAAAAAGACGACGCTGCTTATTACTTTGCCTCTGTGGTGAAGAATTACCCGAAGTCGCCTAAAGCGCCTGATGCCATGTTCAAGGTCGGCGTGATTATGCAGGACAAAGGTGACAGTGCTAAAGCAAAAGCGGTTTACCAGCAGGTAGTCAGTAAATATCCTGGTACCGACGGCGCGAAACAAGCGCAAAAACGCCTTGGTTCTATGTAATGCATAGCGCATGACCAGAAATCGTGTTTTTTCTGGTCTTGTCGCATGAATCATAAGCAGTTAAGTCATTCTGGTTGAAATTGTTGTTGCGCTGAATTCTTAAATCAGTAATATATGCCGCCGTTGCCACGGGATATCTCTTAAACCAGAAGCAACATAAAAGTGGGTCGTTAGCTCAGTTGGTAGAGCAGTTGACTTTTAATCAATTGGTCGCAGGTTCGAATCCTGCACGACCCACCAATTTAACATCGGGGTGGAGATGTTAAGCGTGAAGGATAAGGTTGCGTAGCAACGACCCAACAGGGCGAGGCAAAGCCAATTCATCTCGCATGACCCATCATTTTTTGCAGTATCCAGCATGTAGTATCGGGTGATTAGCTCAGCTGGGAGAGCACCTCCCTTACAAGGAGGGGGTCGGCGGTTCGATCCCGTCATCACCCACCACTTGGGTCGTTAGCTCAGTTGGTAGAGCAGTTGACTTTTAATCAATTGGTCGCAGGTTCGAATCCTGCACGACCCACCAATTTAACATCAATCTATGGTGTTAAACGTGAAGGATGACGTTGCGGCAGCAGCGGCGCCACAGGGCGAGGCAAAAGCCAAATCATCCTGCACACGCCACTACGTAATGTGGTTTCTGGTTAAATTATCTTCGAAGTCACTACCCTTATGGGTCGTTAGCTCAGTTGGTAGAGCAGTTGACTTTTAATCAATTGGTCGCAGGTTCGAATCCTGCACGACCCACCACTTTTAAAGTGGGTGATTACTTCGAAGAGCATTCCCGAAAGGGGTCGTTAGCTCAGTTGGTAGAGCAGTTGACTTTTAATCAATTGGTCGCAGGTTCGAATCCTGCACGACCCACCAATATAAAAATGGCGCTGGCGGCGCTTTTTTTCTATCTGCCATCCTTAAATCCCGTAATATCCATTTGTAGGCCTGCTAAGCGTAGCGCCAGCAGGCTGGCAGCGGCCGGAGGGGCATCTGCCATTCCTTAAAAATTCCTCACGACATTTTTTACGCAATCGGCTATCTTGTTTAGTATATAAAACATCTCTACGTGTTACCCGCTTCCCCGGTGGCTAACCCGGTTGTTAAGTTCAGCAAGAAAAACGAGTAAGCATGATGAGCGTAATGTTTGACCCTGAAGCCGCAATCTATCCTTTTCCGCCAAAACCTCTGCCGCTGGATCAGCAAGGCAAGCAATTTTACCGCGAGAAAATCAAACGCTTGCTGAAAGAGCGGGATGCGGTGATGGTTGCGCACTACTATACCGATCCGGAGATCCAACAACTGGCGGAAGAGACTGGTGGCTGTATAGCTGATTCGCTGGAGATGGCGCGCTTTGGCGCCAGACATCCAGCCTCCACGCTGCTGGTTGCAGGCGTTCGTTTTATGGGCGAGACCGCCAAAATTCTCAGCCCGGAAAAAACCATTCTGATGCCAACGCTGCATGCCGAATGTTCGCTCGATCTGGGCTGCCCGATTGAGGAGTTTACCGCTTTCTGCGACGCTCACCCGGACCGTACTGTGGTGGTCTACGCGAATACCTCGGCAGCAGTGAAAGCGCGCGCCGACTGGGTCGTAACATCCAGTATTGCCGTGGAGTTGATTGAGCATCTCGATAGCCTCGGCGAGAAAATTATCTGGGCGCCGGACAAACATCTGGGAAGCTACGTGCAGAAACAGACCGGTGCAGATGTGCTGTGCTGGCAGGGTGCCTGTATTGTTCACGATGAGTTTAAAACCCAGGCGCTGATGCGCATGAAAGCGCTCTACCCGCAAGCTGCTATTCTGGTGCATCCGGAATCGCCGCAATCGGTCGTACAGCTGGCGGATGCCGTGGGGTCGACCAGCCAATTGATTGCCGCGGCGAAAACGCTGCCGCACCAACAGCTTATTGTCGCCACTGACCGGGGTATCTTTTATAAGATGCAGCAAGCCGTACCGGAAAAAGAGCTGTTTGAAGCGCCGACGGCGGGCGAAGGGGCGACTTGCCGTAGTTGTGCGCACTGCCCATGGATGGCAATGAATGGCCTGAAGGCGATTGCAGAAGGGCTGGAACATGCCGGTGCTGAGCATGAGATCCACGTTGATGCGGCGCTACGCGAAGGTGCGTTGGTATCGCTGAACCGCATGCTGGATTTTGCGGCTACACTACGACCTTAATACTTTTTAACGCGTAACAATACGCTCTGAGGAAAGAATGGATTTTTTTAGTACACAGAACATCCTGGTACACATACCGCTGGGTGCCGGTGGGTACGATCTCTCATGGATTGAAGCCGCAGGCACGCTGGCGGGCTTACTTTGTATCTGGCTGGCGAGCCTGGAGAAAATCAGTAATTACGCGTTTGGTCTGATAAACGTCACGCTGTTCGCCATTATCTTTTTCCAGATCCAGCTCTACGCCAGTCTGTTACTCCAGCTCTTTTTCTTTGCTGCCAATATTTACGGCTGGTACGCCTGGTCACGCCAGACATCGCAAAACGAGGCTGAGCTGCAAATTCGCTGGCTGCCGTTGTCGAAAGCGCTGGCATGGCTGGCTGCGTGCGTGGTTGCGATTGGCCTGATGACCACGTTTATTGATCCTGTCTTTGCGTTTCTGACGACAATTGCCGTTTCAGTAATGCAAACGCTGGGGCTGAATGTAGCGATGCCACAACTGCAACCCGATGCTTTCCCGTTCTGGGATTCCTCTATGATGGTGTTGTCGATTGTGGCGATGATCCTGATGACCCGCAAATACGTTGAAAACTGGTTGCTTTGGGTGATCATCAACGTCATCAGCGTGGTGATTTTCGCGTTACAAGGCGTGTGGGCGATGTCACTTGAATATCTGATCCTGACATTCATTGCGCTTAATGGCAGCCGGATGTGGATGAACAGCGCGCGTGAGCGGGGTTCTCACGCGTTTTCACATTAATGATGGTGCTGATGGTGATGGTCAGGCTGTGATTCTCCCAGCGTGCAGTCTGGCCCGTTACAGAGCTGATACTCCATCTGCACGGTGGAGTGCTCAATCTGGTAATGATGGGTGAGGAAATGCTGGATCTCACTGAGTAACTTATCGTGATTCCGCGGCGGAATAACCTGTACATGCAACGTCATTAATGGTTTTTCACCGACCAACCAGACATGAACATGGTGTACGTCGCGTACTTCCGGAATGGCGCGACGCAAATGACGTTTCAGCGTGCCAATGTCGAATGTCGATGGCGCGCCTTCCAACAATTCATTGACGCTTTCCTTCAATAAGTGCCATGCGCTACGCAACACCAGCGCGGAAACCAGCACGGATAGTATTGGATCGACTGGTGTCCATCCGGTCAGCATAATCACCAGCGCGGCGACGATCGCCCCAACGGAACCGAGCAGGTCACCCAGTACATGCAACGCCGCAGCTCGCACATTGAGGTTCTTCTCTTCGTTACCGCGATGCAGCAACCAGAACGCCAGTATGTTTGCCAGCAAACCGGCAATGGCGATCACCATCATGGTTAACCCGGCGACCGGCTGCGGGTGGTAAAAGCGCTGAAGTGCTTCCCAGACAATCCACACGGTAATCAATACCAGCGCCAGCGCATTCACAAAGGCGGCCAGTGTCGTCAGCCGCAGCCAGCCAAACGTGCGATGTGCGCTGGGCGGCTGACGAGCAAACCAGACAGCTAATAATGCGAAGAGCAGGGCAGCGGTATCGGTAAGCATATGACCGGCATCAGCCAGCAGTGCCAGCGAGCCGGAAATAATCCCGCCGACCACCTCCACCAACATAAAAATGGCGGTGACTATAAATGCCAGCAACAAACGTCGGGCGTTGGCATCGGCGGGGGTATGTGAATGCGCCATAAATGGCTCCTTCCTTTTAACCAGGCTGAACGCCTTACATCATTACAGATTTTTAACCGGTGAGAAGAAAAAAATAAGGAGAGCCGAAGCTCTCCTCACGTATTACGGCGTCACTCTTTTTACTGGGTGGTGCCATCGGTTTTGGTATCGGCATCATTATTAGTACCATTACCGGTTTGGACTTTTTTGTTCACGTCCGGGCAACGCCCGTCCTTACACATCGTGTTTTTGTGCACTTCATCTTTGCTCATATGCTGTGATGAATGAGTCTGATGTGTACCAGAAGCGGAATTTGTGCTGCCGTTGTTAATTTTGCTGTTATAAACCCCTTTCGGTGCAAGGTTCTGTGTTGCATCCGCGGCTGCCGAGGAGTTGGCCTGGCCGTTATTGGAGGAAGCATCAGATGCAGAATCGGCAGCCCATGCGGCCCCACCTGCAAGGGTCAGAGTCGAGGTCAGTAAAAGCGTCGCTAATTTATTCATTTTCATCATAAAGCACCTGTTCTGGTCGTTTTCATCACTGGCAAAGGCGATAAAAGCAGCATGAACGAGTCATCACGCTCTGTGGCTAAAGATGCTGATTTAATTATTAAATTCAGAATGTAATATTGAAAAAATTCAATTTATCGGTGTTTGCAGTTAAAAAGTGTAGTCCCTATCTTACAGTCTGCGATTTTTGCATGGCTTTTTGCGCCATTCCAGGAATTATCCGCCCGCAGTGTAAAATGGCGTTTACACTTCGGGCCTGACAAGATAGATTGGAAAGATTGCATTCATTAAAAAAAGTATGGGCACACTGGAAAGATCATGAATTATCAGAACGACGATTTACGTATTAAAGAGATCAACGAGTTATTACCTCCTGTAGCGCTCCTTGAAAAATTCCCCGCCACTGAAACTGCCGCCCGGACGGTATCCAGCGCCCGCAAAGCGATCCACAACATTCTGCGCGGCAATGACGATCGTCTGCTGGTGGTGATTGGTCCGTGTTCCATTAATGATCCTGCGGCGGCGAAAGAGTACGCTTCGCGCCTGCTGGCATTGCGTGAAGAGCTCAGCGGTGAGCTGGAAGTGGTGATGCGCGTCTATTTTGAAAAACCGCGTACCACCGTAGGTTGGAAAGGGCTGATCAACGATCCGTATATGGATAACAGCTTCCAGATCAACGACGGCCTGCGCATTGCCCGCAAGTTACTGCTGGAAATCAATGACAGTGGTCTGCCGGCTGCGGGGGAATTCCTCGATATGATCACACCGCAATATTTGGCGGATCTGATGAGTTGGGGGGCGATCGGCGCCCGAACTACGGAATCACAGGTACACCGTGAGCTGGCTTCTGGTCTCTCCTGTCCGGTTGGATTCAAAAACGGCACCGACGGCACCATCAAAGTGGCGATCGATGCCATTAACGCCGCCAGAGCGCCGCACTGCTTCCTGTCCGTCACCAAATGGGGCCACTCAGCCATTGTGAATACTGCCGGTAATGGCGACTGCCACATTATTCTGCGCGGCGGCAAAGAGCCGAACTACAGTGCAAAACATGTGGCAGAAGTGAAAGTAGGTCTGACCAAAGCGGGCCTGGAACCGCAGGTGATGATCGATTTCAGCCATGCGAACTCCAGTAAACAATTCAAAAAGCAAATGGACGTTGGCAGCGATGTCTGCCAGCAGATCGCCAACGGTGAAAAAGCGATTATCGGCGTGATGATTGAAAGCCACCTGGTGGAAGGTAATCAGAGCCTGGAGAGCGGCGAACCGCTGCTCTACGGTAAGAGCATCACCGATGCGTGTATCGGCTGGGAAGATACGGACACTATCCTGCGTCAGTTAGCGGCGGCAGTAAAAGCACGTCGCGCCTGACTCGAGCCGCAGAGGCGTTGGTTTTCCTCACTAACCCGGTCGCTTACTTGTATTAGCTGCCGGGGATTAGCTGCACTGCGAATTATTTTGTGTATCTGATCGCGTGTGACGCGCAAAAAAAGCGTGGAGCAATCCACGCTTTTTTAATGGGAGAAAACTTACTTCGCTTTACCCTGGTTTGCTACCGCAGCGGCCTTTGCAGCGATCTCTTCCGCATTGCCCAGGTAGTAGTGTTTCAGCGGTTTGAAGTTTTCATCGAACTCATAAACCAGCGGGACGCCGGTCGGGATGTTCAGTTCGAGGATCTCCTCTTCGCTCATGTTGTCGAGGTATTTCACCAGTGCGCGCAGGGAGTTACCGTGCGCAGCGATGATCACGCGCTCACCGCTTTTCAGGCGCGGCAGAATGGTTTCATTCCAGTAAGGAATAACGCGATCAATGGTCAGTGCCAAGCTTTCGGTCTGCGGCAGCTCGGCTTCGGTCAGTTTGGCGTAGCGCGGATCGTGGCCCGGGAAACGTTCGTCATCTTTGGTCAGCGCTGGCGGGGTAACGGCAAAGCCACGACGCCACTGTTTAACCTGCTCGTCACCGTATTTCTCTGCGGTTTCGGCTTTGTTCAGACCCTGCAATGCGCCGTAGTGACGTTCGTTCAGTTTCCAGCTTTTTTCTACTGGCAACCATGCTTGATCCAGTTCGTCCAGCACGTTCCACAGTGTGTGGATGGCACGTTTCAGCACGGAGGTGTAAGCAAAATCGAAGGAGTAGCCTTCCTCTTTCAGCAGTTTACCTGCTGCTTTCGCTTCACCAACGCCTTTCTCCGACAGATCGACATCGTACCAACCGGTGAAGCGGTTTTCGTTGTTCCACTGGCTTTCGCCATGACGAACCAGAACCAGCTTAGTAACAGCCATACTCTTACTCCTGTAAACCTGATTGAATGATAACAATTCTCATTATATTGCCGAAGAGCGATCCCCGGCAACGGTTACCCATAACCATAGCGAAAATAGCCGCGCAGTGTAAGATGCTTGTGAACCAGGGGTTATAGTTTTGTCGGTAAGTGGCGCTTATTTCAGCAAAACGAGCAAAAAAAACCCTCCGGAAGGAGGGCTGAGATTAAAGCGCAATAAACTGATATTCCGTCAGGCTGATATATTCGTTGCCGGGGCGTAAAACAGAGTCCGGCTGCGGATAGTCCGGGCGATTCGGGCTGTCGGGCAAAAATTCGCTCTCCAGCGCCAGGCCTTGCCATGCAGCGTAGGTTTTCCCCCCGCGCGCTGGCGTCCCGTCGAGATAATTGCCGGAATAGAACTGGAGCGCAGGAGCGCTGGTATAAACTGTCATTTGCAGTTGATTATCCGCTGACCACAGCTGTGCCGCAGGCTGGTTGATATCGCCCTTTGCCTGCAACAAAAACGCATGATCGTAGCCTTTAACCACACGCTGATCGTCATCGCTGAGAAACTCTTCGGCCACAGTTTTGGGCGTACGGAAATCAAAACTGGTCAGTGCGACTTTTTTCAACCCACCGGTCGGCAGCCCCATCTCATCCACAGGTAGATATTCATCTGCCAGCAGTTGCAGGGAGTGGCTACGTACATCAGACTGGTGTCCATTGAGGTTGAAATACGCGTGGTTGGTCAGATTAACCGGGCAGGGTTTGTCAGTCGTGGCACGATATTCAATGGCCAGACGGTTATCCTCGCCGAGGCGAAAATTCGCTGTGGCATTTACGTTGCCCGGAAAACCCTGATCGCCATCCGGCGAAGTCAGCGAAAACAGCACTTCATTTTCATTCTGACGCTCAATTCGCCAGCGACGCTTGTCGAAACCTTCCGGGCCGCCGTGCAACTGATTTTCGCCCTGGCTGGGCGTAAGCGCATACGTCTGGCCATCAAGCTGAAAACGGCTTTTGCTGATACGGTTGGCGTAGCGGCCCACCGAAGCGCCGAGAAACGCGGATTGTTGCAGATAGTATTCCGGTGAAGCGCAACCGAGCAGCGCTTCACGCACGGTGCCATCTTTCAGTGGCACGCGTGCCGAGAGCAGCGTCGCGCCCCAGTCCATCAATGTCACCACCATTCCAGCGTTGTTGCGCAGAGTGATGAGACGAAAGGGCAGCCCGTCCGGGGCCGCTGTCGCAGATTCGTTTAGCACTGTCCTGCTCCCTGTGAAGGTTTGCACACATAAAAGGTTTCTTTGATGCCGGTTTTGGCTTCGTACTGGCTTTCCACGGCCTGTTTTACCACAGGAACCAGCGCTTCCGGCACTAGCGCGACAACGCAGCCGCCGAAGCCACCGCCGGTCATGCGTACGCCGCCTTTGTCACCGATGGTGGCTTTTACAATCTCGACCAGCGTATCGATTTGCGGCACAGTGATTTCAAAATCATCGCGCATCGACGCGTGTGATTCGGCCATCAGCACACCCATGCGTTGCAGATCGCCTTTCTCCAGCGCGGCGGCCGCCTCCACTGTGCGCGAGTTTTCTGTCAGTACATGGCGTACGCGTTTGGCGACCAGCGGATCCAGCTCGTGCGCTACCGCATTGAACTGGTCGATGCTGACATCACGCAGCGCTTTCTGCTGGAAGAAACGCGCGCCGGTTTCGCACTGCTGACGACGCGTGTTGTATTCACTGCCCACCAATGTGCGTTTGAAGTTACTGTTAATGATGACAATTGCCACACCTTCCGGCATCGACACGGCTTTGGTACCCAGCGAGCGGCAATCGATCAGCAACGCGCTGCCTTTTTTGCCCAGCGCCGAGATCAACTGATCCATAATGCCGCAGTTACAGCCGACGAACTGGTTTTCCGCTTCCTGGCCGTTAAGGGCAATCTGCGCGCCATCCAGCGGCAGATGGTAAAGCTGTTGGAAGACAGTGCCGACCGCCACTTCCAGCGATGCTGAGGAGCTTAACCCCGCGCCTTGCGGTACGTTGCCGCTGATCACCAGATCGGCGCCGCCAAAGCTCGCGTTTCGTTTTTGCAGGTGTTTCACTACGCCACGCACATAGTTGGACCACTGTTGGCTGTCGTGAGTAACAATGGGTGCGTCGAGGGAAAATTCATCGGTCTGGTTATCGTAATCGGCGGCAATCACCTGCACGAAGCGATCGGTGCGCGGCGCGCAGCTAATCACCGTCTGGTAATCAATAGCGCAGGGCAGCACAAAACCATCGTTATAGTCAGTATGTTCTCCAATCAGATTCACGCGCCCCGGAGCCTGAATGGTATGGGTGGCAGGGTAGCCAAATTTCTCAGCAAACAGGGATTGTGTTTTCTCTTTCAGACTCATTGTTATTCTCCGGATTCGCGAAAATGGACATCGCTCTGCGCACGCAGACGTTCAGCAGCTTGTTCCGCCGTCAAATCGCGCTGGGTCTCCGCCAGCATTTCGTAGCCCACCATAAATTTACGTACGGTAGCGGAACGTAGCAGCGGCGGATAGAAATGCGCGTGCAATTGCCAGTGATTATTATCTTCACCGTTAAACGGCGCGCCGTGCCAGCCCATTGAGTAGGGGAAAGAGCACTGGAACAGGTTGTCGTAACGGCTGGTCAATTTTTTCAGCGCCAGCGCCAGATCGCTGCGCTGCGCTGCGGTTAAGTCGGTAATGCGCTGGATATGCGCCTTCGGCAACAGCAACGTTTCGAAGGGCCAGGCTGCCCAGTAAGGCACCACGGCCAGCCAGTGATCAGTTTCAACTACTGTACGGCTGCCGTCATTTAGCTCGCGCTGCACATAATCGACCAGCATCGGCGAGTGATGTTCAGCAAAATACGCTTTTTGCAGACGGTCTTCGCGTTCCACTTCGTTGGGCAGGAAGCTGTTCGCCCACACCTGGCCATGCGGATGCGGGTTGGAGCAGCCCATTGCCGCGCCTTTGTTCTCAAAAACCTGCACCCAGGGATACTGCTGGCCCAACTCGGCGGTTTGCTGTTGCCAGGTTTTCACCACCTCTTCCAGCGCGTTCAGGCTCAGTTCCGGCAGCGTTTTGCTGTGATCCGGCGAGAAGCAAATAACCCGGCTGGTTCCGCGCGCGCTCTGGCTACGCATCAGCGGATCGCTGCTTTCCGGCGCCTGCGGCGTGTCGGTCATCAGCGCCGCAAAATCATTGGTGAACACGTAAGTACTGGTGTAATCGGGGTTTTTATCGCCCGTTACGCGAGTATTGCCCGGACACAGGAAGCAATCCGGATCGTGTGCAGGCAATGTTTGCTTCGCAGGCGTTTCCTGCGCCCCTTGCCAGGGACGCTTTGCGCGATGCGGAGAAACCAGGATCCACTGATCGGTCAGCGGGTTGTAGCGGCGATGCGGGTGATCGACCGGGTTAAATTGCGTCATTACTGCTCCTTCAGTCCGGATAACCCTGCGGATGGCGTGACTGCCAGCGCCAGGTATCTTCTGCCATTTCGTCAAGCGTACGGGTCACGCGCCAGTTCAGCTCTTTATCGGCTTTGGTCGCGTCGGCCCAGTAGGCCGGTAAATCGCCCTCGCGGCGCGGCGCGTAGTGCCATGCCACCGGTTTGCCGCAGGCTTTGCTGAACGAGTTAACCACATCCAGTACGCTGCTGCCGACGCCAGCTCCGAGGTTGTAAATATGTACGCCCGGTTTGCCGGCCAGTTGTTGCATAGCCGCAACGTGTCCGTCAGCCAGGTCCATCACATGAATGTAATCACGCACGCCCGTGCCATCTGGCGTCGGATAATCGCTGCCGAAGATTGCCAGCGAATCACGACGGCCAACGGCAACCTGCGCGATGTAAGGCATCAGGTTATTCGGGATACCCTGCGGATCTTCGCCCATATCTCCCGACGGATGTGCGCCAACCGGGTTGAAGTAGCGCAACAGCGCGATGCTCCACTCCGGCTGTGCTTTTTGCAGGTCTGTGAGGATCTGTTCCACCATCAACTTGCTTTTGCCGTACGGACTTTGCGGCGTCCCGGTGGGGAAGCTTTCGACATAAGGGATTTTCGGTTGATCGCCGTAGACCGTGGCGGAGGAGCTGAAAATCAGGTTTTTGACGTTGGCGGCACGCATGGCGTCTACCAGGCGCAGCGTACCGTTGACGTTGTTGTCGTAGTACTCCAGTGGCTTCGCCACGGATTCGCCAACGGCCTTCAGCCCGGCAAAGTGAATAACTGCTTCAATGGCATGATCGTGCAGGATTTCGGCCAGCAGCGCTTCATCACGAACATCGCCTTCAACGAACAGTGCGGATTTCCCGCCGAAGCGCTCGATTTCATTGAGCACACTGCGCTTACTGTTACAGAGGTTATCCAGAATGATGACGTCATGGCCGTTTTGCAGCAGTTGCACGCAGGTGTGGCTTCCTATGTAACCGCTACCACCAGTAACCAGAACTCGCATATTTCACTCCATAAAACATTTGATATGAACAAACCTTAGCATAACAGAGAGGTGAAAACTGTGATATGGGATAAAATAGTGGAATCGTTTACACTGAATTTTCTGTCGTCCGGTTTGTCGTGTAACCGCCGGAAAAGCCCTGCTTTAGCGGCGCTTATCCGGCGAATCTGAACAGTCTTGAAATGACTGCATTGCGTTACAGCAACGCAGACGCTATCGGCAAAGCCGGACAACGTCCCGAGAGGTTATAAGTCATTGATGGCAGTCAGGCAATCGGCATACAGGATAAAAGACTATATTCCAGATGTTCGCCAGGGCGATCCTGCTCAGGAAGCGTGCGTTTCGAGTTGGTAGCGATAGCTGTCGCCTTCCGGCACAAAGGTCAGCCGGTGAGTAATGCAGGCTGGCGCATCGTCAGCATGATGCGAAACAAACAGCAATTGGGTTTGCCCTTCACTGATTAACACATCAACAAAGCGGCGGATCAACTGACGGTTCAGCGGATCCAGACCTTGCAGCGGCTCGTCAAGGATCAGTAATGTCGGATGTTTCACCAGCGCACGGACAATCAGCGCCAGCCGCTGTTGTCCCCATGAAAGGCTGTGGAATGGCGCATCGGCGGTGCGGGCGTCGAAACCTAAAATATCCAGCCAGTGCTGCGCCAGTTTGTGCTGTTTGTCTGACACCGCCTGATAGATGCCAATCGAGTCAAAATAGCCGGAGAGGATCACGTTGCGCACATTGGTGCTGACGCGGTAATCGAGATGCAGGCTGCTGCTGACGTAACCAATATGTTTTTTGATATCCCAAATAGTTTCACCGCTGCCGCGACGGCGGCTAAACAGCGTCAGATCGTTGCTGTAACCCTGCGGGTGATCGCCGGTGATCAGGCTCAGTAGCGTCGATTTTCCTGCGCCGTTCGGGCCGACGATCTGCCAGTGTTCGCCGGGGTTTACCGTCCAGGAAAGCTGGTTGATGATCGGCCTGTCGTTATAAGAAACGACGCCATCGTTCAGTACAATCAGCGGCTCGCCCGCGCGTAACGTTTCTCGGGCCGGGGGCGCATCGGGTTCCGGCAGGGCAATACCGACCAGTTTTTCACTGTGCGCCAGTTGCGCAATTAGCGCCTGTTGCAGCAGGGCTGACTTTTCACCGGTTTCCGTCAGGGTGCAATCCACCAGTACGCCAGCATGCTGTACAAACTCCGGGATTTCATCAAAGCGGTTAAGCACCAGCACTAGGGTGTAACCCTCTGCATTCAGCCGCGCCAGCAGTTCCGCCAGTTGCTGGCGGGAGTTCACATCCAGCCCGTCGAACGGTTCATCCAGAACCAGCAGCTCTGGCTCGGACATCAGCGCCTGGCACAGCAGTGTTTTGCGCGTTTCGCCGGTCGAAAGGTATTTAAAGCGACGTGTCAGAAGATGCGTGATGCCGAACTGCGCCGCCAACTGCTCACAACGCTGTGGGTTTTTGACCTCATCCTGAATGATGTCGGCGGTGGTGCGCCCGGTATCTTCTTCGCCGGGACTGAGCATATCGGTGTTGTTGCGCTGCCACTCATCGCTGACCAGTTTTTGTAACTGTTCAAAAGAGAGGCGCGTCAGGCGGGTAAACTGACACTGACGTTCACCGTTCAGCAGCGTCAGTTCGCCCGAAAGCGCGCGGGCCAGCGCGGATTTCCCGCTGCCGTTAGCACCAACAAAGGCCCAGCTTTCACCCACCCGCAGGATTAACTGTTCAAGGTGCAGCGTGCGTGTATCGCTAAGACGAAACGTGCCTTGCGAAATTTGCAATGATGACATGATACATCCCGTTTTTTGCAGCAATGAAGCTCAGGGATACGTGCAATGCACTCACTTGTCAATGGGATTAGCATAACGTGGCGAGAATGACGCGATCGGCATTAAAATATGCCGTCACTTCGTGCTGTTTCTGCAAATTATCCACATCATGCGTCGGCACCGTGGCGCAGAGTTGCTGTCCGTCGGGCAATGTCATCAGCACTTCGCTTTGCTGTTCGCCACGCTCAATATGGCTGATGAACCCCTTAAGCTGGTTGTCGGCAAGCGCTGCGCGCTGCGCATCCTGTGTGATATTGACCCACGGCGCTTTCAGCAATACCAGTACCTCTTTTCCTGCATCAAGGCCAAGCCGTTCGCCGCTTTGTGCGGTGATAGCGACTTTCAGGCGCGTTTCACCGTCGGCCAGCAGCACTTCAATATGCTGCTGCACCTGCTGGCGATCGCGGGCGGTTACGGTGCCAAACCACTGGTTGCGGGCGCTGGTTTGCAGGGAGAAGCGGGAAATAGCTGCCAGCAGGCTATCCAGCGGCAGCGCGTCGTCGTCGCTTAGCACGTCAAACGCCTTCTGCTGAATCTGCGCCAGCAGATCATAAAGCTGAATCAGACGCTGTCCGTAACGGGTCACGACCGCTCCGCCGCCGCCTTTACCGCCTGTCGCACGATCAACCAGCGTATGTTCGCTCAGTTGGTTCATTTCATTGATGGCATCCCAGGCGCTTTTGTAACTAATGCCTGCGTTCTTCGCACCCTGGCTAATCGAACCCGTTTGTTCAATTTGTTTCAGCAGAGAAATACGACGCGGATCGGCAAAAAGGCGTTCCTGGAGTTTGAGGGTTAAGAGAATTTCAGCCTGCATTACGCAATGTCCTGGCAAAAAGAGTATTGTGAAGGAAAAGCGGTATTACGCCTAGCCTGAGCCCTGATATTGATAGCAAAGTGGCTCATGCAATCGCACAAAAGGCGAGTGTTTTACTGTGAAATCAGGCTAAAATGTTTCCTTCACAATATCCGGAGTCGATCATGTTAGAGTTGTTGAAAAGTCTGGTTTTTGCCGTGATCATGGTTCCTGTGGTGATGGCTGTCATCCTCGGGTTGATTTATGGTCTGGGTGAAGTGTTTAACGTCTTTTCCGCTGTTGGTCGTCGCGACCGTTCCAGCCAGCAGCGCTGATCCTTTCGAAAACGCCCACTTTGGTGGGCGTTTTACTGTTCAAGGTTTTGTGACATCCTGCCGATATATTTACTGAAGTTACTCATTCTTTATGGGTATTACCTGCGTTCATCAAAACTCTGATAACATCGTTATGTTTCAATGTATATAACGATACTCAGAGGAGCTACAAATGGCAGGTACATGGTTACGCCTTTTTGCTGGGGCGACTTTATCGCTTTCTGTTGCCGGGCATGCGCTGGCAGAAGAGGGCAAAATTACCGTTTTTGCAGCAGCATCGCTGACCAATGCGCTACAGGATATTGCGGCGGCGTATAAAAAAGAGAAAAACGTTGAGGTGGTCTCTTCATTTGCCTCCTCGTCAACGTTGGCGCGTCAGATTGAAGCAGGCGCGCCGGCTGATCTGTTTATTTCTGCCGATCAGAAATGGATGGATTATGCGGTCGAGAAAAAAGCCATTGATACGGCGACGCGTGAAACCCTGTTGGGCAATAGCCTGGTGGTCGTAGCACCGAAAAGTAGCGCTCAGGGCGATATTACCGTTAATGCTAAAACGAACTGGACCAGCCTGCTGAAAGGCGGCCGCCTTGCCGTTGGTGACCCGGACCACGTTCCGGCAGGGATTTACGCCAAAGAAGCGCTGCAAAAACTGGGGGCATGGGACACCCTGTCACCGAAGCTGGCTCCGGCTGAAGATGTGCGTGGCGCGCTGGCGCTGGTAGAGCGCGGAGAAGCGCCGCTGGGCATCGTTTACGGTTCTGACGCGGTTGCCAGCAAAGGTGTGAAAGTGGTGGGTACCTTCCCGGAGGATTCACACCAAAAAGTGGAATACCCGCTGGCTATCATTGACGGGCATAAAAACGCAACGGTAACGGCGTTTTATGATTACCTGAAAGGCCCGCAGGCTTCTGAAATTTTCAAACGTTACGGATTTACGACGCACTAATGATATTGACGGATCCCGAATGGCAGGCGGTACTGCTGAGCCTAAAAGTCTCATCCCTCGCGGTATTATTCAGTTTGCCCTTTGGGATCTTCTTCGCCTGGCTGCTGGTGCGTTGCACATTTCCAGGGAAGGCTCTCCTTGATAGCGTACTGCATTTGCCACTGGTTTTACCGCCAGTGGTGGTCGGTTATCTGTTACTGGTGGCGATGGGCAGACGCGGTTTTATTGGTCAGTGGCTGTATGACTGGTTCGGTATCACCTTTGCGTTTAGCTGGCGCGGCGCGGTGTTAGCCGCCGCGGTGATGTCTTTTCCATTGATGGTACGCGCGATCCGTCTGGCGCTGGAAGGTGTGGACAGAAAGCTTGAACAGGCGGCACGCACGCTTGGCGCAGGGCGCTGGCGCGTCTTTGTCACTATCACGCTACCGCTGACATTGCCGGGAATTATTGTCGGTACGGTGCTGGCCTTCGCCCGCTCGCTCGGTGAGTTTGGCGCGACCATCACCTTCGTTTCCAATATTCCGGGGGAAACGCGCACCATTCCGTCGGCGATGTACACCCTGATTCAGATGCCTGGTGGCGAAAGCGCGGCGGCGCGGCTATGTGTTATCTCGATTGTTCTGGCGCTAATCTCATTGTTGGTGTCGGAATGGCTGGCGCGCATCAGCCGTGAACGGACAGGGAGATAACCTATGCTGGAGCTCAATTTCACCCAGACGCTGGGAACACATCAGCTGCGTGTCGCCGAGTCGCTGCCTGCCAGCGGGATTACGGCGATTTTTGGTGTTTCCGGCGCCGGGAAAACCTCACTGATTAACGCGATCGGCGGCCTGACGCACCCGCAAGAGGGGCGTATTACTCTGAACAATCGTGTGCTTCTCGATACCACTCGCAAAATTTGCCTGCCGCCGGAAAAACGTCGTGTCGGTTATGTTTTTCAGGATGCACGCCTGTTCCCGCACTACAAAGTGCTCGGTAACCTGCGTTATGGCATGGCGAAATCAATGGCCGGGCAATTCGACAAGTTGGTGGCGCTGCTGGGTATTGAGCCGTTGCTGGAGCGGCTTCCGGGTACGCTCTCCGGCGGCGAAAAACAGCGCGTCGCCATTGGTCGCGCGTTATTAACCGCGCCGGAACTGATGTTACTGGATGAGCCGTTGGCTTCGCTGGATATTCCCCGTAAACGGGAGTTGTTACCCTATTTGCAGCGGCTGGCACAGGAGATCAACATTCCGATGCTGTATGTCAGCCACTCGCTGGATGAGATCCTGCATCTGGCCGATAAAGTGATGGTGCTGGAAGCCGGCGAAGTGAAAGCGTTCGGCAGCCTGGAGGATGTCTGGGGTAGCCGTGTGATGAACCCGTGGCTACCGCCCGAACAGCAAAGTAGCGTGCTAAAAGTGGTGGTGCTGGAACACCATCCGCACTACGCCATGACCGCGCTGGCGCTTGGCGATCAGCATATCTGGGTGAACAAAGTCGATCGCCCGCTGCAAAGTACGCTGCGCATCCGTGTGCAGGCGACGGATGTTTCCCTGGTGCTGCAACCGCCGATGAATACCAGTATCCGTAATATTCTGCGTGCCAAAGTGGCGCAGTGTTTCGATGTTGATGGGCAGGTAGAAGTTCAACTGGAGGTAGGTAGCCGCACGTTGTGGGCGCGCATCAGCCCCTGGGCAAGAGATGAACTGGGTGTTAAAGCGGGCCAGTGGCTGTATGCGCAAATCAAGAGCGTGTCGATTACTGCCTGATCACAGTAGCTCTTTGTAGATAAAACTGGCAATGCTGTCGACGGTATTATCGCCAATCACCACATCGGCGTGCGCTTTGACCGCATCGTCGGCATTCCCCATCGCCACGCCCAGACCTACCGCTTCCAGCATACTGATATCGTTATAATTATCGCCAAATGCCACCACGTTCTGCATTGACATGCCTTGTGAGGCTACCCATTCGGCCAGGCGTTTGCCTTTGCTGTTTCCGGCGCGGGCGATATCGACCTGATCGTGCCACGACCATTCACATTCCAGCCCCAGCGTCTGCTCGATATGCTGGGTGAAATTCTTCAGCTTTTGCGTATCTTCATCGGTGAGCGCGAATTTCCAGATGGCTTCCACTTCCTGCGCTGCAGTGCTCAGCGACGCCACTTGTTCAAACACCGGACGTTGTTCTGGCGGCAGCGATTGCGCCCAGTTGTTGGTGCGCAGCACATGGCCGGTGGGTTTCTCATACAGCATGGCGTTATCAACATACATCAGACCATGAATATCATGCTCGTTAAGCTGAGTAATCAGTTGTTGTGCTTGCGGCACCGGTAGCGGATCGGCAGAGAGTACTTTTTTTGCATGATAATCATACAAATAAGTGCCATTACAGCAAATTGCAGGTGTATCCAGTGCCAGTGCCTGATAAAAAGGGTGGATGGCGACATGATGCCGACCGGTGACGATGATGAGTTGATGTCCTGCCGCTTTTGCGCGGGCCAACGCTTCAATGGATGAGGGCAGAAGCGTTTTTTTCGGTGTCAGTAGCGTACCGTCTAAATCCAGAGCAATAACTCGCGAAGTCATAACGTATTCCGTGGTCGATGTTGAAATTTCTGCGTCCGGGCATGGTACACCGCGTCGCCGGATGCGCAAAATCTGGCGCAGAAAATCAGCATCAATATACAAAAAAGGCTATCCTGGTTACCCAATGCGCCGTAAAGCCCCATCCTTTAGGGCGGGGAGGATGTCAATTAACGCAAACAAGAATTAGAGAAAAGGAGTGTTCATGAAACAGACTGTTTATACCGCCAGTCCGGAAAGTCAGCAGATCCACGTCTGGCGTTTGAATTCTGAAGGCACCCTGACGCTGGTTCAGGTCGTTGATGTGCCGGGTCAGGTTCAGCCGATGGTGGTCAGCCCGGATAAACGTTACCTCTACGTGGGCGTTCGCCCTGAATTTCGCGTTATCGCTTACCGTATCGCCCCTGACGATGGTGCGCTGACGTTTGTGGCGGAAGCGCCGTTGCCGGGCAGTCCGACGCATATTTCCACTGATCGCAGCGGCCGTTTCCTGTTCAGCGCCTCTTACAATGCGGGCAGCGTCAGCGTGACGCGCCTGGAAGATGGTATTCCGACGCAGAACGTTGATGTCGTGGAAGGGCTTGATGGGTGCCACTCGGCGAACATTTCTCCGGACAACCGTACGCTGTGGGTTCCGGCGCTGAAGCAGGATCGTATCTGCCTGTTCACGCTGGCGGATGATGGCAATCTGACGGCGCAAAACCCGGCGGAAGTGGCCACCGTGGAAGGCGCAGGCCCGCGTCATATGGCGTTCCATCCGAACGCGCATTTCGGTTATTGCGTGAATGAGCTGAACAGCTCCGTTGATGTCTGGCAGTTGAGCGATGCGCACGGCAAAATCGAGTGCGTACAGACGCTGGATATTATGCCGTCAGATTTTACCGATACCCGCTGGGCGGCAGATATTCATATCACGCCGGATGGTCGCCATCTCTATACCTGCGATCGTACCGCCAGCCTGCTGACGATTTTCAGTGTCTCGGAAGATGGCAGCGTGCTGTCGCTGGAAGGGTTCCAGCCGACGGAAATACAGCCGCGGGGTTTCAACATTGATAAGCGCGGGAAGTATCTGATCGTGGCCGGGCAGAAATCGCACCATATCGCGCTGTATGAAATCTCCGGCGAGCAGGGGCTGCTGACCGAGAAAGCGCGCTATGCGGTAGGCCAGGGGCCAATGTGGGTGGTGGTTAACGCCTTCTGATAATGAATATCAGCCATAAAAAAACCTCGCCGCGGCGTAATGCTTGTCAGTTAAGCTTTTGAAGGTAGCCGTAACGCATAGCGTTGCGGCTTCTTTTTTACTGCTCCTGGGTAGTGCCGTGGTCGTCGTCCCGGCA
>JAGTSE010000042.1 GCA_018261615.1 Pseudomonadota bacterium | reverse complement strand
CCGGGACGACGACCACGGCACTACCCAAGAGCAGTAAAAAAGAAGCCGCAACGCTATGCGTTACGGCTACCTTCAAAAGCTTAACTGACAAGCATTAGGGAATTCCCCGGTTTTTTTATTCGCCATCAGTCAACGGTTGCGGCTTGCCAAATAAATACCCTTGCAGAGATTGATTATCATCCGTAGCGGATAATAGATAATCATAGTAAAAATGAGCGCTGCGCAAATCAGGCTTTGTATATCAATAATTGAGAAAATGATTGTTCCGGAGCCGAAAAAATCCGAGATACTAATCGGATAGTTAAACCAGGCTGCGGCAATATACATTGACACCTTAATGCCGCCAGGCGCAACAAATCCCATCCATACTACACGTACCGCTATGTCTCTATTTGGCATACCGTGACGCCAGCGCGCGCCAAGCCGCCGGCGCACAATAGCGCAGACTGCAAGTACCGGGAATAACTGGCAGAATAACAATACCGCAGCTTCCGTATGCGGAAGGTGAAATATGCTCTCATTCAGTACGGCAAAGCTAATGACTAGTGGAATTATCCCATGACGGCCGAATAAAAAGATAATCGCCAGCATTATGCTTAATGGTAGCCATACCAGAAATAGCGTAGAGACATCGACAACTGCGCGCGGTGAAATAAAACGAGAAACAGGAAGTGCTACCAGGCATAAAATTAACGCAAGCAGAAATTTTCTTATACAAGTGTATTTATCATATGTCATCAAAGTTAATTAAATGATTCTGGCAAAAAATAGAACAGCCAGAATAATAGGTTGATTTATCATATGAATCCAGTTATCAGACTGTCGAACACCTTTCATTACTGCGGCTTTAGCGGACTACTACTTTTTCAGTTTTTTGCTGTAATAAATTGACAAATCGGAAGCTAAAAAAGCAAAAACCCCCGCGTAAACGCGAGGGTTTGAAATTTTGGTGGAGCTAAGCGGGATCGAACCGCTGACCTCTTGCATGCCATGCAAGCGCTCTCCCAGCTGAGCTATAGCCCCACAATTTGTCTTTACGCACCAACTCCGTTGGGTTCGGAATTTGGTGGAGCTAAGCGGGATCGAACCGCTGACCTCTTGCATGCCATGCAAGCGCTCTCCCAGCTGAGCTATAGCCCCATTACGTAAAGCGTGTCGTGTTGACGGGCGGCATAATATGAATTCCCTTGCCAGGTGTCAACGGCAAAATCGTACCGCGCCAATTAATCGATGAAAAAGCATGCAAATTAAGGACATTGCGTAGCTCCTCACAGTCAGTAGTTAAACGCGTCACATTTTCCAGTAAAATGGTGCTATAACATAAGTCATTAATTATCCTTACAACCATTCTGGAAATTACATGCTCAAGGAACGAATGACACCAGAAGAGTTAGCCAGTATTACCGGGTACAGTCGGCAAACCATCAATAAATGGGTGCGCAGAGAAGGCTGGATCACCTCGCCAAAACCCGGAGTGCAAGGAGGAAAAGCCCGGCTGGTGCATGTGAATGAGCAAGTACGCGCCTTTATTCGCAGCGCACAGCGTAGCGAAGAGCCAGCCCCTACGATACCTGTCGGTAACAACTCACTTGAAGCTTTGCTTTTTTCGTTGGCGAAAGAGATGACTGACGCCGAGCAAAAGCAGCTCACCTCTCTACTCTTGCGTGACGGCATAACCGGGTTATTGCAACGTCTTGGCATTCGCACTCAGAAATAAAATGATGAAACTCGCTAACAAAATGACAACTGAAGAGCTAGCCGATTTTCTCGGTGTTGCCAGACAAACCGTTAATCGCTGGATCCGGGAACAAGGTTGGCAAACGGAAGCGCTACCCGGTATCAAAGGTGGTCGCGCAAGGCTGATTCACATCACCAAAGAAGTGCGGAATTTCGTGATGAAAACGCCCTCCATGCGCCATCGCCATTCTCCTTACTCTATCGCCGAACCGGCACCATCCTATGCGAGTGAAAACAGTTCGCTGCAGGAGATCGTCAAAGTTTTACAGAATATGACGCCCGAAGAACAGAAACTGTTGGCGCTGTTGCTGGCCCGCGAAGGGATCTGTGGTTTTTTACAACGCCTCGGCATAACGCAGACGATCAATGAGTAAGAAACCGGCCATTCTTAATGGCCGGTTTTTAGTTCATGCGTTTAATGCGTATGCGAGTGGTTCTCCCGACGATACGCACCCGGCGGCTGATTAAACGTGCGGGTAAAAGTACGCGTGAAGGTTTGTTGCGAATCAAAGCCGTACTTAAGGCAGATATCGTAAACCTTCTGATCGGTATTGAGTAAATCCTGCGCGGCAAGCGACAGTTTACGCTCGCGAATATAACGTCCAAGACTCTCCCCTTTGTACTGCAAGAAGAGACGTTGCAGGTGCCATTTGGAATAGCCCGCGTGCGCTGCAATATCATCAATACGTAGCGGTTGATGGAGATTGTCGTCGATCCACTCGACGATAGTGTCGATAACCTGAGCGGAAATAGTCATACTGCGCTCCCCTCTGCTCTTCGATTAATAAACGGGTTTATTCCCACCAGGCACGGAATTCCTGCGCATCGTTAGCCGCAAGAACCGGTTCGCCCAGCATCGGTGTCAGTAAACGAAAATTTTTGCCCCGGCTTGCTGCCGCCAGCCGTTTGTACGGATCGTCCCATGTGTGTTTTGCCATCACAAAACGCCCAGCGTGGCCCGGCAGAACCGCGCGTGCATTAATCTCTTGCGCCGCCTGCGCGGCTTGTTCCGGCATCATATGGATGTACTTCCAGTCTTCGTCATACTGGCCGTTCTCCATGATGGCGATGTCCACCGGGCCAAACTGCTCGCCGATGGTTTTAAAATGCGAGCCATAACCGGTATCGCCGCTGTAATAGACCTTGCGCTGGTCGGTGACGAACATAAAACTGGCCCACAGCGTCTGGTTACGTTTCAGGCCGCGCCCGGAGAAATGGCGAGACGGCAGTACATGTATCGTTAGTTCATCGTCGATCGCCACATCCTGCTGCCAGTCCGCTTCACGAATAATCTGCGGATTCATCCCCCAGTAACGCAGGTGCGAACCGACGCCCAACGGCGTCACGACCTGTTTGATTTTCGGCATCAGCGCCTTGATAGTGGCGTAATCCAGATGGTCATAGTGATCGTGAGAAATGATCAGAAGATCGATCTCCGGCAGACTCTGCGCTGTCCATGCCTCATTCCCGGCAAATGCTTTATTGAGAAATGAAAACGGCGCAGCGTAGTCGCTGAGTATCGGATCGATCAGGATGCGTTTGCCCGCCAGATGCAGGTACCAAGAAGAGTGCCCCATCCATACCAGCGTGTCCTGTTCAACAGGCAGACTGGCAAGATCCGTTTGCACCATTGGCAGCGGCTGCTGCGGACGGGCGTTTTCCCGTTTGGTGACCAGAAAATCCCACCACGCGGCCAGCATATTTTTCTTACCGGTAAAGCCTGGCGTCGGCAGCGTATTTTGAAATTTGCCGTCACGGTAATGGGGTGATTTTTCGACTTCAGTAAGCTGTTCGCCTTGCGGCGCTTTGCCAAATCCTGCATTTAAAACAAAGGGTAAACTGGCGACGGACGCAACGAGCATAACCATGACCACGCTGAAAATAAGAGGCTTGATATCCTGACCCGAGAAATCGCTCCAGTCCGTAGAAACGACAGGAAATAAACTTGATTATGAGTGAGTAAGCACTCATTATAGAAAACAACAGCAAACCGTCAAGATCATTTTCTTTCTTTGATATTCGACGTTGCAGCCTCCTGGTGGGCATGTTTCAATTGTGGTTTTTATAATGTGTGAGGAAAAATGTAGTGGCTCGTCCAAAGAGTGAAGACAAAAAGCAAGCGTTACTGGAAGCAGCAACCGAAGCTATCGCGCAGTCCGGGATCGCCGCTTCCACCGCTTTAATAGCCCGCAATGCGGGAGTTGCGGAGGGGACGCTGTTTCGCTACTTCGCCACCAAAGACGACCTGCTGAACGCACTTTACCTGCATCTGAAAACTGATCTGTGCGGCACCATGCTGGAGAACTTCGATCGCACCATCAACGATCCGAAAGTGCATACGCATTCAGTCTGGGACAGCTATATCGATTGGGGAATTCGTCACCCCAACGGCCACTGCGCAGTGCGGCAAATTTCCGTCAGCGAAAAACTGCGCCCGGAAACCCGCCAGCAGGTTACCGATATCTTTCCGGAGCTGCACGAGCTCTGCCATCGCTCGGTATTGCCGGTTTTTCTCGACGGCAAATTTGCGCCGTTTGGCGATGCCATTTTCCTGACGTTGGCGGATACCACCATCACCTTTGCCAGCCGCGATCCCTCGCGCACCAAAGAGATCAAACGCCTCGGTTTTGAAGCGATGTGGCGCGCACTCATGGCTGAGGGGATAGATGGACAGTAAAACATTGCAGGCCTGCGCGCACCGTATTGCGCTTGAGATGCCGTTTACCGAGCACTGCTGGCCATTTGGCCCGGAATATGATGTGTTCAAAGTATGCGGCAAGATTTTTATGCTCACCGCCACCGCCCGTGGCAGGCCAGTAGTGAACCTGAAAGCAGAGCCGCAAACCGCCCTACTCAACCAGCAAATCTACCCCAGTATTGAACCGGGGTATCACATGAACAAAAAACACTGGATTTCCGTCTATGCGGGGGAAGAGATCGACGAATCGCTGCTTGCCTCGCTGATTCAGACGTCGTGGGATCGGGTGGTGGACGGTCTTTCGCGTAAAGAGCAGCAGCGACTGCGCCCTACACGTTCTCAGCCAGCCAGCTAAGCGCTCGCTCACCCGGCGCATCCACCGGCAGATAAACCAGCAGCCGCGAACCGTTACGCGGTGCTGAGTACCAGTACATTTGCTGTAAGGTAAACTCTCCCAGCTGCGGATGGGTAAACAGTTTCAGCTTATTTTCCACGCCGCGCACATCCAGATATTTCCGCCACAGCGTGGCAAACTCGCTGGACGCCGCGCAAAAGCGCGCCAGCTTCGCTTCCCATAACGGATCGCCACGGTGCTCCGCCATCGCCGCACGAAAATAGGCCACAAATGTCTGCAATACACTGTCATCGCTGCCAAGACGGCTTCGCCACTGCGGATGCGTGAGATAAAGATAGATGCAATTGCGCTCATCTTCGGGGATTTCACCGAATTTAACCCCCATCAGGCGCTCAAAAGCAACGTTCCACGCCACAATATCAAAATTGGGTTTCTGAATGCTGGCTGGTTGCGGCAGCAGGCTATCCAGCAGACGGCGCGTGCCCTCGCTAATTCCCTCGCATTGCGGCACATTCAGCGTTTCGGCAGGCGTTAATCCGGCGAGTAAAAACAGGTGCCGAGTTTCGGTGGGAGAACACTGCAACGCGCTGGCAATGGCCTGTAAAACCGCTGACGAAGGGTTCACATCCCGTCCCTGCTCCAGCCAGGTATACCAGGTGACGCCAACATCGGCCAGCAGCGCTACTTCTTCCCGTCGCAGCCCTGGCGTGCGCCGCCGACCGCTGCGCGGCAGCCCCAGACGCTGTGGATCTAGACTCTCCCGACGGGCGCGTAAAAATGCGCCGAGCTGTTTGCGGTTTTCATCCTGGATGGTCACATCCACCATCCGATCGCTCATCAGCGTCATTACACTCTCCAGCATAGTAGTGCCAATACCAGTATACGTAAGAACTGGTACCCGTTTTTCTAATCGGTGATGCTACGTCTATCTGATGAATGACGCAATGGAGTCACCATGAAAACGTCTGCTGTTTCACCAGGCCGGGCAGGCCTGATCCTTCTGCTGACCGGGCAAATGTTGCCCCAGATAGATACTTCAATCACTAACGTTGCGCTCGATTCGATCACCCAGTCGTTGCACACCAGCGCTACCCAACTGGCGTTGATTGTTGCCCTGTATGGCGTGGCGTTTGCCGTCTGTCTGGCGATGGGCAGTAAGCTGGGCGATAACTTTGGGCGCAAGCGCCTGTTTTTAGGGGGCGTCGCGCTCTTCGGCCTCGCCTCGCTGCTGTGCGGCCTGGCGAATTCCGTCTCCGTACTGTTGGCCGCCCGCACGTTGCAAGGCATCGGCGCAGCGCTGATCGTGCCGCAAATTCTCGCCACCTTGCATGTCACGTTAAAAGGCACCGCGCATGCCCGCGCCATTAGTCTGTATGGCGGTATTGGCGGCGTGTCATTCATTATTGGCCAGATGTGCGGCGGCTGGCTGGTATCGGCTGATATCGCCGGGCTGGGCTGGCGCAACGCCTTCTTTATCAACGTACCGATTTGCTTGCTGGTACTGGCACTAAACCGCTACCTGCCGGAGACGCGCAGCGACACCCGGACGCGTATTGACTGGCAAGGTACTTTCACACTGGCGCTAATCCTCTGCTGCCTGCTGTTCCCGCTGGCGCTCGGCCCGGAACTGCACTGGCCGTGGCCGACGCAGGCCGCACTGCTGGCGCTGTTCCCACTGGCTCTGTGGATGCGTACCAGCGCCTTGCAACAACAGCGCGCCGGTCTGGTTCCGCTGGTACCGCCACATCTACTTAAGCTGCACAGCGTTCGTTTTGGTCTGCTGATTGCGCTGCTGTTTTTCACCGCGTGGTCCGGCTTTATGTTCTGCATGGCACTGACGTTGCAGACGGGCATGGGAATGACGCCGTACCAGTCCGGTAACAGCTTTGTGGCGCTCGGTATCGCCTATTTTATCTCCGCCTGGTATGCGCCGAAGCTGATTGCCCGTTACAGCATGCGTACGATTTTACTAACCGGGCTGGTCATTCAGGTGAGCGGCCTGCTGGCGCTGATTGCCACGTTACAACTCTCCGGGCGGATGGTCGGCGTGCTGGCGCTGGCGCCTTCCACCGCGCTCATTGGCTACGGCCAGGCGCTGATTGTGAACAGCTTTTACCGCATCGGAATGCGGGATATCACCACGCAGGATGCGGGCGCTGGCAGCGCGTTGCTCAGCACGCTGCAGCAGGCGACACTTGGTCTCGGGCCAGCCGCGCTTGGCTGCGTATTTCTCTATCTGGTAGGTCAGTCACACGGCAATTACAACACCGCGCTGAGCGGTTTTCTGGTGACAGAAGTGGTAATGATGCTGCTACTGGCAGCAGCGGCAGTCAGTGCGCGCCAGCAACTGGCTCACCGTTGTCCGGCCAGCTAAAGAACACTATCCGTTATCGCGAAACGGGGGTAGTGTTATCATTTTGTTACGAAAGGAGCGAAGCGGTGGAACTCGATATTTATCAGGTGGACGCGTTCAGTGCGCGTCCTTTTTCCGGCAACCCGGCGGGAGTATGCATCACGCCACATGGGCTGGAGAGCAGGTTAATGCAGCAGATTGCCGATGAGATGGCGGTGTCGGAAACGGCGTTTCTCAATCTTGCCGATAACAACCTGCGCTGGTTTACACCGCAGGCCGAAGTGGATTTGTGCGGGCACGGTACGCTGGCGACGGCGCATATCCTGCGCCAGACCGGGCTGCTGCAAGCGGGTGAAACAATTACTTTTCAGACGCTCTCCGGCCCGCTATCCGCCACGCTCGGCGCAGAGAGTACCCAGCTCGATTTCCCGTTACTCACCCCGCAACTGCACAGCGCAGCGCCACCGGCATTACTTGATGCACTGGGGCTGGAGCGCGCGCAAGTGCGTGATTACGGCCTATTTGGCCCCAAACAACTGCTGGTGGTTGATGATGCGCAGATCGTTCGGACATTGCAGCCCGACTTCCAGGCACTGGGTGCACTACCGGGGCGCGGTGTGGCCGTTACCGCGCCAGGCGATGGGGAATATGATGTACTGTCGCGTTACTTCGCGCCGTGGGTTGGCGTCAATGAAGATCCGGTCACCGGCTCGGCGCACTGCGCGCTGGCAGCATACTGGTCAGAACGCCTGGGTAAGCGCTCGCTTACCGCTTACCAGGCATCACGGCGCGGCGGCGTACTGGCGCTTCACTGCACCGATGATGGCCGCGTGCTGATGAGCGGCGCGGCACATACGGTACTAGCAGGAACGTTACACCTTTGAAGGCAGGCGCGACACCATACGCCAGCGGAACCAGATCTGCGCAAGCAGGATCAGCACTCCGCCGATAACTTTTGCATTTGCAAAGGTAGACGCTCGCCTTACCAGAGGGAGGCGGCAATCATCGTGGTCAGAACGAGGAAGAGGTCGGCTTGTCGTTGCCGGGTCATGTCAGCTCCAGAGCAATAAAAAAGCCAGCACGGACAGCTGGCGAAATTTCTCGTTATCATGCCTGAAATAGCAGGTGCTGGCGCGGGAAATATAACGCCAGTCCATCATTACGCTTTCTGATATTACGTCAGGGTGATCAATGGAATTCAGCAAGTTCGCGTAATCCCGCGCTGAGGCGCGCGACGCAGCAGCTTGAAAGCCACGAACAGGAATACGACCCACACTGGCAGCAGCAGGGCTGACAGGCGCATATCCTCCATGGTGTACATCAACACGAGGATCATCAGCATAAAACCGATACACAGATAGTTGCCAGCCGGGAAGATCAGCGCTTTGAACTGCGGATCGCGCCCTTTACGGCGCATCGCGGCGCGGAACTTCAGGTGCGCCAGCGAAATCATGATCCAGTTCAGCAGCAGTGTCGCCACCACCAGCGCCATCAGCATGCCGAACGCTTTTTGCGGCAGCAAATAGTTCACCAGCACCACCAGCGACGTGATGGCCGCCGAGAGAAACAGCGAGTTGATCGGCACGCCGCGACGGCTGACGCGGGTCAGAAACACAGGCGCGTTACCCTGCACAGAGAGGCCAAACAGCATACGGCTGTTAGAATAAACTCCGCTGTTATACACCGACAGAGAAGCCACCAGAATCACGAAGTTCAGCGCAGAAGCGACCAGATTGCTGTCTAGATCGTGGAAAATCATCACGAACGGGCTGCTATTCGCTTTGACATCAATCCACGGATAAAGCGCCAGCAGCACCACCAGCGAACCGATATAGAACAGCAAAATGCGGTACACCACCTGATTTACCGCTTTCGGAATAGTGGTGTGCGGCTCGCTGGCCTCGGCGGCGGTGATGCCAATTAGCTCCAGACCGCCGAAAGAGAACATAATCACCGCCAGCGCGAGAATAAGCCCATGCCAGCCGGTGGCGAAAAAGCCGTTGTAACGCCAGAGATTATCGAAGCTGGCGCGTTCGCCGCCGTGGCCGGTAAACAGCATCCACAGGCCAAAAGCGATCATGCCGATGATGGCAATCACTTTGATCAGCGCAAACCAGAACTCGGTTTCGCCATACAAGCGCACGTTCACCAGGTTGATGGCGTTGATAATGACAAAGAACGCAGCAGCCCAAATCCAGGTCGGCACCTGCGGGAACCAGTACTGCATATAAATCCCGGCGGCGGTCAGCTCGGCCATACCTACCAGCACAAACATTGCCCAATAGTTCCAGCCAGAGAGGAAACCGGCAAATGGCCCCCAGTATTTATAGGCAAAGTGCGAAAATGAACCAGAAACCGGCTCTTCTACCACCATTTCGCCAAGCTGGCGCATGATCAGGAAAGCGATAATCCCGGCGATGCCGTAACCCAGCAGCACGGCTGGCCCAGCCATCTGAATCGCCGGACCGATACCAAGGAACAGCCCGGTACCAATCGCGCCGCCCAGCGCAATTAACTGAATATGACGGTTTTTTAATCCCCGTTGTAGTGTCGGCCCTGTTTCCGGCCCGGCATCGGTTACCTTACCCGCTGCCTGTGACGCGTTTTTCACGTCCTTCCCCTTTCTGGTTTTATAGAAGGGGCACCTTTTAACATCTCAGGTCGGGGCTGGCAAGAAATGGAAAAGAGAGGAAGGATAAACAACGCAAACCGTCATATTATCAATGCTTACTACTACACCCGTTCAAGGAGATAATAATGAAAATCGCCCACGTCGCGCTCTGGACGCGTAACCTCGATGCCCAGCGAACGTTCTGGCGCGACTTTTTTTCCGCCACCAGTAATGAAAAATATGTCAGTAAAAATCGCGCGGGTTTCGCCTCGTACTTTATCTCGCTAAAAGATGGCCCGACGATTGAACTGATGACGCTGCCGGAACTGGCCGATGCGCCAGCAAACCCGGAATTTGTCGGCTGGGCGCATATCGCCATTACCGTTGGCAGCGTCGAAACCGTGGATGCGCTGGCAGAAAAAGCGCGCCAACAGGATAAACTCGCCAGCCCGGCAAGATGGACTGGTGATGGTTTTTATGAAGCGGTGATCCTCGATCCGGACAGTAACCGCATCGAACTGGTTGCCAAATAGCGCGGCCAACGGCGTTACGCTTCCAGCCGGAACTGCTGCACGCTTTGTGCAAATTGCTACGCCCCGCCACATGCGGCAGGGCGGAGAGCGTTAGCCTTTGTCGTCTTTCGGGCCGAGGAAGTAAAACCCAAAGGGCAGCGAGCCAATAATGGTAAACATCAGGCTGTAAATCGCCACCCAGGCGCCCTGGATGATAAACATCGAGGTGGTCCACGTTTCCATCGGCATATTGTACTGTTCTTCCACGCCCTCGAAGGCGGCTTTCGAGATCACGCTGACGGCAATCAGAAACACAATCACCACCGCCGTGATAAATTTTTTCCCCTCGCGGGTACGCAGTTTTTCCAACATAGAAACCTCCTGTCATGTGGCTTTTCTGTACTGCGAGTGTAACCGATCTGCTGTAGAATTGTTGTGAAAAATGTAAGAAAAACGGCTTAACAGATGACGACATCTGCTGCTATTTTTTGCGGCATTTCGCTTTGCCATCGCTGCTGCGCATCATGTCGGCAACGCTTTAACGACGCTGTTTTTATAGTATTTTTACTGCCGCGTATTTTCTTTTTACGCGGCATTTATATCAAAATAAAAATGGCTCTTTTATGCTGAGTTCATCGCCGCAAGGCCTGACAGAAAGAACACCATGAACTCGTTGATGACTATTCCACTGCTGAAAAATATCCGCACACTGTTTACTTCCATGCCCATTCCGGCGCTGTCGATTCCATCTGACGGAACAGAAAGGAATAGTGAAATCAGCCAATTGCAGGAAACCGTTACTGACGAAATAAAAGACTACCTGAACCGTTATCCTGAAACAAAGCATGTAGATATTTATCTGAACGATACGCATGGCATATTCAGGGGAAAAAGAGTCTCCGTAGATAATTTATTTTCCATAAGCAAAGGATGTTATTTCCCGCAATCTGTTTACGCCATGGATCGCGAAGGGAAAATAATCTCATCCGATACGCTGATTAACGAAGAACCGGATAATTTATGTCTGCCCGTTCCCGGAACACTGCGACCCGGAGCCCACAACCCGCAGCATAATGCACAGCTGTTGTTAACCATGCTTGATGAAAACAACCGGCCTTATGCGCTGGAACCGGCGGCAATCCTGCAAAATGTGCTGCGCCAGTTTCATTACCACGGCCTCTATCCGGTCATCGCCCCTGAAATTGAGTTTTACCTTGTTGACCCTGCCGCCGCAAAATCCCGTCCGCAGGGCTGTTTTCATATGGCGGTGCCCTCCACCTACTCGGCGTTTATTGAAGAGCTGGAAAGTCTGGCGACAGCACAGCGGCTTGCGCTCTCCGGCGTGGTGAGTGAAGCCGAAGCCGGACAGTTCGAACTGAATATGCCCCACTCGCCTCATGTTGTGGAAGCCTGCGAACAGATCCTGGCGCTGCGTCGGCTCACCGACACGGTGGCCGGTAAATTTGGCTTTCAGGCAAACTTTATGGCTAAGCCCTTCTCCGGGTTGGCGGGTAACGGCCTGCATTTCCATATCAGCCTCAATGACATTCACGGTGAAAATGTTTTCGCCAGTCCCGCAGAGGAGCTCAACGACATGGTGCGCCTCTCGCTGGCCGGGATGCTGGAACTGATGCCTGCATCGATGGCAATTATGGCGCCTGGGGTTAACGGATTCCGCCGTTTACGTAAGAACCTCAGCGAACCGCTCTTTCATTCATGGGGCTACAACAAACGCAACGCCGCCTTGCGCATCCCCTGCTCCGACGCCCACAACCGGCGCATCGAATATCGCCTCGCAGGCGCGGATGCCAACCCCTATCTGGTGATGGCCGCCATCCTCAGCGGTATCTTGTACGGTCTGGAGCGAGTCGATGACGATACGCTGGCGAATTTCACCCACACCGCGCCCACATTACCGCTGTTCCAGCAACCGGCGCTGGAGATGTTTCGCCAGAATAGCTATCTGGCAGAACATCTCGGCAGCGCGTTCTGCGAGCAGTGGTATAGCGGCAAAATGGCAGAACTGAGCTGGTTTGAAAGTCTCGTCACGCAGCAGGAACTGGCATAGCCCGCTATGCCGCACTTAGCTGGCCTGTGGCAATGTGAAATCCCCTTCCCCCAACGGGCGCTGCATCAGCACGGTATCCAGCCAGCGCCCGTGCTTCATACCTACGCTTTTGAGCGTGCCGATCACCACAAATCCGGCGCGGCTGTGCAGCCGTAACGAACCTTCGTTTTCGCTGTTGCCGACGTTGGCAATCAGTTGCCGGTAGCCCTGCGTTTCTGCCCATGCCAGGGCGCGGGCGAGCAGCGCTTTGCCCGCGCCCTGGCGACGAAACGCCTCATCAATGTAGATGGAATCCTCCAGTGTATACTGGTAGGCTCGGCGCTCACGGTAGCGGGAGAGATAGCAATATCCCCGAACCTCACCATCCTGCACGGCAACAAACCACGGCAATCCGGCAAGGCGGATTTTCTTAAGCCTTGCGCGCATCTCGTCGATATCCGGCGCTTCGGTCTCAAAAGTGGCGTTCCCCTGCGTCACATGGTAAGCATATATCTGTGTAATCGCGCGCAGATGTTGTTCTTCTGCCTCAATAATTTCCATCATCCGTCCTCTGTTCTTGCTTTCGCACAGGTTATCTGCCGCGTGGCAAAACAGGCACCGGGCGGCGCTTATAACCGCGATAAGGAAAACTTTGCCATGGCGCAATTTAGCCTCGACCAGTTGGCGACCTACAAACTGGTAATAGCCCGGGGGAGTTTCACCGCTGCGGCAGAAGTGCTGGGTATTTCGCAACCGGCGGTCAGCCTGCAAATCCGCCAGCTTGAGCAGGCGCTCCAGACGCGACTGATTGAGCGCACCGGGCGCAGCCTGCGACCGACCGCAGCCGGAAAAACCTTTCTTGCCCACTGTGAGGAAATCGAAAATGCGGTCAGCGCCGCCGTGCAGTCAGTCGCAAAGCACCAGCAGGAGATTAGCGGCAGCGTCACGCTCGGCACCGGCGCAACCACCTGCATTCATCTGTTGCCGCCCGTATTGCAACAACTGCGCGAAGATTTTCCGTTACTTACCGTTGGTGTACGCACCGGCAATACCACGGATATTGTGCGTGCGGTGGAAGAGAATCGTATCGATATTGGCCTGGTGACGCTGCCCACGAACGGGCGCAACCTCGCCATTTCACCGCTGATTCACGAAGACTTTGTCGTCATCAGCGCCAGCCATTCGCCTGCGCTGCCCGATGCCACGCCAGCGGTATTGCAGACCCTACCGCTGATTGTCTTTGAGTCCGGCAGCAGTACCCGCCAGTTGATTGACGGCTGGTTAACTGCCGCCGTCACGCCGGTGATGGAGCTTGGCAGCATTGAGGCCATCAAACGTATGGTGCGCGCCGGTCTCGGTTACAGCCTTGTGCCCGAAGTCGCCGTGCAGGCTGATGAGGATAAACGCGGGTTGCGCGTACAGGCACTACAGCCGCCGTTGCAGCGCACGCTGGCGCTGGTGATGCGTCAGGATAAGGTGGTCAATCGCGGCATGAAAGCGGTACTGAACAGCCTGAAACAGGCGGGCAAGACGCCCGCCTGAGAAACGCTCGCTTAGAAGCCATAGCATTTCACCGCGTGTCGGCATGACTCACAATATGCTGCCGATGCTGTTCGATCACAAAAAATTAGGCGCAGGCGAAAATTATCAGCTGGAAGTGCTGGCGCAGGTGCACTGTGTACGCCATGACGTGTAGATCCCAGGCGCGCCGGATTGAAGAAGTGATCGCCATTGATGAGGTGAGCTGGCAGGAGTTTGTCGCCCTGAAATCCTTAACGGCATGAAGTCGTACAAAATTTGGGGTTGATCGTGGATATGATAAAGATTATCTTTCTCATTACCAAGTAATTGAGTCAAACACTCAAGTATTCGGTACGACATTGCTCACATTGCTTCCAGTATTTTTTGCCCGCACGTCAAGCGCGGGCTTTTTTTTGTCTGCTCAACTTCTCTTACCGCCAATATTTCACTTAAGTAGCAATAATCTCCCGTTATTCATCGAGTTACTTAATTGAAATCAAACCGTCACAAACGCCCCATAACCTAGGATTATTCTTAATACGGGGTTTTGCGTGGATGATGGACATACCGCTCTCTTCTCGGCAGCTTAACGCGGGCATTTTGCGCCTTGCCGTCCCGCACGTAACGCCTGACGCCAATAACCTGCAGGTGATGTCGCTGTTTAACGAACATAAATCGTTGATTGGTCTGCCGGTGCTGGAAAAAAACCGACCTATTGGCATGATTAACCGACATATTTTCCTCTCGCAGATGAGCCGCCCTTTTTTTCACGAGCTGTACGATCAAAAGAGCTGCATCGCGTTTATGGATAAAAACCCGCTCATTGTCGATGCGGATGCGGGTCTTGAATATCTCTCCGGGCGGGTTATTGAAACCGGCGACAAGGCCGTGACCGAAGGTTTTATCCTCACGGAAGAGGGGCAATATGTCGGCATTGGCCTCGGCATTGATCTGATTCGTACCGTTTCCGATTTGCAGGCCAAACAGCATCTGCAAATTATGCAAAGCATTGAATATGCTCGCATAATACAGGAATCCATGCTCAACCGGTCACGCACTGCCATTGATAAAACCCTGGAAGACTGGTGCCTGCACTGGCATCCGCGCGACTGCGTCGGCGGCGATATTTATGCTTTTCAGCGCGTGGAGAATGGCTGGTTGATGGTGCTGGCCGATTGCACAGGACACGGCGTCCCGGGTGCTTTTATGACCTTTATCTTCTCCTCGGCGCTGGAAAAAGCACTGACGCTGGCGCCGATTGACGCGCCGGAGCAGCTGCTGAGCCATATCAATCAACATATAAAACAGACGCTCAGCCAGGTGCATCCATCGGCAGACAGCAGCCAGTCAAATGATGGTTGCGACGCCATCGCCCTGTTTGTTGATACGAAAAACGAACAGATGCGCTGGGCCAGCGCCCGTATGCATGCTTTTCTGCTGGGAGCAGAATCTGAGGATAGCGTGGTGCTGGAGAATTGCCGCAAAGGCGTGGGTTATACCGATACGCCGGTGGATTACCAGTGGCAACGTTATCAGGCGCCGCTGCGCCATGGCGACACGCTGTTGCTGGTTTCCGATGGCGTCACCGATCAGCCCGGCGGCTCGCGAAAGGTGATGTTTGGTAAGAAACGTATTCAGTCATTGTTGGCGCAGCACCGCGCGCTACCGCTACCTGTGCTTTCCGACGCCCTATTGGCGGCACTGAAAGCGTGGCAGGGGCAGCAAACGTCGCGCGATGACATGACATGGTTTGGTTTTCGTTGGTAGATAAAGCATGCAAATAAACAACCTGCAGGTCAAAGACGCCGTTCTGTTACCCCTTTTTACACTGCAACTGCAAAACGCCGTTGAGATTTTTTATACCGGCTATTTTTCCCAGCAACATATTGTTTCGCTTGGTGAAGTGATCCGCGCCTGGCTTGATAAACATGAATCATCCGCCGTGACGCGCCGCAAACTCTTCTCGGCATTTATCGAGATGGGGCAAAACATTGTGCGCTACTCCGCAGACGATCGGTTTTTATCGACTGTTGAGCACGAGCTGCGCTTTGGTTCGGTCTGTTTTCATATGGATCAGACCAATTACTACCTGGAAACGGCAAACCTGGTGGGGCCGGAAGCCTCCACTCTGTTGCAAACGAACCTTGAAGTGTTGCGCGGCATGTCGCAGGCAGAGATCCGCGATGCCTGGAAGCAGGGGCTGAAAAGCGAAGCACCGGCAACCAGCAAAGGGGCCAATATCGGTTTGTTGACCATGGCGCGCGATACTAGCGTTCCGCTGGAGTATCGCATTCATCCACTGGCGGCAAGCTCCCTTTCCGCCTTTCACTTAAAGGCAACGTTTTGCCATGACTGATATGACATTGACGCCTGCTATTGAATTGTCCGCCACCGCCGCCACGCCGGAGGTGAAATTTGATTTTGCCGCGCAAAAGCTGCTGCTGAAAGGCGAAGCCTACCCAGAGAATGCCGCCGCGTTCTTCCGCCCGCTGCTGGATGCGCTGGAGAGCTGGCTGCAAAGCGGGCAACAGACCAGTACACCGCTGCAATTACACGTCGCACTCAGCTATTTTAACAGTTCAAGCACCAAGCTGTTGTTTACACTGTTTGAGATCCTGAATAACCACGCGAGAAGCGGTGCGCCATGCGAGCTGCACTGGTACTACGACCCGGAAGATGACATCTCCGAAGAGTTTGGTCAGGAGCTGTGTATCGACTTCCCGTCACTGGCTGTGTTTCTTATCCCGGACATCACCGCATGCTAGATATTAATGAGCTCTTCAGGGAAGAATATTCCGTACTCGAAGAAGCCCGGCTGGCGGCTACCGATGCGCAACTTCCGGCGGAGGTCTGCCGCGAAAAACTGTGGGCCGTTTCCAGGCATTACCAGCGTTTGATCCGTGAATCGTATCGTCTGATCTCCCGCAGTGACCGTGCCGAGCGTGAACTGACGCGAATGAACGAGCAACTCCAGCAGCTTGCTGCGCGCCTGGAATATGAAGCGACGCACGATCCGCTGACTGATGTGTTTAACCGCAGCGCGATCATCAACCAGATCAACAGCGGTCTGCTGAAAGGCGATGTCGCGCTGATCCTGCTGGATATCGATCACTTCAAACGTATTAACGACGAATATGGTCATCCGACCGGCGATCGGGTGATTTGCGCGCTGGTGTCGCGCGTACGCCACGCCGTACCGGAGAGCGCCGCCATCGGCCGCGTCGGCGGCGAGGAATTTACTATTGTGTTGCCGAACGCCCGGATGGAAGAGGCGATGATTACCGCCAGCTATATTCACGCCTCACTGAATGCTTCGCCACTGGAAGTGTTGCCGCAGCAACTGGTCACCGCCAGTTTCGGGGTCAGTCTCGGCGTGAAAGAGAGCAGCTTCGAAGCGCTGTACAGCGAAGCAGACAGCGCACTGTATAACGCAAAAAAACGTGGGCGAAATCAGGTGGCGCTGCATGAGACTTTTTTTCGCGCGCCAGTGAAGGTCAATTTTTCGCTAGAAAATATTCAGCATTGAGGGGGGGGTTTGGCTCTGCGGAATAGTTCCGTTCACCAGACGTTCGGTAGCCACCTGAACCTCAGCATATGTGAACGGGAAAAGGGGAGCGTGGCAAACTCCCCCATTTTCCCGCGAAAATCCCCCTCACCGGCTCGACTGCAAAAACTTCCTCACCCTGTCCGAAACCGGATTGGTGAAAAACTTCTCCGGCGGTGCCTTCTCGATCAACAATCCCTTCTCCAGAAACACGACTTCATCCGACACCTGACGGGCGAAATCCATTTCATGGGTCACCACCACCATCGTATAACCTTCTGCCGCGAGAGATTTCATCACTCCCAGCACCTCATTCACCAGCTCCGGATCCAGCGCTGAGGTTGGTTCATCGAAGAGGATCACTTCCGGCGACATCGCCAGCGAGCGGGCGATCGCCACGCGCTGTTTTTGCCCGCCGGAAAGGGTGATCGGGTAGACATCGGCCTTGTGGCTCATGCCCACTTTTTCCAGTTGACGGCGGGCAATCTCATTTGCCGCGTCGCGCTTCATGCCTTTCACATGCACCAGCGCTTCGGTGACGTTTTGCAGCACCGTCAAATGCGGCCACAGGTTAAAACTCTGGAACACCATCCCGACCCGCTCGCGGATATGGGAGAGATCTTTGTGCGACATCGCTTTGCCCGTCTTCTCATCCACCCCAATGCGCAGGCCGCTGATACGCACTTCGCCGCGATCCGGCTGCTCCAGCCAGTTCATGCAGCGCAGCAGCGTCGATTTACCGGAGCCGGACGAACCCAGAATGCTCACCACCGTGCCCTTCTCCACCGTCAGGTTGATATCCCGCAGTACTTCAATGTTATCAAACTGTTTGGACAGGTTTTTGATGCTAACCGCGCTTGCTTCAGGCATGGCTCATTCCTCTTTTGGCTCCATAATGACTTAACCGCTTAATCAACAACTCCAGCAAAATGCTGATCCCCCAGTAGAGCGCAATGGCGACAATAAAGGCGTTAAACGGAATAAAGTAAGTTGACTGCACGCTATTCGCAGCGGCGGTAATCTCCTGCACAGTAATAATGCACAGAAACGCGGTATCTTTCAGGCAAATAATAAGCTGGTTGCCCATTAACGGCAGCGATGACGAAAATATATTCGGCAGAATAATACGACGAAAGGTTTTATAGCGTGAAAAACCCTGCGACTGTGCGGCCTCAATATACCCGGCGGAAAATATCCGCCGCTGGCTGCGTAATATTTCGAAGAAATAAGCGCCATGATAAATCACCAGCGCCAGTAGACCGGCAGTCCAGGCATCCATACTGATACCAACTTGCGGCAATCCGTAATACAGTAAATAAGCCAGAATTAAAAATGGCACGGTGCGCATCAGGCTGACAAAAGCGATAATCAGACGATTAATAACGCGATGCTGATATTCCATGATATAGCACAGCGTAATACCAATAAACAACCCGACAACGGCGGCGATAATAAACAGCTCCAGCGTTGCCAGCAGCCCGTTAAAAAAACTCTCACGCGCCGCCCAAATAATTCCCCACTGATTCATATCTCCTCCGCCTCTTATCGCGCCAGGCGCTTCGCTTTACGTTCGGCCGCGCCCTGCAACTTCAGCAGCAGACCGATAATAATGACGTACAACAACCCAGCGGCCAGGATCGGCGACAGCGGTTCATAGGTCACCGAGGAAATACGGTTGGTTACGCGGGTTAAATCCACCACGCCGATGATCGCAATTGCCGGGCTACCTTTAATCAAGAACGACATCTCATTGACCAGTGCAGGCAGGCTTTCAATCCACATCTGCGGCAGCATGATTTGCCGGAAATAGGTCCAGCGTCGCATGCCGACAGATTCTGCCGCTTCCCGCTGCTCACGCGGGAAATTACGAAACGCGTTGCGCCAGATTTCGGCGTTAAATGCCGAGGTATTCAGCGTCAGCGCCAGAATAGCGGCGGGCGTTTTATCGAGATTAATACCGAGCGTAGGCAGCGATAAAAACAGAAACAGCACCAGCGTCACCAGCGGCGTCGCGCGAGCCAGGCTAATGTAAACCACCAGCAACTGATCAATAACCGGGATCTTCATCATGCGGATAAAGGCGATCACCAGGCCAATCACCACGCCGAAAGCAATCGCCACGCAAGAGATCCAGAGGGTCGTCCATGCGCCTTCAATCAATAACTGCCACGAGATTAAGTCCATGTTCCCTCCTTTCAAAACGTGCGGCGGTTCCCCGCCGCGTTACACTTACAGACCGGCTAACTTGTGGAACTGATCGGCGCTGGTGATCGGCTCTTTCGGCAGCTCGTAGGTCTCGCCGAACCATTTTTTCTGCAACTCCGCCAGCTTGCCGGTTTCAGTCATGTGGTTCATAAACCCGGTCATGAACTTCAGCAGTTCCGGCGAGTTTTTCGAGATTGGCCAGGCCATATAGCCAGGGCCAGAAACCGCCAGCCCTTTGGCGAACACTTTCGGCTTCGCTTTCACCAGGTCGTTCACTGAAATCACCACGTTGATGACGTAATCGACGCGTTTGTTCGCCAGGTCAGCATAGGCTTCCGGGTAGGATTGATACTCAACGACCGGGCCAAGTTTGCCACCCACTTTTTCCAGCATCGCTTTCAGTTCCGGCAACCTTGCCAGCAGTGCGCTGCCCGCCTGAACACCCACTTTTTTACCGCTGAGATCGGCAATGGTATTTAACGTTTTGTCATCTGCGCGTTTCACGAAATAGTGCTGTGCAGATGCCCACGGCGGGGTGAAATTAAATACGTTGAGGCGTTCGTCGGTAATTACCGCGCCAGTAAGAGCCATATCATATTGTCCAGTGGAGACCGCGGCGAGTAAGCCGGTCCACGGCAAAATACTTTGATTGATATTGAATTTTGCGTATTTACGCAGTTCTTCGAGCATATCCTTGTTAAAACCATCCGTCTGGCCGTTATTCATAAAGTTAAACGGCGCATAATCATCTTCGGTCGCGACTTTCATCGTGCCAGATTTTTCAATTTCAGGTAAATCTGCGGCCACTGCGTGTAATGAAAATGCCAAAGAGATCATGGCTGCAAGACAATATTTGCCGAATACTTTTTTCATCTCTCCACCCTTATTTAATTTGCCAGACCGGTACATTCCAGGGGTGCCGGAAGCTTTGCAAGATGTATGCCGAAACAGAAACTCGCCCGACGTTTTATGACTACGTTTTTACAATAGGGAGGCAAAGTCGCTTCTGAATAGAGCCAGTTTCTGCAAGTGTATGTGTCAGTTTGTCGGAAACTGGTATGAAACTTGCTCAACTCCTGTAGAAGATATATCAAGAGGAGTGCAGCATGATTCGCCATTTACTGAATGTAAATTTTGACGCCCGGCGTGGACTTCAGGAGCAAGTTCGCGAATCGCTGATCAATGCCATTCTGAGTGGTATCTTCCCGGCTGATACCCATCTCCCTTCGTGCCGCCAGCTCGCCAGCCAGCTTGGCGTCTCGCGCAATACCACCGCGCTGGTGTTTGAAAGTCTGGTCAACGAAGGCTATCTGGTCAGCCGTCCGCGCAGTGGTTACTACCTGCATCCGGATTATTACTCTGCGGGTCTGGCGAGTGGGCAGAGTGTCGCGGCTGCACCCGAATGCGAGGGCGATGCACCACGATGGGGCGATCGCCTGAAAATTACCCCCAGTCAGCAGGAATCAATTCTCAAACCCGCTGGCTGGATGCACTACCGCTACCCGTTTATCTACGGCCAGCCCAATACTCAGCAGTTTCCCCTTGCCACTTGGCGCGCAGCGGCAAATTGGCTGCACGGTGGCGTGCGCGATCCGGCCTGGGTGATTGACCATATCGACCAGGATGTACCGATGCTGGTTGAGCAGATCCGCACACGCGTGTTGCCCAAACGCGGCATTGTCGCCACGCCGGATGAAATTCTGATTACCCTTGGCTCGCAAAACGCGCTCTACCTGCTGACGCGCCTGCTGATGTCTGAAGAAACCCGCGTGGCGGTGGAAAACCCCAGCTTTCGCGAAGCCATTAACACCTTTTTATTAAGCAATACGCAGATTGTACCGCACCCGGTAGACTGCGAAGGGCTGATGCTCAATGAAACGCCCTGCGACTACTACTACGTGACGCCAGGCCACCAGGTACCAACCGGGGTAACCATGAGCAAAGCGCGGCGCACGCAGTTGCTGGAATACGCCACCCGCCATGATGCGGTGGTGATTGAAGATGATTACGACTCGGAAAGTAACTTTATGCAAAACCCGCTGCCCGCGCTGAAAGCCAGTGACCGCAGTGGGCGAGTGATCTACGTTAGCAGCCTGTCGAAAGCGCTGTCGCCCGGGCTGCGCCTTGGATTTATGGTTGCCGCACCGGAGATTATCGATGAGGCGCGCGCGCTGCGCCGTCTGGTGTACCGCCATCCACCGACCAACATTCAGTATCAGATGGCGCATTTCCTCGCCCAGGGGCACTACGAAACCCATTTGCGCCGCTACCACGAGGATTCAGCCCGCCGCTGGGACAGCCTGCACAATGCACTGCGCACCTTTTTGCCGGAGTGTCAGATGATGGACGGCAGCGAGCATGCCAACGCGTTCTGGCTGCGCACACCGGAGCATATCAGCACGCAGCAACTGACCTGGCGGGCCGCGCATGCGGGTGTACTGATTGAACCTGGTGCACGCCATTTTCTCAATGCCGCGCCGCCGGATAACTTCTTCCGCATGGGCTTTCACGCCATTAACCCACAGGCAATAGCCCCTGGTGTGGAAGTCTTGCGCGGGCAGCTTGAGCAGTTCTGTTAAGCACAACCGCCCCCACGAGGGCGTTTTTCTCACTGCGCTTTCACGTACTCCATCATCACCTGCAACAGCACATTCGCTCCGGCAGTGACATATTCCGGCGCGGCATACTCAATTTCGTTATGGTTGATGCCGTCTTTGCAGGGAATAAAGATCATACCGGTCAGCGCAAGATAGCTCATATACACCGAATCATGACCGGCGGCAGAGACAATCGGGCGCGACGAATAACCAAGCTGCTGTGCCGGGGCGCTGGGCAAGGGCTTTGCGGTGGCAGCCTCCGAGGTGCGTAATCTGTCGCAACGGTGACCCAGCAAAACGCCGGCTGGTGGCCAGCGCCAGCCAGATGCTGGATCAACAATCGCAAACCATGACGACGCTGGTCGATCGCTTCGTCGTGGAGTGATCCACCGTACGGGGAACGTTGCGCTGCGGCGTGCTTTCCCCGACAATGCGTTTTTTCACCGATGATTAACGCTTATGAAACACCCGCTCGAATCGCTGGTTACGCTGGCAGGCATTCTGTTGATGGCCTTTATCTCTGTCCTGCTGCTCCCCGCGCCATCGCTGGGCCTGCAACTGGCGCAAATCCTGATGCAGCGCTTTCATCTGCTGGATTTGAACCAGCTTTATACTCTGCTCTACTGCCTGTGGTTTTTACTGCTTGGTGGCATTGAGTTTTTCGTACTGCGTTTTATCTGGCGGCGCTGGCTCGCCGTCTGAGGACGTTTGTTCCCTCTCCCTGCCCTGCCTGCGGCAGGGCATCGCATGCGTTTTTAGCGCAGAATTAATTCCATAATCGCTCTAATTTTTTGAACATTATCCGCAAATAGTTCAGCTTTTTCTTCGTATTCAGCCGGCATATGATTTATCACATCAGGGCAACACAGCCCTCTCAAACAAAATAATGCAGGAATACGACCATGAAATTCATCAAAACTTTCGTTGCAGTTGCCGCACTATCCGCACTCTCTTTCGGTTCTTTTGCACAGAGCATCAGCGCCAGTGCATCAACGCTCTCCGCCGCTGAAGCCAAAATCGCTGCGCAGGCGGAAAAAGCCAACGCTTCTTACAAAATCACCAGCGCACGTACTGACAACGGCGTGTATATGACTGCTGAACTGACGAAATAAATTGCCCAGCCGGAATAACAAACAGGATAAGGCGAGCCATGAACCCGTTGCAGAAACTTTTTAGCGCTTTGTTCCCGCAGGCCGCAAATAGCGACACCACGGAATTACCATCAACTTCAGGAGCCGTTATGTCAGACAATTTTCTTGCTTTAGCGAAACAGCGCAGAACCATTTATGCCCTTGGTAAAGATCTGCCGGTTGCAGAAGAGGTTGTTATCGAAACCATTAAAGAAGCGATTCGTCAGGCGCCTTCTGCATTTAACTCGCAGAGTTCTCGTGCATTGATTCTGTTAGGTAAAGAGCATGCGAAGTTCTGGGAGTTGACCCGCGATCAGTTGAGAAAAATTGTTCCGCAAGAGAGTTTCAAAGCGACATCCGACAAACTGGATGGTTTTGCCGCCGCTGCAGGTTCGGTGCTGTTCTTTGAAGATCAGGACGTGGTGAAAGGGTTGCAGGAGCAATTCGCTGCATACGCCGATAACTTCCCTGTCTGGTCAGAACACAGTACCGGTATTGCCCAGTACGCCGTCTGGCTGGCACTGGCAGAAAAAGGAATTGGTGCTAATCTACAACATTACAACCCGCTCGTTGATGCTGACGTGCAGCGTAGCTGGGATATTCCGGCGAACTGGAAACTGCGTGGCCATATGAACTTCGGTTCCATCGTGGCTCCGGCGGGTGAAAAAGCCTTTATGGACGATGACAAACGTTTTGTCGTTGCCCGCTAAGTATTCCTGAAACCACCCTGGTGAAGGTGAAATCCCCGCTCGTTGGTGACAATGTGCGGGGATTTCTTTTTTCTGTCGGTACAGTTGCAGATTAAGCGTGCGATATTTCAGCATGTGCGATAGCCACAACTGATTACCGCGTAAAAACGGATTCGTATCTTTGCTGGCGCAATAAACAAAAAACCCCGACGGCTGGGGAACAGCGTCGGGGTTCAATTCATAGCGGCTTGTATTAAGCCAGAACGGAATTACTGCTGGCTTTCGCGTTCAGCAATAAAGCTCAGCGCTTTGTTGATACGAGCGATACTGCGGGCCTGGCCAATCGCGTGAACGGTAACGTCCAGCGCCGGAGACTGACCCGCGCCGGTAACGGCAACGCGCAGCGGCATACCCACTTTACCCATTCCGACTTCCAGCTCATCCGCCGTTGCCTGAATGGCGTGATGCACGTTTTCTGCGCTCCAGTCGGTAATTGCGGCGAGTTTATCGCGCACCACTTCCAGCGGCTGGCGAGCCACCGGACGCAGATGTTTTTTCGCTGCGTCAGCGTCGAATTCGTCAAACTCTTCGTAGAAATAGCGGCAACTTGCAGCCATCTCTTTCAGAGTTTTGCAACGTTCGCCCAGCAGTTTCACCAGTTCAAACAACTGCGGGCCGGTACGCGTGTCGATTTTTTCCTGCTCGATATGCCATTGCAGATGCGTCGCCACATACTGCGGATCCAGCGTATTGATGTAGTGGTGGTTCAGCCACAGCAGTTTATCGGTGTTGAAAGCACTTGCTGATTTGCTCACCGCGCCAAGCGAGAAGAGTTTGATCATCTCTTCACGGGTGAAGATCTCCTGATCGCCACTCGACCAGCCCAGACGCACCAGATAGTTCAGCAGCGCTTCCGGCAAATAGCCGTCATCGCGATATTGCATCACACTGACCGCGCCGTGGCGTTTTGAGAGTTTTTTGCCGTCGTCGCCGTTGATCATGGAAACGTGCGCGTAAACCGGAACCGGCGCATTCAGCGCTTTCAGGATGTTGATCTGGCGCGGCGTGTTGTTGATATGGTCTTCACCACGGATAACGTGCGTGATTTCCATATCCCAGTCATCCACGACGACGCAGAAGTTGTAGGTCGGTGAACCATCAGTACGGCGAATGATTAGATCGTCAAGTTCGAGGTTGCTGAACTCGATCGGGCCACGGATCTGATCGTCAAATACCACGGAGCCATCCTGCGGGTTGGCGAAGCGCACAACGCAAGGTTCGTCAGCGGCATGATGCGAATGATCGTGACGACAGCGGCCGTCATAGCGTGGTTTTTCGCCGTTCGCCATCTGCGTTTCGCGCAGTTGCTCCAGACGCTCTTTCGAGCAATAGCATTTATATGCAGTACCCGCTTCGAGCATTTCATCAATCACTGCGTTGTAGCGATCAAAGCGTTTGGTCTGGAAATACGGACCTTCATCCCATTCAAGGTTCAGCCAGTTCATACCATCCATGATGGCTTCGATTGCTTCCGGCGTAGAGCGCTCAAGATCGGTGTCTTCAATACGCAGCACAAACTCACCGCCATGGTTACGGGCAAACAGCCAGGAGTAGAGAGCAGTACGCGCGCCGCCAACGTGCAGGTAGCCAGTAGGGCTTGGCGCGAAGCGAGTTTTGATTTTCATGAATTGGCCTTACGTTTATTAAAGATGCCGACCGTCGGCAATAGCTTAAAAAAGAGTGGGCGATATTCTATCACTGTGGGCTGATTCCTCAATGTTGTTGCCTCATTGAGCGGCGTATCGCACTCTTTTGTTTATAAATCAGGCTCTCGCGGCGCATTGCGCGGCGGGTTGACTAATTTTACGACGAACGAACAATTTATTTAGAAAATGCGTTGACTCATTTTCAACTCTCCCTATAATGCGACTCCACACAGCGGGGGTGATTAGCTCAGCTGGGAGAGCACCTCCCTTACAAGGAGGGGGTCGGCGGTTCGATCCCGTCATCACCCACCACAATTTTTTGTGGTTCCCGCAGTGTAGATAAGAATGAGAAGTGGGTGATTAGCTCAGCTGGGAGAGCACCTCCCTTACAAGGAGGGGGTCGGCGGTTCGATCCCGTCATCACCCACCACTTTCTCGCCAGCGAATTCTTATCAGTGAAGTACCGAAGTGGGTGATTAGCTCAGCTGGGAGAGCACCTCCCTTACAAGGAGGGGGTCGGCGGTTCGATCCCGTCATCACCCACCACCTCGGGTCGTTAGCTCAGTTGGTAGAGCAGTTGACTTTTAATCAATTGGTCGCAGGTTCGAATCCTGCACGACCCACCAATGTAAAAAAGCGCCCTAAAGGCGCTTTTTTGCTATCTGCAGTTAGAGAAGATTCGAACCTGCGGCAGGTTCGAGTCGAACGCAGTGAGACAACGGAGCCACTTGTGGCGACGGCCCGAAGGGCGAGCAAAGCGAGTCATCCTGCACGACCCACCAATGTAAAAAAGCGCCCTAAAGGCGTTTTTTTGCTATCTGCGAATAGAAAAGATTCGAACCTGCGGCAGGTTCGGGTCGACAAAATTGTCGGGAACAATTTTGAACAACGCGTAGCGTTGGTCCGAAGGGCGAGTCTCAGGATGAGGCGAGTAGTGCAGTGAGACAACGGAGCCGCTTGCGGCGACGGCCCGAAGGGCGAGCGAAGCGAGTCATCCTGCACGACCCACCAATTCATCTTTCTGGGATGTCTTATAGAGTCCGGGGAAGTAATAAAACCGTATCACTGTCATCAGGATACGGTTTTTTTTCGTCTGAATGTTTCCCCCTGCATACCGGGGGAGCCAGAGCAAATGGGCCTACGATTGGGCCTATGCCTCTGATGGTGGAAGTCTTGTAGGCCCATATTGAGTTTCGGGCTGAAAAACTTGTCAGAAAACAGAATATTGCACCACTCCATCACTGTCATTTTCCACTGACACATAAGGAGTGAAGTTATGGCTGTTCTTACCCGTCCATTGTCTGCCTCAGAAGTCCAGAAGGCGAAACCTGCCGATAAAGATTACGAACTGTTCGATGGACAGGGGTTGACCCTGTTCATCAGAACCACCGGTAAAAAAATCTGGCGCTTTCGCTACAAACGTCCCGGTTCGATTGTCAGAACCACCATTACCCTTGGGCATTACCCGGCCATGTCGCTTGCCAGCGCCCGGACACTACACGCCGAACACCTTACCCTGCTGGTAAAGGGCATCGCCCCAAAAAAGCAGGAGCAGGAAAAGCTGAACGGGAACGACTGGCGGTGGACAGTCTGTTTATCAATGTGGCAACCAAATGGTTTACCGGGTCATCAACCTTCCGGAAGAACGATGTGGAGGTCTCCAGCGGTGGCTGAAAGGTATTATTGCCCGAAGTGGTGTGAACAAAGCTGTAGTGGCGCTGGCTAACAAAAATGCCCGAATAGCGTGGGCGCTAATAAACCAGAAAACAGAATATATCGTTAAGTAACTAACTGATTTTAATAAGTCCAAAGAGTTGATGTACTGACAGGTAGAACCGACTCTCTGTGAACCTGACAAATAGCTGGGCTGTAACAAGCCATGGCGCTAATGAGGTCAGAGAGTACAGATGTTCATCAGGGTTCACGAAGCCGGATATATGTGTGGAGACTGTAATTTAAATTGTGTAATTGCCTGTTTTTGATATGTTCATTCCAACAACGGAGACAGGCAAGTTATGGACGAAAAGAAACTCAAAGCACTGGCAGCTGAATTGGCTAAAGGTCTTAAAACTGAAGCTGATCTTAACCAGTTTTCCCGGATGCTGACGAAGTTGACCGTCGAAACGGCGCTCAATGCCGAACTGACTGACCATCTCGGACATGAGAAAAACGCCCCTAAAAAAGGCTCTAATACCCGCAATGGCTACTCCTCAAAAACGCTGCTTTGCGATGACGGTGAGATTGAGCTGAACACGCCGCGTGACCGTGAAAATACCTTTGAACCGCAGTTGATTAAGAAGAATCAGACACGTATTACGCAGATGGACAGCCAGATTTTATCCCTGTACGCCAAAGGAATGACCACGCGCGAAATCGTCGCCACATTCAAAGAGATGTACGACGCTGATGTATCACCCTCGCTGATATCTAAAGTCACAGACGCCGTAAAAGAACAGGTTGCCTGAATTGACGTGACCAGTAATTTTCGCTGCCGCACGCCTCCATCACAATACGAGACGGAGGCTGCTGGGCAATAAACGCCGTCAATTTTTCACGGATGATCATTTTATTCGCTTTCTTCTCACCTTGCGCAGATACGATATTCACCAGAAAAACTCGCTTTGCCAGATCAATTCCGATAATTTGTTCCATGGGACACCTCTTCATATTGCTGTTGGTTTGCACTTACAGCATGGCTCACTGGAGTCTTTGTGGGGAGGTGTCCATTTCATTAGCGCCTAATACCGCTACACTTTTTCCTGACCATGCTTTCCTCCGGGGAACGGGCTGATGGTTTCCATGAAGTGGCGGACCTTGTTCAGTAACTGCTATAACCGCTCTACATAATTTACCCACGGTGAGTACACTGGCTGATAAATCACTCTGAACTTCGGGTTTTCTTTCAGCCAGCGCTGCGTCTCCCGGCTCTTGTGAATGATGTAGTTATCCACTATCAGCGTTATCGTTTTTGCCCGCCTGTATGTCGCTCTCAGGCACTCTAACAGACTGATAAACAAGGACGAGCTTTTACTGCTTCCGCCAACATAGCTGACTTTCTCTGTCCCGCAGACACCGGTGAGTCTCGAATACGTATACCGAAGTTACCATCAAAACAAAAGTTTTGATGGTATAAGGTGTTTCCTCAATATGGCTACTGATTAAAAGATGAAAATAAACTATGATAATAATCAGCACAAGATTGTAAACGAAGTGAGGCACCAAGCAGGATTTCTTTCGCTGTATCCGGATTATTACACACCAATGGTTCAATTACTCTAGATAACCAACCTTCTGCATGATCAACATCAACCTCTATATGTTCGGAATAATAAATAGCATGCTTTTCATTTATTCCAACTCTCTTAATGCCATTAACTAGCTTCATATATTGCGGGGGATCAAGAAGCTCAGTCATAGCCATAGCACCAATGGACTTATAATAGTGTTGCCGGTTCGTGGCGCCCAACATAAAAACATTACATCCAGTAAAACCTTACCATGTGTATAAATTGTTAAACTTATCCGGAGGTAATTTTATATTTCTTTTGGATAACAGATGATGATATAAACCTAAATGAGTATGTGCGGCATCACCTTTCCCTGCTTCATCCTAAAGATTTTTGCAAATTTCTGTTCTTGTTTCAGGCAATGAACCTGGAAGTAGAGATGCAACAAGATCAAAGAATAGAATATTAAGAGCACTATCGCTTTTGAAGAAATAATCTAACTGTTCAATAGATGCAGAAGTTTCAAAAAAATCAAATATTGGATGATGGGATGCTTGGTGCGAACTGCAAAGCAAAAGTAACTGTTCAGATATATTACTGTGCGTAACACCTACAGAAAGACGGTTAATTTCAAAATCAAGCCAGGCAGTTTGTATATTATCTTTAATTAGTACTAATAACGGATGGAGTTCATTTCTGGCAGCAGCCGATAATGGTTCAGAAATCGATATATTATTTAAAAGGAATAGTGATAGTTGTACTTCATAGCGGGAATAGGAATCATTTTTACCATAAGCATGCAGTAACTCTTTGTTAAGCTTAGCCCGGATGAACTCGCAAACTTCGTGGTTTTGTTTTATTCAATCAGAAAGATTGTCCTTGTTGATAAGGTCAGCAACCATACCGCTCAATGACAACGTGTAAAAATTGGTTATATCAGGACTCATACATTTACCTTTTAAGTTTCGGGTGTATATGAAAACTAACACATTTAAAACTATACACAATAGTACAGTTCCGATTAGCATACTGAAAGTAAATGTATATCGTAAAGCTAAAAATCTGGGTAATTCGAGCGAACTAAATTAGGGACAATCAAAAATCATCATATTCATTTAAAATCAATGATTTAGCTGAAAGCCATGCTAGATCGATCGGCTTGTAGTCGTTAACTAAGGAAGGGCAAAGAGATACTGCTATAGCTCCATCGATTAGAACCATGACCGTCAAGGCGCAACGTTCAGCAAGTTCAGGGTTCAGTGCTTCTTTAAGAAGACATGCAATCAGAGTCGTTATCTCTGTTTTAAGTTTATCATTCAATTGAATCACAAGCGAAGATGTGGCGCCATACTCAGTAGCAGCACGGGTAAACATACAACCATTAAAATCATGGGATGAAATCCATGAAGAGTAAAAATCAAAGATTTTTTTTAGCCTATTTCGCGGGGTGCTTGGTTCGAGAATAATATTGTTAATTTTGCTGATGAAATCAGACTTCCGCTTTTCAAGTACTGCTAATATCAAATTTTCTTTATCTGAAAAATACTTATAAAACGTCATCTTAGAGACATTAGCTGCAGCAGATAATTTATCAATACTAGGAGAAACGTAACCTTGCTCATTAAACACAACATCTGCTGCTTCAATGATCTCATTACGGGTGTTTCGCATAGTGCTTCTTCCAATTTTAAAAATTTAACCAAATATTATAACATAATTGGAACATTTTATCACAATGCGCTAAGAATAACATTTTCTTAATGAAAGCGAAAAAGTTACAAGATATTACGTAAATAATGAGCTGTATTAAATATCTTGAAACTTTTATCTTCTTAATTAATGGAATCTGCTAGCGAGCATTTTCATATAGATCCCACCGATTCCCATACAAATCTTCGAAAACAACAACCAGTCCATATTGTTCATTTCTAGGCTCTTCACAGAATTTAACACCTTTAGATTTCATAAGGTTATAATCCCTCCAAAAATCATCGGTTTGAAGAAACAGAAAAACACGCCCGCCACATTGATTTCCAATAAATGGTGATTGTCTTTCATTCGATGCCTTTGCAAGAAGTAATGCACACTCGGATTGTTGTGTCGGTGCGACAACCACCCACCGCTTTCCTGGTTGTGGTATATCCTCGATTAAGTAAAAGCCTAACTTATTAGTATAATAATCAATCGCTTTATCATAGTCATCTACAACGACTGCAACGTATCCAAGACCTCTTTTATGGTTACGCATAAAACCTCCATGCAAAAATAGGACTTATAAAGAATTACCGAACCGATTAAAAATCATAATGACAGCGACTCCACAAAAAGCAACATAATCCTAATAAAAATAAAATCTCACCCTAAATTATACAATGTAGTATACACAACGGAAATACAATAAAGTGCATGTATTTCAATATCTTAGTTGTAATCATCTTGATTTTTTTGCGTCTTTGTTAATAATTTGAAACATTTTATGTATTGATGTGTAAATCTTGGTGGAGATATACATGACTACATATGTTAATAAATTGATATGTTACAGATTTAAATAAAATGAATGTCTGCAGCGTGTGGCCTAGTATCTTACATAAGGAAACAGTAATGAAATTCAATAGTCCCGAGTTTCTTGCAACACATGAATTACGAACAAGATTTGACACAATAAACTATTATCTAGAAAACCGTGAAGATTTCTTCACAAAATCAAGTGAGTTTTTACAGTTTGTCAAAGACGAGGGACTTCTTCCTAAGGTTATTTCGGAAGTAATTAATAATGATAATTACCTTGCAAATGTCGCTTCCGTTTCCTATAAACATGTAAATCACTTTTCAAAAGTCGTTCTAATCAATGATGCTGATCCTACAAAGTGTCGGTTAACATTGCATATTTGGAAACCTCCATTTACCGATGAAGAGATTAGTCAAGAATTGATTCATGATCATAGATTTGACTTTTCTTCATATGTTGTGAGTGGATTCCAGCACCATGAGATTTTTAAGGAATGTGAAATTAAATCTATTAATAAAGTACTTTTCCAAAAATATAAATATCTTCCTTCCCAGACTGGAAATATACATGACTGTTTTTTTCAGAATGATGTATGTCTCGATCTTATCAACGAAAAAAAAGTGAACGAAGGTAATATTTATACAATGAATCATGAATCGATCCACCGGATAGTTTTCCCGTCTGGAGATAAACCAATAATATCATTTTTGGTTCGTGGGCCTCGTAAAAGAAACTACACTCATACATATAATACATTTTATCCCCGAGAAGGGATGGCGTCTAATGTTCCAATGTATACGCCATCTGAATTAAAAGAACTCTTATCATATACGTTGGAAAAAATTTAAGGAGATTAAAAATGGCATTAGTCGTCGATAGTGAAGGTTCAATTCATGAGAAGCATGATGAGTATAATGTTTTTCGTCAATTGGCAGTAAAAGTCGTTGCTGATAATATAAATGATCACGATTACTACGAATGGCTCGATACAATTCCTGCGACTACAAAGATTGACTTTCCTACCAGCGAGTTTAAGGAACGCGACTGGGTTCGTGACAATCCACCACTCAACACAGCTGTGTACTATGATACAGATAATTACGATATTTTGCCTACCGGTGCATTATTAAGAACATCATGCAGTAAACTCACACATGCATTTTGTGCATTCAAAATGCCTGAAGATGATACAGGAAATCGATTGGATCGACGTCATGTATTTGAAGGTCTTGAAAAGTCAACAATTCAAAATGATCCTGCAGGCGATAAGTCTATATCTATTGTCAAAGGACTCATTTCAAGAAAAGACATCGATCAACCTGGAACTTTTCTAGAAAAAGCAACTGGTATTGATGCTTCGACATTACATCCTGCAATGATTCTTCGGGGGCATAGGACAACGTTTTATGTTCTTTTAGATGGGTACGATGTACTCAGATGTTCTATAGATCGGTCGGCTGTATTTAATTTCCGTTCAGATGCAGACCAAGAGGATGAATCTAATTGGAAGAAATTCCGCGAAATAGAATTGTCTCTATATCCGAGGATTTCAGATAAAATTAAAAACGACCCTCGTGTTATTCAGTTGATAGAATATCTAAGGGATTCATTAATTCATAAGTTTAACACTAATGTCATTTATGAGATTAAATATCAGCGTGGCATGAAGCTTCTTGGTTTATATTAAAATCAAACATTGTATGGGGTAACAAATGCTCTACTTGATATTCTTAATTGCAACTATTTCAGTTATGAATGGTGCTAAGTATCAGTCATTGGCTGGCTTTATTCACTCTGATTTTGGTTTCCCCATACATAAAATTGCTTTGTTGTTTTCATTATCTAACATATGTGGATTAATTTTTGGGTTAGTGATTCTTGGATTACCTTACGTCAGGGCTAGGGTTTTTATATTTGGAAAGTTTTTATATTTAGTGCAAATATTAATAATTACAATTACTATACTTTTTCAAAAGTATTTCTCTGCCATGATAATCCAAAGAATACTTGAGGGGGTAGTGTTCTCTTTCATTATGAATTTCTATCCAGTTGCTATCTCTAATTTAGTTCAAAAAAAACAGCGTGAAGTTTTGCTTTGCTTTTGGGGCTTGGTTTATGCAGCTGGCTTTTCTCTTTCAAATGGGTTGGCACTAATAAAGATTCCTGCTGAATATATTTACTATATGCCTGCGGTTTCTTTAACGATCTTATTAATGTTATACAACAATAAAATAATATCATACGCCAATGAATATGATAATATGTGTACCCATCCTGCTAAAACAAACAAACAAATTTCCAGAAGACTAATCTTTATTAGTATTCCATTCTTTTTGTTCACAATGTTGTACAATAATTTCATTTTTAGTTTTTCTAAACATCAGGGGCAAAATTTTGAATTATTTTGGTTTATGATGCTTAACGGTGTTGGAATAATTATATCTAATATAATAATTTCCTTGCGAGTCTTTAATTCCACACGCTATTTATTAGTGCTGGTAATTTTTTCGGCATTTGTTGTTCCCTTTCTTAATATTGATAGTGTTTATTTCTCTGGGTTCTTTTTATTTAATCTTGGTTTGATTGAAGGGGTTATTTTTGGTTATTTTATTAATCATTTCAGTACACAAGAAGTCAGTTTAGTTAAGGCATCATACTTGGTTTCAGGAAGTCTCGGAGCAACAATAGGTCCATTAGTGAATATTAACTATGGATCACTTTCTATATTCACTTCGATTATATTCTTGTCTGCCCTTATTTCGTTGTTTTGTTTAAGTTTGGAAGAGATGCGTCGTATGAATTTAACTGAAGGAAGCTAAAATGAGTGATTTGGCTATCATGTTTTTTAAACCTGAGTTTCATCAACAGGATAGGGAACGATTGTCCCCTTTGTTTGCAGATTTCATGAACAAATGGGGCATTGAAGTAATTGATAATATTCAGGTTGTTGGGGAGGATAATAAATCAAAATTATTCAATAGAGTCTACGCGTCATTGATAAAAAACTCTAATCTTGATGAATCAGATGGGTTTGTTGGCAGTTTTAAATACCTTAAAAGGTATAAGTCGTTTCAAGCGGAACATTTATTCAATGAATGGATAAAACCTGAAAATATACCGAAGAGATTGTGCGAGGATAAGTATTATATACAGTTAGACGGTATTAATGTGATAAATCCTTTTTGTCCTTGGCAAAAGAAACTATTTGTTGAATCATCTGAAAGTGTTGAGTTATTTCTTATTAAGAAACGGACATCTATTCCATGGAGCTTGTTGAAAGAACGATTCCAAGGTCCCGCCATTCCGTCACCGTCAAACTCGGATACCTTACGCACCCATTTAAGTCAATGTCGTTGGTATACACCGACGACTAACGGGCTTCACCTCTCTGGTTCTGATGCTGATGCTGAGAGGGAGACAAATTGTGTAAAAGATTTTTTTTCTAATGTAGGATGCTAGAGATATGAAAGAAATTATTTTTATAAGACACGGGCAGTCTGAATGGCAATCTGGTATTACAAAGGATCGTAATAGTAATTTAACTCAGGTAGGCATAGAACAAGCTCAAGCTTTGGGATCTTATTTGAGAAAGTATATCGATATTAAGTCGTATCAAATAATATCAAGTCCATTAAAGCGTTCTCTACAGACTTGCGATCATGCTTTGTACGTAACTGATAATGAAAATAAAATTGTTGATTCTGATTTTCAGGAAGCATCGTTCCACGTTCGTGGTGGTTTAACACTTCCTCATGATTTTTATCCAACCTTTAATTCAAAAGTTAGCTCTGAGTACAAACAATTTAAAAGTAAAATAAGACTTGCATTGAACAGAGTAATCTCACAAAATGATAAGACAATTATCTTCTCCCATGGTGGAGTAATAAAGACCGCCCTTAGGATTCATTGTGGTTCAGATTCTTTTTGCACTGAGATTGACAATTGTTCTATTACGCACTTTGTCTTTAAGGACAATTTTTGGTTATTGTATAGGGTCAATCAAAAATGCATCTGAGTGAATCTTTATTTATATCTGTGATCATAGTTTTGTGTTCAATATGTCAGTCTATCATTGGCGTTGGCCTTGTTATGATAGGTATTCCGACATTAATACTATTTGGTTATAGTTTTGAGCTCGCTCTTTCAATATGTCTTCCTGGCTCACTAATCATCAATATTTTTCAAGTCAGTTTACAATATAAATTATATCAAAAAGATGATTTTTCTTCATATTTTATCATGTCAATAACTTACCTTCTTTTCCTTTTTTTTGTAAATTTATTCCTTCACATTACATTCAATAAAATTACTGCAGGTATCATATTGATACTAACAGGTGTTGTTGGTTGTAAAATAAAAACCAGAGATCATTTTTTATCTTTCTTAAATAAAAAAACAAACATCACAAACTTTTCCATAGGGATAATTCACTCTATTTCCAGCCTTGGTGGATCCGTACTTTCTTTAGCTGGAGCTGCCAAGTATAATGATAGTTATGAATCTCGTAGATTTATTTCCGGGGGGTATCTTTCTCTTGGTGTTATTCAATTAACTTTTTACCTTTATCATGGTGTAAATATCAAACCTGCTTTGTACTCATTCATTGCCGTCCCAGTTTACTACTTATCTAGTCAGTATGTCTCACCGCACATAAATCAACATAAATTAAAATCTTTTATTTTTACTGTCATTTTTATTTATGGCGTTTTACTAATTTCACAATCAATCTGAGGTGAATATGCATACTCTTCTAAAAAAGCATCTTAATAAAGAGGTTGGACTAAAGATTTCGTCAGGAAGGATAGCGCCTGCTCGACTAGTTATGGTGGATAAAGTTATTATTTGTCTTGAATGTAATGATTCAGTCTATCATATTCCTTTTAATTCAATTGTTTATTGCATTGAAGGTAAAGATGTACCTAAATCTTTTTTCAAGATACGACAATATTCATTAACTATCGTTATATCTCCAATGATTAATGGGTTTGCTGCTTCTTGAGGAGAAATGTATGTTAAATATTATCTCAACTGAATTTATTCATCATTTAAACAGCAATCCGATGAATGTACCTTCTATTCAAAACACACGAGATATACCATCAAAATTGATTTGTGTTTCAGGTAATTTTAATGTGGGAAAATCATCTTTCATGGAAAAACTTGGTTCTCATGTTTTTCATCTTGATAAGTTCACTATAATTATTGATGAATGTGCCTTTAAGCACCTGTAAGTATCCCACCAAAACGGCCCATTCATTTTTAGAGATCTTCCGACATACTGATTATGTCCCCCGGTAAGTGTCAAGGTAGTTGTCACCCCAGGTTAAGTTAAGCGACCTGTTTTTCCCGCTCCGGATTCAGTGTTACCGGACCTTCCGGTTGCCAGTTTCT
>JAGTSE010000041.1 GCA_018261615.1 Pseudomonadota bacterium | reverse complement strand
AGCGCCGATGGTAGTGTGGGGTCTCCCCATGCGAGAGTAGGGAACTGCCAGGCATCAAACCAGTGAAAAGGCCATCCGGAAGGATGGCCTTTTTGCGTTCAGATGAAATAAAAGGTCACGCACTATGCGCGTAACCAACGAAGAATAAAGCCAGAAATCTGAGTTACATCATTTATATCCAGCACCGGTACATCAAGTTCTAGTGCTACATCGCTGGCTACCGCTATGACATGCTCATCCAGTATAAGTTCTTGCAGATTATGCCCGCAGTCCTGTCGCCAGAGCATAATTTTAGCCACGGGCTCATGTTTAAAACCCTCGACCAGAACTAAATCCAGTTTCGTTGCATCCATTCGACCAGCAAGATAAGCCAGATCCAGACTGGTTTTATCCGGCGTTTCTGTCATCAGTGCCCAACGCTGCGAACTGGCAACCAGAGTTTGTGTTGCTCCCGCTTTGCGAAGCTCATAGCTATCTTTACCCGGTTTATCGACATCCATATCGTGGTGGGTATGTTTTATTAAGCCGGGACGGATACCATGAGCACAAAGCTCTGGAATTAACTTTTTGAGCAGTGTGGTCTTTCCTGTACCGCTCCATGCAGCAATAGCCAGTAGTGGGATCATAGTGATTCCTGCCAGTGAGCCAGATCTTCCGGGGTATTCACATTAACGAAAGCGGCTTTAACATCGCTAAAATCCACCGCATGGCCGCCAACCTCGCGCAGGAATACCATTACCCTGCGTTCACCACGTGCCAGATATGCCTCTAAAAAGGGCATGATATCGCGATGAATCAGCGCGATAGTGGGATGATCCCGCTCGCCATCGTGGACCCAGACAGCTAAAGACTGCTGGCGGTTTCTCTGCAACCGTATGGCAAGATCTGCTGGTATATGGGGGGTATCGCAGGGACAGAAAAGGAACCATGACCCTGAATGTTGCTGCATTACCGATAGAATTCCTGCCAGCGGCCCGGGATAATCACGTAGCGTATCGGTCAGCACTGGTAGGCCACTCGCACGATAGATATCGAGGTTTCGATTAGCGCTAATTACCATATCTGCCACCTGCGGCTTTAGTTTCTGCGCTACATGCTGCCAAAGTGGATTGCCGTTAAGTTGCAATAATCCCTTATCATTTCCTCCCATGCGTGAGGCTTTCCCCCCCGCCAGAATTACGCCAGTTACCGCATCACTTACCGCCACCAGTATCGCCTCTTTTATTGTGGGTTTGACCCTGCTAACGTGTCTGTACCAAGAGTAAGGAGCACGAATATGAAATGTAAACGCCTGAACGAACTTATCGAACTTCTCCAGCCAGCGTGGCAAAAAGAACCCGAGTTAAACTTAATGCAATTCTTGCAGAAACTGGCGCAAGAGTCAGGTTATGAGGGTGAACTGGTCGATTTAAGTGATGACATCCTGATCTATCATCTGAAAATGCGTGACTCGGCAAAAGATGCCGTCATCCCAGGGATTCAGAAGGATTATGAAGAGGATTTTAAAACCGCTCTGCTGCGCGCACGTGGCATAATTAAAGAGTAAAAGCTTGTAAGCGGCGCCACTGAATGCGCCGCGAAATGGTATCCTGAATTATTCGTCGAATTTTCGGATGCCCGGATGACCTGTAACGCTTTTACTTTCCAGACTCTGCACCCCGACACCATCATGGATGCGCTATTTGCCCAGGGGATCCGTGTGGATTCTGGCCTTACTGCGCTAAATAGCTACGAAAACCGCGTTTATCAATTTCAGGACGAAGATCGTCGTCGTTATGTGGTGAAATTTTATCGTCCTGAACGCTGGTCAGCCGCGCAGATCCTTGAAGAGCATGAGTTTGCTCTGGATCTTCAGCGCGATGATGTACCGGTCGCCGCGCCGCTTGCCTTTAATCACCAGACCCTACTCACTCATCAGGGTTTCTGTTTTGCTGTCTTCCCAAGCGTTGGCGGTCGGCAATTCGAAGCCGACAATCTGGATCAAATGGAATGGGTTGGCCGCTATCTCGGGCGACTGCATCAAACCGGCAGCAAAAAACGTTTTACTCATCGCCCTGATATTGGTGTTAAAGAGTATTTAATTGAACCCCGCCAGTTATTTGAAACCACTACACTTATTCCAGCCTCGCTGAAAGAGGCATTTTTGAGCGCCGTTGATAAACTTATTGATGCTGTTATGGAGCAATGGCACAGCCGTTTCAACCTCCTGCGTCTGCACGGTGACTGTCATGCCGGAAATATTCTCTGGCGTGACGGGCCGATGTTTGTTGACTTAGACGATGCACGTAATGGTCCTGCGGTACAGGATCTATGGATGCTGTTGCATGGCGATAAAGCTGAGCAGCGTATGCAACTGGAGATGATCGTTGAAGCATATGAAGAGTTTTGTGAATTTAATCGTACCGAGATTGGCCTGATTGAGCCTCTTCGCGCTATGCGTCAGGTGTACTATCTGGCGTGGCTTATTCGTCGCTGGGACGATCCGGCGTTTCCGAAAAACTTCCCATGGTTGTGCAGTGAAGATCACTGGCGCAGGCAGACTTCGATTTTTCTGAATCAGGTGAATGTTTTGCAAGAACCACCTTTAGCATTAACACCAATGTATTGAATGGAGATAATTAACCATGAAGAAGATCTTTTTGGCGCTGGCAGGAATGATTCTGGCTTTTAGCGCCGCAGCTGCTCAACCTACTGATGGTAAGCAGTTTATTACGCTTGATAAGCCAGTTGCAGGGGAGCCGCAGGTTCTTGAGTTCTTTTCGTTCTATTGCCCGCATTGCTATGACTTTGAACAGGTATGGCATGTTGCCAGCGCTGTGAAAGAAAAGCTGCCGCAGGGCACCAAAATGACCAAGTACCATGTTGAATTTTTGGGACCGCTGGGTAAAGAAATGACCCAAGCCTGGGCGGTTGCAATGGCGCTTGGCGTGGAAGATAAAATTACTTCTCCGATGTTTGAAGCGGTGCAAAAAACGCAGACTGTCCAGTCCGTTGCTGATATCCGTGATGTCTTCATCAGCGCTGGCGTAAAAGGCGAAGAGTATGATGCGGCGTGGAACAGCTTCGTGGTGAAATCACTGGTTGCTCAGCAGGAAAAAGCGGCTGCTGACCTTCAGTTGCAGGGCGTTCCTGCCATGTTCGTTAACGGAAAATACCAGGTTAACCAGCAGGGTATGGACGGCAGCAGCCTGGATGCTTTTGTGAAAGACTATGCAGATACAGTAAAATATCTGGTAGAGAAGAAGTAAAAAAACCACCTGCTTCAGATAAGCGTATAATAACGCCGGTCACTGACCGGCGTTATTATATTGCGCTTTTATCGCGTCGATACGTTCATCTTTGCCTGACCATAATTTATTCAGCCATTGCTGAAATCCGCGTTTAAAATTCTTGTCGTTGACGTAATCGCCATGGAGTTCTTCATTTACCGGCAGCAAATTTATACGTACGACAATGCGCGTCAGCTTGCCGCTGAGCATATCAAAGAAAGGCGTCTTATCGTTTTCCGGGTAACACAAAGTAACATCCAGCAGCTTATCAAACTGTTCTCCCAGCACGTTCAGCGCCATGGCCATACCGGCCGCTTTTGGCGGCAATAGATTTTTGAAGGGGGAACGTGTCTGGCGACGTTTTTCCTCGGTAAAGCGCGAGCCTTCCACGAAATTTACAATCGTTGTGGGATGATGGCGAAACTTCTCACATGAACGCCGTGTGGTTTCCACGTCCTTGCCACGGCGTTCCGGGTGACGGAGCAGATAGCTTCTGGAGTAGCGGCGCATAAATGGCATATCCAGCGCCCAGCAGGCGAGTCCGATAAAGGGCACCCAGGCGAGTTGTTGTTTAAGGAAATATTTATTCATCGGGATATGTTTGCGAAACAACACGCATAACACCACGATATCTGCCCAGCTATGGTGATTGCAGATCAGCAGATACCAGTTCTTTTTATTCAGCCCTTCCAGCCCTTCAATATCCCATTTTAAATGCGGATTAAGATGCAGCAGCCATGAGAGGCCTACACACCAGCAATACATCATGAAATTACAGAAGGCTGAGATCGCTCTCCACAATACCGGCACTGGAAGCAGCAGCTTGAGTAAGCCGGCGACAATGATCGGCACGGAACAAAAAATAGTAACCAGTATGGTAAGCAGGACACTCATAAACAGAGTGAATACTGCAAGCAATCTCGACATAGTTAAAGTATTCAGAAAGTTAGCTGCTAAAGGCACACAATAAATAAGAGTAAGGCGCTGATTTTACCAGAAAACCCAGTGCGCGAATGCTTAAACCTTGTTGGTAATACCTGGTGCCTCTGGAATAGAGAATGCTGATTGACTTTTCTTATATCCACATAGAGTAAATTACCATCAAAAAGCAATAATGATATTTTATCTTTACGTAACTGATTAAATTTAAAGTGATTGTGTTTTTTTGCGATCACCAGAAGGGCACAAAAATCCAGCCGGACAGAAATTATTCACAAACTTATCCACAGGTTTATTGTGCGTGTGATCCCGACGATCACGAAATCTTTTCCGGCAAATACCGTGAAAAACTCATGTTTTCTCCCTGTCTGTGGCATCCTTGAGCTATAAATTGATAAACAGGCACGGACATCATGGTTCAGATCCCAGAAAATCCCCTTATCCTTGTTGACGGCTCTTCTTACCTCTATCGCGCATATCATGCGTTCCCGCCGCTGACCAACAGCGCCGGAGAACCCACTGGCGCCATGTACGGTGTGCTGAATATGCTGCGTAGCCTGATCCTGCAATATCAGCCGACCCATGCCGCCGTGGTATTTGATGCGAAAGGAAAAACCTTCCGTGATGAGCTGTTTGAGCATTACAAATCCCATCGTCCTCCGATGCCAGACGATCTGCGGGCGCAAATAGAACCGCTGCATGCCATGGTTAAAGCAATGGGCCTGCCGCTGTTGGCGGTTTCTGGCGTGGAAGCGGATGATGTGATCGGCACGTTGGCGCGAGAAGCCGAGAAAATGGGACGCCCGGTGCTGATCAGTACCGGTGATAAAGATATGGCGCAACTGGTAACGCCGGGTATCACGTTGATTAATACTATGACCAACACGATCCTCGGTCCGGATGAGGTTGTCACCAAATATGGTGTACCGCCTGAACTGATCATCGATTTCCTGGCACTGATGGGTGACTCCTCCGATAACATTCCGGGCGTTCCTGGCGTGGGTGAGAAAACCGCGCAGGCGCTGCTACAGGGGCTGGGTGGTCTGGATACGCTGTATGCTGCATCAGATAAAATTGCCGAATTGACCTTCCGTGGTGCGAAAACCATGGCCGCTAAGCTGGAGCAGAATAAAGAGGTGGCGTACCTCTCTTATCAACTGGCAACCATCAAAACCGATGTCGAACTGGAACTGACGTGTGAGCAACTGGAAGTGCAGCAGCCTGTGGCTCAGGAACTGCTTGAGTTGTTTAAGCAATATGAATTCAAACGCTGGATAACAGATGTCGAAGCAGGTAAGTGGTTGCAGGCGAAAGGCGCGAAACCCACGGCGAAACCGCAGGAACCCATTGTGGTGGAAGCGGAAGCTGATATGCCAGCCGCCACACTTTCTGCGGAACAGTACGTCACCATTCTTGACGAAGAGACGTTGCAACAGTGGATCGTGAAACTGAATAGCGCGTCGTTGTTTGCCTTTGATACCGAAACGGACAGCCTCGATAATATCAGTGCTAAGCTGGTTGGCCTCTCCTTTGCAATTGAACCAGGCGTCGCCGCCTACGTGCCGGTCGCACATGATTATCTTGATGCACCTGACCAAATCGCCCGCGATCGCGCGTTAGAACTGCTCAAACCGCTGCTGGAAGATGAGAATGCCCACAAAGTAGGGCAAAACCTGAAATACGATCGCGGTGTGCTGGAAAACTACGGTATTGAACTACGTGGGATCGTGTTCGACACCATGCTCGAATCCTATACTCTGGATAGCGTTGTCGGTCGCCACGATATGGACAGTCTGTCTGAACGCTGGTTGCGGCATAAAACCATCACCTTTGAAGAGATTGCTGGCAAGGGCAAAAACCAGCTTACTTTTAACCAAATCGATCTGGAGCAGGCGGGGCGCTACGCGGCGGAAGATGCTGATGTCACGCTGCAACTGCATCTGAAGATGTGGCCGGAGCTGCAAAAAAATGCCGGGCCGCTGAATGTGTTCCTGAATATCGAAATGCCGCTGGTGCCTGTGCTCTCGCGCATTGAACGTAATGGCGTCAATATTGATCCTGCGGTGTTACATAAGCACTCCGAAGAACTGACATTGCGCCTGGCGGAGCTGGAGAAAAAAGCGCACGACATTGCCGGTGAGCCATTTAACCTCTCATCAACCAAGCAGTTGCAAACCATACTGTTTGAAAAACAGGGGATTAAACCGCTGAAGAAAACGCCGGGCGGCGCACCTTCAACCTCAGAAGAGGTACTGGAAGAGCTGGCGCTGGATTACCCGTTGCCGAAAGTCATTCTGGAATATCGTGGGTTGGCCAAACTCAAATCAACCTACACCGACAAACTGCCGCTGATGATTAACCCAAAAACCGGGCGCGTACACACCTCGTACCACCAGGCGGTGACGGCAACCGGGCGTTTATCGTCTACCGATCCAAACCTGCAAAACATTCCGGTGCGTAATGATGAAGGGCGACGCATTCGTCAGGCATTCATTGCGCCGAAAGATTATGTGATTGTCTCGGCAGACTACTCGCAAATCGAACTGCGCATTATGGCGCATTTGTCGCGTGATAAAGGACTGCTGTCAGCATTTGCTGAAGGTAAAGATATTCACCGGGCGACAGCAGCCGAAGTCTTCGGCTTACCGCTGGAAAGCGTAAGCAATGAACAACGTCGCAGCGCAAAAGCGATCAACTTTGGTTTGATCTACGGGATGAGTGCCTTTGGTTTGTCCCGACAGCTTAATATTCCGCGTAAAGAGTCGCAGAAGTATATGGATCTTTACTTTGAGCGCTATCCTGGCGTACTGGAGTATATGGAGCGCACACGAGCGCAGGCGAAAGATCGCGGTTATGTGGAAACGCTGGATGGCCGTCGCCTTTATCTGCCGGACATCAAATCCAGCAATGCCGCCCGACGCGCAGGAGCGGAGCGTGCAGCAATCAACGCACCGATGCAGGGTACGGCGGCCGATATCATCAAGCGGGCAATGATCGCCGTGGATGGCTGGCTGCAAAGCGAAAAACCTCGTGTGCGTATGATCATGCAGGTACACGATGAACTGGTGTTCGAGGTGCATAAAGATGATGTTGATGCTGTGTCGAAAAAGATCCATGAGCTGATGGAAAACAGCACTACGCTTGATGTGCCTTTGCTGGTGGAAGTGGGGAGCGGGCAAAACTGGGATCAAGCGCACTAAGCGTTCGGTAAATAAGGGGCTTTTTCTGTAAGTAAGCAACATATCGCCGACCTTTTTGTGACAATCATTAGAATTTCATATGTAAAAATTGAAAAGAAATTACAAAAAGTGCTTTGTCCGGATCCAAAAAGGGAGTAGAGTTATTTGCGTAGGGTACAGAGGTAAGATGTTCTATCTTTCAGACCTTTTACTTCACGTAATCGGATTTGGCTGAATATTTAGCCGCCCCAGTCAGTAATGACTGGGGCGTTTTTTATTGTGTGAAAGAAAAAGTGCGGCGGACGCCGCATCTGAGGATTATGCGTTGGTTTCTTCAACTGGCGGCAGGGAACTGAACCAGCCGTCCAGTTTTTCACGCAGTTTATCCACGCCCTGTTTTTTCAGTGAAGAGAACGCTTCTACCTGCACTTCACCGTTAAAAGACAGCACCGCTTCCCGTACCATATTAAGCTGCGTTTTACGTGCGCCGCTGGCCAGTTTGTCCGCTTTGGTCAGCAGCACGAGAACCTGCAAGTTGCTCTCTACTGCCCATGAGATCATCTGCTGATCGAGATCTTTTAACGGATGACGAATGTCCATCAATACCACAAGCCCCTGCAAGCATTGGCGTTTTTCCAGATATTCACCCAATGAGCGTTGCCATTTGAGTTTTATCTCTTCCGGCACTTCGGCGTAGCCGTAACCCGGCAAATCGACGAGGCGCTTGCCCTCGGCAACTTCAAACAGGTTAATCAGTTGCGTACGGCCTGGGGTTTTTGAGGTGCGCGCCAGGTTTTTCTGTTGAGTTAATGTGTTAAGCGCGCTCGATTTACCTGCATTGGAACGGCCGGCAAAAGCCACTTCAACGCCAGTATCGGCAGGCAAGTGGCGAATATCAGGCGCACTGGTGACAAAATGCGTCTTTTGGTAATTCAGGTTTGTCAAAACGGTCGTCTCCATCATTAAAGCATGCGGCGATTATACCTGAACTGGAACAAAAGACTGTTTTTCTCGCCAGAAACCGTCTGGTAGCTGTAAGCCATTACCGCGTCATTTGTAAGATATTGGCCCTTCCTGCTATGCGAACTTTCAGAGAAGCTTCAGGTTGGTAAATGGATAAGAATTTTTTTAATCAACAAGTTATTTTTGAAGAGTAGTCTGAAACTGGCGTTTTTAGCTCGGTTACTGCTTGTCAGTTTAGCTCTGAAGGGTAAAGTAACCTTCACAAGGCAGGAGGCCTGAAAGGGAAGGAAGACTTAAGGATCGAGGGGTCGGGAGCGCCAGGAGAGACGAAGACCACAGGATAACGTCAGGAGATGTTTGCAAGGAAAGGGACCTCTACAGGGAACGCTATTTGCTAAGGGATAAACAGGGCTCGTTGACAGCAAACAGGGAACGTAAAGCCCGCTACGGGTCAAGGTCAAGAAAAAAGGCGACGGTTTACACTGTCGCCTTTTTTCTTTGCTTGCTTTCTGCTAGATTCCGCCGCAATTCTATACTGAAGAAAACGACTTAAGACGACCATTATGAAAAAAACGTCCTCCAATCCGCGCAGTAAAATGCGCCGCAAAACCCGTGAAGAATTGAATCAGGAAGGCCGCGAACGTAAGCGTGAGAAAAAGCATCGCGGTAATGCCTCTGGTAGCCGTGCGAGCGGTAGCGATGAGTCTTCCGGCAGCGGTAAAGGCAAGTTGCAGAAAGACCCGCGCGTTGGCAGCAAAAAACCGATCCCGCTGGGTGTCACCGACACACCGGTCAACAAGCAGCACAAACCTAAGAGCGAGAAACCTATGCTTTCACCGCAGGCTGAGTTGGAGATGCTGGAAACGGATGAGCGCCTGGACGCGCTACTGGAACGTCTTGAAGAGGGTGAAACCCTGAGCGCAGACGATCAGGCGTGGGTTGATGCCAAACTGGACCGCATTGATGAGTTGATGCAGAAACTGGGCCTTTCTTACGATGATGATGAAGACGATGAAGAAGAGGAAGGCCGAGAAGATATGATGCGTCTGCTGAAAGGCGGTAACTGATCCTTTTCTATGGGCTTTCTCGTCCTGCTTATAACCCTTCCGGTTATATGTTATCTGGTGTGGTTATTCGTTAAACTACAGCGGTTGTCGCAGCGCAAAGTGTGGTTGCGCAACCGGCTTATGGCCCGCAACGAGGTCAGGCCGGGCCGCCGGAACCGCCAGCGGCGTCATCGGAAGGAGTAAGCAATGTCAGAGCAAATTATCGACTGGGATCTGGCCCTGATCCAGAAATATAACTATTCCGGACCGCGCTACACGTCCTATCCCACCGCGCTGGAGTTTTCAGACGCTTATGGTGAAGAGGATTTTCGCCACGCGGTTGCGCGTTATCCTGAGCGCCCGCTGTCGCTGTATGTGCATATTCCGTTTTGTCACAAGCTTTGCTACTTCTGCGGCTGCAATAAAATTGTTACCCGTCAGCAGCACAAGGCTGATCAATATCTTGATGCGCTGGAACAGGAAATTACCCATCGCGCGCCGCTGTTTCGCGGTCGCCACGTCAGCCAGTTGCACTGGGGCGGCGGTACGCCAACGTACCTCGACAAAACGCAAATCAGCCGCCTGATGGGGTTGCTGCGCAGCCATTTTGACTTCAATGCCGACGCAGAGATCTCTATTGAGGTCGATCCCCGTGAAATTGAACTCGACGTGCTTGACCATTTGCGTGCGGAAGGTTTTAACCGCCTGAGTATGGGCGTGCAGGATTTCAACAAAGAGGTTCAAAGGCTGGTCAACCGCGAGCAGGACGAAGAGTTTATCTTTGCGCTGCTCAACCACGCTCGCGAGATTGGTTTTACCTCAACAAATATCGATCTGATTTATGGGTTGCCGAAACAGACGCCGGAAAGCTTCGCCTTTACGTTACAACGTGTTGCAGAGCTTAGCCCGGATCGCCTGAGCGTCTTCAACTATGCACATCTGCCAACGTTGTTTGCCGCACAACGCAAAATCAAAGACGCCGATCTGCCTTCGGCGCAGCAGAAGCTCGATATTTTGCAACAAACCATCGCCTCACTAACCGGCTCCGGTTATCAGTTTATTGGTATGGATCACTTCGCCCGCCCGGATGATGAGCTGGCGATTGCCCAGCGCGATGGCGTTTTGCACCGTAACTTCCAGGGCTACACCACGCAGGGTGACAGCGATTTGCTGGGGCTGGGCGTATCCGCCATCAGCATGATTGGTGACAGCTATGCGCAAAACCAGAAAGAGTTGAAGCTCTACTACCAGCAGGTTGACGAACGCGGCGACGCGTTGTGGCGCGGTATTGCGCTTACCCGTGACGACTGTATTCGCCGTGATGTGATTAAGGGCCTGATTTGTAATTTCCGGCTGGATTTCAGTGTGACGGAGCGCGTATGGGATCTTAATTTCCGCGACTATTTTGCCGAAGACTTACGCCTGTTAGCGCCGCTGGTGAACGATGGGCTGGTGGAGATGAACGAGCAGGGGCTACAAGTCACGCCGAAAGGGCGTTTGCTGATCCGCAATATCTGTATGTGCTTTGATGCGTATTTGCGCCAGAAAGCGCGTATGCAGCAGTTCTCAAGGGTAATTTAAGTGAAAGCGTTATCAGGCCAGGGCAAAAACCACTGGCCTGAAACGCATACCGCCTGGCGGCGGCAAGCGAAACTAGCTAAACAGCCCAACCAGCGCGGCGCAAAGAACCGCCGCGATGGCCGTTTGCGGCGTGTGGCTTGCTGATGCGCCAGCTTCGACGCCCGCACTGACCACACTGATAATTGATTCCAGCATCATGAACTCCCCCGTGAACGGGCAAGATCATACTGCACTGCGATAAACAGTAAAGCGCAAAATAGCGTCAATTTACGGCTGAGATTAATAATTTACATTTCATCCGCACGTTACTCCATTCCCAGCTCTTTCAACTTGCGTGTCAGGGTATTACGTCCCCAGCCAAGCAAGCGCGCTGCTTCCTGTTTATGCCCCTGAGTATGGCGCAGTGCGGTGGTCAGCAATGTTCGTTCCATCTCAGGTTGCGCTTCAGAAAGCAGGTTTTGATGTCCGGAACGCAGTGCCCGATCGGCCCACTGCGCCAGCAGCGTTGCCCAACTGTCAGGTAAACTCTGCGACGGGCTGTCCGGCACCGTGGTTTCAAACAGTTCACTGGGCAGATCCTGGATCAGCACTTCCTGTCCTGCAGCCATCACTGTTAACCAGCGACAGGTGTTTTCAAGCTGACGTACGTTACCCGGCCAGGCCAGGCGCGTGAGCGCTGCTTCGGTTTCCGGATGCAGTTGCTTGGCTTCTACACCCAGTTCGCGTGCCGCGACCTGCAAGAAGTGACGCGCAAGGCGAGGAATATCTTCCCGGCGTTCGCGCAGCGGCGGCAAATGGACGCGAATAACGTTCAGCCGGTGGAACAAGTCCTCGCGGAATTTGCCTTCCTGAACGCGCAGCTCCAGATTCTGGTGCGTCGCCGCAATAATGCGCACATCAACCTTTACCGGCGCGTAGCCGCCGACGCGATAGAACTGACCATCGGCCAGCACGCGCAACAAACGGGTTTGCACATCCAGCGGCATGTCGCCGATCTCGTCGAGAAACAGCGTCCCGCCATCGGCTTGTTCAAAACGCCCCTGGCGGATCGTGTTTGCACCGGTAAAGGCGCCTTTCTCGTGGCCAAACAGTTCTGATTCAATCAGATCTTTGGGAATTGCAGCCATATTCAGGGCGATAAACGGCGCTTTCACTCGCGGGCTATGGCGATGCAGGGCATGCGCCACCAGTTCTTTACCGGTCCCGGATTCACCGTTAATCAGGACGCTAATCGACGAGCGCGACAGGCGGCCAATAATGCGAAACACATCCTGCATCGCCGGCGCTTCGCCGATAATATCGGTGGTTGGGCCGCTGGCCTGTATATTGCGCGGCTGCTGCTGTTCCTGATAATGGCTGATCGCGCGTTCAACCAGCGCAACGGCTTCATCGATATCAAAAGGTTTGGGCAGATAATCAAATGCCCCCTGCTGATAAGCGCTTACCGCCGCATCCAGATCGGAATGCGCGGTCATAATGATGACCGGAAGCATTGGATGGCGCTGTTTGATCTGTTTTAACAGTGCAAGTCCATCCATCCCTGGCATACGAATATCGGAAAGCAGTACATCCGGGGTTTTGGTGGTGAGCGCATCAAGCACTTCATTGGCATTTTCAAACGTTGTACAACTCAAACCTGCCCCGCTGAGCGCGCGTTCCAGCACCCAACGGATGGAGCTATCGTCATCAACGATCCAGACTATCCCTCGTTGCATAAACACCTCTACTTCCGAATAGGCAGAAATACCGAGAATTCGGTATGACCTGGCCAACTGGTGAATTCAATTTTGCCAGAATGTTGATCAATCAAACTGCGTGCGATAGATAACCCCAGCCCGGTGCCGCCCTCACGCCCGCTCACCATGGGATAGAACAGCGTGTCCTGGAGATGCGACGGAATACCTGGGCCGTTATCTTCCACATCTATTCTCGCCGCGAGGCGATAGCGAATTCCGTGTAGCGTTAACTGGAAGGCGGTACGGGTACGCAAAATAATTTCCCCCCCTTCCGGCCCCAGCGCTTGCAGAGCGTTGCGGACGATATTCAGTAAAACCTGTTCAATTTGGTCTGGATCGTGGGCCAACTCCGGCAAACTCGGATCGTAATCACGAACCAGTGTCACGTTGTCCGGCAGTTCCATCGATACCAGTTTCACCACGCGCTCGGCAACTTTGTGAATGCTTTCGGTAACATGCATTCCCGGTTGCTGCGGGCCTAACAGACGATCCACCAGATTTCGCAGACGGTCGGCCTGCTCAATAATGACTTTGGTGTATTCCATTAGCGCCGGATCAGGCAGCGCTTTGTTCAGCAGTTGTGCCGCACCGCGTAACCCGCCAAGCGGGTTTTTGATTTCATGCGCCAGTCCACGTACCAGATCTCGTGCAGCCACCTGTTGGGCGTGCTGCAATTGCTCCTGGCTCAGACGTCGCTGATTATCCATTGGCGCCATTTCCAGCAGGATTAAACCGTCCGGTAAACGTTGCGCCGTCAGCGACAAAATATGTGAGCGACCGTCGATCACAAGAGTCACTTCGTTGTCGGTAAAACCCTGACCTGCATGCAAACTTTCACGCATCAAATCGATATTCAGTGAAAAGTAGCTCAGCAGTTCAGGCAGCGGTGTGCCAAATAATTTACGCGAGCTCTGCGCCAGCAATTGCTGTGCCGCAGGGTTGGCGTAATGCACCGCCAGTTCGTCATCAACCAGTAATATACTGTTGATCAAAGAATTGAGGATCTGCCCAGCATCGGGCAGCGCGCCGCTTGCCATTTAGCAGTCTCCCGGAGATATGCACTAATTTAGTGCAGTATAGCTTTTTATAGGTAAAAAATGCGTCAGAACAGAGTGTTGGTGGAGAAAAAAGCCCATCCAGGGATGGGCTAAAAGTTCCACGGCAACAAATCCTCTGGCGTCTTTCTCGCCGTTGCTGCGTTGGTTGCCTTCGCTCACCCCGGTCACATAGTTATCTATGCTCCCGGGGATTCGCTCAGTTGCCGCCTTGCTACGACAAGAAATCCGCCGAGTATTTAATTTATTAAACGCTGTAGTACAGTTCGAACTCTACCGGGTGCGGCGTCATGCGAACGCGGTCGTTCTCAGCGATGCGCAACTCGATGTAAGCATCAATAGCGTCGTCGGTGAACACACCACCAGCTGTCAGGAACTCGCGGTCAGCATCCAGAGCGTTGAGCGCTTCTTCCAGAGAGCCAGCAACCTGCGGGATCTCTTTCGCTTCTTCCGGCGGCAGGTCATACAGGTTTTTATCCATTGCTTCGCCCGGGTGGATTTTGTTTTTAATACCATCCAGACCTGCCATCAGCAGCGCTGCGAAGCACAGGTACGGGTTAGCCGCTGGATCCGGGAAGCGCACTTCGATACGACGCGCTTTCGGAGAGGCAACGACCGGAATACGGATAGAAGCTGAACGGTTACGGGCAGAGTAAGCCAGCATTACCGGCGCTTCGTAACCCGGAACCAGACGTTTGTAAGAGTTGGTGGTCGGGTTAGACAGGGCGTTGATAGCTTTGGCGTGTTTGATTACGCCGCCAATGTAGTACAGCGCCATTTCAGACAGGCCTGCGTATTTGTCGCCAGAGAACAGGTTAGTACCGTTCTTGGACAGGGACATGTGGCAGTGCATACCGGAACCGTTATCACCGAACATCGGTTTCGGCATAAAGGTCGCGGTTTTACCGAAGCGGTGAGCAACGTTGTGTACCACATATTTGTAGATCTGAATTTCGTCCGCTTTTTTGGTCATGGTGTTGAAGCGGGTAGCCACTTCGTTCTGACCAGCAGTTGCCACTTCGTGGTGGTGAGCTTCAACAACCAGGCCCATCTCTTCCATCACCAGACACATGGTGGAGCGCAGATCCTGTGCTGAATCAACCGGCGGAACCGGGAAGTAACCGCCTTTAACCGCCGGACGGTGACCTTTGTTACCACCTTCGTATTTGGTGGAAGAGTTCCATGCGCCTTCGATGTCATCGATAGCAACGCTGGAACCAGAAATAGAGCTGCCGAAACGAACGTCGTCGAACAGGAAGAATTCTGGCTCTGGTCCAAACAGAACGGTGTCTGCCAGACCGGTAGAACGCAGGTACTCTTCAGCGCGTTTCGCGATGGAACGCGGGTCGCGGTCGTAACCCTGCATGGTGCCTGGTTCGAGGATATCGCAACGGATGATCAGCGTTGTTTCTTCGTAAAACGGGTCAATGACAGCGGTAGTCGCGTCCGGCATCAGCACCATGTCTGATTCGTTGATGCCTTTCCAGCCACCAATCGAAGAACCATCAAACATTTTGCCTTCTTCAAAGAAGTCAGCATTAACCTGATGGGCTGGGATAGTGACGTGCTGTTCTTTACCTTTGGTATCGGTGAAGCGCAGATCAACAAACTTCACTTCGTGCTCATTCAGCATCGTCAAAACGTGTTCAGCGGACATACTTAAACTCTCCCGGATTTGTCATTGTCGTCGTGGTAACGAGGTCTTCAAATACTTCGTGAAACCTGGCGTAGTTGCCGTAAAATAGATAAAGCGAAATCTATGCCAACTTTTAAATGCCCCTCAAAAGGCGTTATTATGCCCGGTATAGTGCAAAAGGGCTGCACCATGATGGTTAAGTTGCACCAATATAGTGCCTTTCCATGAACATTAAGCACTATATTGGTGCAATTTTTTGTTGGCGGCCCTTTTAACGCTCCGTGAAAGCGATCACAAAGCAACTCTGCAATACTTGTTTGCGGAGGATGTTTGTGATCCTGTTTTGTCCTTCGATTAATACGTGTACAATAACGCGCTATTTCTAATGCCTGAGGCAAAGTTGTGATCGAAAATCTGCGTAACATCGCCATCATTGCTCACGTTGACCACGGTAAAACAACCCTGGTTGACAAGCTGCTGCAGCAATCCGGTACGTTCGACGAACGTGCTGAAACTCAAGAGCGTGTGATGGACTCCAACGATTTGGAGAAAGAGCGTGGGATTACCATCCTCGCGAAAAACACCGCTATCAAATGGAATGATTACCGTATCAACATCGTTGATACCCCTGGGCACGCCGACTTCGGTGGTGAAGTTGAGCGTGTGATGTCCATGGTCGATTCCGTGCTGCTGGTGGTTGATGCGTTTGACGGCCCAATGCCGCAAACGCGCTTCGTGACCAAAAAAGCATTTGCCCATGGCCTCAAGCCGATTGTGGTAATCAACAAAGTTGACCGTCCTGGCGCGCGTCCGGACTGGGTTGTTGATCAGGTCTTCGACCTGTTCGTTAACCTTGACGCGACCGACGAACAGCTGGACTTCCCGATCGTTTACGCTTCTGCGTTGAACGGTATCGCGGGTATGGACCACGAAGACATGGCTGAAGACATGACCCCGCTGTATCAGGCGATTGTTGACCATGTACCGGCGCCGAACGTCGATCTCGACGGGACCCTGCAAATGCAGATCTCTCAGCTCGACTACAACAACTACGTTGGTGTTATCGGCATTGGTCGTATCAAACGCGGTAAAGTGAAGCCGAACCAGCAGGTTACTATCATTGATAGCGAAGGCAAAACCCGCAACGGTAAAGTCGGTAAAGTGCTGACCCACCTGGGTCTGGAACGTATCGATAGCGAAATCGCCGAAGCTGGCGATATCATCGCGATCACCGGTCTGGGCGAGCTGAACATCTCCGACACCATCTGCGACCCGCAGAATGTGGAAGCGCTGCCGGCGCTGTCTGTTGATGAGCCGACCGTAACCATGTTCTTCAACGTCAATACTTCTCCGTTCTGTGGTAAAGAAGGTAAATACGTGACTTCACGTCAGATCCTTGACCGCCTGAACAAAGAACTGGTGCACAACGTTGCGCTGCGCGTTGAAGAAACCGAAGACGCTGATGCATTCCGCGTTTCCGGTCGTGGTGAGTTGCACCTGTCTGTTCTGATCGAGAACATGCGTCGTGAAGGTTTCGAGATGGCGGTTTCTCGTCCGAAAGTTATCTTCCGTGAAATTGACGGCCGTCGTCAGGAACCGTTTGAAAACGTGACGCTGGATGTTGAAGAGCAGCACCAGGGCTCGGTCATGCAGGCACTGGGCGAGCGTAAAGGCGACCTGAAAAACATGAATCCGGATGGCAAAGGCCGCGTACGTCTCGACTACGTGATCCCAAGCCGTGGCCTGATCGGCTTCCGTTCTGAGTTCATGACCATGACTTCCGGTACCGGTCTGCTGTACTCCACCTTCAGCCACTACGACGATGTTCGTCCGGGCGAAGTTGGTCAGCGTAACAACGGCGTACTGATCTCCAACGGTCAGGGTAAAGCGGTCGCGTTCGCGCTGTTCGGTTTGCAGGATCGCGGTAAGCTGTTCCTGGGCCATGGTGCTGAAGTTTATGAAGGCCAGATCATCGGTATTCACAGTCGTTCTAACGACCTGACTGTAAACTGCCTGACTGGTAAAAAACTGACCAACATGCGTGCGTCCGGTACGGACGAAGCAACCGTTCTGGTTCCGCCGATTAAGATGACCCTGGAGCAAGCTCTGGAGTTTATCGATGACGACGAACTGGTAGAAGTGACTCCACTGTCTATCCGTATCCGTAAACGTCACCTGACGGAAAACGATCGTAAACGCGCAATGCGCGGTGCAAAAGAAGAGTAATTCCTCCTTTTTGTCTGTGAAAAAGCCGCTGATATTCAGCGGCTTTTTTTATTCCCGCATGTGAGACAGCAAACTATTCAATTTCACACTTTACCGCTACAGTTAACTTTCCACGGCTGGCAAGGAGAGAGAAATGCTCTATATCTTTGATTTAGGTAATGTGATTGTTGATATCGACTTTAACCGGGTGCTGGGCGCCTGGAGTAATTTCAGCCGTGTGCCGCTGGCGACTTTGAAGCAGAGCTTCACCATGGGCGAGGCTTTTCATCAGCATGAGCGCGGAGAGATCAGTGACGAAGATTTTGCCAAAGCGCTGTGTGAAGAGATGGAAATGCCGCTGAGCTACGAGCAATTTTCTACCGGCTGGCAGGCAGTGTTTGTCGCTTTGCGTAGCGACGTCATTGAAATCATGCACAAGTTGCGCGCGCAAGGGCATCGCGTGGTGGTTCTGTCGAATACCAACCGCCTGCATACCACTTACTGGCCGGAGCAATATCCCGAAATCCAGGCTGCTGCCGACCATATCTATCTTTCCCAGGAAATGGGGATGCGTAAGCCCGAAGCGAGAATTTATCAGCAAGTATTATCACTCGAAGGTTTTTCTGCCGACGATGCCATCTTTTTCGATGACAATGCTGACAATATCGCCGGTGCAGAGCAACTGGGTATTACCAGTATTCTGGTGACAGACAAAACGACGATCCCCGATTATTTCGCAAAGCAGTTATGCTAAAAAACGTTCGGCAGCATGCCAGACATCGCATGTGCGCATTATGGTCATGGTTAAAACTGCTCTGGCAGCGCATTGATGAAGATCATATGACAACGCTGGCGGGGAATCTCGCCTACGTCTCGTTACTCTCGCTGGTGCCGCTGATCGCCGTGATATTCGCGTTGTTTGCTGCATTTCCGATGTTTTCTGAAATCAGCATTCAGCTACGTCATTTTGTGTTTGCCAATTTTATCCCGGCAACCGGCGATGTGATTCAGAACTATATTGAGCAGTTTGTAGCGAACTCCACCAGAATGACCGCTGTCGGTGCGTGTGGACTGATCGTGACATCGCTACTGTTGATGTACTCGATTGATACGGCGCTGAACACTATCTGGCGCAGCACGCGGATTCGTCCGCATGTTTACTCATTTGCGGTGTACTGGATGATCCTCACGCTTGGGCCGTTACTGGCGGGCGCCAGCCTTGCAATTAGTTCCTATTTGCTGTCGCTGCGCTGGGCCAGTGAACTGAACAGTGTGATTGATGATGTGCTGCGGATTTTCCCGCTGCTTTTGTCCTGGCTCTCTTTCTGGCTGCTTTACAGCATTGTACCCACGACGCGGGTGCCTAACCGCGACGCCATTATTGGCGCCTTTGTCGCGGCGCTGTTGTTCGAGTTGGGCAAGAAAGTGTTTGGCCTCTATATCACCATGTTCCCTTCCTACCAGCTTATTTATGGCGTGCTGGCTGTCATCCCGATTTTGTTCCTCTGGGTCTACTGGACCTGGTGTATCGTCTTGCTAGGTGCAGAAATAACTGTCACTCTCGGTGAATACCGAAAACTTAAAATAGCCGCACAGCAAGAAGAAGCAGACCAACCATGATTGCATTAATTCAACGTGTTTCCCGCGCAAGCGTTAGCGTGACGGGCGAGGTGACGGGCGAAATTGGTCCGGGACTTTTAGTGTTGTTAGGGGTTGAAAGGGAAGACGATGAACAAAAAGCGAACCGCCTGTGCGAGCGAGTGCTGGGGTATCGCATTTTTAGCGACGCTGAAGGAAAAATGAATCTTAACGTCCAGCAGGCGGGTGGGAGCGTGCTGGTAGTGTCACAATTTACGCTGGCGGCTGATACCGAACGAGGAATGCGTCCTGGGTTTTCCAGAGGCGCCGCGCCGGATAAAGCGGAAGCGCTGTATAACTACTTTGTCGAACGTTGCCGCAGCCAGCAGATGGAAACGCAAACCGGGCGATTCGCTGCCGATATGCAGGTTTCGCTGGTCAACGATGGTCCTGTCACATTCTGGTTGCAGATATGAGCCAGCTTGCGGCGTGGCCCAGAGTCACAAGAGAGAACACCGTTATGTATCACCTCCGCGTACCGCAGACTGAAGAAGAGTTAGAGCGTTATTACCAGTTCCGCTGGGAAATGCTGCGCAAACCCCTGCATCAGCCAAAAGGTTCCGAACGCGATGCATGGGATGCAATGGCGCATCACCAGATGGTGGTTGATGAAGAGGGCAATATGGTGGCGGTCGGTAGGTTGTATATCAACGCCGACAATGAAGCCTCAATCCGTTTTATGGCCGTTCACCCTTCTGTGCAGGATAAAGGGTTGGGTACGCTGATGGCGATGACACTGGAATCCGTTGCCCGCCAGGAAGGGGTGAAGCGGGTGACCTGTAGCGCCCGCGAAGATGCCGTAGAGTTTTTTGCCAAGCTCGGGTTTATCAATGAAGGGGAGATCACCGTGCCGCAAACTACGCCAGTGCGCCATTTTTTGATGATCAAACCCGTGGCCACTCTGGAAGATATTCTGCATCGCGGCGACTGGTGTGGGCAGCTGCAACAAGCCTGGTACGAACATATTCCGCTGAGCGAAAAGATGGGCGTGCGTATTCAGCAGTATACCGGGCAGAAATTTATCACTACCATGCCGGAGACCGGCAACCAGAACCCGCACCATACGCTATTTGCTGGCAGTCTGTTTTCGCTGGCGACGCTGACTGGCTGGGGGCTGATTTGGCTGATGCTGCGCGAACGCCATCTTGGCGGCACCATTATTCTGGCTGATGCGCACATTCGATACAGTACGCCAATTAAAGGTAAACCCAGCGCGATTGCCGATCTCGGCTCGTTGAGCGGCGATCTCGATCGCCTGGCGCGCGGGCGGAAAGCGCGCGTGCAGCTTCAGGTTGAACTGTTTGGCGAGGGTAAGCAGGGCGCGATTTTCGAAGGGATTTACATCGTACTGCCCGCGAAACCTTTTGGCCCTTATGAAGAGGGTGGCAACGAAGAAGAGTAACCGACCGCGCGCTTGTTGACGCAGGCGCGCAGCCTTATTGCTTACTCACTGAGCGAAGAAAAACCATGCGGTGATGATGCGTCCATCCTGCACTTCATAAACCGCCATATTTTCGATGACCGATTCGCCAATGCCGTAGATTTTTTCATGATCGAACACCTTATTGCCCATCACTGTACGCGAGAGTAGCTCTGCGCGGAGTGCCGGGTTATTAAAACGGTGCTCGACATAGAATGCGCGTAAGGCTTCCCGCCCTTGCAGCGATGGCGATGTGGAGGGCAAACGGTAGGCGGTGAAATCTTCACTAAAGCAGGTAACGAACGCTTCAATATCATGGGCATTGTATGCGGCGAACTGCTGTTCTACGGGGCTTACGACAGACATCGACTCTCCTTTGGGCTTTATTCTGGCCACGCGTGCGGCCACGTCTTGTATGACATCCCGTGCGCTCTGGCTGATACCGGCAAGCTGGAAGAAGCCGTGAATAACGCCGAGGTAGCGGGAACAGGTACAGGTTACGCCTTGTTCCGTCATATGCTGGTACAGCGCTTCACCTTCATCGCACAGCGGATCGAATTCCGCCGTAATAATGTGTACTGGCGGCAGACCTGCGAAATCATCGCGCCACAGCGGGCTAACATCCGACAGCAGGCGGTCAGTGTCGCCAAGGTATATTTCGTAGCCTGACAGCAGCGCATCACGGGTTATTACATAATCAGAACCGTTAAAGCTATAGCTGTCGAAGTAGACCGTTGCATCCAGCATCGGGTAGATCAACACCAGTTGCGCGGGTTGCCAGACTGCCGCTGCCTTCAACCGTAGCGCCGTGACCAGCGCCAGATGCCCGCCTGCACTGTCGCCCGCTAGCGTAATTCTTTGTGAATCAATGTTTAGACGTTCAGCATTTTTCCATATCACTTCCGCACCCCGTAGCGCATCATCGTGCGCGGCTGGCCAGCGATGTTCCGGTGCGAGCCGATACTGCACGGCAATCACCCGACAACCGCTGTACCACGCTAACTGTCGCAACTGTTTATCATGAGTGGCAAACCCGCCACTGATAAAGCAGCCGCCGTGGTAATAGATTAGCGCAGGCAGTTTACCGTTGGCCTCCAGTGGCGAGAATATGCGCAGCGTCACACCTTCAAGCGTGACGTCTTCAACCCGAACGCGAGTTTCCGTTTCCCCGGCAAGCGATGCGCTGGCGATATAACCCGCGCGCCGTTCATCAATACTCCTGGCGCGCGCCGAGGGGCGCCCGGCGGCGATAAAGTCGCTCACCAACCCGGCAATGCCTTTTTCCAGTGCCATTCCGCTCACCTTATCTGTATAAATATACAGTTTTATAGCCTGGTTTTTATGAAATGGGAACGGTTGATTTTGTGGAAAGCACAAATTTGGAAGGCTGCTCGTAAAGCCGATTTATATCTTTTGAACCCGCTTGTTTTTGCCGAAAGTGGCGATATGTTGTGCTGTGAAATGTACTGAAATCATTAATATTTGCGACAAACTCCGGGAACGAGCGTTAAATTGGGGCAGGAGCAGAAGTCAAGACTGAGATGGAAACAATGGCAGGCCGGGTAAGCACAACTTACCGCGACCTGTAAGTATTATTCCCCTTCGCCCGGGAAGAGGAATGGATTGATGGAGCTACGGGCAAAACCTTCCTGCTCCATGCGGGCATCAAGCACCAGCGAAGCTAAATCATCAGCCACCGGTTCGACGTTCGGGTCTTTTTCCTGATACAGGATCTTCAGGTAAGTGCCGCAGTCGCCGCAGCTTTCGGCTTTAATGGCTGCCTGCTCATTATCCAGCGACCAGTAGTGCAGATCGCGGGTCTGCTCACAGTTGCTACATTTGACGCGCACCACATGCCATTCGGTTTCGCACAGATTGCAGTGCAGATAACGCAGCCCCTGCGTTGTGCCGATATGCACCACGCTGGAAACCGGCATAGCGCCGCACACCGGGCAGAACTGGCGCTGTTCACCATATTCAGCACGGGCTTTTCCTGGAATCAGGCTGGCCATCTGCGCCCAGTAGAGCGACAGCGCTGCCCAGATAAACGGCGATTTATCGCTGCTCACAGCGGCGAAGTCAGCAACAAACAGAGCGCTGGCCATCGCTTCCAGTTCCTGCGCGGAAGCCTTTTCCAGGTTCTCAATGACCGCCAGCGCCGGGCCGCTCATCTCCGGCTTCAGCTCGGCAATGAGCGAATGCAGCAGCTTGTGCCAGTGCGTATCACGCGGCAGCATGTGAATATCGAGCGGCGGTTTACCCTGTTCAGCGGCTTCTTTAATGCGCGCTGTCAGGTCGATTTGCAAGGGGTGGTCGTACAGCACCACTTCCTGGGCATGGGCGATAAGCGCAGCAAAACGCAGGTAATCACCCAGCGGGTTACTCTCTGCAAGTTCGCGCAGACGCTCTGCACGGCGGTTGTAGAGATTTTTTAGCCTGGGGAATAATAACGGCGGAATAACTTCCGCCGTGCGTTTATCGCTCTTCTCCAGCTCATCTTGCGGGATTATGCGAATACTCATTCAGTCGATTTTTCCGTTGTCTTGCGAACTTCCCGGTACCAGCGCGGGTGATGTTTCTTCGCCCATGAGCTGGTGACCCAGCCTTCCACCATTGCGGTTATGGTGCCTTTAACCCACAGAGCGGCGTAAATATGCACCATAATAACCACAATTAACGCGACTGCGGCAAATGAATGCACCATCAGCGCTAATCGGATTAGCGGAATAGGGAACGCTGGCGCGAAGTAAGGGCGCCAGATAACCACGCCGCTTACCAGTAGCAACACCAGGAAAATAATCGCCGCCCAGAACACGCATTTCTGACCGAAGTTATATCGCCCGGTGTCGCCTACTTCCTCATTGACGACAATCTTACGAATATTCTTCGCCCAAAAGATATCATCCTTGTTGATGAGGTTATGGTGCCAGTAGCGGAAAAACATGATGATAAACGACGCAAACATCACCACGCCGACGAACGGATGGAGAATGCGCGCCAACTGCGGCGTACCGAGAATCCCCATTAACCAGTTGAAGGAGGGGAAGAAAAACCCCAGCCCGCTCACCGCCGCCAGCACGAAGCAGAAGGCGGTGACCCAGTGGTTAATGCGCTCCGGTGCCGTGTAGCGCACGATGGTGTCACGTTTTTTCATTTGCGCACCTCGTCTTTCTCTTCATGCAGGTTATCGTCTTCCTCTTCTGCACGGTTCGGACCGACACCGACATAGTGGAAGATGCTGGCCGCGAAGGTCGCGGCAAAGCCGACCGCCGCAAGCGGTTTCCAGATGCCTTTCCAGAACTTCACGGTTGTACTGATCTGCGGGTTTTCCGGCAGGCCGTGATACAGATTTGGCTTGTCGGCGTGATGCAGCACGTACATCACATGTGTTCCGCCAACGCCCGCCGGATCGTACAGCCCGGCATTATCGTAGCCACGGGTTTTCAACTCCGCGACACGTTCGCCAGCGAGGGTTTTCATATCCTCTTTGGAGCCAAAGTGGATAGCGCCGGTCGGACAGGTTTTCACGCATGCCGGTTCCTGGCCCACGGTGACACGGTCGACGCACAGCGTACATTTGTAGACGCGGTTGTCTTCCGGGTTCAGTCGTGGCACATCGAACGGGCAGCCCGCGATGCAGTAACCGCAGCCGATGCACTGCTCAGACTGGAAGTCGACAATGCCGTTGGCATACTGAATGATAGCTCCTTCTGACGGGCATGCTTTCAGACAGCCAGGATCGGCGCAGTGCATGCAGCCATCTTTACGGATCAGCCACTCCAGTTTGTCGTTCTGCTCCACTTCCGAGAAGCGCATAACCGTCCAGGATTTCGCGGTCAGATCCGCCGGGTTGTCATACACCCCGACGTTATGTCCCACTTCGTCACGGATGTCGTTCCACTCGGAACAGGCCACCTGACAGGCTTTACAGCCAATACAGGTGGTGACGTCGATAAGTTTCGCCACTTCCTGCTGGTGATCCCGCGCCTGTGGCGCGGGTGTGAAGCCGTTAGTTGCGGAACGACGGATGATGTCTTGCGATTGATAAGCCATAAGTCGTCTCCGTTACACCTTTTCCACATTCACCAGGAACGCCTTGAACTCTGGCGTTTGGGTGTTCGCATCGCCGACGAACGGCGTTAACGTATTGGCGATAAAGCCTTTCTTCGCCACACCTTCGTAACCCCAGTGAATAGGAATACCGATAGTATCGACATCTTTGCCGTTCACTTTCAGCGTGCGGATACGCTTGGTCACCACCGCTTTGGCTTTGATATAGCCACGGTTGGAGGAGACACGAACCGTATCACCCTGAACGATACCCAGCCTGCCCGCCAGTTTCTCACCGATCTCCACAAACTGTTCCGGCTGCGCGATAGCGTTAAGCAGCGCGTGCTTGGTCCAGTAGTGGAAGTGTTCGGTCAGACGGTAAGTGGTGCCGACATACGGGAATTTATCCGCTTTACCCATGGCTTCCATATCGTCTTTAAAGACGCGGGCTGCCGGGTTGGATACGACGTTCGGGTGCAGCGGGTTAGTACCCAGCGGCGTTTCAAACGGCTCGTAGTGTTCCGGGAACGGCCCTTCCGCCATCTTATCGATAGCAAACAGGCGACCCATCCCTTCCGGCTGCATGATAAACGGCCCGACATCGCTGCCTGGCGCGGCAGCACTGTAGTCCGGAATATCCACGCCGCCCCACTTCGCACCGTCCCACTTCAGCAACTGACGCTTCGGATCCCACGGTTTACCCTGCGGATCGGCAGAGGCACGGTTGTAAAGAATGCGGCGGTTAAGCGGCCACGCCCACGCCCAGCCCAGCGTATTGCCAAGGCCTGAAGGATCGGCGTTATCGCGACGTGCCATCTGGTTGCCATCCGGCGTCCAGCTACCGGCGAAGATCCAGCAACCGCTGGAGGTAGTGCCATCATCGCGCAGTTGGGCAAACGAGCTAAGCTGCTGGCCTTTTTTGACGATCACCGCGCCCGTAGCCGGGTCGATAATGTCTGCCAGTGCTTTACCATTGCTCTCCATCGCTACTTCTTCCGATGCCGGTTCGTGCGGGGTGGAGTAGTTCCAGGTCATATTCAGCACTGGTTCCGGGCATGCGCCGCCCTCTTCGGCATACATTTTACGCAGGCGTGTAAAGATACCGGCGAGGATCTCGCCATCGGTCACGGCTTCGCCCGGGCCGTCAGCGCCTTTCCAGTGCCATTGCAACCAGCGGCCGGAGTTCACGATCGAGCCGTTCTCTTCGGCAAAGCAAGTTGAAGGCAGACGGAACACTTCGGTCTGGATTTTCGCCGGATCGACATCGTTCGACTCGCCGTGGTTTTGCCAGAATGTCGAGGTTTCGGTGGTCAGCGGATCGATGGTCACCAGGAATTTCAGCTTCGACAGCGATGCCACAACCTTGTTCTTGTTCGGGAACGACGCTACCGGGTTAAAGCCCTGGCACACATAGCCGTTCACCTTGCCTTTGTTCATCATGTCGAAGTACTGCAGAACGTCGTAACCTTTGTCCCACTTCGGCAACCAGTCAAAGCCCCAGCTATTTTCCGCCGTGGCTTTGTCGCCAAAGAAGGCTTTCATCATCGAAACGAAGAATTTCGGGTAATTACCCCAGTAGTTTACCTGGCCTTCCAGCAGCGGTTTTGGCGTGTTGGCGGCAAGATAGGTCTGGAGGTTGGTCTGTTTCTCACTCGGCAGCGTCATATAGCCCGGCAGGCTTTGTGACAGCAAACCAAGGTCCGTTAGCCCCTGAATGTTGGAGTGACCGCGCAGGGCGTTTACGCCGCCGCCAGCCATCCCCATGTTCCCCAGCAGTAGCTGGATCATCGCCATGGTGCGAATGTTTTGCGCACCGACAGAATGCTGCGTCCAGCCCAGCGCGTAGAGGAACGAGGCAGTTTTATCATGTACGCTGGTCTCGGCGATATATTCGCACACCTTCAGGAAATCCGCTTTTGGCGTCCCGCAGATGTTTTCAACCACGTCCGGCGTATAGCGAGAAACGTGCTGTTTCAGCAGGTTCCATACACAGCGCGGATGGGTGAGTGTGGTATCGCGTTTGGCGAAGCCTTTCTCATCCAGTTCGTAGTTCCAGCTGGTTTTATCGTATTTACGTTTATCCGCGTCATAGCCGGTGAACAGGCCATCTTCGAAGCCAAAATCTTCCCGTACGATCAGGCTGGCGTTGGTATAGGCCTCGGTATATTCGCGGTTATATTTTTCGTTGGTCATCAGGTACAGCAACACGCCTGACAGGAAGGCAATGTCAGTACCGGAACGAATCGGCGTATAGAAATCCGCAACAGAGGCGGTACGCGTAAAGCGCGGATCGATAACAATCAGCTTCGCGCCATTATGGATCTTGGCTTCCATCGCCCAGCGGAATCCCACCGGATGTGCTTCAGCCGCGTTCCCACCCATCACAATGACAAGGTTGGCGTTCTTTATGTCGACCCAGTGGTTGGTCATCGCACCGCGACCAAATGTTGGAGCAAGACTTGCTACCGTTGGTCCGTGTCAGACACGCGCCTGGTTGTCGACGGCTAACATGCCGAGTGCGCGGGAGAATTTTTGCGTTAAATAGCCCGTTTCATTGCTGGACGCGGATGCGCACAGCATCCCGGTGCTCAGCCAGCGGTTGACGGTGGTACCTGTGGCATTTTGCGCGATAAAGTTGGCATCGCGGTCGGTTTTAATCAGCTTCGCGATACGGTCAAACGCATCATCCCAGGTGATGCGCTGCCATTTATCAGAACCTGGCGCACGGTATTCCGGGTATTTCAGGCGGCTTTCTGAGTGGATGAAATCCACCAGACCTGCACCTTTCGGACACAGCGCGCCACGGTTTACCGGATGATCCGGGTCACCCTCGATATGAAAGATTGACGCTTTGGCGTTCCTGGCACCGTCGCCGAGGCTGTACATCAACAGCCCACAGCCGACGGAACAATATGTGCAGGTATTACGGGTTTCACGGGTGCGCAGCAGCTTATACTGCCGTGTTTCCGCAAGCGCGATATTGGGGGCAAAGCCCAATGCCGCAGCCGTTGTTCCTGCCATACCGCCAGCGCAGATCTTAAAGAACTGCCTTCTGCTGACCTGCATGGTTTGCTCCTGGTTCGACATTACTCTTATGTTTTTTCTTTGCGGTGGTTTTCGCAAAGGTTCAGAATTGCTGGTAATCCCTCATACAGGGGGATTAGCAACGGAGATTACCACAATATGGGTAGGTCTATTCTGGAATGAAAAATCCAGAATCGTTGCTATTCCCTTTTTTCCCCAAGGGATATACGCGAAGAATACCATACTGTTGGTACGCTTGTTTGATGACGGTTAAGACAAAGTGAACGATTTGCACCCTAAAAAGCACAAAAATGCAACATCAGTCACAGGGGCCCGCGAGGTTTCTCTGTGGAAACGCGCCGATTTACAGCAGACACAGCCGGATATGCTGGCGGAAGAAGTTCCTGTCGCGCTGGTCTACAACGGCATCTCTCATGTGGTGATGATGGCCTCGCCAAAAGATCTCGAATGGTTCGCGATTGGCTTCTCCTTATCCGAAGGGGTTATTGAACACCCGGCGGAAATTTACGGCATGGATGTGGTGCCTTCCTGTAATGGCCTCGAAGTGCAAATCGAACTCTCCAGCCGCCGTTTTATGGGATTAAAAGAGCGGCGCCGCGCGCTGGCCGGGCGAACCGGCTGCGGCGTGTGCGGCGTGGAGCAGCTCAACGATATCGGCAAGCCGATAGCGCCGCTGCCGTTCACGCAGCGCTTTGATTTGGCGTTACTGGATAACGGGCTGGCGCATTTAACCGATTTTCAGCCTGTCGGGCAGTTAACCGGTTGTACGCATGCGGCGGCGTGGATATTGCCATCCGGCGAACTGACGGGCGGGCATGAAGATGTGGGGCGTCATGTGGCGCTGGATAAGCTGCTGGGTCATCGCGCACGTGAAGGTGAAGCGTGGAAGCAAGGAGCGGTGCTGGTATCCAGCCGTGCCAGCTATGAAATGGTGCAAAAATCGGCGATGTGCGGCGTTGAAATCCTGTTTGCGGTATCGGCGGCGACAACGCTGGCCGTGGAAGTGGCGGAACGCTGCAACCTGACGCTGGTGGGTTTTTGTAAGCCGGGCAGGGCGACCATCTATACCCATCCGCAGCGCTTAATTGTTTGTCAATAATTTTGACAGATGATAACAAATCCTTCCGCTTTTTGTTGTGAATGAACAGGTCTAGTATTTATTCCATCGAGGCGCAGCGCCTCATTACAACAAATTAACGTAGGGGTTTATATCATGAAAAGCATCAAAACTTTTGTCGCTATTATCGCTCTGTCTGCTTCTTTCGGTTCTTTCGCTGCCCAGTCTGTAAGCGTAACTGACTCAACTCTCAGCGGTGCGGAAGCACAAATCGCCGCTCAGGCTCAGCAAGCAGGCGCTTCTTCTTACCACATTACTGAAGCTTACAACGGCAACCAGGTTCATATGACTGCCGAGCTGACCAAATAAATTGCAATATTGTCGAAAGAGCGCCTGCGGGCGCTTTTTTAATGCATACCCGCCAGGCGCAACAGCGCCGTCACTACAGCCGCCGAGATGATCACCACAATAAGCGGTATCTTTCGCCATGCCAGGAAAAGGGCAAACACCACGCCCAGCACGCGTGCCATTCCGGCAAAATGATCCCCTTCATAGAGCATGGCCGCCATCGCGACCGCGAACAACAACGTCGTTGCTGCATCGGAAACCAGTGCCTGTGATTGCTCTGAGAGTACCAGCCTGCTGCCGAGTTTTGCGCTACCGAAGCGCATCAAATAAGTGCCAACGGAAAGAACCGCGATACCGCCGATAATTAAGGAAACGCTGGCCATTATTTCTTCCTCGTCAGTAAACCCAGTAAAGAGAGAAGCACCGGTAAGCCAACCGGGGCGAAGGGAACCATTGCCAGTGATAACAGAGCGCCGCTGGAAGCGCGAATAAGCGTGGTGCGTTTTTGCAGCGCCGGTAACACCAGCGCCAGCAGGATCGCCGGGAATACTGCGTCGAGCCCGATGGTTTCCGGCGCCGGTAACAACGTACCAACCGCTGCGCCCACCAGTACACCCGCAGGCCACAGCAACGCGATGCACAACCCGCATAACCAGTAAGCGGCTTTACACTGTTCCGGCGTAGGTTGCGACAAACCAAACACCACGCTTTCGTCATTCATAATGTGGCAGCCGATAAATCCCGCCGCCCGCTGACCGACCAGTTCACGTACCGTGACGCCAAAAGGTACATGGCGGGCATTAACCAGTAATCCGGCAACTGCGGCTGCCAACGGATTACCGCCGCTGGCGACAATTCCGATAAACATAAACTCGCTGGCGCCCGCCAGTACCAGCGTAGAGAGCGCAAGCGGCACCCACAGCGGAAAGCCGTAAGCCATCGCCAGCGATCCATAGGAGACGCCGACGACGCCGACCGCCAGGCAAACAAGGAATATTGCTTTGATGGTATCGCCTTTTAGCGATGTGAAGTGTTGTGTAAGCATCTCACTTTAGCCTTATCGAACGTTTATCCATTATAATGAACACATCAGGATCGTTTTTCAATAAGAACGATTCGTTCTATTTAATGAACGTTTGAGGTCGTGTATGACACAACCAATTAGCATCATAGCCAAAAGTCTGGTGCGCGAGCGTCAGCGAACCGGCCTTTCGCTGGCAGAAATTGCCCGCCGTGCCGGGATCGCCAAATCCACGCTGTCTCAACTGGAGGCCGGGAATGGCAATCCCAGCCTGGAAACATTGTGGGCATTGTGCGTGGCGCTGGATATTCCCTTTGCCCGCCTGCTGGAACCGCAAAACCCGAAAATACAGGTGATTCGCTGCGGCGAAGGTACCAAAGTGATTGCCGGGCGGGCTAACTACCAGGCGATTTTACTGGCCGCCTGTCCGCCAGGCGCTCGGCGCGATATCTACCTGCTGCTGACGCAGCCGGGCGCGGACCGTATTTCGCATCCTCATCCGCCGGGCACTGTCGAACATATTATTGTGACGCAGGGGCGCGCGCTGGTGGGGCCAACCGAAGCAGCAGAAGAGTTAGGTGAAGGGGATTACATCTGCTACCCAGCGGATCAGGAGCATATTTTTAAAGCGCTGGAACCGGATACGCAGGCGATTTTAGTGGCGGAACAGAATTAATCTTGTCATCCCCTTCGTCTATGAAGGGGATGGATCAAGTCAGGCCAGGTAAAACACTTCTTTCAGCTCCGCGCTGACCGGGCTGTTATCCGGGTTGGCGGGCATCACGTCGCGCATATATTTCCACCAGCGCTGGCAAACCTCGGTGCTGGCGACCGCATTCCAGCGCTCTTCAGACTCAATTTCCACGGTAGCGAACAGCAGATGGCGTGCTTTATCGAGATAAATCGCGTAATGGTGCGCGCCACCCTCTTTCAGTGCTGCTTCCAGCTCCGGCCAGATGGGATTATGGCGACGGGCATACTCTTCATGGGCCTCAGGATTGACCTGCATCACAAAGGCTTTACGGATCATAATGCCTCCAGATACAGCTCGCGGACTTCATCGCGGCTGGCGGTGCGTGGGTTGCACGGGGCGCATGGATCGGCCAGCGCTTTATCCAGCCAGCCTTCGATATCCGCTTTGGTCACGCCCAGTTTGCTAAAACCGGAAGGAATGCCCACGCGCATGCTAAGGCGGCGAATAGCATTGATCGCCTCCATGCTGGCGGCTTCATCGCTCATCCCTTTGGTATCAACACCCATCGCCTGAGCAACGCGAGCAAAACGGGACACGGCCTTCGGGCGGTTAAAGTTTTCGATGATCGGCAGCAGAATGGCGTTGCACACGCCGTGCGGCAGGTTGTGGGTCGCCCCCGGTTGATGCGCCAGCGCATGCACCAGGCCAAGACCGGCATTGTTAAAGGCCATCCCGGCAAGGTACTGGCCGTAAGCCATCTGCTCACGCGCTTCAAGGTTATGCCCGTCATCTACCGCTTTCGGCAGCCACAGGTTGATCAGGCGAATCGCTTCCAGTGCGTTAGCGTCAGTTAACGGATGCGCGCCGACAGAAACATAGGCTTCTACCGCGTGCGTCAGCGCATCCATACCGGTGGCGGCGGTTACCGACGCCGGAATTTCCAACATCACACTGGCGTCGTCCACGGCAATGTCGGGGATAATATTGGGGTCGATAATTACCTCTTTGACTTGTCGCGCCGAGTCGATGATCACGGCGTTACTGGTCATTTCCGCTGCGGTACCGGCCGTGGTATTGATCGCTACCAGCGGTACGCCGGGGTTTTTCACTTTGCCAACGCCCGAGTATGCGGTGGATGGCCCTGGGTTGGCAGTAAGGATTTTCACCGCTTTGGCGGTATCGATCGGGCTGCCGCCGCCGAAGGCGATGATGTAATCACAGGCGGCGTTCTGGTATGCGGCATACCCTTTTTGCACCAGTTCTTCTGTCGGATTCGGGAACACTTCATCAAACAGGTGGTATGCCATGTTATGCGCTTTCAGCGCAGCAAACAGACTGTCCAGCAGACCCAGTTTTACCAGTTGTCCATCGGTGACAATCAGCGCTTTACCCCACTGTTTGTTCGCCACCAGATTGACCATATCGCCGATAGCGCCTGTGCCATGCAGGCTGATTTTGGGTAGGGCTAACATGAAACTCATCGTGACTCTCCTTAATTTGCTGTGATTTTTCCGGCGGCAATACTCCATGTCGCCGGGGGAATTCTTGTTGCCCGGTGGCGCTGCGCTTACCGGGCCTGCATTTATCTGCGGCGCGGTTTTATAGGTCGGATAAGGCGCAGCCGTCATCCGGCAATCAACGCCTGTTTACATACGCCTGCGCTGCATCACGCGGCGGGTAATGATCGGCAGCGAAATCACCACAATCAGCATTGCGCCGACGATAATCGACATCACAATGCCTGGTACGTTGAGCAGGCTCAGGCCGAAGGTCACCAGCCCCATCAGAAAGGCGGCGATGATAACGCCGACCATGCTGCCGGAGCCGCCAAGAATATTGACGCCTCCAAGTACGGCCATCGTCACCACTGAAAGCTCCCAGCCGAGTGCCAGCGTCGGACGTGTGCTGCCAAGGCGTGATGTCAGCAGTACCGACGCCAGCCCCGCCATCAGCCCAACCAGTGCAAAGAGGATCAGGTTGTGACGCTTCACATTGATGCCGGAATACCACGCGCCGGTCGGGTTGTTGCCTATCGCGTAGGTGCGGCGACCAAAGTTGGTTTTGTGCAACAGGAACGCAAACACAGCGGCCAGCACGATAAACAGGGCAAACTCAAATGACAGCGCGCCCCAGACATAGCCCTGGCCAAACCATGCGAAGCTCTCCGGCCAACTGTTCAGCGCCTGATCGCCGAGCAGGATGTAGGTTATGCCGCGATAGAGACTCATGGTACCGATGGTGATCACAATTGATGACAGATTGAAACGGGTGACGAGAATACCGTTGAACAATCCGCACAGCAGACCGACGCCAAGGCCCACCGCGACCAGCAGCGGCGTATCCATTCCTGCCTGCGCGCAAAAACCCATTACCGTGGAGCTAAGCGCCATGTTGGCTGCGACGGATAAATCGATCTCGCGCGCAATAATCAGCATCGCCATCGGCAGGACGATGATCGCTTTTTCGGTAAAGTTGAACGTCGCGTCAGAGAGGTTCCAGATATTGAGGAAGTAGGGTGACGCGATGGCATTCGCCACAAATACTGCCAGGGTCACGGCCAGCAAAAAACCTTCCCAGCACAGCAGGCGTTGGAGGAAAGGTGAGGTAGCTGGTGCGTTTTTCACGGTATCGGAGGTCAATATTTTGCTCATGATTTCACCGCCTGTTTTTGTCGTGCCAGCGCTACATCACGCAGGATCAAACGGCCTTTGCGCTTGTTGGCGCGTTCATTCAGCAGAACCGCAATGACGATCACTGTGCCGGAGATCGCCATCTGCCAGAAGGGAGAAATGCCGATGACCGGCAGCGCGTTATTGATCACCCCGAGGAATAATGCGCCGAACAGACAACCGAGCACGCGCCCGGTACCGCCCATGGTACTGATTCCGCCAATCACACAGGCTGCCACCACCTGCAACTCAAAACCGTTAGCTACATCGACATACGCCACCGCAAAGCGCGAGATCCACAAATAGCCGCAAAAACCCGCCAGCGCGCCTGAGAGGCAGAAGCTGACAAACTGCATTTTGCCGGCGTTGATCCCGGTGTAATACGCTGCCGTCGCGTTGCCGCCTGCGGTATAGAGCGCCCGCCCGGTACGGCTGTAACGCAGAAAATACCCCACCAGCAGTAGCGCGGCGACGGCGCACCAGCTCAGCACCGGTAAACCCAGCACCGACGCGCGCGGCAGGCCGAGAAAATCCGCTCCCATCTGGTTGGAATTCACCCAGCCACCGCCGGAGAGTAAGAAGATCAGACCTCGGTAGATGCTCATGGTGCCGAGCGTCACCACAATGGCCGGAATACCCAGTTTCCACACCAGCAGGCCGTTGATCATGCCCATCAGCAGACCGAGCAACGTGGCCAGCAGCAGCAATGACCAGACCGGAACATCCGGGTGATGAAAGTTGATCAGCGCGACAATCATGCCGGTCAGCGCGAGGTTTGCCGTCATCGACAGATCGATGCCTTTGGTTAGCAGCACCATCATTTGTCCGAGCGCGAGAATGATCAGAATGGCGGTATCGTTGAATATCTCTACCAGATTGCCGGGGCGGATAAACGAAGGCACACGGCTGCCGATACTCAGCACTAGCAGCACAATCACGCCGCCGAGCAGCGCTTCGCGATGTTTAAGCAGTTGTTGCCACATTATGCAGCCTCCTTCCCGGCGCCGCTGGCGGCGATGACAATGGTTTCCGCCGTGGCATCGCCTGCGTTGTACTCCGCCACCATCATCCCTTCATGCATCACAATCACCCGATCGGCCATGCCCATCACTTCCGGCAACTCGGAAGAAACCATAATCACTGCCAGCCCGTGCGCCACCAGTTCTGACATAAACTGGTGCACCGCCGCTTTTGAGCCGATATCGATCCCTTTAGTCGGTTCGTCGAGGATGATCACGTCCGGGTGGGTGGCGAGCCATTTACCGATCACCACTTTTTGCTGATTGCCGCCGGAGAGCGTTTCTACCGCCTGTCTCCAGCTAAAGGCTTTTACTTGCAAACGGCGCGCATACTCATCGGCCAGCGCCCATTCTTTCGCCTCATTTAGCACGCCGTTACGGTTCAGCTTGCTAAGCTGTGGCAGACTGATGTTCTGGGCAATCGACAGTTCGATAATCGCCCCCTGCTTTTGCCGCTCTTCCGGCACGCAGACAATACCGGCCTGAATGGCATCCGCTGGCTGGCGGAAGTGCACGGATTTGCCGTTGAGGATGATCTCGCCGGATGAGGGGCGTGAAACGCCGGAAAGCGCCTGCATCAGTTCGGTGCGCCCGGCACCAACCAGGCCGTAAAAACCGAGGATCTCTCCTTTACGCAGGGAAAAGTTGATATGGGCAAACTCGGTGGGATGACATAGGTCGCGCACTTCCAGCACCGTTTCGCCTGGTTCGCAGGCCACTTTTGGCCAGCTCTGGTTTAGCGTGCGGCCAACCATCATCGCCACCATTCGCTCTTCGGTGATCGACTTTATCGCGCCGGAATCAACATAAACGCCGTCGCGCAAAATGGTGTAGTGATCTGCCAGTTCAAAGATTTCATCGAACTTGTGCGAGATAAAGAGGATCGCTTTGCCTTCCAGTTTCAGGCGCTCGACGATTTGGTAAAACTCCAGGATCTCATGCTGCGAAAGCGCGGCCGTGGGTTCGTCCAGAATCACCACCTGCGCATCAAAAGAGAGTGCGCGGGCAATCGCCACCATATGGCGCTGGGCGATGCTCAGGGTTTTCAGCGTGGCGCGCGGATCGATTTGCACTTCCAGTCGGGCGAGAATATCCCGCGCCTGCTGGTGCATGGCGGGCCAGTCGAGTTTTTTCAGCAGCCCTTTATAAAGATACTGGCCGACAAAAATGTTCTCGGTCACCGACAGCTCATCAAACAAAACTGTCTCCTGATGGATAGCGGTGATCCCCACTTTATGGGCGGATTCCGGCGTCGGCAGCGAAATAGGGATCGCTTTATAGAGAATTTCACCTTCGTCCGGCTGATAAATGCCGGTCATCACTTTGACCAGCGTCGATTTCCCTGCGCCGTTTTCACCGATCAACGCGGTGACTTTGCCGGGCCAGAGATCAAGTTGCACATTCTCAAGAGCACGCACACCGGGAAAAACCTTGGTGATGCCCTTAAGCGACAGCAGAGGGGTGGATGTCGTCATGATCGTTCTCCAGTGTTTGCCCTCACCCGGCGGGAGAGGGCAGGTAAAGGATCAGAAAATCTTCGAGAACTTATCAATGTTGCTGGCATCGTAGACAAACGGCTCTGCCATCGCGCCGCTGCCGTCAGCATCGAGCTTCACTTTGCCCAGTTTACCCATGCTGGCTTCCTCTTTGGTCGCCGTGCCTTTCACTAAATCATCCGCCAGATATGTGGCGGCATAACCGAGATCGATCGGGTTCCAGATGGCGAAACTTTTGCTGGCGCCGGATTTAATCGCGCCAGCCATTTCAGACGGCAGACCCAGACCGGTGACATATACTTTGCCAATCTTGCCCTGGTCTTTGACTGCCTGCGCGGCGGCGACAATGCCGACTGACGACGGCGATACGATCACTTTCAGATCGGGGTACGACTTCAGCAAACCGACCGCTTCGCGGTAACTTTTATCCGATAAATCATCGCCATAGGCGACGGTCACCAAATTGACGGACGGGTATTTCGGCAGCACTTTTTTCATCTCCGCAATCCAGATGTTCTGGTTGGTGGAGGTCGGTGTGGCGCTGAGGATGGCAACGTCGCCTTTATCCACATTTAGCGCTTTCAGCGCATCGGCGGCGAGCTTGACGTTGGTTTCGCCGATCAGGGCGTTATTGGAAGGATTCAGGTGGATCTGGCGGCCTGCTTTCGCCACGCCGGAATCCCATGAAACCACTTTGATACCGCGCTGCATCGCTTTTTTCAGCACCGGCACCACGGCGTCCGGATCGTTGGCTGAAATGGCGATCGCATCCACCCCTTGGGCGATCAAGCCATTCAGTACTTCGATCTGTGCTTCGGCCGTGGTGGTGGTCGGGCCGGTATAGATCACTTTGACATCGCCTAACTCTTTGGCCGCCTCCTGCGCGCCGGTATTTGCTGCTTCAAAAAAGCCATTTCCTAAAGATTTCGCCACGAGGGCGATTTTTACTTCAGCGACAGCGGAACCGGACAACGCCATAAGGGCCACGGTGAGGATCAAGCTAGCTTTTGTTTTCATTGCTTTTACTCCACGAGTTAGATTCCCGTCGTCTTTCACGTTGCAGCGCACCGCGAAATCTTCAGGGAAGAGTTGTTTTGCAGGTGACAGAGTTCACCCCGTCTTTGTGCGGGGCGCGATGTTGTTATTTGTACAAATCCAGTGCCGATTGCAGCGGGGTGACGCCAAAGCGTTTGCCCAGCGCAATCAGTTCTTGCTGACTAATGGTTTGCTTCATTCCGCCCATGGAATAGATTTTCACCAGCACTTCTGCAGATTTCTCGGCGGTGTCAATCAGGCCAAAGGTTTCGTCGAGTGTCGGGCCGCTGCCGAAAACACCGTGGAACGGCCACAGCACCAGCGAATGTTTCTTCATTTCTTCGGCGGTTGCTTGGCCGATTTCATCGGTACCGGGCACCATCCATGGCAGAATGCCGATGCCAGCGGGCAATTCCGAGGTCGGTACCGCTTCAGACGTCAGTCCCCACAGAATGTGGTAGCCTGCACCATCGCTGTCCACTTTCACCACGCCTAAGTTCGCTGCCGGATCGAGCTGTACATTACGGAAAAACTTGCCGGAGCCGGTGACAATAAACGGTGTGTTCGCCAGCTGCGGCATCGGCTGGTTCAGCGCGATATAGCGCGGTTTCTGGTGGAAGTTGGCTTCATACTGCGCGATATCTGCATCATCCAGGCGCAGCGTCAGGTTGCCGCCGTTACGTTCGTCCCAGCCCTTCAGCCAGGCATCGGAGGTGGCTTTGATCATCCCCTGGACGAACCAGGAATTAATAATGGTCTGCATAGTCTTTCTGTCCTGTTTAATGCCCGACATCTCTCGGGTCTCACGTAGGCCGGATAAAAGGCGACGGCGTCGCCATTCGGCATTTTTTCTAAATAACGTTGCTTGCCGGATGGCGCCGAGCTTATCTGGCCCACATCCTGGCTCCCGGTTTAACGACGCGTACTCAAAATCGTTTTTTCATACGCTCGCACGCTGTCCAGCCACTGGCTGCTGGCTGGCGTGTCATGGCGTTGGCAATACATCTCCCATACGGCCTGCCACGGCAGGGATTTTTGCTCTTCCAGCAGCGCCAGGCGGGCGGTGTAGTCGCCGTCGGCTTCCAGTTTGCGCAGCGTTTCAACCGGCTCCAGCAGCGCGCGCAGCAGAGCCTTTTTCATGTTGCGGGTACCGATGACCCACGCGGCGATGCGGTTGATCGAGGCGTCGAAGAAGTCGAGACCGATGTGCACGCGGCCAAACAACTGGTGGCGCACGATCTCGCTGGCGATGGCCTGGGTTTCGTCATCCAGCAACACTACGTGATCGCTGTCCCAGCGCACCGGGCGGCTGACGTGCAGCAGCAGGCGCGGCACATAAAGCATGGCGGCGGAGATTTTGTCGGAGATCACCTCTGTCGGGTGGAAGTGACCTGCATCGAGGCACAACGCGGTCTGGCGGCTGGTGGCATAGCCCATATAAAACTCGTTGGAGCCGACGGTGTAGCTCTCTGCGCCAATACCGAACAGCTTGCTTTCGACGGCGTCGATATGGTGCGCCGGGTTGAGTTTTTCGCTCAGCGCTTCGTCCAGCGCATTGAGCAGACGCTGGCGTGGCGCCAGGCGGTCAATAGTGACATCTTTCATGCCGTCCGGGATCCAGATATTCATCACCGACGGTGTGCCGAGTTGTTCGCCGAAATATGCCGACACACGACGGCTGGTTTTGACGTGGTCAATCCAGAACTGGCGGATTTCATCGTTAGCGTGAGAGAGCGTAAAACCATCGGCGCTAAGCGGGTGCGAGAAGCAGGAAGGGTTAAAATCGAGCCCTAGTTTATTCGCTTTCGCCCACTGCACCCAATTTGTGAAGTGTTCCGGTTTGATCTCATCGCGGCCAACCGGACCGTCGGCTTCGAGGTAAATGGCGTGCAGGTTAAGGCGTTTCGGGCCGGGGATCAGGCTCAGCGCCTGCTCCAGATCGGCGCGTAGTTCGCTGGCATTGCGCGCTTTACCCGGGTAGTTGCCGGTGGCCTGGATGCCGCCTGTCAGGCTGCCTTGCGGGTTCTCAAAACCGGCGACGTCATCGCCCTGCCAGCAGTGCATGGAAACCGGCAGGCGATCGAGCTGGCGCAGCGCCTCCTCGACATCAATCCCCACAGCGGCGAAGCGCTGTTTGGCAATTTCCCATGCGTGTTCAAGTTGAGTGGTCATGCGCAAAGCTCCTTTGTCTGTCGTTTTTGCTGAAAGCGCGCGACGTAACGGGCGATTTCATTGTCAGGATTAGGGATAAAAGTGATCAGGTTGTGGTTGCTCGCCACCACCTGACGGAAATCGTCGACGTTACTCAGTTCATCCAGCGTCATAAGCTGAATGCCGACATTGCCGAGCGTGGAGGCTTCCACCGGACCGGCAACCACCGGTAGCCCGCAGGCGTCGGCGCAGAGTTGATTCAGTAACTGGTTCTGGCAACCGCCGCCGACGATATGCAGGCGGCTGAACGGCTTGCCGCGCAGAAAGGCCAGTTCGGCAAGGATGTCGGCATAGAGCAGGGCGAGGCTGTCGAAGATGCAGCGCGCCAGTTCGGTAGCGTTCTGCGGCACGGACTGGCCCGCTTCCCGGCAGGCGGCCTGAAGTTCGGTGCTCATGTTCTGCGGGTTAATAAAACGATCGTCGTTCGGGTTGATAACAAAGCGGCAGGCCGCAAGCTGTTCGGTGGCGGCAATCAGCGTGGGCAGATCGCTTACCTGTTGCTCTCTCAGTACCCGTTGCAGCAACCACAGCCCCATAATATTTTTCAGCACGCGGTAGCGCCCTTCCGCGCCGCCTTCGTTGGTGATATTCGCCGCCAGCGCATCATCGCTGGTGTAAGGTGTTTTGCTCTCAAAGCCCATTAATGACCAGGTGCCGGAAGACAAATAAGCTGCGTCTTTATCCGCCAGCGGTGAGGCGATTACCGCGCTGGCTGTATCGTGGCTGGCGACGGCGACCACCGGAATCGCGTTGCTCTGCGGGCAGATCCAGTGACCAATTACATTGCCGGGATGCGTCGCGGTGCCAAACCAGCCAGCCGGAATGCCCGCCCATGCCAGCAGCGAATCGTCCCAGTTATCGGTGTTGATATTGACCAGTTGCGTGGTGGTAGCGTTGGTGTATTCCCAGTTCAGTTGGCCGGTCAGACGGTAGCTAAAGTAATCGGGGATCAGCAGCGCATGCGCGACCTGGTCAATCAGTTCCGGCTGTTGTTCCGTCAGCGCGCGTAACTGATACAGCGTGTTGAAGGGTAAAAACTGGATACCGCTGCGGTGATAGATATCGGCTTTGCCGGGATTCTGCATGGCGCGGTTCATCACGCCATCGGTGCGATCGTCGCGGTAAGCAATCGGCAGACCGACGCGTTGGCCTTCGCGGTTAATCAGAATGTAATCGACGCCCCAGGTATCGATGCCGATGCTGTCGGGTTGAATGCCTTCTTCGCAGACCTTCAACAGGCCGAGACGAATTTCACTTTCCAGGCTGTCGATATCCCAGCAATCAAAGCCGTCCACTTTTTGCAGACAGTTATTAAAACGGTGGATTTCGCGAAGCGAAAGGATGCGCTGCTGGCTGTCATAACGCGCCAGCATGACACGTCCGCTTGAGGCGCCTAAATCAACTGCGACACAGTGGCGAAAAGTCATGATTGGGGTCCTTCTTAGAGTCATTGCGGACAGTCTAAAAAAGAGGGGTAAGGCGTACCTTCTTACTACTGACAGCCGCCAATTGCCGCTGGCAAGAAAGCAAAGGTGAACGTGAGAAAGTTCACAGTTTCCAATAATTACGGGGATTTAAGCCATTGTGACCGTTGCCACATTTCCCGATCTTTCCGGTCGTTTCTTGAAAAAACGGCAGGCTATGCGCGAAAAACTGTCGAAAATTTAAGGTGAGGTTGATAACCCTTAATTACTATTTTGAGAAAGTTTCTCATTAGTGGGGCAATCATGACCGTACTTCATAGCGTGGATTTTTTCCCGGCAGGTCAATCACCTGTTGCCATTGAACCCCGGCTTCCCCAGGCGGCTTTCCCTGAGCATCACCATGATTTTCATGAAATTGTGATCGTTGAACACGGCACAGGGATCCACGTTTTTAATGGTCAGCCTTTCACCATCAGCGGCGGCACCGTCTGTTTTGTCCGTGACCATGACCGGCACTTATATGAGCATACCGATAACCTGTGCCTGACCAATGTGTTGTATCGTTCGCCGGAGTCTTTCCAGTTCCTTGCCGGTTTAAACCAGTTACTGCCGCAGGAGCAGGATGACCACTATCCGTCGCACTGGCGGGTGAGTCAGCAGACGCTGGCGCAGGTTCGGGTGGTTATCGGGCAAATGGAAAAGCTGGATCCAGAAATGGATACCCACGGTATTGCGAACCGCGAGATCCTGTTTATGCAACTGCTGGTGATGCTGCGTAAAGGGAGCCAGCAGGAGGGTGCCGTCAGCAGCGATGCCCGCCTCAATCAACTGATGTTGTGGCTGGAAGATCACTTTGCCGAGGATGTCTGTTGGGAAACGCTGGCCGACCAGTTCACGCTCTCTTTGCGCACGCTGCATCGCCAGTTGAAGCATTCAACAGGCCTTACGCCGCAGCGCTATCTCAACCGGTTAAGGCTGACCAAAGCGCGGCACATGTTGCGCCACAGTGATAAGAGCGTAACCGATATCGCTTTCCGTTGCGGATTTGGCGACAGCAATCATTTCTCAACCCTGTTTCGCCGGGAATTCAACTGGTCGCCCCGCGAGATCCGTCAGGGACGCGATACGCAGCTTCAGTAACGCGAAGGCTGTCACCGATTTGTTACCGAAGATCCGCTAATAATTTCAGGTTGTTCAAGGCAGAGGTGAGTGTGTGGCGGGCCAATTGATTCTTCGCAAAACGGATTTCTTTCCCCGTGCCGGACAATCGGTAGCGGTGGCCGATCGCTATCCACAAAATGTCTTTGCTGAGCACACCCATGAGTTTTGCGAACTGGTGATGGTGTGGCGCGGCAACGGCCTGCATGTGCTGAATGACCGCCCTTACCGCATCACGCGCGGAGACCTGTTTTATATTCGCGCCGAAGATTGCCACTCTTACGCCTCGGTCAACGATCTGGTGCTGCAAAATATCATCTACTGTCCGGATCGATTGACGCTCAATCTCGACTGGGCGGCGCATATTCCCGGCCTTAACGGCGTGGCAAGAACGCCGCACTGGCGTATTGGCAGCACCGGCATGGCGCAAGCGCGGCAGGTGATTGCGCAGTTAGAGCATGAGAGTGGCAAAGCCGATCCGCTGGCAAATATGATGGCGGAAACGCTGCTTGCCCAACTGGTGATGACGCTCAAACGCCACCGTTTTGCTACCGATAACCTTGCGGCGACGCACAGTGAGACGCTGCTCGATAAGCTGATCACCGCGCTTTCCGGCAGTCTGAATCGCAGCTTTGCGCTGGAGCAATTTTGCGAGCAGGAGCAGTGCAGCGAGCGCGCGCTGCGCCAGCAATTCCGAACCCAGACCGGGATGACTATCAACCACTATCTGCGCCAGTTGCGCATCTGCTATGCACAGTATTTGCTCCAGCATTCCGAGCAGATGATCGGCGAAATCGCCATGCAGTGCGGGTTTGAGGACAGTAACTATTTTTCGGTGGTGTTTAGCCGGGAAGTGGGGATGACGCCAGGTCAGTGGCGTCATCGTAGCCGGGTTGCTGCCTGATTAGCTCGCCATACCGAGGCCGAACTAATGTAACTTTGAGATTACCAACAATAAATCTTTCCATTAAAACCAAATAGCAAATCCCCTTTGCAAGGGGACATGGTTATATTATCAATACCATATCTCCATGAAATTATTAATAATTGCTTATTGATTTATTTACAAAGGATCGTGACCTTTACTCCTTGGTCTTGGCATGTGGAAATTAACGTGCTTAAAAGCCAGATAAGTTGAATATGATATGGTTTGAGTTTTTTAGGTTTTTCTGCTTTAAGTTTATCAAATTCTTCCTTAATATTACTCTTGTTAAGGAATGGAGTTGCTAACACTATTTGTCGCGTGGTTAATGTTGATTGGTTTAAAGTTTGAAGAGCCTTCTCGATATCATCCCATTTTTCGCCTTTTTTTATTCTTTTTATTTGCGTGTTTTCATAATTACCATTCCATTTGTTATCATACTTTTCTTTGAAGGATGATGTGGGTTCGTATAATCTCCCTATGTTTTTAAGAGCTTGAGATACAACCTCATGAAATGCTCCTGCTCCAGAACTATCTTTTTTCGTAAATTTTTCATGTATAAATGAAATAGAAGGAGATGTCTTTTTCTTATTTATGATGATATGATCTGCCCATTCATCACCCATATCGTCACAAATAACAATGGAATTATCATTATCAAAGCACTCTTCTATTTTGTAAAAAAGAGACGTATTTGGAAAGGATATTAGATTGTCAGGATATTTACCATTATCTCCTTTCTCTTTTTCACTTAGGACACCATTAAAATCATAACTATCAGATAAATAACTAAGGAAATTATCTAGATTGTTCAAGAGCTTCTTATCTTCGAAACAAGTAGATGCCCAATAGCTATAATTAGGGTTGGTAAATACGGCGGATAATAATCTATTAGAATTAATGTACTGTGTTAACGATAATATCTCGTTACTTGTTATGTCCGTAATAGAAATCTTATCAAGTAGTTTTGATCTCAAACTAATTGATTTGACAGTTAATGCTATTCGGATGTGTTTCTTAAACTTCGTGCCTACCCAAATTTTGTGTTTAATGCTCAGACACGATCTAAAAACTCTGAATAATTGTTTTATTTTTTTATCTGGAATAATGTTATTGTCAAATTTCAATGTTTTTGTTTGGTTTGAACCTAACACATCTTCTTCTAAATCCGATAGCCCTATGAATATTGCTGAAACATCAATTCCTTTGTCAGTGATTTCTTTTAATGTAATAGGGCTGGCGAAGTTAGATATGAATTCACTTTTGGAACCTGCATTTACGCTTACTATTAATTCTTTAGACCAATCAACAATATCATTTAATGTGGTTTTTTTATCTTTCAGTGTTATCCGGCAAGTATTGGGCGTTAGAGTGTAAATCTTATCTTTAACTTTCATTCTGAAGTTTCGAGGAATTGCTCTGCTTGTTGTTATATTAGAAATTATTCCATTAAGTCGAAATGCTTCATAGGATCTTGAACGAACGACTGCATTTGATAATGACATGTTATTCATGGAGACTTTTTCATAATCGGGGGAGTCGTTTCCTTTAAAATGGCAAAGTTTATTATAATCATATTCTTCTATATAGTTTTTGAGCTTCACCTCTGGCGATTCAGAATTCTTTTTATATACAACCAGAGAGTCATCTATTTCGATGAATAATATAAAGCAGTACTTCAACTCTAATAAGTCGGTGTTTGTCAGGAATGACGGTTCTTCATGATATTTATATACTGCAATTGAGTATTGTGCATTTACGCCATTGGCTGTTGTTATATTTTCTTTAGTTTCCTTTAAGAGGAAGTTTCCCTCTTTTTTTAATTTCCTAAAAAAAGCATTTATCGACTCTTTTGTAAGTCTCTTTTTTATGGTGAAAATCTGAGCGCTTTTAGTGAGGTTTATATTTGTGATATTCATAAGTTTTTCTCGAATAGATAGGTAAATTCTTCATTGAACAACAACTATCTCTCTGAATCACATGATTTTAATAATCGATTATAACTCCTTATACCAATTCGCTATAACTTCAGCCAGGTCATCCTCCACAGCATAAAAATAGCATGCTGGAATTTTTAGTACTTCTGCAAGGCGGCATGCCAGTGCAAAGTCTGGAGTATGAATCCCCCTTTCATATTGGTTCATTCGTGCACTTGCTGTGGCTTCATCGATACCTGCGAGAATGCCAAGCTTTTGCTGTGAAAGACCAGCTTTGAGACGTGCTTCCTTTAAACGATGCGGCAGCATGACGATCCTGTAAGTATGGAAACAGAATCACAATTCTGGAATGCGGTAGTGGAAAATGTACTAAGTATTACTTAGTATTTGTAGTGAGGATTTGAACTGATGATGTAACTTAAAGGAGTACTCGTGATGAAAAGGATTGATATGCATCCTGCTGATATTATTGCTCAACTACGTAAGAGAAATACCTCATTAGCGGCTTTATCTCGCCAGTGTGGTTTAGGTTCTTCCACTCTCGCCAATGCGTTATCGCGGCCATGGCCCAAGGGGGAGTGTTTAATTGCGGATGCACTGGGTATGGAACCTTCAGAAATATGGCCAAGCCGTTATTTTGACAACGAAGGGAATTTAATAGATCGAAGAAAACTAATTCGTAATGTGAATATGTAATTAATCAAAGAGGCATGGCTTGGGTTTTAAGCGATCCCTTTTCTCTTTATGTCACCATGTCTCAATTAATCATTGGAACTGCCATGCAATGCGGGTTCGAGGACAGTAACTACTTTTCGGTGGTGTTTAGCCGGGAAGTGGGGATGACGCCAGGTCAGTGGCGTCATCGTAGCCGGGTTGCTGCCTGATTAGCTCGCCATGCCGAGGCCGACGATATTGGCGGCGACAATGATCACCACGCAACCGAGGCTCAGCACACTTACCGGCTGACGCCCGGCGTTCTTCCACTCTTTCAGGATCAGCCCGACAATGCCGCCGCACAGCACGTAGAAGCTCATGTGCAACATCCAGCTGATGTAGTCATACTGTGCCGGAATGCGGGCATGGCCCCAAGCGTAGAAGAAGAATTGCAGATACCACATCAAACCGCCCAGCGCTGAGAGCAGAATGTTACTGATGATCAGCGGTTTTGCCAGTGAGAAGTCGGCTTTTACCGACACGTTTTTCAGTTTTGCCAGCCGAATAAAGCAGAAGCCGAGGTTAATCAGCGCGCCCCCCCCCATGATCACCACATAACTTGGCAAGGCGGTGTAGAGCGGATCGATACCCAGCGCCGCAGCGGCTTCGTGCATCGGTTTGGCTGCATTCATGGCAAAGGACATTCCGGCGGAAAACACGCCGCACATCACCGCCAGCGTCAGCCCTTTTTTCAGGTTGAACTCTTCGGCTTTAATGCCCATCTTGCGCTCTTTCAGTTGGCCTGCGCGGGTCACAATCCCGACGCCGATCAGTGCAACCAGCACGCCAAGCAGCGTCATTCGACCGCCACCGGTGTTGATCAGAACGTCAAAATTACCGTTGATAATCGGTGTCATTAGCGTACCGACAATCAACGTAATGCCGATGGCGATGCCAATGCCCATCGACATGCCGAGGTAGCGCATGGTGAGGCCGTAGTTGATGTTACCAATGCCCCACATCGCCCCGAAGAGAAAGACCGGCAGCAGGGTGGAGGTGCTGAACGAGCTGTAATAGCCCCAAAAATCAGGAAGTAACAGCGTGCTAACGGCCCAGGGGAGAATCAACCAGGAGACGATGCCGCCGATTGACCACATGGTCTCCCAGGACCAATTTTTAACCTTCTTGAACGGGGCATAGAAACAGGCTGCACTGGCCGCACCTATCAAATGCCAAAGAATACCCATCGTAATCGCGTTACTCATTTTCTCATCCTCTTTGTTTTTATCGTCGGGATACGAGCAGCCGACCTGATGAGTGTAAAAATCAGTCAGGAGATTAACCTTGAGGCGTTTGCCGCGATAGATGGCGAGCTGGCAATGAACGCGTGATGGAGGTAAGCAGCTTCACAATTTCAATAACATAACCAAACGTTATAACCTTATTAAAACTACGGCATTGATAAGCATTTTCAATATCATTTAATTAACTATAATGATCCGACTGCTTACGCGGCATTAACATATATGCCGCCAGACAATAATGGAGATGAAAATGAGCTATACACTGCCCGCTCTGCCGTACGCGTATGATGCCCTTGAGCCTCATTTCGACAAGCAGACGATGGAAATCCATCACACTAAACATCACCAGACTTACGTAAACAACGCGAATGCCGCGCTGGAAAGCCTGCCGGAGTTCGCCAGCCTGTCAGCTGAAGAATTGATCACCAAACTGGATCAACTGCCGGCAGACAAAAAAACCGTTCTGCGTAACAACGCAGGCGGTCACGCTAACCACAGCCTGTTCTGGAAAGGCCTGAAAAAAGGCACCACCCTGCAGGGCGACCTGAAAGCGGCTATCGAGCGTGATTTCGGTTCCGTAGACAACTTCAAAGCTGAATTCGAAAAAGCGGCAGCCACGCGTTTTGGTTCCGGTTGGGCCTGGCTGGTGCTGAAAGGCGACAAATTGGCTGTGGTTTCTACCGCTAACCAGGATTCCCCGCTGATGGGTGAAGCGATCTCTGGCGCGTCCGGTTTCCCGATCGTGGGTCTGGACGTGTGGGAACACGCTTACTACCTGAAATTCCAGAACCGTCGCCCGGACTACATCAAAGAGTTCTGGAATGTGGTGAACTGGGACGAAGCTGCGGCACGTTTCGCTGCGAAAAAATAAGTTTGATTTCCCCCTCGCGCTAGCGTGAGTCAAAACCCCCGTCAGGCCTGGCCGTCGGGGTTTTTTTACGCCATTTCTAACGCGTAAAACAAAAAGGAACGCTGATCTGAAAATAATGAAATATTGTTTTTATTATGATTGTTTGATCACTTTTCTTCCGCCAGACCCGGTCTACCCTCTCTTCATCCGCGCTGCTGTTGTCCCGCAAAAATAGCGGGGCAGCGCTCAAAAAATCGGACGTTTTTTGACAGGTGAAGATATGCAAATCAAGCGTGCAATCGAAAAAATCCCTGGCGGGATGATGCTGGTTCCTTTGTTCATCGGCGCTCTCTGCCATACCTTTGCTCCCGGCGCGGGAAAATACTTTGGCTCATTCACTAACGGCATGATTATCGGCACGGTGCCGATTCTGGCGGTGTGGTTTTTCTGTATGGGTGCCTCGATCAAACTGAGCGCCACCGGCACCGTGTTGCGTAAGTCCGGCACGCTGGTGGTGACCAAAATTGCGGTTGCCTGGGTGGTGGCGGCGGTGGCCTCACGGTTGATTCCTGAACACGGTGTGGAGGCGGGTTTCTTTGCCGGGTTGTCGACGCTGGCGCTGGTGGCATCGATGGATATGACCAACGGCGGGCTGTATGCATCAATCATGCAGCAGTACGGCACCAAAGAAGAAGCCGGTGCGTTCGTGTTGATGTCGCTGGAATCCGGCCCGTTGATGACGATGATTATCCTCGGCACTGCGGGAATCGCCTCGTTCGAGCCGCATGTGTTTGTCGGCGCGGTACTGCCTTTCCTGGTGGGGTTCGCGCTGGGTAATCTGGATCCGGAATTGCGGGAATTTTTCAGTAAAGCGGTGCAGACGTTGATCCCGTTTTTTGCTTTCGCACTGGGTAACACGATTGATTTAACCGTGATTGCGCAGACCGGTTTGTTGGGAATTTTGCTGGGAATGGCGGTGATTGTAATTACCGGTATTCCGCTGATTATCGCTGATAAACTGATTGGTGGTGGCGATGGTACGGCAGGGCTGGCGGCCTCCAGTTCTGCAGGCGCGGCGGTGGCAACGCCGGTGCTGATCGCCGAAATGGTGCCAGACTTTAAAACGATGGCCCCTGCCGCAACCTCGCTGGTAGCGACCTCGGTGATTGTCACGTCGATTCTGGTACCGATTTTAACGTCCGTCTGGTCTCGCAAGGTGAAAGCGAGAGAGGCTGAAGTGGTGATGCGTAACGCGGTGAAATAACGGTTTGCCCGGTGGCGCTACTACGCTTACCGGGCCGACAAAACCCCCGATCGGCGTGCAGACCGGATAAGCGCCATCCGCCAATCCAGCCACTGTCCCGTCATGGTCAAATCCCAAACACCCGATCGATAATTTGGCACTGTGCTTCATTCAGCGTGCCGCCAAAATTGCGTGAAACCGGCGTACAGTAGCCAAACTTGCGTGAAACCACGGTTTTGATGGTGGTAACGAAGTCGTCGCCAATTGCGTAGATCGCCATAAATTTGCCAATTTCTTGCTGAATTGCATGTAACGTCGGTAAATCTCCCTGTCGCCACGCTTCCCGCGCCTGGACAAACAGTTCAGGCATCACATTATTCAGCCCGGAAATGACGCCCGCGCCGCCTGCCAGTAGATTGGGGATAAAGTACTCGTCGTAGCCGCACAGCACGGCAAAATCCTCACGTACCTGCGCAGTTACCTGAATCATATTGCGGGTATGCGACTGGCAATCGACGGTATCTTTGATGCCGGCGAAGTCCGGGAATTCTGCAGCCAGGGTGGCGACCAGTTCCGGCGTCAGATCGCAGCCGGTACGCGCCGGAAAGTTATAGGCGAACCATTTGCCGCTTATTGCTTTGCCCAGGGCGCGGAAGTAGCTCAACAATTGATTTTGCGTTTGCCCGTAATAGTAAGACGGCAGCACCATGACCGCGTCATAGCCGGTGCTCCAGGCTTCATCAGCCATCCACAGAATATCGTTAAAGCAGGTAGATGAGACGTTAGCCACCATGGTTATCGGCGACATGCCGCGCGCTTCACGGATCAACAGCAACCGCTCTTCCAGCGAGAAGGAGGCAAACTCGCCGATGCTGCCCATCAGCAAGACCACATCGATTTTCGCTGCTGCCAGCCGGGCAATATGCTGGCTCAGCGCGCTAAGGTCAGGCTTCCCTTCGTTGTCCATTGGCGTGATGGAAGGGCACCAGACACCAGAGAAAGATGTTTCGCGGATCACATTGTAACCTCTTTGGTGGTTAATGAAATTACGTTTCAAATACTGTGTTAAGTGATAGCACGCCCGGCTAATGCAGATTGGCACGAATGTCGCATTTTTGCAGGTTAGGTCAGCAAACAAATGTGATGTAATAGTGCGATTACGACGAGTGGTCGGAGGGAACATGCAATATCAGGTAGACGTTTTTACTGGAAAAATAAGGGATTATGACGGTAGTCGGCCAAGCGCGATTGCTAAATTGCAGGTGGACGGCGAGCTGATCCTCACGGAATTGGGCATCGAGGGTGACGAGCAGGCGGAAAAAAGTTACCACGGCGGCACCGATCGCGCGTTGTGCCACTATCCGCGTGAACACTATGCTCACTGGGCGCAGATGTTCCCGGAGCAGGCTGCGCTGTTTTGCGCACCAGCGTTTGGCGAGAACCTCTCAACGGAAGGGCTGACCGAACAGAACGTGTTTATCGGCGATATTTTTCGTTGGGGCGATACGCTGATTCAGGTGACGCAGCCGCGCTCGCCCTGCTTCAAACTTAACTTCCATTTCGGCATTAGCGACATTTCCGCGCAGATGCAGGCCAGCGGCCGCGTCGGCTGGCTTTATCGTGTGGTTGCTGCGGGTAAGGTATCGGCAGAAGCGCCGCTTGAACTGCTCTCCCGAGTCAGCGATGTCAGCGTGTATGACGCGGCGGCGATTGCGTGGTTTCAGCCGTTTGATGATGAACAATATCACCGTCTGCTTTCGGCTGCTGGGTTGTCGGCGAGCTGGACGCGCACCATGCAGAAGCGACGTACTCACGGCAAGATTGAGGATCAATCGCACCGACTGTGGGGAAAATAAAAAAACGCCCTCTGCGATGAGAGGGCGTTTTATCAGGAGCGTTTGTACAGCGGTAGCCAGAGCGTTAAGCGTAACCCGCCAAGCGGGCTGTCGTCAGCTTTCACCCAGCCGCGATGCTGTTGAATAGCCGTTTCGACAATCGCCAGCCCGAGGCCCGTGCCGCCGGATTCGCGATCGCGCGCTTCATCGGTGCGGTAGAACGGGCGGAAAATCTGTTCCCGATCTTCCGGACTGACGCCGGGGCCGTCATCGTCCACGTTAATGGTGATGCCGTCTTTATCCACCGCAAAGCTTACTTCGATTTTGCTGTGCGAATAGCGCAGCGCATTACGCACAATATTCTCCACCGCGCTTTCCAGCGCGCTTGGATTACCGTATAGCGGCCACGGACCCGGCGGGAAATTCACCGTGAACGATTTGCCCATCTGTTCGGCTTCGAAGGCTGCGTTATCCAGCACTTCATTCCACATTTGATTGGCTTTCACGGTTTCACTGACCAGCGCGTTTTTCTGCTGATTGCGCGACATCACCAGCAGATCGTTGATCATGCTGTCCAGCCGCTGAGCTTCCGTTTCGATACGTTCCAGTTCTTTACTTTCACCGCTGCGACGACGCAGCAGCGCAGTACCAAGCTGTAAACGCGTCAGCGGCGTGCGCAACTCATGGGAGATGTCGGATAGCAGGCGCTGCTGGGCGGTCATCATGCGTTCCAGCGCGGTCACCATCTGGTTAAAACTGGCCCCGGCGGCAAGGAATTCCTGCGGCCCGGCTTCCAGCTCCGGGTGCTGTCGCAGGTTGCCCTGTGCCACTTCATCAGCCGCGTTTTTCAGTTTACGTGCGGGTTTCGCCAGGCTCCACGCCAGCCACAGCAGCAGCGGCGAACTGATAAGCATGGTGACGATCAGCAGCAGTAACGGGCGGTCAAATAGCAAATTGATAAAGTCAGATTGTGAGTTACTGGCAGGGCGGATGAGATAGAGTTGATAGTTATCTTCTCCGTCGCGAACGGAGAAAGGTCCTACCATCTCAACCCGGCCATACTTTTTCTTCTGCGGATGGTCTGAATTATCCGCCTGGCCTATAAAGTTGCGGATGATCTGCATTTCGTTGCGTTCGGCGCCAATGACGCGCCCTTCGCTGGTGACCAGCAGCAGACGTTGACCCGGCGGCGCCCATTTGTCGATAGCGCGAAACAGCCTGCGCCACCACATCAGGTCGTTCGGCGGGTCATTTGCCAGCTCAGCTTCAACATGCTGTTCAATCATCACGCCCTGGCGCTGTTCGCTGTCCAGAAGCTCCGTCATTTGACGGGAATCCAGCTTCGGCACCATCAGCACCAGCATTAGCACCAGCGCCAGCGTTAACCAGAAAATGGCAAAGATGCGGGCGGTCAAACTTCCTATCATGAAGCGGAGACCATCAAATAACCGCGACCACGCAGGGTTTTAAACCACGGATGCCCATCTTTGCGATCCGGCAATTTGCGGCGCAGGTTGGAGATGTGCATGTCGATGGCGCGATCGAACGGAGTCAGGCGTTTACCCAGCACTTCCTGGCTTAGATGTTCACGCGAAACCACCTGACCTAAATGCTGAGCCAGCAGATAGAGCAGCGTGAATTCAGTGCCTGTAAGTTCCAGTGAATGTCCATCAAAACTGGCCTCCTGGCGGCCTGGATTGAGGCTCAGAGCATCCACTTCCAGCGTGAGTGAACCATTGTCGCTGCTTTGTTGTTGCTCGCTCCAGTGGGAACGGCGCAGGATTGCACGAATACGCGCGACCAGTTCACGATCGTTAAAGGGTTTCGGCAGATAGTCATCCGCGCCCAGTTCAAGACCAAGGACGCGATCGAGCTCGCTGCCGCGCGCAGTTAACATAATTACCGGTGTTTGGTGTGTCTGGCGTAGCTCTTTAAGTGTGTCGATGCCGTTTTTCTTCGGCATCATGACATCGAGTAAAAGCAAGTCGATGCTGTCGTCGAGGAGGTCGAGTGCCTGCTCTCCGTCATGGGCGACGAGCACGTTAAAACCTTCCATGTCGAGTAGCTCCTTTAACAAGGAAGTAAGCTCTCGGTCATCATCTACTAAAAGGATTTTATTCATTGTTTAACTACCTCCGAGGCAGAAATTACGTCATCAAGAGTCGCTAATCCATGACTTTACGTTGTTTTACACCCCCTGACGCATGTTTGCAGCCTGAATCGTAGACTCATTATCGTTGAATCGAGAGACGAAAAGGTTACTGGAGCAAATGATGCGCATTGTTACCGCTGCCGTCATGGCCTCAACGCTGGCGTTAAGCACGGTTAGTCGTGCTGCTGATGTTGAAACAGGCGATAACTGGCTCCCTACAGAGGGGTTCGCGCAGCGCAGTGTTCAGAGCCATATGTTCGACGGTATTAATTTAACGGAACACCAGCGTCAACAGATGCGGGATCTTATGCGACAGGCGCGGCACGATCAGCCTCCTGTTAATGTTAGCGAAATGGAGACAATGCATCGCCTTGTCATCGCAGAAAAATTTGATGAAAACGCTGTGCGCGCTCAGGCAGAAAAAATGGCGCAGGAACAGGTAGCTCGTCAGGTTGAAATGGCCAGAGTGCGCAACCAGATGTACAACCTGCTCATGCCGGAGCAGCAAGCGGTTTTGAACCAGAAGCATCAACAACGGATGAACCAGTTACGCAGTGTAGCGCAAATGCAGCAAAGTTCACCGGTGACCGAGTTAAGTAGTAGTAGTACCAGGTAACAACCCTGTTTTTCCTTGCCATAGACACCATCCCTGTCTTCCCCCACATGATGTGGGGGTTTTTTTTATCAATTTCTTACTATTTTTTATAAATAAAACAGTTAGTTATAAAAATCTGTAACGGCATGGAACGGTTTCAAAACCCTCTGAGTGTGGACACTCAGAGAGATGATTTATACCGTCACTCCTCCGTTAAGAGGGTTTAATGCGACAGCATTTTGCAGGTAGTCAGGAGCAAGGTGTGCATAGGCCATTGTCTGCTGAATGCTTGCATGCCCGAGAATCTGTTGCAGGGCAATAATATTTCCCCCGTTCATCATGAAATGGCTTGCGAAAGTGTGACGCAGAATATGTGTTGCCTGATTGGGGGGGATGTCAGGTTTCACCTTGCGTAAGACCCCGCAAAATTTTTCATAATCAACTTTGAACAGCTTCCCGCTGGCTTTCTCTTTCACTTTCTTTTCAAGCTGTGCTGAGATAGGCACGGTTCGCTTTTTGCCGTTTTTAGTTTTCAAAAAGGTAACCCTGCAACTGGCTATCTGTGCCGGTTTTAGAGTGGCTACCTCTGTCCATCTTCCGCCAGTGCTAAGGCAGAGGAGAGCAACGAGCAAAGCATCTCCGGTCAATACTCCTAACAGCCTTTCAATTTCTGACTTGTCCAGAAACGTCATTTCCGGGTTAGCTTCTGCCAGTGGAGAAAAATTATGAACCGAGTGTAGCCGACATAGTCAAGCTTGGCGAAGTTCATCAAGGCAGACCATGTCTGACGATTTCAGAGCAACAATATTTATAGATGTGAAAACACCTGCGCTTACAGGGAGTGCTTTGTATGAATGCGGTCGCAAAGCAGGTATGATATGAAATAAATCCTTTTATTTCATATTGATACGATTTTTTTTGGTCGCCGCGCATGACTTCTACATCCATGGTGGGGAGAGGTTTTTTATCAAAGTTTTAATTTTTCTGTTATGCCCCTGCAAATAAATCTTCAATTGCAAGTTTTTTCCAAAGAAAATGTATTATATAATAGAATATGCTTTTTGTAATCATTTGGTTTACATAGAATATATTTGGAATTCAAGGTATGTCACAGAGAATTGAAGCCGCTTATATGGAAAAAAACAGCAGTAGGATTTTGAAAGAACTTATGTTGGAGGTTCTTTTCGTTTCCATATTGGCTTTTTTTCTTAAAGTTGTATTAGGAGTGTTGGGTAAGAGCCCGAGCGATATAAATAATGATGGATTAATTAGAGTTTATTGGATGTCCTCACCAGTTATTTGTATTTATTTGATTCTTCGGTTAATGAAGTTAAGAGTTTTTTTTCTCTTTTTCTTGTAATGCTGATTTGTTTTGTTATTGACGTTATTAGTCAGAAGAAATTTTCACTTACCGGTGAGCCACTTTCGTTTAATGATGTTATTGCAGGTTCAAATGTTTCACTTGCGTCGAAGTATCTTGCTGTAGATAACTTGATTTTTTGTTTCGAAATGATATTGGTTGGTATATTTTTGCTTTTTTTGGATGGAAAATTAAAAACGCAGAAAGCGCAATCGAAAGTCATTGCTATACTTTTGTTTATTACTATTCCAATGGCTTTTTCGCCATATTTAACTGTATCATCTTTCATTCCTTTTTGGGTAAAAGAAAAAGTCAGTAAGCTTAATTATAAATATGAAATGGATTATTTCTCATGGAACTGGTCCGGGAATGTTTTAGCGCATGGTTTGCCAATGCATTTGATTCAGACTAGTGTGCGGATTGCGGCTCCAAGAATTAGTAAGGAAGGGTTGGATGAGTATCATTCTTTTCGCAAGAGTTATGCCCTAACGAAACCGATTAATAAAACTATAATATTTATTCTATGTGAGTCATGTTGGTATGATAATAATAATTTCAAGGATATTTTTCAGCCTTTATTGAACCATGGAATGACTCCATTCCGGGCAACTTCTCCTGTATATGGTGGAGGTACGGCTAACGTAGAATTTGAGATGTTAACCGGATTACCTAGTAACTCACGCTATCTTTCCGGCATCCTTTACCAAGAATATGAGGATGTATTTAAAGATAATACTGAGTCTTTTGCTAGCGTGTTAAAACGCAGTAATTATTATGCCTTTGCCGCACATAATAATGATCGAGCATTCTGGAAAAGAGTTAAAGTTTATCCGAAGTTTGGTTTCGATCAATTTGAAGATATCTTCGCGATGGGAGAGTTACCCGCTGAGTTGAGCAAAGGCAAGAAGCCTTATGTGGATCAGGCGGATGATTACCTGCTGTATCGGGCGGCATTAAAAGAGCTGCGTGAGAAGAATGGAAAGCCTATTTTTATGAATCTAATAACAATGTCAACTCATGGTCCTTTCCCTTATATGAATGATTCTGGAGAGACTGTTTATAGATCCAGAGCAGAGGAAGCTGTTTCTCGTCTAACAGATTTTTTGGATCAAGTTGAAACAATAGATAAGGACGCTCTCGTTGTCGTTTATGGAGATCATAAACCGGCTCTTAATAAATATTTCTATGATAGAAATGTATTACCTCATCAACTTTTTTTGTCCGTGGGAGAAAAAGATGAGGATTTTACCTTTAAAAAAGATGTGAATCCTTTAGAGTTTGGTGATGTACCGGTGTTTATTAAGTCAAGTGATAAAGAAGCTATTGCGCAATTTGTTAAAAGTGCCAACCAAAAACCTTATTTCTGTGTGGTATCATTGGTAGATAAATATTTTATCCGCTCGGGTATGCTATCTGCAAATTATATGCAACAGCATGGCTGCCAAGAGTCAATTTATAATGGTTATAATAACTTAATTGGTAAAGTACCATCGTGGCTGTATTCAGTTTCACTGTTTGACAATGTGGCAGAGTGATTTTAAAGGCTCGATTTTTTAAAATCGCCTAGGGAGAACCTTCCCCAGGCGATCGTTGTTCGTCGTTGATTCTTTGTTGCAATGCATTTCACTATCAAACAATCTTACGCTTACTCGTACTATTCCTACCGATTCCATCCGTTATAATTCCCGCAGGGCAAAGCAGGAGTATTTATGAATCAATCCTATGGGCGGCTGATTACCCGGGCGGCTGTCGCGGCGACTGTCATGGCATCGTCACTACTGTTAATTAAAATTTTTGCGTGGTGGTTCACCGGGTCGGTCAGTATTCTGGCGGCGTTGGTGGATTCTCTGGTGGATATCGCGGCATCGTTGACCAACCTGTTAGTGGTGCGTTACTCATTGCAGCCCGCTGATGAAGAACACACTTTCGGGCATGGTAAAGCGGAGTCGTTGGCCGCGCTGGCGCAAAGTATGTTTATTTCCGGCTCGGCGCTGTTTCTTTTTTTGACTGGTATCCAGCATCTGGCTAACCCCGAGCCGCTTCGTGCTGCCGGGATTGGTATTGCCGTCACGCTAGTAGCGTTATTCAGTACTGTGATATTAATCACTTTTCAGCGCTGGGTGGTAAGTAAAACCCACAGCCAGGCGGTGCGGGCGGATATGCTTCATTATCAGTCTGATGTTATGATGAACGGTGCAATTCTCATCGCGCTTGGTCTGTCCTGGTACGGTTGGCACTGGGCTGATGCGCTGTTTGCACTGGGGATCGGCAGCTATATTCTGTATAGCGCGTTACGTATGGGGTATGAAGCGGTTCAGGCGTTGCTGGACAGAGCGTTACCCGACGAAGAGCGCCTGGAGATTATCGATATCGTCATTGCCTGGCCAGGCGTTAGCGGCGCGCACGATCTTCGCACGCGGCAGTCGGGGCCGACCCGCTTTATTCAAATACATTTAGAAATGGATGATAATCTGCCGTTAGTTCAGGCGCATATCGTGGCTGAGCAGGTAGAGCTGGCCATTTTGCAACGTTTTCCGGGATCAGATGTGATTATTCACCAGGATCCCTGCTCAGTCGCCCCTCAGGGACGTTAAGCACAGCAGTGCACTCGTATTCCAATGTAAAAAAGTGAGCCAGACCCGTTTTTTGTGTATAAATTACCGCCATTTGGGCTGACCTGAATCAATTCAGCAAGCAGTGATTGATATACTATTTGCAGCATAGTTGTTCGCTCCCGTGGGGAGTCGCTTCGGGCCACAGAATTTATTTTGCATTCCTAGTTCAGAGGTAGTCATGATTAAAAAAATCGGTGTGTTGACAAGTGGCGGTGATGCGCCAGGCATGAATGCCGCGATCCGTGGGGTCGTCCGTGCCGCATTAACAGAAGGTCTGGAAGTTGCAGGTATCTATGATGGTTACCTTGGCCTGTACGAAGACCGCATGATCCAACTCGACCGCTACAGCGTGTCGGATATGATCAACCGTGGCGGTACATTCCTCGGTTCTGCTCGCTTCCCTGAGTTCCGTGAAGAGCATGTCCGTGCCGTGGCTATTGAGAACATGAAAAAACGCGGCATTGACGCTCTGGTTGTTATCGGCGGCGACGGTTCTTACATGGGTGCCAAACGCCTGACTGAAATGGGTTTCCCGTGCATTGGTTTACCGGGCACCATCGATAACGACGTTGCGGGAACGGACTACACCATCGGTTATTTCACCGCGCTGCAAACCGTCGTTGAAGCAATTGACCGCCTGCGTGATACCTCTTCTTCCCACCAGCGCATCTCCATCGTTGAAGTGATGGGCCGTTACTGCGGCGACCTGACTCTGGCTGCGGCAATTGCCGGCGGCTGTGAGTTTATTGTGCTGCCGGAAGTAGAATTCAACCGCGAAGATCTGGTTTCAGAAATCAAAGCCGGTATCGCCAAAGGTAAAAAACATGCGATTGTGGCAATCACTGAGCATATCTGCGACATTGACGAGCTGGCGAAATACATCGAAAGCGAAACACAGCGTGAAACGCGCGCGACCGTTCTCGGCCACATTCAGCGTGGCGGCTCTCCGGTGCCTTACGACCGTATCCTGGCATCCCGTATGGGTGCTTACGCCATTGAATTGCTGCTGCAGGGCTTTGGCGGTCGCTGCGTCGGTATCCAGAACGAAAAAATGGTTCACCACGACATTATCGACGCTATTGAGAATATGAAGCGTCCGTTCAAAGGCGACTGGCTGGACTGCGCGAAGAAACTTTATTAACCGTGCGAAACGTCCTCACTGTGAGGTAATGCTTGTCAGTTAAGCTTTTGAAGGTAGCCGTAACGCATAGCGTTGCGGCTTCTTTTTTACTGCTCTTGGGTAGTGCCGTGGTCGTCGTCCCGGC
>JAGTSE010000040.1 GCA_018261615.1 Pseudomonadota bacterium | reverse complement strand
TACACGTAGTACGTGAGGATTACTCGCTTCGCTCGCCCTAAAGGGCCGCCGCAAGCGGCGTTCAAAATGCCAACACATTTTGTGTGGGCACTGCCCAGGTCCAAATGGCAAATAAAATAGCCTAATGGGATAGGCTCTAAGTTGAGTCAGATGAATAATAGAAGAGTCAGACATTCACTATGCCAAAGAAAAACGAAGCACCGGCCAGTTTCGAAACAGCGCTGAACGAGCTGGAACAGATTGTCACTCGTCTTGAAAGCGGAGAGCTTCCGCTCGAAGAGGCACTCAATGAATTCGAACGTGGTGTGCAACTCGCACGCCAGGGGCAGGTAAAGTTACAGCAGGCGGAGCAGCGCGTGCAGATCCTGCTCTCCGATTCCGAAGAGGCACCGTTAAAGCCTTTCGCACCGGACGCTGAATAACGATGGATTTTAATCAACAACTGCAGGCCTGCGTCGATCGGGCCAATGACGCGCTACGCCGTTTTATCGCTCCGTTGCCCTTTCAGAACACTCCTCTGGTTGACGCTATCCAGTATGGCTCACTATTAGGCGGTAAACGTCTACGTCCGTTTCTGGTTTACGCAACCGGTTCGATGTTCGGCGTCAGCCAGCAAACGCTGGATGCGCCCGCAGCCGCAGTGGAGTGTATCCATGCTTACTCGCTGATCCATGACGATCTGCCTGCGATGGACGACGACGATTTACGCCGTGGCCTGCCGACCTGCCATATTAAATTTGGCGAAGCCAATGCCATTCTTGCGGGAGATGCGTTGCAGACGCTGGCCTTCTCGATCCTCGCCGATGCGCCGATGCCGGAAGTGGCGGCACACGATCGGCTGGCGATGGTATCAACGCTTGCGATCTCCAGCGGCGTGGCCGGCATGTGCGGAGGCCAGGCGTTGGACCTGGCGGCTGAAGGCGAGCAAATCTCACTGGAAGCGCTGGAGCAGATCCATCGTCATAAAACCGGCGCGCTGATCCGTGCGGCAGTAAAAATGGGCGCACTGAGCGCGGGTGACAGAGGTCGGGAAGCCTTGTCTCAGCTCGATCGCTACGCCCAGAGCATCGGTCTGGCGTTCCAGGTTCAGGATGACATTCTGGATGTGGTCGGCGATACTGCCACCCTTGGTAAACGCCAGGGCGCCGATCAGCACCTGGGGAAAAGTACCTATCCCGCACTACTGGGTCTTGAGCAAGCCCGGACAAAAGCCCGCGACCTGATTGACGATGCCCGACAGGCGCTTAGCCTGCTGGCTGCACAGTCGCTTGATACGACGGCACTGGAAGCACTGGCGAATTATATAATCCAGCGTGATAAATAAAACGACACACTAGATGAGTTGCTGATGAGTTTTGATATAGCCAAATACCCGACGCTGGCGCTGGTAGATACCACACAAGAGTTGCGTCTGCTGCCGAAAGAGAGTCTGCCGAAACTGTGTGACGAACTGCGTCGCTATCTGCTTGACAGCGTAAGCCGCTCCAGCGGGCACTTCGCCTCCGGGCTTGGCACGGTCGAACTGACCGTTGCATTACATTACGTCTACAACACGCCGTTCGATCAGTTAATCTGGGACGTCGGTCACCAGGCCTACCCGCATAAAATTCTTACCGGGCGTCGTGACAAAATCGACACCATCCGGCAGAAAAACGGTCTGCATCCGTTCCCATGGCGCGGCGAAAGCGAATACGATGTTCTCAGCGTTGGTCACTCCTCCACCTCTATCAGCGCGGGAATTGGCGTTGCCGTCGCCGCTGCCAAAGAGGGCAAACAGCGCCGTACCGTCTGCGTAATTGGCGATGGCGCGATCACCGCTGGCATGGCCTTCGAAGCGATGAACCACGCCGGTGATATCCGCCCGGATATGCTGGTGGTGTTGAACGACAACGAGATGTCGATTTCCGAGAACGTCGGCGCACTGAACAATCACCTGGCGCAGTTGCTCTCCGGCAAACTCTACTCCACCCTGCGCGAAGGCGGCAAAAAGGTGCTTTCCGGCGTACCGCCGATCAAAGAGTTGATCAAACGTACCGAAGAACATATCAAAGGCATGGTCGTGCCAGGTACCCTGTTTGAAGAGCTGGGCTTTAACTATATTGGCCCGGTAGACGGCCATGATGTGCTTGGACTGGTGCAGACCTTGCGCAATATGCGCGATCTGAAAGGTCCGCAGTTCCTGCATATTATGACCAAAAAAGGTCGCGGTTATGAGCCAGCCGAAAAAGATCCAATCACCTTCCACGCGGTGCCGAAATTCGATCCGACCAGCGGTACGCTGCCGAAAAGCAGTGGTGGCATGCCGAGTTATTCGAAGATTTTCGGCGACTGGCTGTGCGAAACCGCCGCCAAAGACGACAAGCTGATGGCTATTACGCCAGCGATGCGCGAAGGTTCCGGTATGGTCGAGTTTTCACGCAAATACCCGGATCAATATTTTGATGTTGCAATTGCCGAGCAGCATGCCGTGACTTTCGCGGCCGGGCTGGCGATTGGCGGCTACAAGCCGGTGGTGGCGATCTACTCCACCTTCCTGCAACGCGCCTATGATCAGGTGATCCACGATGTGGCGATCCAGAAACTGCCGGTGCTGTTTGCCATCGATCGCGCCGGGATTGTCGGTGCCGATGGGCAGACGCACCAGGGTGCTTTTGATATCTCCTACCTGCGCTGTATCCCGGACATGGTCATCATGACGCCAAGCGATGAAAACGAGTGTCGCCAGATGCTGTTTACCGGCTATCACTATGCCGATGGCCCAAGCGCCGTACGTTACCCGCGCGGCAATGCCGTTGGCGTAACGCTGGAGCCACTGGAGAAACTACCGCTCGGTAAAGGCGTGGTGAAACGCCAGGGCGAGAAGCTGGCGATTCTGAACTTCGGTACATTATTGCCGGAAGCGCAAAAAGCTGCCGAAGCCCTGAACGCAACGCTTATCGACATGCGTTTTGTCAAGCCGCTGGACGAAGCACTGATTCTGGAAACCGCTGCACGTCATGACTCGCTGGTGACGCTGGAAGAGAATGCTATCGCAGGCGGCGCAGGCAGCGGCGTCAACGAAGTACTGATGGCACACCGTAAACCGGTGCCGGTACTCAATCTCGGCCTTCCGGATTTCTTCATCCCGCAGGGTACACAGGATGAAGCCCGCGCCGATCTGGGGCTAAACGCCGCAGGCATCGAATCCCGCATCCGCAACTGGCTCGCCTGATCCCCCCTGCCGCTCCTGCTATGCTTAAACGTAAGTTTTTAATAGCAGGAGTGGAACCATGCAATACAGCACATTAGGAAAAACAGACCTTAAGGTTTCCCGCCTTTGCCTTGGCTGCATGACGTTTGGCGAACCTGACCGGGGCAAACACGCCTGGACGCTGCCGGAAGAGAGCAGCCGCCCTATCATTCAGCGCGCGCTGGAAGGCGGCATCAACTTCTTTGATACCGCCAATAGCTATTCCGATGGCAGCAGCGAAGAGATTGTCGGACGCGCGCTACGCGATTTCGCCCGCCGCGACGAGGTGGTCGTCGCCACCAAAGTCTATCACCAGGTGGGCGATCTGGCGGAAGGCCTCTCTCGCGCGCAGATCCTGCGTTCCATCGACGATAGTTTGCAACGGCTGGGCATGGAGTATGTCGATCTACTGCAAATCCATCGCTGGGATTACCATACGCCAATTGAAGAGACGCTCGAAACCCTTGATGAAGTGGTGAAAGCGGGCAAAGCGCGCTATATCGGCGCGTCGTCGATGCACGCTCGCCAGTTCGCTCACGCGCTGGCCTTGCAGCAAAAAAATGGCTGGGCGCGTTTTGTCACCATGCAGGATCACTACAATCTGATCTACCGCGAGGAAGAGCGCGAGATGCTACCGCTGTGTTACAAGGAAGGCGTGGCGATTATTCCATGGAGCCCGCTGGCGCGCGGACGGTTAACCCGCCCGTGGGGAGAAACCACCGCACGTCTGGTGTCAGACGAATTCGGCAAAACGCTATACAGCGAAACCGATGAAAACGACAGCCAGATTGCCGAACGTCTGGCTGGTGTGGCAGAAGATGTCGGCGCTCCCCGCGCCCAGGTGGCGCTGGCATGGCTGCTGAGTAAGCCTGGCGTCGCTGCGCCGATTATCGGCACATCCCGCGAAGAGCAGCTGGAAGAGTTGTTAGGCGCAGTGGATTTAACGCTGAAACCGGAACAGATTGCCGAGCTGGAAACACCGTACAAACAGCACCCAGTGGCAGGATTTAAATAACCCATAACCCGAGAAGGTAAAATGCCCGGTGGCGCTGCTGTATGACCGGATAAGGCACCAGCCGCCATCCGGAGCATCACTCTCAGATCAAGCCAATCGGCCAGTGGTGGCCAATCAGATACAACAGTCCGGCAGCGATGATCCCGGCAATGATATCATCAACCATGATCCCCATACCGCCGTGAACATTGCGATCAAACCAGCGAATCGGCCACGGTTTCCACATATCCAGAATACGGAACAGTACAAAGCCGACCGCGACCCACTGCCAGTCACTGGTCGGGAGTGCCATCAGCGTGATCCACATTCCGATGAACTCATCCCAGACAATGCTGCCGTGATCGTGTACACCCATATCTTTTGCCGTCTGGTGGCACAGATACACACCGAGGCAAATTCCCAGCATCACCACCAGCGAATAGAGCTGCCAGGGCAGAAATGTCATTGCCCACCAGAAGGGGATCGCCGCCAGCGACCCCATGGTGCCCGGCACAATCGGGCTTAAACCGCTACCAAACCCGGTTGCCAGCAAATGCCAGGGGTTTCGCAAGTTCAGACGGCTTTTGGCTATATCTTTAGCTCTCGGCAAAATGGTCGTATCCTTTCCAGTCAAGGGCGACAGACTTGCCGCTACGGGTAAAATGCAGCCCCTCTACATCGGCACTGATCTGCCCAATACAGGTGAAAGGCACACCGAGCTGGCCGATGGCAACATCCAGCGCGCCGCGGTTCAGTTCCGGCACGGTAAAACACAATTCATAATCTTCACCACCGGAAAGCGCCCAGCGCAGCGCCTGCTCAGGCTCTACGTGACGACGGAGCGCGTCGGAGAAAGGTAATGCATCCAGATCGATACGCGCGCCGCACTGGCTGGCTTTCAGGATGTGCGCCAAATCGGAGATCAGGCCATCAGAGAGATCGATCGCCGAGCTTGCCAGATTACGTAGCGCCTGACCATGCAACACGCGCGGAGTTGGCCGCAAATGGCGCTTGAGCAGATACTCCGCATTGGCTTCATCGCCGACAGCTAAACGTTGCTGCAAAATCGCCAAGCCAGCAGCGCTGTCGCCCGGCGTTCCGGTAACATAAATCCAGTCGCCCGGTTTAGCACCTGAGCGCTTCATTGCTCGTCCTGGTGGCACATAACCATGAATACCGATGGTCATCGACAGCGGACCACGCGTGGTATCGCCGCCAATTAACTGCATATCGTAGTAGCTAAGCTGTTCAAACAGGCTGTCGCTGAATTTCTCCAGCCAGCTTTCATCTACCTCCGGCAACGTAAGCGCCAGCGTCATCCACGCCGGATCCGCGCCTACGGCAGCCAGATCGCTTAAATTCACCGCCAGTGCTTTGTAGGCCAAATCCGCAGGATCGATCTCCGGCAGAAAATGGTTGCCCGCCACCAGCGTATCGACACTGATCGCCAGCGTCTGTTTTTCAACAACGTTGAGCAGAGCACAATCGTCGCCAATGCCGGTTTCTACATCGCGACGGGAATTTCGTGCACGGTCAAAGTAACGGGCAATCAGGGAAAATTCGCCGCATGCCATACGTTAATGCCTCGGTAGAAAAAAGAAAAAGCCGGGACAGGCGCGCAGAGCATCGCTTATCACCGGCTTACGGATCATTTTTTGCGGGGACGGATCGCAGGAGCGGCTTTATCCAGCACGCCGTTAACAAACTTGTGGCTGTCTTCAGCGCCAAAGGTTTTTGCCAGTTCAATAGCTTCGTTGATCGCCACTTTGTAGGGCACATCATCACGTTTGGACAGTTCGAACAGCGCGATACGTAATACCGCTTTCTCAACCTGACCCAACTCTTCCAGCTGACGGGACAGATACGGCTGCATTAAGCCATCGAGATATGCGCTATTAGTCGCCACCCCGGTCAACAGCTCACGGAAGTACAGAACGTCAACATCTTTTACGTCCTGTTCCGCCAGGAACTGGTATTCAACATCAGCGATGTCGTTCTGGGACAACTGCCAGGAGTAGAGCGCCTGGACGGCACACTCACGGGCGCGGCGACGAGCAGCAGGTTTCACGGAATTCCCCTTACTAAAATCAGGCCTTAATGGCTTTCAATACATTAATCATTTCAAGCGCGGTCAGTGCAGCTTCTGCACCTTTATTACCGGCTTTAGTGCCAGCACGTTCGATAGCTTGCTCGATGCTTTCAGTCGTCAACACGCCGAAAGCGACCGGAATTTCGCTCTCCTGGGCAACATGCGCCAGGCCATTACTTGCACCACCGGCAACATATTCGAAGTGCGCAGTACCGCCGCGAATCACCGTGCCGAGCGCGACCACCGCGTCGTATTTGCCGGTTTTCGCCAGTGCGCCAGCCGCCAGCGGCAGTTCGTAAGCACCCGGTACCCACACGACAGTGATGTTTTTATCTTTCACCTGACCGATGCGTTTCAGTGCATCAATCGCACCTTCGAGCAGGCTGTCGTTGATAAAGTTGTTGAAACGCGCAATGGTGATGGCGACGCGAGCGTCCGGAGCAGCAACGTTGGCTTCAATAATGTTCATACACTTCCTTTACAGGTTCAGTTCGGACCCCGCAGGGGGGCGGATTTTAGCATAATATTTTGTGCGCTGCTTCCCTTTTACAGCAGGCATCACGCTTGGGTAAGATGCAGGCAAACATCCGGACCAACCTGCCTTATCTCATTGAATTTAAAGTATGGTGCATCAGCAAGTACCGACAGCCCCGGCAACACGCACAGGCCACGCGCGTCTGTGCCTAACAGCTTCGGCGCAAGATAAACCACCAGTTCATCCACCAGCCCGGCCTGCAATAATGCGCCAGCAAGCGTAGCGCCCGCTTCCACCCAAATGCTGTTAATTTGCTGTTTTCCCAACAACATCATCAGCATAACCAGATCGGCGTAGCCGTTATGTTCCGGCACGATAATGTCGTGCACGCTCGCAGGCCAGCTGCGCTCATCCGCTTTCGTGCGGGCAAACCAGGTTTCACCCGGCAGTCCGATCAGTTTGTGCGCGGGCGTAACCCGATTCTGACTGTCGATCACAATGCGCACCGGCTGGCGCACATTTTCTTGCGGATAGAGCGCCTGGCTGTCGGCATCCAGCTCTTCCCAGCGCACCGTCAGCGAGGGATCGTCCGCCAGCACCGTAGAGCTGCTGGTTAGAATGGCATGGCTTTGCGCCCGCAGACGCTGTACGTCCCGGCGCGCCTGTGCGGAGGTGATCCACTGGCTTTCGCCGCTGGCCATCGCCGTTCGGCCGTCCAGCGATGCGCCGAGCTTAAGCTGCACATACGGAAACCCGGTGCGCATTCGTTTGAGGAAACCTTTGTTCAGCGCTTCGGCTTCACTCATCATTAGCCCGTGGCTGACATCAATGCCTTCCTGTTGCAAGCGATAAAGGCCGCGTCCAGCCACCTGCGGATTGGGATCCTGCATCGCCGCAACAACACGCGCGACGCCAGCGGCAATCAGCGCTTCGCAGCAGGGCGGCGTGCGACCGTGATGGCTGCACGGCTCCAGCGTCACATATGCCGTCGCGCCGCGGGCACGCTCACCCGCCATACGCAGCGCATGCACTTCGGCATGCGGCTCGCCAGCGCGGTAATGGAAACCTTCGCCAACGATCTCGCCATTGTTGACGATCACACAGCCGACGCGGGGGTTCGGATGGGTGGTAAAACGCCCGCGCTGCGCCAGTTTCAGCGCCCGCGCCATGTACATTTCGTCCTGCATGATCAGTCCTGTAGGCGTGCGATCTCTTCGCCAAATTCGCGAATATCTTCAAAACTGCGGTAAACGGAGGCAAAACGGACATAAGCCACTTTATCGAGCTTTTTCAACTCCTCCATTACCAGATTGCCGATCATTTTACTGGGAACTTCGCGTTCGCCTGTTGCGCGAAGTTGCGATTTAATATGGTTGATCGCCATTTCCACATCGTCGGCGCTTACCGGACGTTTCTCCAGCGCTTTCAGCATACCGCTACGTAACTTATCTTCATTGAAGGGTTCACGCACCTCATTGCTTTTCACCACGCGCGGCATCACCAGCTCAGCCACTTCAAAAGTGGTAAAACGCTCATTACAAACCAGACACTGCCGACGGCGGCGGACAGAAGAGCCTTCCCCCACCAGACGAGAATCGATTACTTTGGTATCCACGGCGAAACAGAATGGGCAATGCATACGGCGTCCTGACGTGTGAGTTAACTGGAATCTATTTTACCCTGGACTGACATGACAACAAAGGCAGACTGTTTTTGAGATAATGGATCGATGGCAACGCAACCGTTGCGATCTACCATTACAACACTCTTTCTTTTCACGGAAACAGACATAATGACAAGACGTTACCTAAGAACACTCTTACTGGGAAGCCTTTTTGCCCTCAGTGCCTGCGCCCAGCAAAGCGAAGTCAGCCAGTTGCATCAAAGCGTCAGTACGCTGAATAGCGAGATGAGCAAACTGAACAAAGAGACGGTGAAAATCACCCAGCAGAACGCGCTGAATGCAAAATCCGGCAGCGGCGTCTATCTGCTGCCCGGTGCCAACACGCCAGCCCGTCTGAACAGCCAGATTGGTATGTTGCGTATGTCTCTGCAAAACGTCGCGCCAAATGCCGCCGGAACCCGCGTTCTGCTGCGCATTCAGGGCGAATCGAACGATCCGTTACCGGCGTTTAGCGGTACGGTTGAGTGGGGACAAATTCAGGGCACCACGCAAAATCACCAGGAAGTTAACGTACAAAATCAGTTAATTAACGCACCGGCCAGTACGCTTGCGCCCAGCGACATCGATATTCCGTTGCAGCTGAACGGCATCACGCCGGAGCAATTAGGTTTCGTCCGTATCCACGATATTCAGCCAGCCAGCGTGCAGTAATTCCCCAGGGCGACAATGTCGCCCCTTATCGCGTTTTGTAACGCTTTTTCTTCTTTTTCCACCTTTGGTCATCACATTCACGAATTTGCAATATTGCTAAATGCCAGTACAATCGCCTCGTTTATTGCACGCAAACGTGAGCGCAATCGATTACGTGCATGTCAATAATGTGAAACAACACATATTTTTGTGAGCATTGATACTTATAATAGGCACCCAGAAATATGAAACCTTTAATAATTGCAATTCGTGCTTTCTTTCACTCCCTTCTGGGATATCAATCAGTGGCGAAAAGATGAAAAAAACAATCCTCGCAGCCAGTGCTGCTCTGGCGCTTTCTGCGTCCTTTACTGCAAACGCAGCGGATAACGCTAAGCCTGAATACGTTTCCGACTGGTGGCACCAAAGCGTCAACGTGGTAGGCAGCTATCACACCCGTTTCGGACCGCTGCTCCGCAACGATACCTATCTTGAGTACGAAGCGTTCGCCAAAAAAGACTGGTTTGACTTTTACGGTTATATGGATGCGCCGGTATTCTTCGGCGGTAATACGGATGCGAAAGGTATCTGGAACCACGGTTCTCCGCTGTTTATGGAAATCGAACCGCGTTTCTCCATTGATAAACTGACAGGTACCGATCTGAGCTTCGGTCCGTTCAAAGAGTGGTACTTCGCGAACAACTATATCTACGACATGGGCCGCAATGCCTCTGGTCGTCAGAGCACCTGGTATATGGGTCTCGGCACCGACATCGACACCGGTCTGCCAATGAGTCTCTCCCTGAACGTGTATGCAAAATACCAGTGGCAGAACTACGGTGCCGCTAACCAGAACGAATGGGACGGCTACCGCTTCAAAGTGAAATACTTTGTACCGATCACCACCTTGTGGGGCGGCCAGTTAAGCTACATTGGCTTTACCAACTTTGACTGGGGCTCCGATCTGGGTAATGAGAGCGGTAACGCGAACAATGGCATCAGAACCCGTACCAATGATTCTATCGCGTCCAGCCACATCCTCTCTCTGGGTTACGATCACTGGCATTACTCTGTTGTTGCCCGTTACTGGCACCACGGCGGCCAGTGGAACGATGACGCCAGCCTGAACTTCGGCAACGGCGACTTCAGCGTACATTCTACCGGCTGGGGTGGTTACCTGGTTGTGGGTTACAACTTCTAATCAGTGCGGGGTTGTGCAGGCTGATGCTCTCACCCCAACCATCTCCCTCAGGGAGATGGAGAAACACATAGCCAGCTCAAATGCTGGCTTTTTTACTGCTTAACCTTCCGCAAAAAATCCGCCAGTGACTTGTCAGCACTCTCGCTAAAACGCCTCTCCGTCTGCATAATATTGAGGCATCTGTCGAGCCGGAAACAGCGATAGTCATCGCGCCGTTCACACCAGGCCGCCAGCAGCCAGCGCTCCCCCCAGAAGAACAGCCCCAGCGGCTGAACCTCACGTTTAGAGAGCTGTCCGGCTTCATCACGATAATGCAACGTCAGCACATACTGGGCGGAAATCGCCTGATGAATCATGTCAAAATCGCTGCGGGAGTGGCTTTGCATGCAAAAATCTGGAGCGTAGATACGCGTCTGCTCCGCCTTTCGACGACTCTCCTCGGGCAGGATAGCCAGCACCTTTTCCTGAGCCGACTCCAGCTCGCGCGACAGCGATTCACCGCCCCAGGTTTTGAGCAGGCGAATCGCGACGATCAGCGCCTCTGACTCCTTATTTGTCAGCATCAGCGGCGGCAGGTCAAAACCCGACATTAGCCGATATCCACTTCCCGCCTCGCCTTCCACCGGCACGCCGGAAAGTGAAAGGTCGCGGATATCGCGATAGACCGTGCGCTCGGACACGCCAAGCCGGTCTGCCAGATGCGCTGCCGTTGTCAGACGCCTGCCCCGCAGGATCTGCACAATCTGAAACAAACGGTCAGCGCGTCGGGTCATATCGTATTCAGCTCTCAGGCAGGTTGATGGAGGCCGACGCGATTACCTTCGCAGTCGGTAAACAAAGCGATAGTGCCAATGCCACGCGGTAATTCCAGCGGCCCGAATACGCACTCGCCGCCTGCAGTAACGATACGATCGAGCGTGGCCGCCAGATTGTCAGTATGCAGGTAGATAATAGCGCCTTCGTGAGACGGTACAATGCCCTCAAATTTTGCCAGCGCCCCGCCGGTACCCGGATCCTCATGCGGGAAAACGGCCAGCTCTGCGCAGTCCATTTTCTCGCGTTTTAACGCAACCTGCATCACTGGCTCATAAAAAGTAATCGCGCGATCCATATCCGTGACCGGGATTTCAAACCAGTTAATTACGCTTTTCATACATCCTCCTGACTGTTGTTTGGGTTCGAAAAGAGTCTACGACAGGGCTCCTGACAGCATACTGTCAGGAGTGTTTGTCAGGAGCAGATAAAAAAAATCCCGGTCAACAGATCGGGATTTTTGATAACGCGCTAAACGTTGCCTTACGGCAGAATTGACGGCTGATCCGCCCCTTCTTTCTCCACTTTCTGCTGCAACAGATGTTCGCGCTTCATCCCCAGCTTCAGCGCCAGCGCCGATGCAACGTAGATAGAAGACGCCGTACCGATGGAAACCCCAATCAGCATGGTCAGCGAAAAGCCTTTCAGCATCGCGCCGCCAAAGAGATACAGCATCAGGATCACAACCAGCGTGGTGCCGGAGGTGATCAAGGTACGATGCAGGGTCTGCGTCAGCGAGATGTTGAAGATCTCATACGGCGTACCGCGACGGATCTTACGGAAGTTCTCACGAATACGGTCCGATACCACGATACTGTCATTGAGAGAGTAGCCAATTACCGACATCAGCGATGCCACGATAGTCAGGTCAATCTCGATATGGAACAGCGACAGCACGCCCATGGTAATGATCACGTCATGCGCCAGAGCGATAACCACACCCGCTGCCAGGCGCCATTCGAAGCGGAACCCGACGTAAATCAGGATACAGATCAGTGCAACCAGCAGCGCCATGCCGCCAGTCTGCGCCAAATCCGCCCCGACGCTCGGGCCAACGAATTCGATGCGTTTCACCGCAGCGTTCTGGCTGGTCGCTTCGTTAATCACGCTGACAACTTTGCTGCCCAGTACCTGCCCGCCGGTTTCACCGTGCGCAGGCGGCATACGCACCATGATGTCACGGCTGCTGCCGAAGTTCTGCAACAGCGGATCCGCAAAGCCCGCTTTCTCCAGCGCGTCACGCATTAAATCCATGTCCGCTGGTTTTTCCAGCGAAATTTCAATAACCGTACCGCCGGTAAAGTCCAGGCCCCAGTTAAAGCCGCGAACCCCCATCACAATGATGGAGAGGATCAACAGCCCGCCCGAAATCATGAAAGCCCAGTTGTCCCAGCGCATAAAGTCCCAGACTTTACGGCCGTGGTTCAATTGTTCAACAGTATAATCCTGTGCCACAACGCACTCCTCAGATAGACAGCTTGTTAATGCGTTTGCCGCCGTACAACAGGTTGACGATGGCACGGGTACCGACAATAGCGGTAAACATAGAGGTCGCCACGCCGATGCCGGTGGTAATTGCGAACCCTTTAATCGAGCCAGTACCGACTGCGTACAGAATAAGCACTTTAATCAACGTGGTGACGTTTGCATCGAAAATCGATGAAAATGCGCCCTGATAACCTTCGTGAATCGCCTGCTGGACGGAACGCCCGTTGCTCAGCTCTTCCTTAATACGTTCGTTTATCAGTACGTTCGCATCCACCGCAACCGCAAGGGTTAACACGATGCCCGCAATCCCCGGCATCGTCAGCGTTGCGCCAGGCAACAGCGACATGATACCGACGATAAGCACCAGGTTCGCCACCAGCGCAGACGTTGCGATCAGACCAAACTTCTTATAAAAGAAGATCATGAAGATGATCGACACCACCAGACCCGCCAGACAAGCTTCCAGGCCCTGAGTGATGTTCTGCGCACCCAGCGTTGGACCAATGGTACGTTCTTCAACAATCTGAATCGGTGCAATCAGCGCACCGGCACGTAGCAGCAGCGAGAGCTGACGCGCTTCGGTCGGGTTGCTGATACCGGTAATGCGGAAGCTGTTACCGAGACGAGACTGGATGTTGGCAACGTTAATCACCTCTTCCTGTTTCACCAGTACCGCATGACCATTGGCATCTTTCTTACCGCTGTCTTTGTACTCCACAAACAGGGTCGCCATCGGCTTGCCGATATTGTCCTTGGTGAAGTTCGACATGATGTTGCCACCCGCGCTATCCAGTGAAATATTCACCTGCGGCTGGTTGTACTCATCCTGGCTGGATGTGGAGTCGGTGATATGGTCACCGGTCAGGATCACGCGTTTGTACAGCACAACCGGCTGACCTTCGCGAGTCTGTTTCACTTCGGAATCACCCGGAACACGACCGGCAGCCGCGGCAGAAGCGTCCACACTGGTGTTGACCAGACGGAATTCCAGCGTTGCGGTCGCCCCCAGGATCTCTTTAGCACGCGCAGTATCCTGAATCCCCGGCAGTTCAACCACGATGCGATCAGCGCCCTGGCGCTGTACCAGCGGTTCGGCAACGCCGAGCTGGTTCACGCGATTACGCAGAATATTGATGTTCTGCTGAACAGCGTATTCACGCGCTTCACTCAGACGCGCATCGCTCATCACCGCACGCAGTACGTTGTCGCCCTGATTGGTGATCACCAGATCGCGGTGGCGGCTGGTCAGGTAAGTATTCGCCTGATCGCGCGCCGCGCTGTCGGGGAACTGGATACTCAGACCATAATTATCTTCCTTACGCACGGTGGTGTAAGGAATCCCTTTCTCGCGCAGATCGCTGCGCAGGCTGTCCATATTTTGTTCCTGCAGCTTGGTCAGCGCTGTTTGCATGTCCACTTCCATCAGGAAGTGCACGCCGCCGCGCAAATCGAGACCGAGCTTCATCGGCTCGGCGTTGATGGCGCTCAGCCAGCGAGGCGTTGCAGGAGCAAGGTTAAGAGCTACGACGTATTGATCGCCTAACGCGCTGACCAGCACCTCACGGGCACGAAGCTGTGTGTCAGTCGAATCAAAGCGAGCAAGAATAGCGCCATTTTCCAGTGCCACGGACTTCGCGTTGATTTTTTCTTCTTGTAGATTTTTCTGGACCTGGATCAGCGTTTGTTCACTGGCGGCGACACCGCGCGCGCCAGTGATCTGAACAGCCGGATCCTCACCATACAGGTTGGGAAGTGCGTAAAGCAGGCCGACGATAATCACGACGACCAGCATGATGTACTTCCACAAAGGATAACGGTTTAACACGGCAGTTCCCTTTGGGAAAACGAAATGATTACAGCGCCTTCATAGTGCCTTTCGGCAGAACGGCAGCTACGAAGTCACGTTTGATTACCACTTCAGTGGTGTCGTTCAGCGCAATCGCAATGTAGCCAGTTTCAGCTACTTTGGTTACGCGACCGACCAGACCACCGTTGGTCAGCACTTCATCACCTTTGGCGATGGAGTCCATCAGCTTTTTATGCTCTTTTGTGCGTTTTTGCTGCGGGCGCAGGATCATGAAGTAGAAAATCAGACCAAACACCACCAGCATCAGGATCAGAGATATCGGGCTGCCCTGTGCCGGCGCACCAGCTGCCGCTACCGCATCAGAAATAAAAAAGCTCATTCAAATTCCCTCATTTATTTAATTAATCAACATTCAAAGGTGGAACAGGTCGACCCTGACGTTGGTAAAAATCCGCTACGAAGCCCTCTAATTTACCCTCTTCGATAGCCTTGCGTAAACCAGCCATTAAACGCTGATAATACCGCAGGTTATGAATCGTATTGAGACGCGCGCCCAATATTTCGTTGCAACGATCGAGATGATGCAAATACGAGAGTGAATAATTGCGACAGGTGTAGCAATCACACTCAGCATCGAGCGGGCCGGTATCGCTTTTATATTTCGCGTTACGGATTTTCACCACGCCGTTGGTCACAAACAGGTGACCGTTACGGGCATTACGCGTCGGCATAACACAGTCGAACATATCAATGCCACGACGCACACCTTCAACTAAATCTTCCGGTTTACCCACACCCATCAGGTATCGTGGTTTGTCTGCTGGGATTTGCGGGCAGACATGCTCCAGGATGCGGTGCATATCTTCTTTTGGCTCCCCTACAGCAAGACCGCCGACAGCGTAGCCATCAAAGCCAATCTCTACCAGACCTTTGACCGATATATCTCGTAAATCTTCGTAAACGCTGCCCTGAATAATGCCAAAGAGAGCATTTTTGTTACCTAAGCCGTCGAATCGATCGCGACTGCGCTTCGCCCAGCGTAGAGACATTTCCATAGAGCGTTTCGCATAGTCCCAGTCGGCCGGGTAAGGCGTACACTCATCGAAGATCATCACGATGTCGGAACCGAGGTCGTACTGGATCTCCATCGACTTTTCCGGGTCGAGGAAAATCGGATCGCCATTGATCGGGTTGCGGAAGTGCACGCCCGATTCGGTGATCTTGCGAATGTCGCCAAGACTGAAGACCTGGAAGCCGCCGGAATCGGTCAGAATCGGGCCTTTCCACTGCATAAAATCGTGCAGATCACCATGCAGCTTCATGATTTCCTGTCCCGGGCGTAGCCACAGGTGGAAAGTGTTGCCCAGAATAATTTGTGCGCCAGTGGCTTCCACTTCTTCTGGCGTCATCCCTTTTACAGTGCCATAAGTGCCCACAGGCATAAACGCCGGCGTTTCAACCACGCCGCGTTCAAACACCAGACGACCGCGGCGGGCGCGTCCGTCGGTGGTATCCAGTTCAAATTTCATTTTTTCTCCAGCATCAGAGAGACAGTCTGACGTTTAAAGTCAGCGCCGCGGACCTATTCCCCGACGCGTTCAGTAATGGCACGCGGATTGTACGTGATAAACATCGCATCGCCATAACTAAAGAAGCGATATTCCTGCGCAACGGCGGCGCGGTACGCGTTCATGGTGTGCTGATATCCGGCAAACGCGGAAACCAGCATGATCAGTGTCGATTCCGGCAGATGGAAGTTGGTCACCAGCGCATCAATCACCTGATATTGATAACCCGGATAAATAAAGATCTGCGTATCGCCGAAGAACGGCGCAATCAGCGCATCGTTGGCGGCCTGCGCGGCGCTCTCCAGCGAGCGTACGGAAGTGGTTCCCACGGCGACAACACGGTTGCCGCGCGCTTTCGCCGCCAGCACAGCGTCCACAACATCTTGCGGCACTTCGGCATATTCGGAGTGCATGATGTGGTCTTCAATGCTGTCGACGCGTACCGGCTGGAAAGTCCCGGCGCCAACATGCAGGGTAACGAAAGCCATTTCAATGCCTTTATTACGCAGACGTTCCAGCAGCGGCTCATCAAAATGCAGGCCCGCCGTTGGTGCGGCCACCGCGCCCGGCTTCTGGCTATAAACCGTCTGATAAAGCTCACGATCGGCATCCTCATCGGGTCGATCGATATACGGCGGCAGCGGCATATGGCCAATGGCGTTAAGAATATCCAGCACCGGGCGCTCATCATGAAACTCAACTTCGAACAACGTATCGTGGCGCGCCACCATGGTTGCCTGTATATCCTCCGCATCGCCCAGCAGCAACTCAGCGCCAGGTTTTGGCGCTTTAGACGCGCGAATATGTGCCAGAATACGTTTATTATCCAGCATGCGCTCAACCAGCACTTCAATCTTACCGCCGCTCGCTTTACGGCCAAACAAGCGAGCAGGGATCACGCGGGTATTATTGAACACCAGCAGATCGCCAGGGTTGAGCTTATCCAGTAAATCGGTGAAAGTACCGTGCGTCAGCGCGCCTGTTGGGCCATCCAGCGAAAGTAAGCGGCAACTGCTGCGCTCGGTCTGTGGGTAGTGGGCAATCAGGGATTCGGGTAATTCAAAGGAAAAATCGGCAACGCGCATGACACTAACTCAAGACAAAATAAGAGGCGGGTAGTCTAGTGCCCACGCCCTTTCGCTGCAACCGTTAGCCGCTTTTGGTTCAAAAAACAACCTAAAAGACAAAGTGGCATAACGGCGCCTGCGCTGGCTCCACCGGGCGCTCGCAAAAGCCAGGACACCTGCAATCGACAATGATGGACATAACATGAATTTTTTAGCGCACCTGCATCTTGCACATCTGGCGGACAGCTCGCTGCCGGGTAACCTGCTGGCGGACTTTGTTCGCGGCAACCCGGAAAATCTCTACGCGCCAGCAGTGGTGGATGGCATTTATATGCATCGCCGTATTGACGTGATGACCGACAACCTGCCGGAAGTCAAAATCGCCCGTGAAGGATTCCGCGCGCAAACGCGCCGGGTCGCGCCCATCACGCTGGATGTGATGTGGGATCATTTTCTCTCCCGCCACTGGACGCAGCTCTCTCCCGATTTTTCGCTGGAAGATTTCGTGCGTTATGCCCATTCGCAGGTAGCCACCATTCTGCCGGAGTCCCCGCCGCGTTTTGTGAATTTGAATAACTACCTGTGGTCGGAACGCTGGCTGGAGCGCTACCAGGAGATGTCCTTTATTCAGAATGTACTCAACGGCATGGCGAACCGCCGCCCACGGCTTGATGCGCTGCGCGACTCCTGGCAGGATCTCGACGCTAACTACGCCGAGCTGGAAAGCCTGTTCTGGCAGTTCTACCCGCGCATGATGGACCAGGCAATTTCACGCACGCTTTAATTGATAGGCAAAACCTGTCTCAACGATTGTCAAGGGCGCTTTGAGCCACTTCCACCCTCTTCCTATACTGGCACGCGTTGCGTTCTAATTAACCTTGTAAATCACAGGAGTACATATGGTACTGGTCACTCGTCAAGCACCAGATTTTACAGCGGCAGCCGTACTGGGCAGCGGTGAAATCGTTGAAAACTTTAATTTCAAACAGCACACCAGCGGCAAAACCACCGTGCTGTTTTTCTGGCCGATGGACTTCACCTTCGTCTGCCCGTCTGAACTGATCGCTTTTGACAAACGCTACGAAGAGTTCCAGAAACGCGGCGTCGAAGTGGTTGGCATCTCCTTCGACTCCGAGTTCGTTCACAACGCATGGCGTAACACGCCGGTTGAGAAAGGCGGTATCGGCGCGGTAAAATACGCGATGGTTGCAGATATCAAACGTGAAATACAGCAGGCTTACGGTATTGAACACCCGGACGCAGGCGTTGCGCTGCGCGGTTCTTTCCTGATCGACAAAAACGGCATCGTGCGCCATCAGGTGGTGAATGACCTGCCGCTGGGGCGTAACATCGACGAAATGCTGCGTATGGTTGACGCGCTGCAATTCCACGAAGAGCACGGCGAAGTTTGCCCGGCGCAGTGGGAAAAAGGTAAAGAAGGGATGAACGCCTCTCCGGATGGCGTGGCGAAATACCTGAGCGAAAACGTCTCCAGCCTGTAATCGACAGCGTTTGATAAAAGGCCCGCACTGGACTGCGGGCCTTTTTGTTAGCGTTTTTTTACTTCACGCCAGATACGCAGCGCCATCCACGCCAGCACCACCACCCCCAGCAGCAATACGCCCCACACCAACCACGTTTTCCACATTTCCTGCCGTTCAGCAGGCGACGTCGCCGTCAGCCGATCCTGCCCGCCAGGCGTCATTCGCTCTGCCACTTGTACTGCCGGGATCGCGGCAAGATCGTTTTGTTTACGTAAGGCCTCCGGGATCAGCGCATCCAGGGTCACGGCGGCAGGAACCGCCGCCCGGTTACCCCAGGCCAACATAAATGGCCCTTTGCCCTGGGCATTAAACAGCAGCGATTGCCGCGAGCGACTGCCGCTCATCTGCGGTAATTCTCCCGGTAAACGCGCATCCAGCGTGGTAATGCGCACCGCCTGCACCACTCCCTCCGGCAACGCGATTGGCGCAGAAGTCTGTTCATTACGTTGCCACAACACGGTTTTACTGAGTGGTTGCCATCCAGCGCTGGCGCTACTGCGTAACGCGATCTCCACTGGCAGGACGCTCCCTTCAGCTAGTTTTACCGACAGTGAACTTAACGGCTGTGGTTGCGCCCACTGGTATTGCGCCTCAGTGGAAGAAACCCGCTGCCCGCGGCCCGCTATCTGCACCTGCGCCAATGGCATTGGCTCGCTGCCCAGCGTTGCCGTGACCTGCGTAATCGTCACCGGCAGGTTTGGCGTATCAAACACCATCAGTAAATAACGTACGCCATCAGCGGACATAGATTGATTGACGTTTATCTGATCGAGTTTCAACCGGTCGTTACCGCTCGCCAGTTCCATCACCGGCGCATTTTCCTGTAATGTTGTCCAGCTACGCATATCAGCGCTGAAAAAGAGCGTCACTTTACTACGCCATTTCGCTACAGATTCTGGCCACGTCAACTTCAGTTGTGTCAGCGTAAAGGTCTCGGGCATATTTTCTGGCAGCGCCAGCAAATAACTCTGTCCAACAACCTCTGTAGGCTCGCCTTCAATACGAATATCGACGCCAGATGAGGAGTGCAAACGCACCACATTTTGCCCTTGCGCACCGGTTTCAATCGGTGAAGAGTCGAGCGGAAAGACGCGCAGTGGAATGGCGGCAGGCGCGTGGGTTGCCGCACTTTGTGTTTCCAGCGTAAACGGCACTCGCTCTCCGTCACGATTAAACACCCGTACATCACGCAAATCTGGCCACGTACTTTGCGTGTAGACATCCAGCGGCAGATCCACGCGATACCAGGAAGCCGGTTGCGGCAAATCAAGCGTGGCGCCAAACGCATAATCCTGCGGTGAATCCGGGAGCGGTTCACTGCTTATCGCCGCGCCCGTTGCCGTTATCAGCGCTGCCAGCACTACTCCATGCCATGTTGTCATTGTTCTTCTCCCTTATCCTGTTCCCGCACAGCCTTTGGCGGCAGGGGTGAAAAATAGCCCACAATCAGCACCAGTACCGCCACGCCAATAAAGGCGATCGCCCGCGATAGCCCACCACCTCCGGCGCTGTCTACCAGTATCAATTTAAGTAATACGACGCCCAGCAGCACACTGCCGCATAGCCATTGATGGCGTGCATGCTGACGCGTCGCGCGAATCATCACCACCAGCGCAATCAACATCCAGAACAGCGCCAGGCTGGTCTGGACCAATCGCGATTGCCACAAACTGCCCGCATTCCACGCCACCTCGCCGTAATATGCCAGCAACCGTAGCAACGCGCCGTTAAGCCACCAGAAACCAAGCGCCGCCAGTACCCATGGGCGCGCACGCCACAATTGTGGTGCCACCGTCGGGTAGTGGATTTCGGCAAAACGGCTATACAGCCAGACGCCAACCAGTGCGAATGCCGCTCCTTCTTCTAGTGGGTTAATCAGCGGGAGATAACGCATCGCCATCACCACACCGTCGCCGAGGTTAGCGAACAGCAGCCAGCCCAACAGCACAGGCACTACCGGCAGTAGCGCCAGCGCTCCATATAACGCAGGCCAGATACAAAACGGCCAGAACGCATGGCGGATTGCCGCCAGCACCAGCGCGATTGCCAGTCCACCGGCAGCCATCGGCAACCCGCTCTGCCAGGGCTCCAGTCCCCATGCCAGCCCATCGACAAACCACCAGACTTCACTACCTGCCGCCAGCAACAGCATCCAGAACAGGGAGATATGCAACCCTTGCGATACGCGCGCCGGCACAGTGCCGTTATCCCTGTAGAGCAGCAGCAAAGCGGAAGGCAGAGCAATACACCAGACGAGATTAGGCCATCCCGCCGCCAGGACATGCCCTTGCGATGTTATCTGCCAGCCCAGCATCAGCGCCATGCCAGGCCATAACAGCCACCGGGCGTACCCCAGCTCCGGCCATGATGTGCGCAGGCTGCCCGCGCGCCACAACCACACTGAAAGCGCCAACAGCGCCAGTACGCCAAACCCGGTATGCACCGCAGCCGGTAAAACCAGCTGTGCCGCACCGCCCAGCGCGACCACCCAGAACGCTACCGCGCCGGCCAGCAGCAACCCGCTTCCTTCGCGCCGGATCCCACGCCACAACCATGCGCCAGCCAGCCAACAGCCGCTCAGCACAGCAAAGATCAACAAGGTCGACAAAGCATTAAGCCCATCGGCTGACGCCCATAGCGCGCTACACAGCGCCAGCAACAACAAGGCACTGCCGCTGTAGCTCATACGCCGCTGGTTTTGCTGCACGCCAAGCCACAAGATTCCCAGCCCTTCCAGCGCCCAGGCCATTGCCGTCCAGCGCGCTGAAAGCGCCAGTGGGATCGCCAGTGTGGCAAACGCGCCGCCCAGCGCCAGTGCTGCCAGTACCAGCGGTTTTGCCGCCGTCGGGTAGTGCTTCAGTGCTATGGTCGCGAGTGTCAGATAGAAAAGACCAAAACCCAGGGCGCTAAACGCCGGTCCGTAGTGCCAGTGGCAAGTAATAGCGTACTGCATACCAAAACCCACCAGCGGCGGCGCAAACAGCAATACGCCATCAATAATGCGTTCACCCCGACGCTGTGCGCGAAGTGACAACGCTACGCTCAATACGCCGAAGATCAGAATGTTGGCAATCAGGAAGAGCTGGCAGCTCAGATAAAATTCCGGGCGGTAGGTATCCATGCCCCACAGCCCGGCAACGCCAAATGTGAAGAACATCCCCAGAAGATTCAGCTCGCGCCAGTGCTGCCAGAGGCTGATGGCGAGAATGCCCGCCGAGAGCAGTAAGTAAAACGAGAATAGTGCGACATGGCTGCCACCACCGGTAGAGAGGAGTATCGGCGCCAGATAGCCTCCAAGACTGGCCAGCAGCGCCAGGCTCAGCGCCTGTTGTAGCACTGCCAGCCCGACGCTTGCCGCACAAATAACAATTAGCAGCCCAAAGGCCAGTGTCATCGGCAACATCTGCCACAAGCGAAATGCGCCGAACACGGTTAAGTAGAGCGCACCAACCGCTCCACCTTGCAGTATCAGGGCAAAAACAGTTTGCTTATGCCGTAATCGCCACCCTAGTCCCAGCAGCACCAGGGCGACCAATGCCACGGCCGCCAGCCGCAATTCCAGCGGGAACAGAGCGTACTCCACGGTATAACGCAACAAGAAGGAGAGGCCGATAAATAGCAGCACAATGCCCAGTTTTGCCAGTGGATTGCCCTGCATAAACCAGCGCGCCAGAGAAGTGACCATGCCCCAGGAAGCGTTCTCCGGCTTCGCTGTCTTTACAGCGCGCCTGTTAACAACGACCGTTGGCGATTCGGCCTTATGTTTCCACGGATTAACCGCTGATGTGGGAGCTTGGGGAGTTTTAATCACTTCGCGAGCTGGCGCCGGGACAGCCACGGCTGACATCGATTCACTGCTTTCCGCCGTTTTCGTCAGGCGCTGTTCAAGTAAGCTCAGCCGCTGCTGCAATTGCAGAAGTTCATTCTGCGTGGCGACACTGCGCCGCCATGCGGTTATCGCCACAACGGGCACCACTACCAGCGCCAGAAACAGCACTACCACGCCGAATATTAAAAGACCATCCATGTACTATCGCCTTCACTAAAGGGGAGACGTAACAACCGCCCATCGTCGCGTGGCGATTCAGGCGGCAGACCAGACAGATGCACTGGTAGCTGAAAGCGTCAGCACATCATCCTGTAGCGTACCTGTACCTTCCTGAAGCCGCCAGTTTTTCCCCTCTAACAGCGGCGAGCCCTCCAGCACCACTTCGCAGGCTTCGCCGCGGTTGATCGCCACCAGTACGCGCTGTTGTTGCCAGACACGAACAAAAACTAGCACATTATCATGGGCATATATCACCTGGCAGCCGCCGCGCCGCAGTGCCTGGCTACGCGCGCGCAGTTTCGCCATACGCTGGTAAAGCGCCAGCAGTTGCGCATCCTGACGCTTTTTATCCCACGGGAAGGTCTTACGGCAAAAAGGATCGTTCGCCCCGTCCAGGCCCACTTCATCGCCATAATAGATGCACGGCGTTCCCGGCCAGCTAAACAGCCAGATCACCGCCAGCGGCAGCCGGGCAACATCTTTGCCGAGCACGGTTTTAAAGCGCGGCGTATCATGGCTGTCGAGCTGGTTAAACATACGCAACTGCTGCTGATGCGACAGTCCGGCCCGGTAGTTATCCATCCATGTCGCGCAAGTTTGTGCATCGATCTTCTGGGGATCGTAGGCAATATCTGTATTCGCCAGGAACGCCCACACCGGCAGCGTAAAACCGCGATAGTTCATGGCCGCGTCTTCAGCATCCGCCTGTAGCCACTGGCGCGCATCGCCAAAATGTTCGCCGAAAACATAGGCCTGCGGCAGTGTCTCTTTTGCCGCGCGGGTGATCCCCGAAATATGGTGCAGATTGTTACGCGCCCCGCCGTCTTCGCCCAGCATATGCACCACGTCCAGCCGCCAGCCGTCCATGTTCCACGGCGCTTTCAGCCAGTGGCGCACAATGCTCTCTTCTCCCTGATAAATCTCTTCAACCAGCGTCGGCGACTGATAGTCAAGTTTCGGCAAACTGGCATAACCCAACCAGTCGCGGACGCGGCCCTGCTCGTCAAAACTGTACCAACTACGCCAGCGGGAATCGGAATTATGACAGGCGCCGCCAGTGCCACGGTTGTGCCGATCGAACCACGCATGGGAATCACCGCTGTGGTTGAAAACACCATCAAGGATCAGGCGCATGTTCAGTTGCTGCGTATTGTGCCGCAGGCGCAGCAAAGCTTCGTCGCCACCAAACTGCGGATCGACATGGCGGTAATCTTCGGTGTCATATTTATGTACGCTGGGGGCAACAAAAACCGGATTGAGATAGAGCGCGGTAACGCCCAGTTTTTTCAGGTAAGGCAACTTTTCACTGATCCCGTCGAGATCGCCGCCATAAAAGGTTGATCCCCCGGAGTGACCCGTTAACGGATCGTCCCAGTCACATAGCACAATTGGATGACCAGCGGCATGGTAATGGTAAACCTTATCCTGCTGTTCACCACGCGGCTGGCTACGCGCAAAACGATCCGGGAAAATCTGATAGAAGACCTGGTCGGCCACCCACTGCGGCCCATCATCCGGTGCATCAACAGCGAACTGTTCGAGACGGGCGGGTGGAAAACGGCTAAAGCCCTGCGGCGTAAACCACAGTTGCCGATTCTCCCACAGTAGCTTAAAGCTGTAGCGCCGACGCGGTTGCCCGCGGCTGATGTCCAGCGCAACTTGCCAGGCGCTGACGCCGTTCGCCGTAGTTTTCCGCCGTCGGTGCATGGCCAGCGGCGTCTCTTCATTGTCGATTTCAGTGCGCAGCATCACCCGCTCCGGTAAACCGATCCCACTCAGCCAGAGCGTGATAATTAACTGATCTTTATTCTGTTTCACAAACGGCGCGACGGGCAGGTGCCATGCATTCAACATCAAAAATCCCCTTTGCTCAAAATGACGCCACTCTTCCACACCCACACGTCTGCCGCCTCCTTCTTTCACTTTTTTTACAGGGCTGAGAGACGGGGCGCAGATGTGATCCGGCAGAGCGAAAACGCATCATGTCATTAATCGTGAAATGCAGGAAGCGCTGGGGTCTGCAGGGACTCGAGTGGATATTGCGCGTAGCAACACGGTGGAAACTCACCAGGCAATGGCGGATCTGACCATCAATAATCTGGTGAGTTACTTCAATGACGAAAAGTTGCTGACCCCGGTGGTGTGATTTTCTATCGGGTGACGCTGCACTTCTCAGGCCGACAAAACCTGTAGGCCTGATAAGGTGTAGCCGCCATCAGGCGGATTTTTTAAACTTCCAGCCAATCAGCAACAGCCCAATCCACGCCAGGCCCACGTACAACGAAATACGGGTTTCCGGGTGCCAGCCAATCAGCGCGATGATAAACACAAGGAACAACAGTCCCACGATGGTGGTAATGACGCCGCCAGGTACTTTGAATTTCAGCGCCTTCACTTCATCGGCAGAAAGACGGCGGCGGAAACCAATTTGCGACAGCAAAATCATGATCCACACCCATACCGTGGCAAAGGTCGCCAGCGACGCAATCACCAGGAAAACGTTCTCCGGCATGATGTAGTTCAGATAGACCGCCAGCAATAGCGCAACGGTCATCACCACTACCGTCACCCACGGGATACCGCGACGGGAGGTTTTGGCAAACATCTTCGGTGCGCTGCCCTGCTCCGCCATGCCGTGTAGCATACGACCCACGCCAAAAACATCGCTATTGATCGCCGAAAGCGAGGCGGTCAGCACCACAAAGTTAAGAATGCTGGCGGCAAAGGTGATGCCCATATGCTGGAAGGTCAGGACAAACGGGCTACCGTCGGTACCGACCTGGTTCCATGGATAAATGGACATGATGACGAATAGCGTCCCGACATAAAACACCAGAATACGCATCGGTACGGAATTAATAGCACGCGGGATCGATTTTTCCGGATCTTTCGCTTCACCGGCGGTGATGCCAATGATTTCGATGCCGCCGTAGGCGAACATCACCATTTGCAGCGCCATCACTGTGCCCAGCCAGCCATTACTGAAGAAACCGCCATGGCTCCACAAATTGCTGATCCCGGTCGGCTGCCCACCGTTGCCGAAGCCCCAGATGATGATGCCGAAACCGGCGAGGATCATGATGATAATGGTGGCGACTTTAAAGAACGAGAACCAGAACTCCAGTTCGCCGAAGACTTTTACGCTCATCAGGTTAATGGCGCAGATGATCATCACCACGCTCAGCACCCAGATCCAGTGCGGCACCGTCGGAAACCAGACGCCCATATAGATGCCAAAAGCCGTCACATCGGCAATTGCCACAATCAGGATTTCAAAACAGTAGGTCCAACCAGTGATATAGCCAGCAAGCGGGCCGAGGTTTTCCTGTGCATAGCGAGAGAACGAGCTGGCGGAAGGGTTATGTACCGACATTTCACCCAGCGCACGCATAATGATATACGCGGCTACGCCACCAATAATGTAGGCCAGCAACACGCTCGGCCCGGCCATTTTAATGGCATCGGCGGAGCCGTAAAACAGCCCGGTGCCAATCGCCGATCCCAGCGCCATAAAGCGGATGTGGCGGGTGCTTAACCCACGCTTCAGCTTATTCGTACTTTCCATCGTTTCCACTGCCATTATTCAACCCAAAAATAAAAAACCACGGGGCGCCAAACCCCGTGGTTAAACAAACCGTATCTGTGCGACTGTTAATGCGCGCTGGAAGTCACCTGACGCCCTGCGGTGCGATCCCAGACTGCCGCCAGAATCACCATCACCAGGCTCGGCATCAGCCAGGCCAGCCCCTGTTCTGCCAGCGGCAAACGCTGCGTCCAGGCCGGTAAATGCTCAGCAAAAGCGGATGCTTTCACGCCGTCAAGGATACCAAAAAGCAGGCTGATAAACATGGCCGGTGCAATCACGCGAGTTGAGTTGTTCCACCACGAACGGCTGAAGCTCAGCACCACCAGCACGATGCACGGCGGGTAGATCATCGTCAGCACCGGGACGGAGATCTGAATCAAGTGGCTCAGCCCCAGGTTGGAAACCGCCATCGAGAAGATGCCAAGAATAAACACCAGCGAACGGTAAGAGAACGGCAGATACTGCGCGAAAAACTCGGCGCAGGCACAGGTCAAGCCAACCGCCGTCACCAGGCAAGCGATGAAGATCAACGCCGCCAGCAGCAAGCTGCCCGCGCCACCAAAGGTGTGCTGAACGTAAGCATGCAGAATCGCTGCGCCGTTAGCAGATTGATCCACCAGCGTCGCGCTGTCTGAACCCAGGCGGAACAACGCCAGATAGAGCAGCGTCAGACCCGCGCCCGCCATCAGCCCGGCCCAGACGGTGTAACGGGTCAGCAGACGCGCTTCGGTCACGCCGCGTGAACGGGCAGCATTCACGATCACGATACCGAACACCATCGCGCCCAGCGTGTCCATCGTCAGATAACCATTAACGAAACCGTTAGAGAACGGCGCAGTCTGATAAGCTTCCAGCGCATGGCTGATAAGGCCTGCCGGCCAAACTATCGCGGCAATCGACAGAATGGTCAGCGCGATAATTTTCAGCGGAGCGAGGAAGTTGCCCACGGTATCCAGCAGCTTGCCCGGATAGAGCGACACCAGGATCACCAGCGCAAAATAGACGATGCTGTAGATCATCAGCGGCATCGCGCCATCGCCGGTCAGCGGTGCGATCCCCACCTCAAACGAGACGGTCGCCGTACGCGGCGTGGCGAACAGCGGCCCTACCGCCAGATAACAAACGGTTGCCAGCAGCACGCCAGCGACTTTACCAATCGGCGTACTCAGGCTATCCACACCGCCACCCACTTTGGCCAGCGCAACGACGGTCAGCACTGGCAGGCCTACGGCGGTAATCAGAAAACCAAACGCCGCCATCCAGACGTGTTCACCCGCCTGCAAGCCGACCATCGGCGGAAAAATGATATTCCCTGCGCCAACGAACAAGGCGAAGGTCATAAAGCCCAGAGCAACAATGTCTCGTGGTTTTAAGTGATAGGTCATAAGTTTACTGCCCGTGGATGTGGTGTCGTAAATAATGGTGAATTTTTCGCCTTCCCTGCCGAACAATAACGCGTATAAACCGTGAGATATCAGCGGGAAATGCTTAATACGCAACGTGGCGTAGTATAGTTTTTCGATTTACCACGTAAACATAGTCGGTCTGACAATGTCAGGGGCGCAATTTAAACGCTTATAACGTTTAAAGACAAGATGGAATCGCAAAACCAGATGGATATGCTGGATCAAGATAAATACCCAGTCTAATACTCCATTTATAAGAAAAACACATGGCTGATCATGCGAACAAAAAAGCATCACGCGTACAAAAATAGGTTTCATCGCGGCGAAACAGCAGGAAATTGCGGCCTGTGTTTACAGACCGCTGGAAAGATAAGCTGACAGAGGCTTCAGGCAGCAGGCGTTTTGGCAACCAGACATTCCGGCAGAACAAAGCTAAAGCGTGTCCCTTTGCCGGGCGTACTCTCAATATCAAGGCGGCTTTCGTGATGGTTGACGGCATGTTTAACGATCGCCAGCCCAAGGCCGCTCCCGCCGGTTTGCCGGGAACGGGCTTTATCGACGCGGTAAAAACGCTCGGTCAGACGCGGAATATGTTCGGCGGCAATGCCCGGGCCATTATCCTCAACGCAGAATTCCGCCCCCTGCGGCACATGCTGCCAGCGCACAATAATGTGCGTTCCGGCGGGCGTATGATTCACCGCGTTATACACCAGGTTGGAGATGGCGCTGCGCAATTGCTCCTCATTACCGAGCACTTTTAAGGTGTTATCGACCTCAAACTCCAGGTTGTGCTTTCCCTGGCTGAGCGTCTGCGCTTCTCGTTCAACCACGCGCAGCATCATAGGCACATCGATGGTCTCATTGGGCGGCAGCGTCGGCGCCGCTTCAATCTTCGACAGCGTCAGCAACTGGCGTACCAGTCCTTCCATTCGCGATGTTTGCTCACGCATGGTATGCAGCGCTTTTTCGCGCGGCACGCCTTCCAGCGTCTGCTCCTGCATCATCTCCAGGTAACCTTGCAGCACCGTCAAAGGCGTGCGCAGCTCATGGCTGACGTTAGCGAAAAAGTTACGCCGCGCGCCTTCCAGTTGGTGCATCTGCGTAACATCACGCGCCACCAACAGCAATTGCTGTTCGCTGTAAGGCATCACACGGATCTCCAGGTGGCGCCCGCTGTTCAGTACCAGATTTAGTGGCCGGGTAAATTCTTGTTTTTTAAGATACTGAGTGAATTCGGGGTAGCGCAGAAGGTTCAGGATATTCTGCCCATTATCATCCGGCCAGCGCAGCCCCAGCAGCTGTTGCGCCAGGCCGTTACACCAGAAAATTGCCCCGTCTTCGGTAGCGAGGATCACCGCATCCGGCAGCGATTCTGCACCGCTGCGAAAGCGTTTGATGAGATTGCCCAGTTCGCGCCGCCGCTTTTTATTACGCATCTGCATCTGGTGCAGCCCGTATAACAGTGGCTCCCAGCTTCCAGTGCCGGGCGGTGGAGTCATACTTTTATCGACCCACAACCACCAGGAGAGGCGCAGTAAATTCCAGAAATGCCAGATCAGCAGCCCGGTTACCGCGGCTAATAAAAACCAGGGCAGGTAACCAAAAATCGCGCCGAGTATAAAAGCAGGTAGACAACAAAGGAGGAGCTCCAGCACCAGCCTTTTCCATGACAGCCGTTCCAGCACGCGTCACACTCCTGTCAAATTTCAGAAACGGGTCGAAAAACGATATCCCGTACCGCGCACTGTTTGCACCATACGATCGTGACCGCTGTGTTCCAGCGCTTTGCGCAGGCGGCGAATATGGACATCAACCGTTCTGTCTTCGACGTAAACATTGGTTCCCCAGACATGGTTCAGCAGTTGTTCACGACTATACACACGTTCCGGGTGGGTCATAAAGAAGTGTAAGAGTTTAAACTCTGTCGGCCCCATATCCAGCGGATTTTCGCCGGTCATCACGCGATGCGAAGAGGGATCGAGGCTTAACCCCTGCATTTCAATCACTTCTTCCACCGCCATCGGCGAAATACGGCGCATCACCGCTTTAATGCGGGCAACCAACTCTTTCGGCGAGAAGGGTTTGGTAATGTAATCGTCCGCCCCGGTTTCCAGACCGCGCACACGATCTTCCTCTTCGCCACGCGCTGTCAGCATCATCACCGGAATATCGCGGGTCATGGCCTCGCGTTTCAGATGCTTAATAAACTGAATACCGGAACCACCAGGCAACATCCAGTCCAGTAAAACCAGGTCTGGCCAGGGTTCATTAAGTTGATTCACCGCGCTGTCATAATCCTCAGCTTCTATCGGTTGAAATCCATTTTGCTCGAGCACAAAGCACACCATTTCACGGATTGGTGCTTCATCTTCAACGACCAGAATTCGTCTCGCCATAATTCGCCTGTTTTCTCATATAAGTCGTCAATTTGTATAGCGGCGCCATTATGCGTCAGTTTTATGACAGATTTATGAATAACATGACCGCCAGATGACCCTGTCCGCAACATTATGACAGCGTGAATAATTCACGCAGTTAATGCCTCTAACACCCTGAATGTTATAATCGCGTTTATCCATTTTCGCCACGGAATCGCTATGCGCATTATTCACACTTCAGACTGGCATTTGGGTCAGAACTTTTACAGTAAAAGTCGCGCTGCAGAACATGACGCCTTTCTCGACTGGCTGCTGAATGCGGCAGAACAGCACCAGGTGGACGCCATTATTGTCGCAGGCGACATCTTTGATACTGGTTCTCCACCCAGTTATGCCCGCGAGTTATATAACCGCTTTGTGGTGAAACTCCAGCAAACCGGCTGCCAGTTAGTGGTGCTGGCGGGCAACCATGATTCCGTGGCGACGCTGAACGAATCGAAAGAGATCCTCGCTTACCTGAAAACCACCGTGGTCGCCAGCGCCGGTGCCGCGCCATTCTGGCTCAATCGCCGCGATGGTACGCCCGGCGCTGTTTTCTGTCCGGTTCCGTTTTTACGCCCGCGTGACATGGTCATCAGCCAGGCCGGATTATCAGGGCAGGAAAAACAGCAACATCTGCTGGCGGCCATTACCGATTACTACCAGAAGCAGTATGACGCTGCCTGCATTCTGCGCGGCGAGCAAGTGCTGCCGATTATCGCCAGCGGCCATTTGACCACCGTCGGCGCCAGCAAAAGTGACGCCGTGCGGGACATCTATATCGGCACGCTGGATGCCTTTCCGGCGGAGAACTTCCCGCCAGCAGACTATATCGCACTTGGACATATTCACCGCGCGCAGAAAATTGGCGGCCAGCAGCACATTCGCTACTGTGGTTCACCGATCCCGTTGAGCTTTGATGAGACCGGGAAGAGTAAAAGCGTCAATCTGGTAACGTTCAGCAACGGCAAGCTGGCGGAAGTTACCGCGCTCGACGTTCCTGTCACGCAGCCGTTGGCAGTAATCAAAGGCAACTTCGCCGATATTTGCCGCCAGCTTGAGCAGTGGCGCGATGCACCCGCCGACACGCCAGTCTGGCTGGATATTGAAATTGAAAGCCACGAATATCTGGCTGATATGCAGCGCAAAATTCAGCAAGTTACCGAAGATTTGCCCGTCGAAGTGCTGCTGGTGCGCCGCAGCCGCGAACAACGGGAACGGATCCTCGCCGGTGAGCTGCGGGAAACGCTCAGCGAATTGAAAGTTGAAGAGGTCTTCGCCCGCCGCCTCGCGCAGGAAGAGATCGATGAGATGCAAACAGCGCGCCTGCAAGCACTGTTCAGTGAAGCGCGCCAGGCGCTGGATGCGGAGAAAGAGGTATGAAGATCCTCAGCTTGCGGTTAAAAAACCTCAACTCGCTGAAAGGCGAATGGAAAATTGACTTTACCGAAGAGCCGTTCGCCAGCAACGGTTTGTTCGCCATTACCGGCGCGACGGGCGCAGGGAAAACCACCCTGCTCGACGCCATCTGTCTGGCGCTGTACCACGAAACACCGCGTCTCAGCACCCTGTCACAATCGCAAAACGACCTAATGACCCGCGATACCGCCGAGTGCCTTGCGGAAGTGGAATTTGAAGTAAAAGGCATCGCTTACCGCGCCTTCTGGAGTCAGAGCCGCGCACGCGGTCAGGCAGAGGGCAACCTACAAGCGCCGCGCGTCGAGCTGGCGACCTGCGCCGACGGCAAAATCCTCGCCGATAAAGTCAAAGATAAACTCGATCTCACCGCCTCATTAACCGGGCTGGACTACGGCCGCTTTACCCGCTCAATGCTGCTATCACAGGGGCAATTTGCCGCCTTCCTCAATGCCAAACCGCGCGAACGCGCCGAGCTACTGGAAGAGCTGACCGGCACGGAAATCTATGGCCAGATTTCAGCCATGGTGTTTGAGAAACATAAAGCAGCCAAAACCCGGTTGGAACAGCTACAGGCGCAGGCGGAAGGCGTGATATTGCTCAACGATGAACAGCGCCAGCAATTGAATACAGGTTTGCAGGCGCTTACTGACGAAGAAAAAACGCTGCAGACCGGGCAACAAACCGCGCAGGCGCAGGCGCAATGGCTGAACCGCGAAGCCGAACTACGTGCCGCGCTCGGACGGGCACAGGCCGCACAGTTGCAGGCGCAGCAGGCGCTGGCTGCCGCCCAGCCTCAACTGGCGCGGCTTGCCCTCGCGCAACCAGCGCTGCAATTACGTCCGCTGTGGGAGCGTCTTGAAGAACAACATAAAGCGCTGGCCCGCACCCGCAGCCAGAGTGAGGAAGTAAATACTCGCTTACATGCCAGCCTGTTACAGCGCGCATGTATCCGCGCAACCGCCGTCAAGCAGCATGCAACCCTGTTGAGCCGTCAAAAAACGGTTGCAAGCTGGCTGAGCGAACATGCCCGCTTTCAGCGCTGGCACAGCGAACTGACCGGCTGGCGCGTGCTGTTTAACCAGCTGGAAGAGGAGAAAAAGCAGTGGCAAAACCTGCAACAACGCGAACTGACACATCAGCAGAAATTACGCACGCTGCCGGAATCCACGCTGGAACTGACGGCGGAAGAGACGGATGCAGCAATGGCGCAGTGCGCACAGCAGCGCCCACTACGCCAGCAGCTCGCAGCCCTGCACGCCCGCTTCGCCCCGCTGCGTAAACAGCTGAGCCTGCGCCAGCAAAGCCTGCTGGATCTGCAAGCCGAGCAGGAAAAGCTCAATGCAGAGCGGGAACGTAAGCGCACGTTATATAAAGAAAAGAACCAGTTGCTTACGGAAGTCACCACCATCTGCGAGCTGGAAAATACCATCAAAAGTCTGGAGAACGAGCGCGTGCGCCTGCAAGCGGGCCAGCCCTGTCCGCTGTGCGGCGCCACCGAACATCCGGCGGTAGCGCATTACCAGACGATTGAGCCGGGAATGAACCAGGCTCGCCGTCAGGTGCTGTTTGACGAAGTGCAAAAGGTAAAAGAAGAGGGTGTGGCGCTGGGCGAGCGGCTGAAAGGCTTAGCCGAGCGCTATGAAAAAGACGAGCGCGAAGTCCGCTCGCTCCAGCAAGATGAACAAACGGGAATGCAGGAGTGGGCCGCGCTGTGCGAGAAGTTGAACGCCACGCTGGATCCGCACCGCGAATTGACCAGTTGGCAAAGCGCGCAGGATGCGTATGAACATCAGCTCTATCTGCTCAACCAGCGTCAGACATTACTTTTTAAAATCAATGAACTGCAACAGCAGAGCAAACAATACCAGCAGGCAGTCACCACCCGCCGCGACACGTTAGCTGCGTCGCTGCAACAACTGGATCTGACTCTGCCGCCGGAAGGCGAAGAAGCCGCATGGCTGGCGGTGCGCGCGCAGGAAGCGGAACAATGGCAACAGCAGCAGCAACAGCAGACCGCGCTGCAAGAGCAGATCGCACTGCTTACGCCCATCCTCGATACGCTACCCATAGACGAAACGCCCGCCGAAGCGCAAAACGTGGCACTGGAGGGGTGGCGACAGGTACATGATGACTGCGTGTCGCTGCGAAGCCAATGGCAAACCCTGCACCAGCAACTGGCGCAGGAGAGCGAAACGGCCGGGGCGCTGGAGAAACAGTTCCTTGCGGCACTGGAAAACAGCGTATTTGCTGATAAACACGCGTTCCTCAGCGCGCTGCTTTCCGATGACGAACACCAGCGGCTGGAGCAATTGCGCCAGAGGCTCGACGCCGATTGCCAGCAGAAACAGGCGCTGTCCGCCAGCGCCGAACAAGCCGTTACCACCCATCGGGCGCAACTGCCTGCCGGGCTGGAGGAAAACGCCACAGCAGACAGCATCACGCAGGCGCTGGAACAAGTTTCGCGTCAACTGCGTGAAAACACTACCCGCCAGGGTGAACTTCGCCAGCAGTTAAAACAGGATACCGATAACCGTACGCGCCAGCAGGCAGTGTTGCAGGAGATCGGGCAGGCCAGCGCGCTGTATGACGACTGGGGTCATCTCAATGCACTTATCGGCTCGAAAGAGGGAGATAAATTCCGCAAATTCGCGCAGGGACTAACGCTGGATAACCTCGTCTGGCTGGCGAATAACCAGCTTACCCGTCTGCATGGTCGTTACCTGCTGAAACGCAAAGCCAGCGAGGCGCTGGAGCTGGAAGTGGTGGATACCTGGCAAGCGGATGCGGTACGCGATACACGTACGCTCTCCGGCGGCGAAAGCTTCCTTGTCAGCCTTGCGCTTGCGCTGGCGTTGTCAGATTTGGTCAGCCATAAAACCCGCATCGATTCGCTGTTCCTTGATGAAGGCTTTGGTACGCTTGACAATGAAACGCTGGATACCGCCCTCGACGCCCTTGATGCACTGAATGCCAGCGGCAAAACCATCGGCGTGATCAGCCACGTCGAAGCGATGAAAGAGCGGATCCCGGTACAGATTAAGGTGAAGAAAATCAACGGACTGGGTTACAGCAAGCTCGACGGAAAATATGCGGTTTCATAGGTAATGCGCCGTTGCGTAGGCCGGATAAGGCGAAGCCGCCATCCGGCCTACGAAGCCGCTGTTCCGCCTGCGGTTTTACTCGCCCTGCGGCCACAACCAGGCCGCACCGCGCACGCCGCTGGAATCGCCGTGCAGCGCTTTGCGGATCGGCGTTTCACATTCGCCGCCAAACACCCAGTTGCGCACCAGAACAGGAACGGTCTGGTACAGCCTGTCGACATTGCTCATGCCGCCGCCGAGCACAATCACATCCGGATCGAGAATATTGACGACGTGCGCCAGCGACTTTGCCAGCCGTAGCTCGTAGCGGCTGAGCGCCAGTTCAGCAATCGCATCCTGCTCGCCGACCAGATGCATAATCTCATTACCTTTTAATGCATTACCGCTTAAGCGCTGGTAATCCGTGGCAAAACCAGTGCCGGAGATAAAGGTTTCGATGCAGCCTTGCTTGCCGCAGTAACAGGGCACTTCGGCGCGATACCGCAGCTCGTCATCGTCCATCCACGGCAGCGGATTATGCCCCCACTCGCCTGCCGTGCCATTACCGCCAGTATGCACATGTCCGTTGATCGCCACGCCGGAACCGCAACCGGTGCCAATGATCACCGCGAACACCGTTTGCGCCCCAGCCGCTGCGCCATCCACCGCTTCGGACACCGCCAGACAGTTGGCATCGTTGGCCAGCCGCACTTCCCGCCGCAATCGCTGGCTTAAATCTTTGTCGAACGGTTTCCCGTTCAGCCATGTGGAGTTGGCGTTTTTCACCACGCCGGTATAGGGCGAAACGGAGCCGGGGATCCCCATGCCGACGGTTCCCCGCAGGCCGGTCTCTTTTTCCGCCAGATCCACCAGCGTCGCAATCAACTCTATGGTTTGCAGATAATCGCGCGGCGTGGCCTGCCGATGACGAAAAAGTTCTTCGCCGCGATCGCCCAGCGCAATAATCTCTGTTTTAGTACCACCTAAATCAATACCGATACGCACATCAAACTCCTCATGCTGGACCACGCATTAGCAATGCAAGGTGGACAACAATTCGCTATCATGCCCGCTGCATTTAACGACAAGGCCGTGGAAAAAAATCATGCTGTGGTTCAAAAATTTAATGGTATACCGTCTCAGCCGCGATGTGGCGCTGCGAGCAGACGAGATGGAAAAACAGCTTGCCCCACTATCGTTTACTCCATGCGGTAGTCAGGATATGGCGAAAACCGGATGGGTTCCACCGATGGGTTCACACAGCGACGCGTTGACCCATACCGCTAATGGTCAGATTATTATCTGCGCCCGCAAAGAAGAAAAAATTCTGCCGACGCCAGTAGTTAAACAGGCGCTGGAAGCGAAAATCTCCCGTCTTGAAGCCGAACAGGGCCGCAAGTTGAAGAAAACGGAAAAAGATTCGCTGAAAGATGAAGTGCTGCATTCGCTGCTGCCGCGCGCGTTTAGTCGTTTCAGCCAGACCATGATGTGGATCGACACCGTTAACGGCTTAATTATGGTTGACTGCGCCAGCGCCAAAAAAGCAGAAGATACGCTGGCGCTGCTGCGTAAAAGCCTCGGTTCGCTGCCGGTTGTGCCGCTGACGCTGGAAAACCCGATTGAGTTGACGCTGACCGAGTGGGTACGTTCCGGTAACGTGGCGCAGGGTTTCCAACTGCTGGACGAAGCAGAACTGAAAGCGCTGCTGGAAGATGGCGGCGTGATTCGCGCGAAAAAGCAGGATCTGGTTAGCGACGAAATCGCGGTACACATTGAAGCCGGGAAAGTAGTGACCAAGCTGGCGCTCGACTGGCAGCAGCGCATCCAGTTTATGATTTGCGACGACGGTTCAGTGAAACGCCTGAAGTTTTGCGACGAAATTCGCGATCAGAACGAAGATATCGACCGGGAAGATTACGCCCAGCGCTTTGATGCCGATTTTATTCTGATGACCGGCGAGCTGGCGGCGTTGATTCAAAATCTGGTGGAAGGTTTGGGCGGAGAAGCTCAGCGCTAAGTCTTCAGCACAAGAGAAACGCCCGGTTTTTCCCGGGCGTTTTGCATTACAGGTAGCGGCAGAGATAGGAGCTTGGCTCGGCGACCTGCAAATGGAATTCACTCTGGCCAGGCACATTGAATACTTCACCCGCTGTGTAAGTTTTCCACTCGGTTTCCCCTGGCAGCAAAACATTCAGCGCCCCACTGACCACCGTCATCTCTTCCGGCTGCGCGGTACCAAATGTGTATTCCCCTTCCGCCATTACGCCCACGCTGGCGCGGCCAGTGCTACTGCTGGTAAAACCAATGGATTTCACTTTACCGGAAAAGTATTCGTTACTTTGAAGCATGACTGGCCCTTATAAAGAAAATGTATGAAAAGTCACTATAGGGGCCGGGATTCACTTCTGTCACGCGAAATTGCACAGCGCTGCGGACTAGATCAACAGTTCAGATGCGAGGCGCGCCACCAGTACGTTAGACAATAATACCGGGACATCCAGCGCTTTCTGGAGCATATCACGGTGCTGCTGGTGGAAACCAAGACAATCCAGCATCAACACATCCGCACCTCGCTCCAGCAACGCGCGTCCGGCATCAATAAATTCTCTTTCTGTCGCAAGGAAAGGATGCGCCAGTTCGTAATACGGTTCTTTTTCCAGAACCGTCCACTTTTTCTTCTGCTGCGCCATCAGTTCCGGTACCGGAACAATTACCCCAACCTGATGCCCGTCGACAATCGACGCCACCAACGGTGGAATAATGCGCTGCGGTTCGACTAAAATCGCATTGCGCGTTACAAATCCCCGGATATCGGCGGTACTCATTAGCAGAATGACATCATAGCCCTGGTTATCCAGCACTTCGATAACGCTCTGCAAATCACGCTCTACCTTTGCACGGGAGATCATGCTGAGACTGTCATCGTACAATCGCGTCGGAATGGCGAACTCGCCAGCTTCTGCGCCGTACACCTCCCGCACCTCGTCCGGGTCCATCTTCCCCAGCAGGCTGATATGCGTGATCTGCTGCTCTGAAACATGCTCCGTCAGGAGCGGTAAGATAGCTTGCACCGACACTACACCAACGGTCAGGATCGCCAAAGTTGCACTCATTTTTACATCCCGCCTTTCAATACTATTCGTTCTTATTTGTTCTCTTTACACGGCAGTACAGCTTATATCGTGTAGAGAGAACATCACACTCCCGTGTTCAAATAAATTCCAGCAACCATGAAATAGTAACCGTTGAGCGACGTTAAGCCAGTCAAAAAAACGTGATGCAAGTCTTTGTTGGCTTCGCCTTTGCACCCCAGTCACTTACTTATGTAAGCTCCTGGGGCTGCGCAGTCTTGCCGCCGCGACGCAGTGTGAATGATTTTGTGTATAACGCTTCCTGCTCGGTGGGGTGTTCGCTGATCAAGGAGTCCGGTTTCGGATGATCGGCGCGTAATTGATACCTGGTAACGCTCAGGTTTCTCGTGCCTTTTTCAATCGCAACAATGCGGGCTTCACGCGGGTAAGGCGGTTTTGTCGGCATAGCTCTTCCTCATTTTTCGGTCGAGCTATAAGTATAGACAAACGTTTCGCTAACTGGCGCGCGCCAGCTGTAATGCCGCCTCAATATCAGACACCACCTGGTCGGGCAATTGCGCCGCATTCACCACATGGTGCGCCGCTTCGCGATACAGTGCATCGCGCAGCGCCAGCACTTCGCTAACCTCTTCGCTAATCGGCTTACCGGTCAGCGTCGGTCGTTGTCCCTCTTCCGGAAAGGCTTCCAGCCTGTCCGCCAGCACAGCGACAGGCGCGCAAAGGTAAACAACGATGCCTTTTTCGCGCATAAAGTGCCGATTGTGTTCACTTAAAATAATACCGCCGCCGGTGGCAATCACCCGCGCTGGCGCGGTGACGGCGTTCAGCGCGTCGGTTTCCCGGGCGCGGAACGCCTCCCACCCGTCACAGGCAACGATATCCGCGATGGTCTGTTGAGCCGTTTTCTGTAACCAGAAATCGGTATCGATAAATTGACATCCCTGCGCCAGCGCCAGCGCCTGGCCCACAGTGGTTTTACCGCAACCGCGTGCGCCGACTAAAAAAATGGGTAGCGTCATGAGCAGGTGTTTCCTCCGCGTCCCACGCAAGGAGGGACGGAAAATAAGACGGCGATGATATCATCAGATGAGTACAATACTAATCGTAAAAATAACGTTACACACTAAGATCGCCCAGCGAGTGAACTACAAATAAAACCTGATTCGACATAGATTCAACCTGTAAAGATTCCGTGGCAACAGTGTAGCGGCAACCTTACTGAATCTACTTAAAGCTGGCAAGCCCGCAAAACGGCAAACAGTAGCATATCCTGCCTGCCGGTGACGAATTTACTCCGGCTGACGGCGCTTAACCTCCAACAGCCATTTATCAAGCTGGGCGGCAAACTGCTGCCGATCCCGCGGCGAAAGGCTATCCGGGCCACCGGTCTGAATCCCGCTCGCCCGCAGCGTATCCATAAAGTCGCGCATCGTCAGCCTTTCGCGGATTGTCGCTTCAGTATAGCGTTCGCCACGCGGGTTCAGCGCCGCCGCACCTTTGGCCAGTACTTCGGCCGCCAGCGGAATATCCGCGGTAATCACCAGATCGCCTGCCTCGCACAGCCGCACAATTTCGTTATCGGCAACGTCGAACCCCGCCGGAACACGCAGCGAGCGAATAATGCGCGACGGCGGCACGCGGATATTCTGGTTCGCCACCAGCGTCATCGGCGTCTGCGTGCGCTCGGCGGCGCGGAATAAAATTTCTTTAATCACATTCGGACAAGCGTCCGCATCAACCCAAATCGCCATTTTTGCTCCTCATTTGGGGGCGCATTGTCGCTTTAATTTCCCTCAGGGGAAAGCAGATATCTTTTAGCTTTAGCCCTGATTGCCATTCCACGTTAAGCTATACGTCACACACAATGACAAGCAAAAGAGACAAACGTGATGGAGAAAAAAATCGGTTTTATCGGCTGCGGCAATATGGGCAAAGCGATTCTCGGCGGGCTGATTGCCAGTGGGCAGTTGCTGCCAGGACAGATTTGGGTCTATACACCGTCGCCGGATAAAGTGGCCGCTCTGCACGATCAGTTTGGTATTAACGCCGCGCAGAGCGCACAGGAAGTGGCGCAGATTGCTGATATCGTCTTCGGCGCGGTGAAACCGAACATCATGGTGAAAGTGCTGAGTGAAATCGCGTCCAGCCTGAATAAAGAGACGCTGGTGGTGTCGATTGCCGCAGGCGTGACGCTCGATCAACTGGCGCGCGCACTTGGTCACGATCGCAAAATTGTACGTGCAATGCCCAACACTCCGTCGCTGGTTAATGCAGGCATGACCTCTATTACCCCTAACGCGCTGGTCACGCCGGAAGACACGGCGGACGTGCTAAATATTTTCCTCGCCGCGCAGGCGGTGATGGGCTCCGCGAAGATGGTGCTGGATACCGGAAAACACCCCGGCGAGTTAAAAGATATGGTCTGCTCGCCTGGCGGCACCACCATTGAAGCGGTCAAAGTGCTGGAAGAGCGTGGTTTCCGCGCAGCGGTGATCGAGGCGATGGAAGCCTGCATGAACAAATCAGAAAAACTGAGCAAGTAACCGCCGCCCTCTCCCTGTCCGGAGAGGGCGTAGTCCTGTCAGGCCAGCAGCTCGCTGGCCGTTTTCATGCTGAGGGGCTTTTGCATCTTTAACAGCAGCCCCGCCGTGGTTCTGTTCTCACCGCAGCTCAGTACCGCTTTCAGCATCCCCTCTTCGCCGTACAACATGACAAAACGTTTATCGCCAAACGAGCCGCGCATTTTCATGCTATCCCACTCGCGAGTGTAACCCAGGTATTCAAGGGTGAGCGGAACGGAACGCCCACCCGGCTAAATTACTGCGTTTTTTTCAGGCATCCGCTCATGAATTTACTGCGATCTTCGCCTTTCAGCGATTGCTGCGTCGCTTGCCCATTACATTCGCGCATCCGCTGCTGCTGCGGCGTCAGACTTTTTTGCCCCGGCTCCGTTTTGGTGTTTTTCAGGCAGTTGCTCATAAACGTCTTACGGGCATCACCTGTCAGGGTTTGTGTCTTGGCCTGTTGATTACACAGCGTCATACGCTGTTGTTGCGGGGTCAGTGTTTTTTCCGCCGCGCTGAGCGCGCCGACAAACAACAGACCAAAGATGAGGGTAACCAGAACTGTTATTTTCATTGCTCCATCCTTCTGTCAATGTGACCCTTTAAGGATGGTCTTAATTACGGAAAAAACCACCCGGCGGAAGATATTTACCGCCGGGCAGCCGTTACTTCAGGTTCAGTGCCGTTTTCATGGTGTATACACCATAATTATAGTGGGATCGGAAAAGCCCGTTTGCAGAATTAGCGTTTCACCCGGCGAAATACCAGCGCCAATTGCCAGAAATTAATGAGTACTACAATGGCGGTGGCGATAAATACCCAACGGAAACCCGCCATTGCCGATACCGATGCTCCCATTAACGGCCCGACGACATTTCCCAGATACATAAACGACTGGTTATAACCAAAGATACGTCCGGTCACCTGATCGCTGGAGTATTTCAGCAACAGCGTCTGCACCGCCGGCAGCATTGCGCCATCGGCAAAGCCGAGCATAAAGCGCAGAATGCCAAGCTGTAGCGGCGACGTGACAAATGACATGGCAAAGAACAGCACCACCGCGCAAGCCAGCGTGCCCATCAAAATACGTGAGGTACCTATCCGGTCGCCCAATTTACCAAGACGCGGTGCGGAAAGCAGCGCTGAAACACCAGGTACAGCGGCGATCAATCCGCTGAGAAAAGCAATATTGGTGGTGTGCGGCGACAGCGACTGAATAAACAGGGCGAGGATCGGGCCGATAGAACCGTTACACAACTGAATCACCATCGTGGTGATAAACAGACTGATGACCAGCGCCGGATAGGGCAAGGTGGAGAACACCGCTTTACCGCTCAGCCGATCGCCCTTTTTCACCGTCGGGCGTACGCCCTCTTTAATCAGAAACAGCGTGACCAGAAAGCTCACTATTAACAACAGCGCGGTGATGATAAACACGATACGCAGCCCTAAATGGTCAGCCAGAACCCCGCCCATCAACGGCCCGCCGATCACGCCGCTGATCTGTGCGGTTGCGAGCGTACTCAGCGCCCAGCCGCTGCGCTCTCGCGGTACTTGCGATGCCAGCAGCGCCATCGCATTCGGAATATAACCGGAAGTCAGCCCCATGATGCCGCGCAGGATCAGCAACTGCCAGACGTTGGTGGCAAATGCTTGCAACAGAATGGTGATCGCCATGCCCAACGAGGCGCGCAGCAACATCAGCTTGCGCCCTTTGCGATCCGCAAGGCTACCCCACATCGGCGACACAATGGCAGAGACGAGGAAGGTCACGCTGAACGTCAGCCCCGACCACATCGACAGCGCTTCGTGCGAGGTCACGCCTAACTGCGCAACGTATAACGGCAAAAACGGCAAAATTTGACTGATGGCGAGGCCGGTGAAAAAACAGCCGAACCACACCGAGATAAGATTGACCTTCCAGGATTCCATAAATACGCGTATTTGTTGAAGTTTTGACAAACAGCACACAGGTTAACAAGAATACGCCACAGATGAGTCACCAGAGATGCGGTTACTGCGAATTCGGTGTTTTATCTGTCCGGCATCGCACGCCGCCACAGCACGCACATAAAGACCATTGTTTTATAGTGGATTGTAGCGGCGCTAAGGGATTGTAATAAGGTGGTAAATAGTGATAACCCGCCAGTATCAGCGCCAGCAGACTGCATACAACGACCAGACTCTTTACGCGCAATGTTCCTTAAAACATTATGGCAGAAGGCCGCGAATCGTGCGTTTCGTCGTGCTATGGTATGTGTTTTGTGAATAAGTGTGGGTGAACGTAGAAATGGCAAAACTGCGGGTAGGAGTCGTCTTCGGCGGAAAATCAGCGGAACACGAGGTGTCGTTACAGTCAGCAAAAAATATTGTCGATGCCATGGATAAGTCGCGCTTTGAGGTTGTGCTGCTGGGGATTGATAAACAGGGTCAATGGCATATCAGCGATGCGAATAATTACCTGCTTAACGCCAGCGATCCGGCGCGTATTGCGCTGAATCCGTCGCAAAACAGCGTGGCGCTGATACCGGGCAACACCGCGCAGCAGCTTATTCAGGCGCAAAACAGTGCGCCGTTGCCGGATGTTGATGTAATTTTCCCTATTGTCCATGGTACGTTGGGCGAAGATGGCACTTTGCAGGGCATGCTGCGCCTGGCGAACTTGCCGTTTGTCGGCTCCGACGTGCTCGCTTCGGCGGCCTGCATGGATAAAGATGTCACCAAGCGTTTGCTGCGCGATGCCGGATTAGCTGTCGCGCCATTTATCACCCTGACGCGCACCAACCGTCAGCAGATCGCCTTTAACGACGTTGAAGCGCAGCTCGGCCTGCCGCTGTTCGTCAAACCGGCCAACCAGGGCTCGTCCGTTGGCGTCAGCAAAGTGACCAGCGAAGCGCAGTATCATGAAGCGGTGCGCCTGGCGTTTGAGTTCGACAAAAAAGTAATCGTTGAGAAAGGCATCAAAGGTCGCGAGATCGAATGCGCAGTGCTCGGCAATGACGATCCGCAAGCCAGTACCTGCGGCGAAATCGTGCTGCACAGCGAGTTCTACGCTTACGACACCAAATACATTGATGAAAACGGCGCGCAGGTGGTGGTGCCTGCTGATATCGCACCGGAGATCAACGATAAGATCCGTCAGATTGCGGTGCAAGCGTACCAGACGCTGGGCTGTGAAGGGATGGCGCGCGTCGATGTGTTCCTGACGCCGGACAACGAAGTCGTTATCAATGAGATCAACACGCTGCCGGGATTTACCAACATCAGCATGTATCCAAAACTGTGGCAGGCGAGCGGCATCAGCTACCCTGATCTGATCACCCGCCTGATTGAACTGGCTATCGCGCGCCATCAGGTGAACAGCACGCTGAAAATTTCCGTCAACGGTTAAGCATTACTCTGCTTTATCCGCTGCCTCCTCCTCTTCCGGGCGACGGCGGATAATCACCCCTGCCAGCCAAAAGCCAATCACCCAGGTCACCAGCCCGACAGCATAGGTTTGCCAGCCTTTGGCCTCAAACCCCAGCAGGCCCACCCCTCCATTCAGAATAAAAATTAACCCAATCGCAAACGCGTAATAGTGCCAGTCACGGCGTATTTTCGCAGGCAGCTTCATGACAACTCCGGCAGTCAAAAAGGCATCATCGCATAGCCTGTCTTGCAGGTCTGTGTGATGTGTGGAAAATCCGAAATGTTCCCTGAGTAATAAAAACGTTACGAAAATGTGAGCGCCAACAAAAATCACTCAACCGGAATCCTTCCCGGAGGGAAATTATCACCATTCTGATGTTGACAACAGGGCGCAACTGTCACAATTAGCCTGAATTCTGACCAGCACACGCTGCTGCACCATAGAAAGGTAAGCAACGAATTGAGTAAAGAGTACCGGAGGTCTTATGGCTGATTTTTCCCTGTCAAACCCCTTCACGGGCGCGAAAAAACGTGATGCCTCAAGGCCAGGCAATATTGCCTATGCCGTGTTTGTCCTGCTCTGCTTCTGGGCTGGTGCGCAGTTGTTGAACCTGCTGGTACACGCGCCTGGCGTGTTCGAAAGATTGATGCAGGTTCAGGACGCCTCCCGCCCACACGTTGATCTGGGGTTTGGCGTCGGCACACTGTTTGGCATCGTGCCGTTCCTTGCGGGAAGCGCATTGTTAGGTGTCATCGGTCTTTTCCTGCGCTGGCGACGACACCACTCACGTTAGTTCTGCACCATGCAGGCAGCCCGACGATCATCGACGCGCTTCGCAAACCATGCTGTAGTCAGGTTGCGCGTGATTTTCGGGCTTTCTAATTGGATCCCTGGCAAAATCTCCCTCGGCAGCGTTTTGCCGCTTTTCTGTTCCGCCAGACGATAAACTTCACGGTACAGCTTCGTCTCTTCAAACTTCTGGCTATCGCCGCGTTCCAGTTGACGGCGAATATCGCGATCGCTCATCCCCAGTTTCGGCCCGAGCTTTCTTACCGCCTGTTCCGTCGCGCCCGTATCGCTGCTGCCGTAAAGGATCACATCGCCATCAAGCGCCAGTTTCACGCCAGTCGCTTTGCTGACCGCATTCTGGAACGCCGCATTGCGGCTGGCGTACAGCCCGGCGTTAAAGTCGGCGAAACGGTAAATCGGCGAGCTATAGTTGGCGGGATAATTCAGTAGATGGTAAGTGCCGAACCACAAACCGCCGCGACGGCTGAATACTTCCTGGCGCACCGTGCCGTCCATCTTCCACGGATAACCCTCGGTGTGTTGTTCGGCAAACGCCACGCTGATTTGCATCGGGCCGCCGGTACGCACCGGGTTGAAGGAACCAAACAGCTTCTGCCCCATCGGCACCATATTGATAAAGTCGTCAAAAATGGCGCTCAGCTCTTTTTCCGTTCTGACGTTGTCCAGCCGCTCACTGTAGCTTTTGCCGTTCGGCGAAGGGATTTTCAGGGCGGTACGCACCAGCAGCGGCGGAATGTGCATCCGCTGCGCGCGCTTATCGATCTCTTTCCAGGCGATTTTATTCAGCCCCGGCACGGCAGGGTCGGCCTGATAGTTCGATTCCTGCTGCGCCACCGCCAGCACCGAGCAGATATTCTCCAGCGTCGGCGCCAGCTTTTGGCTGCTAAATGTGGTGGCGATATCCTGCGCCCATGCATCGCGATCTTTCACGCTGGCGGGCATTTTCTGCCGTACCACGCTTGCCACATCTAACGGTTTTTGGCTCTCTTTTCCTTTCTCCGCTTCCCGCTGGGAAACCGGGCCTTGCGTGCTACAACCGGTAAGGATCAGGGCTGCCAGCAGCCAGCCAAAACGGGGGACGTAAACCATAACGTTCCTTGTGTTAACCAAAACGGTGAGGCACAGGCACAATTTCCTGGCCGTTCAGTTCATACTCAAAACTGCGCAAGCGTTTGTAGATAGACATCAGCTCCACCAGCGTCGTCCAGGAGGAGATCAAATACTGGAACGCGCTGCGCACCTGTTCAAACACATTGGTGATTTGGCGCATCAGGCCAAAGGTGATTGCACCCGCAGCAATGGTCGGGAACAGAACAATCAGGCCAAACACCACGTCAACTTGCAGGTAGAGAATACGAGCAATGTTGAAATAGGTGTAGTGGAAATAGAGACGAAAATAGTTGCGGCGCACGGCGCTGAACAGCTCAGCGACGGTCGGCGGCTGGGCGCGCGAGGCATCATCTTCGCCATAGACCAGCTCTTTACGGTAGGCGGCTTCAACGCGCTGGTTTTTAAACTGCAGGCCAGGCAGCTTGATACCGATAAACGCCAATAGCACCGTGCCAAATAGCGCCCAGCTAATCGCGGCGATCACCAGACCATAAGGAAGATGTCCCACCAACGGCAGTTCCTGCACATGCGGCGACAGCGCCACCAACACTGGCAAAAACGCAATCAGCGTCATGATTGCATTGATAAAGCTGACGCCCATATCTTCCAGCGTCTGGGCAAAACGCATGGTATCTTCCTGCACACGCTGCGCGGCCCCTTCGATATGACGCAAATGCCCCCAGTGCGCCATATAATATTCGTTCATCGCCGTACGCCAGCGGAACACATAGTGGCTGATAAAAAAGTTATTCAGCACCGCCACCGTCACGGCAATCAGCGCGATCCACAAAAAGACGCCAATCTCGCTATAAAGCTGGCTCAGGCTGACCTTATTGGGCGCGCTCAGCGCAAGCTGAATCAAATCATAAAACGGCTGATACCAGGCGTTGATAGCGACGTTCACCTCCACCAAAAACCAGGTCACAAAAACGATCAACGCCGTGCCGAGTATCGACCAGTACTGCCAGCGGTGCGGCGAGGCGACAAACCAGCACAGCGCAAACAGGCCGACGCAAACGGCATAATAAGCATAAAAAAGTAAAAAGCTCGCACACCAGAAACGCGTTGCACTGATCGGGACTTCCGCCGATGCGCCGGTTAAGCGCATTAACCAGCCCTCACCGCCAGCCTGCCAGAATACGACAGCGATCAGCGCCCAGATAAAGGCCGATAAAAAGAACAGCGTCGGCTTAGGAAAGAAAGATTTAAACATTGGTACTCCTGCTTACTTCTTATTATTTACAAAGATGCTGTGTAGCGGATTTCTGCGCCAGTCATAGCGCAGTGATAAAAAAGCGCCGCGCAGTGCGACGCCGTGTCGTTGTATAAGACCTGAGGGTAACCCCTTAGTTCGCTTGCCATTCGTGAAGAATTGTTTCGACCGATTTCACATACACCGGATTGCCGGGGACGGTTAACGTGCGCCACACTTCGTTGTAGTGTTCGATCAGGGTTGCAGCCTGTGCAGCCGGGCGGTTAGCGGTAGTATGGGCGTCCTGCGCCATAGTGATGGAATAGCCCCGGCTGGCACCATTTTTCAGCGTGGTATCCACGCAGTAATCGGTGGCGCAACCGCACATCACCCAGGCGTTGATATCGTGCTCGCGCAGCACCGCTTCAAGCTGTGTTTTATAGAACGCGTCGCAGGCGGTTTTGGTGACGTACAGGGCGTTCGCAGGCTGATGCAGTTCCGGCAGCAGCGCAAAACCGTCACTCCCCTCTTCCAGCCCGTCCGCTTCAGCATGCTGAATAAAAATCACCGTATCGGCGGCCTGCGTCAACTGGTTAATGCGGGCGACACATTGCTCACGCTGAATACGCTCGGTGGCGAACACGCCGTTTTGCATGTCCACCACCATCACTATCCGTTTACCTGCCATCTGCTCTCTCCTGTCAGTCGGAAAGGAGGAGATTACCACATCAGGCGAAAGTCGTGGTCTGGCGGTAAAATAACCATTTTTACCCATCGTTACGTATTAAGGGGAAAGAATCCGCTAATTGGGTCTTTGCAACGCCGCACTAAGTAGTATAAATACGCTCTATCTATCCCATTAATTTATGGATTCCTGCGTTGAAACGTTGTCTGCTTTTCTCTGCGCTGCTCTGCGCGCTGAGCCTGGCTTCCGCTCAGGCGGCGGTTCAGTCTCCTGATCCGGTATTTGCATCTGATATTGTTGACCGTTACGCCAACCATATTTATTACGGTAGCGGCGCAACTGGCATGGCGATGGTGGTGATTGACGGCAACCAGCGAGTGTTTAAAAGCTATGGCGAAACCCGCCCAGGCAGTAACGTTCGCCCACAGCTCGATTCGGTGATTCGTATTGCTTCCCTCTCCAAGCTGATGACCAGTGAAATGCTGGTGAAAATGCTCGATCAGGGCAAAGTCCGCCTCAACGATCCGTTAAGTAAATATGCGCCTCCCGGCACGCGTGTGCCGACCTACCAGGGCACGCCAATTACGCTGGTGAATCTGGCGACGCATACCAGCGCCCTGCCGCGCGAACAGCCCGGCGGCGCAGCGCAACGTCCCGTTTTCGTCTGGCCAACGTACGAGCAGCGCTGGAGCTGGCTCTCAACCGCTACGCTGAAAACCGCGCCGGGTAGGCAAGCGGCTTACTCTAATCTGGCCTTTGATCTGCTGGCGGATGCATTGTCGAAGGCGGCAGGCAAGCCTTACCCGCAGCTTTTCGAAGAGCAGATCACCCGCCCGCTGGGGATGAAAGACACCACCTTTACCCCGTCGCCGGATCAGTGTAATCGCCTGATGATCGCCGAGAAAGGCGCCAGCCCGTGCAATAACACGCTGGCCGCCATCGGCAGCGGCGGCGTCTACTCCACGCCGGGAGACATGATGCGCTGGATGCAGCAGTTCCTGTCGTCGGATTTCTACACCCGTAACAACCAGGCGGATCGCATGCAAACGTTGATCTATCCACGCAACCAGTTAACGCGGGTGATCGGCATGGATGTGCCCGGCAAAGCCGATGCGCTCGGCCTCGGCTGGGTCTATATGGCACCAAAAGAGGGGCATCCTGGGATCATTCAAAAAACCGGCGGCGGCGGTGGCTTTATCACCTACGTGGCGATGGTGCCGCAGCATAATGTCGGTGTTTTTGTCGTCATCACCCGTTCGCCGCTGACGCGCTTTGTAAATATGAGCGACGGGGTTAACGATCTGGTCAGTGCGTTAAGCAGCAACGCGCCGCAAGTGATTCCCGCCTCCTGACCACACCGGAGGCAGACGGTTTCGCCGTTTGCCTCTGCCCTTAACGGCGATTTTGGTAAAACAGAACCTCAGCTTTTCGGCTACAATGCCGCCATCTGTTCCACAAACATCAGGCATACCATGACCGATTTAATTACTCGCCCGCGCCGCCTGCGCAAATCACCTGCCCTGCGCGCCATGTTTGAAGAGACAACACTGAGCAAAAACGACCTGGTGTTGCCGATCTTTGTTGAAGAAGAGTTAGACGATTACAAAGCCATTGAGGCGATGCCCGGCGTGATGCGCATTCCGGAAAAATATCTCGCCCGCGAAATTGAACGCATCGCCAAAGCTGGCATTCGCTCAGTGATGACCTTCGGCATCTCTCACCACACCGATGACACCGGCAGCGACACCTGGCGCGAAGATGGTCTGGTGGCGCGCATGTCGCGCATCTGCAAAGAGACGGTGCCGGAGATGATCGTGATGTCCGATACCTGTTTCTGCGAATACACCTCTCACGGCCATTGCGGCGTGTTGTGTGATCACGGTGTCGATAACGATGCGACCCTGCTTAACCTCGGCAAACAAGCCGTCGTTGCCGCCGCCGCAGGCGCGGACTTTATCGCCCCTTCCGCAGCAATGGACGGCCAGGTGCAGGCGATTCGCCAGGCGCTGGATGCAGCAGGCTTTACCGATACCGCCATCATGTCCTACTCGACCAAGTTCGCTTCTTCGTTCTACGGCCCGTTCCGTGAAGCGGCAGGAACCGCGCTGAAAGGCGATCGCAAAACCTACCAGATGAACCCAATGAACCGCCGCGAAGCGATTCGTGAATCGCTGATCGACCAGGCCGAAGGCGCAGACTGCCTGATGGTGAAACCGGCAGGCGCGTACCTTGATATCCTGCGCGATATCCGTGAGCGCACCGAGTTACCGCTGGGCGCCTATCAGGTGAGCGGCGAATACGCGATGATCAAATTCGCCGCGCTGGCAGGCGCAATTGATGAAGATAAAGTGGTGCTGGAAAGCCTGGGTGCGATCAAACGCGCTGGTGCAGACCTGATCTTCAGCTATTTCGCCCTCGACCTCGCCGAACGCGGTATTCTCTGAGCCGCCTGCTCTCTCCCCTGCGGGGGAGAGAAATATCCCTTATCTCTTCCGCACCGCTTTTGCTGTCATTCAGCCGTCTTGCTGTTGTCATATCTTCATTGTAATGAAATGTAAACGTCATCTTCTCCCGTTACTGTCATCGGCAAGACGGGAGGAGAAACCACCATGTTTAGTCTCGACAACGTACTTGAGGATCTCTGGCCGCAGGCCAGACCTGCGCCCTGGCAAAAAAACTTGCTGCGGCGCCTGCTTTACGAACAGGAGTTCCAGCAGTTCGCCGCGAGCCATCCCCACCTGAAAGGGCTGGATATGGTGGAGCAAGTGCTTGAACATCTACAAATCCGCTGCACCGTTCCCACTCACGACCTCGAACAAATCCCCGAACACGGCCCATTGGTCATCATCGCTAATCATCCGACAGGTACGCTTGACGGGATGGCGCTGATGTATGCCGTTTCACGCGTACGCCGCGATGTGAAGGTGGTCACCAACCGCATGTTGACCCACCTTGAACCGCTCAGCTCGCTGTTTATCCCGGTGGATAACATGGGCGGTCGTACGCGGAAATCCTCGCTGCAACAGATGGAAAACCATTTGCAGGGCGGCGGCGTGCTGATCTTCTTCCCGGCGGGAGAAGTCTCACGCATGACACGTAAAGGCATCCGCGATAAAAGCTGGCATGCCGGGTTTATCAAACTGGCGGGCAAGTTCCGCGCGCCGCTGCTGCCCGCCTGGATCGACGCGCGTAACAGCGCGCTGTTCTACGCCAGCGCGATGGTGTCGGAAACGCTGCCTTTCCTGCTGCTAATGCAACAGATGTTTCGCCGCCGGGATAGCGACCTGCCGATCAAAATCGGCCAGCGCATTCCCTGGGATAGCTGGCATACGCCGCAACTTGCCCCGCGCGAACTGGCCGATAAGTGTCGCCAACATGTGTTGCGTCTGGGTAAAGGACTCTCCGGCCCCTTCAAAACCGAGTGCGCCATCGCGCGCCCGGAAGAGCGCGTCACGCTGCGCCGCGAACTTAATAATGCCGAGTGCCTCGGCCGCACTACGGACGGAAAAGTTATTTACCTCTGGCAGCGCAACGGGCAGGAAGACGCGTCGCTACTGCGCGAACTGGGACGGCTGCGCGAAGTCGCCTTCCGTGCTGTGGGTGAAGGCAGCGGTAAACGTCGTGATACGGATAAATATGACGACGATTACCTGCACCTGATCCTGTGGGACGATGCCGATCTGGAAATCGTCGGCGCATACCGCTTTATGCCAACGTCGCATCAGGTTGAGGCGCGCGGCGTTGAAGGCTTATACAGTTACAGCCTGTTCCATTACGACGAACGAATGGCCGATGTGCTGCGTCACGGCATCGAACTGGGGCGCAGCTTTATTCAGCCGCGCTACTGGGGACGTCGCGGCCTGGATTATCTGTGGTCGGGCATTGGCGCTTACCTGGCGCGTTATCCGCAGTACCGCTACCTGTTTGGCCCGGTCTCTATCTCCGGCGGCCTGCCGCCTGCGGCGCGGGATCTGCTGGTGGCGTTCTACCGCCTGTGGTTCCCGGCGACTTGGCCTCTGGCCTCATCGCGTCGGCCATGGCCCGCCACGATGCCGGACGTACTCGCCCAGTTTAGCGGTGAAGATTACACCGAAGATTTGACCCGGCTGAAATCGCTGCTTGGCAATCTTGGTTGCGGCATTCCACCGCTCTACAAACAGTATTCTGAACTGTGTGAACCGGGCGGCGTGCAGTTTATCGACTTCGGTTGCGATCCTGATTTCAATAACTGTGTCGATGGACTGGTGCTGGTGGATTTAACGCGGCTGAAAGCAAACCGCTACGAGCGTTATATCGCCGCACATTTGCCAGAGCAAAAAGCGGGCTAGCCAAATGTTGCGCAAAAAAGCGTAACGTGCCGCAGACCTGAGCGTTGTCTTACGTGCCGGAGGGAGAAAGCAAAATCCTTTTCCGGCACGCATATATTCACCCCTGGATCAACCGCAACTGCGCCCGCCTGCTATTCAGACGAAGATTATGCGTCAGGATGACGTATAAAATCGGTCGCCAGACCATATATACCCGTCATACTTCAAGCTGCATGTGCGTTGGCTTTTTTATTCGGCTCATCCCTGAGCCTTACCCCTTCGGGCTGATGAATCCCCAGAAAAGGAGACAGGCATAGAGTTTTATGATCTACTGATTT